>JANQFQ010000006.1 GCA_028277765.1 Desulfobacterales bacterium
GTTATTTGAATAATTAGCATAATGCACTCTTAAAACATTATTTTTAAATTAAAAGCTTTATTTTACAAAACTTTAAACAAATTTTTATGAGAAATGCGGATTAGCCGTCATCAGCGGTTATAATCGGTCATTTCAAGGTTGCATACCCGCAAAATGTCAGTTTTAGTTTGACATATAAGCGTATCAACGTCTAATTAGCTCTTTTTGCTAGATGTATTAAGTTTTAGAAATATAAATTTTTTGAAAGGACGAAAATGACGATTGAAATTTCAAACAGACACCGATTATTATTTTTTACAGCAATTATCCTTTTTTTCGGTTCACAAACCGTTTTTGCTGATGATAAACCAAAAAGAATCCTGAAAAATAATATGACGGAAGTTTATCACGTTCTTCCTGAAAAAGCAGATAGCTTTATGGAAATTTTCAGCCAATCCATGTTCTATGGGAGGGTCAGAGCCCATTACATGAAAGTCGACAGGACAGATGAAAATAATTCAAAGACAGTTGAGATAAACGGTGAACCGGTCCAAGGAATTGACCCAACCGGTTTTGCTATCGGCGGCAGTCTTATCCATAAAACCGCCCCTTTCCACGGGCTAAGCACAACACTCGGCTTTTACTCTGCCCATCACATGAACGTTGTTGATGAAGAAGATGTTGCCGGCGGCAAAGCACCCAAAGATACTTACAGCAGGGAAAAATATATAGATGAAGATGGAAATACGCGATACGAACCCCAGAGCATGAATGTTCTGGCCCAAGCATATCTCCAACTTTCCTTTGGAAATACAGACATTAAAGGCGGCAGGCAGATTTTCGAAAGCTTCCTTACAGCGTCAAATGATACAAAAATGATACCGAACACTTTTTCAGGTGTAAGCATTGAAAACAGGGATATCCCTGATACACTTATCAAGGCGGGACTTTTTTCCAAACAGAAACTGAGGCATCATATTAAATTTCATGATGTCATGCTTGTTGACGGATGGAACCATAATGATGACAGTGGAAGACATTTACGATATACTCCTGAAAACGGCGGCTCCAATAAGAATGACCTGTTTGTACTCGGTATTACAAATAAATCCATCAAGAATCTTAAACTCGACTTCTGTTTTACAAGTGTAAGCGGTCTGCAGCATTCAGCCATGTATGAAGCCAATTACACGTTAAAACTATCGGACGACCTTTCAATTATTCCGGGCTTTAGATATCTCTACCAGAATGACAGAGGCATTGACCATATTACACTCAAAGGGCTGTCACCCACTGAAATAAACGCACTTAACTATGACGCTAAAATTACAGGGACGGCTGACGCCACTCTTGGAGCGGCCAGGGTAGTTATAAAATATAAAAAACACAAGCTGACACTTGGCTGCCACAAAAACTCACAACACGGCGATGTCATCGCCCCGTGGCGAGGTTATCCAACAGGCGGATACACAAGAACCATGACAGAATTGAACTGGTCGGCCGGCACTGCATCAGAGATGATTAAATGGGGATGGGTTGTCAACAAATCCTTCAGGCTGGTCCTTGAGTATTCAAACAACCATCGCCCCGGCAGAAACACAGACACACAGGCGTACCACGGCGATTTCTGGTATAAGCTCAATGAAAACATTGAAATCAAACTCCGTCTTATGAACCATGAAGGATGGGGTGATAGCGATTTTTATGACGGCCGGCTGGAGTGTAATTATCTATTTTAGGCGTTTGGCACTTTTTTCTTCCTTGATTTAATAACTATCTTGCACCGTCTGCCTTCGCCAGTTTTCTTTTTTTCCTGCACATTGAGAGCATTCATTAATATACCCTTTATATGCTGCTTAATATTCTTCTTCTTCTTTTTATTTACATTAGTGATTTCTATTTCCGGCTTTTCCCAGCTTATGATTTCAATGGCTGCTTCATCATCATGCAGCCCCTCTCCCTCGGCGGTGATCAGGTCACCCTTTGTAAAGAACAATTGTCCTGTTCTGTTTTTCGCTTTAACAGTCAGTGTACATGTCTTTTGTTCCAGATTAAGAAGCCACACAAACGGAACAAGACTGATCCCCCATATTTTACTTTTTAATTCCACTTTAAGTTCTTTTAATATATAGTTTGTCAGAGCTTTAACCTTTAGCGGTTTCTTAAAATACCTGCTCGAATCAAAGACATCTATTCTTTCTCCAAAATCAGGAAACTCATGACTGGTCATTATTAATACCGGTATTTCTGGAAATAATTTACTGACATAGGATATCAATTCAAAGCCATCCATCACCGGCATTATTAAATCAGTTAATATCAGATCAATGTCCCTGTTATTTATTATACGTACTCCATCTTCACCATTGATCGCAGAATGAACCTTAATATCGTCAGCATGTGGTTGAAATGCCTGTATCAGTATATCGAGTTGAATCAAATCATCATCAACAATTAGAATTTGTTTCATAAAACGAAATCCTGTCTTATAATCTTTAGTATGTTTTGGCAAAAACGAAGACTGTGTGGAACGATATCTTGACACAGTATAACATGTTATGCGAGAATTTTAAAGTTTCGTTTGCAGCGCTGAATAATTGTTCCAACAACCGTTTACGGTAATAGCCTATTATGGAATGCTACAAACATCCAGAAAAAATAGCGACCCTGAAGCAGCACATCGAAGCTGTTGAAACATCATACACTGATCTCGAAACCCTTTTCAAGGAGACAATGAATGAAATTGAACGGACAAATCATGTCCGGTCCACACTCTTTGTTGCCCTGACCTTTGTCGCCCTCATCGTCACCACTATCATCGTGTCATACCTATCTGTTTTCCCAATGCTTCCGGACCGTCTAAATAAAAACAGTGTCAGTCTAAACAACATCCCCGATCCACCCAACAGGATCTATGACAATAAAAACTCCCTGTTGGCTACTCCTAGCCTGGACCTTGGCGTGAAACAGCTCACGCTCAGGAAGGCCAAAGCAAACTTCACAGGATACGCCCCTGGAGCACAGTGGGTGCATCTTTTAGTGAATAATAGGGAAATAGCAAATGCCCCTGTTACAGCTTCAGGTTTCCTGTTTGAAGACATTCTCCTTGAACCTGGGACCAATGTAATCCAGGTCAGATCAGCTGATTCCAAAGGAAATGAATTGTATTCCATGGCCGGCATTGTCCAAAGGCTGAACAGAGTTAAAGCGAAAATCCTGACCGGTTTTGCCGTGAACCGTATGCAGGGTCCCCGTGACAAACCGCATATTGCCCTTACCTTTGACGCGGGATCAACAAATAAAAGAGCTGAAAAAGTGCTTAATGTGTTAAGGGAAAAAGGGATCATCACAACCATCTTTGTAACCGGAAAATTTATTAAAAACTACCCTGAAACCGTTAAAAATATCGTGGCAGAAGGTCACGAAGTCGGCAACCATACTTATTCACACTTACACCTCACTACATATGATGATAATATGCGGCACCATACTGCTCCGGGCGTAACACGGGAAATCCTACAGGAAGAACTGTTAACCACCAAGAACCTTTTTGAAAAACTGACCGGAAAATCAATGGCACCGTGGTGGCGGGCACCGTATGGAGAACATAATCAACAGATAAGGGAATGGGCCGGTCTGGTCGGCTTTAAGCATGTTGACTGGACACGGTCACCGCAAAACTTTGATATCCTTGACTGGGTAATTGATGAAAACAGTAAAAACTACCGTGATGCTGAAACAATGTTGAAAACACTGACTTCCCTAGACGGTGGTCAGCTCGGCAGAGCGAATGGCGGCATTGTTCTCATGCACCTGGGAACCGAACGACATAAAGACTTCCCAGACGAAATACTCCCTATGGCTATTGACATCATCCGGGATCAAGGCTACAAATTCGTTACTATATCAAGCATGTTTTCTTAATCCAGATCACCTAACACTCTTTCTAATCTCCAGATACTCCTGGTCCTGTTCAATAACTTCAGCTTTTTGAGTTAACACCTCGTCATCCTCAAAAACAACAATGACCGCTTCAATATGCTCCTTATTCAGCAGCCAGGTGCGTACAAACCTTTCAACCTGTCGGCGGCAGTCTTCACGGACATATGAAATGCTCCTCTGTTCCTCCCCTATTATCTTAAACTCCCTTGTTAAATCAGAACGGAGTCTTTTCAGTGCCATGTCTCTGTCAAAAACAATTGGGTTCCCCTCAAACCGTTCCTTCAGACGGGATGTGTCGATCTGTGGATTGCCCGTCTCAATCCCTGGCGCATGAACCATGACAATCGAATTTTTTAAGATTATTTTCCAGTCCCCGTCAAGGCTGACATAATAGGAATAGGTGACCGGGCATTTTATTTCAGCATATCCGTCAAATGTAAATTTCCCCTCATACAGGTGGGGGATATGGATCGTGTAATCCTTTTTATATACCTTGTCGATTGTGCCGGTAATGGTCCGCCTGACAAGTTCCAGGTTTAAACCGGTGTTGTGCTCTTCGAGGATATAGGTGAGATCTTTTTCAATAGTTTCTGCGACCTTCACAGGCTGATAACCAGAAATCGATTTGATCAAATCTTTTCCAGCCTTCAATGTATCTTCTCTTGTTTCAGAGAGAAACAAATATCCCAGAAAACAGACAAATGCCAGAAACGCGACAACAGCGATTTTTATCACCGCACCCTGCCGTCCCTGTTTTCTTGTTTCTGTTCCCCTATTTTCTTCTGTCATTTGAATATCAGCTTTTCAAGTTGAGGGATCTGGAACAAACCGATTATTTATTCCAGAAAATAATACAATGCTTACACTGTTTTTGCAAACGGTATCAATTATTAAACTTAAAAAATAGAAAGCTTGATGATAATTTAAAAATACTCTATGATTTATCCATTCTTTTTACGTCAAACACGGTAAAAAATGTTAAAACATAGACTGCATCTAACAACGCGGGTTTTTCTTTTATCAGCATTTCTTTCCTGCATAACCGGAATTCTCTGTTCGTGTCTTTCAAATCACTGGATTACTCCTGACAATGTTGATTGCAGGATCTTTGATCCTGAACCGGCTGAAAACCAAACATTGACATGGGACGGCCCCTGTAAAGGCCGCTATGCTGATGGGTATGGCACATTGACCGTATATCAAGACTCCCTTCTTTTTATTAAATGCGAAGGTTTTTTTTCAAAAGGCCGCATGCAGGACTTCGTAAAGGTCACACTTTATAAAAATAACCATATGGTCTCCCAATATGAAGAAGAATGGTACAGGGGATATCCCTTGAACCGGATACGAAATTTGACCTTAATCGACACTCTTGATAGCGCCCAAAACGCGAGGGAATATCTATTTCTGCTGAAAAAATATACTCTTGATCATCCAGATGCATGGCTCGATAATTTTCACAAGGTGCTGGACCAGAGGATAGTTTTTGCCTGTGATGATATCTTAGTAAAAAGCAAAAAAGGAGATCCTGCCGCAAAAGTTTTTAAAGATGAACTCCTCTTGAGAGTGCATAATAGCGATAATTCCGATTTTACTTACTATACTGTTTATAATCACAGGATCGCTTCATTAAAAGACCTGTTAAGTGACCGGTTTCAACCTGGCGGCAAGCAGTTTTATACAGATCAAGCATTCGATATCTGCGACGATAAAACAATACCTTCAGCACTCCCGTACACATATGCTCCAGTAAACCCTTCCGCACAATCCGGGCTGATCTTTTTAAAGGAAAAAGACTTCGGCAATAAACACTGGTATCCTGTTAAACGGTACTAGTGCTTAATCCCATGAATCTCAAACTTCTTTGTCACACATTCAAGAAGCTTCTGTTTTTCACTGTCAGCCTTTGAATTCTTTAAGGCTTCTATCTTTTTATCAGCCGGCAGTTGTTTAATCCTATGCTCCAGCATAAGGGCTTTACTTTTTGGCATATCATCGCTTACCGCGGCCAGCTCCACCGGCAAGCGTGCTCTCGTATATTTTGCCCCTTTTCCGGCATTATGTTTCGCGATCCGAGCATCAATGTCTGTTGTTATACCGCAGTAAAGCGAATTATCAGCGCATCTTAACAGATATACTTTCCATGCCATTTTATCTCTTACCATTTTACAAAAAAATCACCATAGAGCCACAGAGATCACAGAGGCGTTTCTTTCTTTTAAACAATCCCGCTAAACTAAAGCAGGATTGTTTAAAAACAGCCAGCCTACGGCGTTTTGAGCACTTCGTGCCAAGTATGTTTTTTATCCTGCTTTAGCGGGATTAGGGCCTTTTATAGCAGCCGTTTTTCTCCCGGCTGGTATAAAAAATGTCCTCTGTGATCTCTGTGGCTTGTGGTGCAAAATAAAAATAATTTGCCGGCTAGTCTCCGAAACAGATACCGATATCTCTAGCTGTTAGAACAATATCGCTATCTAAAGGAACGTTTTTGATACTCCCGATCACCTGATCCAGGGGAATCGCTTTTACAATTGGTGGATCAAGGGCAACCATTGATCCGAATTTTTCCTCTTCAATAATACGGATAGCTGCCGCTCCGAAACGGAGGGCCAGAAGACGGTCAAACGTGGTAGGTGAACCTCCCCGCTGCAAATGGCCAAGCACAAGGGACCGTGTGTCTTTTTTTGTCTTTTTGGCAATCTCCTCTGCGACATATTGACCAACACCTCCTAAAAGCACATCCTGTCGTCCAACTTCTCCTCCGCCTTGACTGATCTGCCCGCCGCCGGCAGGAGCCGCGCCTTCTGCCACAACAACAATGGCATACCGCTCTCCCTGAAGTTCGTCCGCCATAATATGATCACACACCTTATCAATATCAAAAGGGATCTCAGGAATCAGGATGGTGTTTGCCGCGCCTGATATCCCGCTGTGCAACGCGATCCAACCCGCGTGTCTTCCCATTACTTCCACAACAATCACCCGTTCATGACTCCTGGCTGTTGAATGGAGTCTGTCGATCGCGTCCGTTGCAATACTAACCGCTGTATCAAATCCAAAAGTAATGACCGTACCGCCAAGGTCATTATCAATAGTCTTTGGGACACCAATTACAGGTATCCCTTTCTGAAAAAATTTATAAGCGATATCAAGGCTGCCGTCACCGCCGATAGCCACAAGGCAGTCAAGACGGAGGCGCTTGAAATTGTCCACGACTCTGTCCGAAATATCGCGGATCTCCACATCACCCGCAGCATTCGTGATCGGCATCTCAAAAGGATTCCCTTTATTGGTGGTCCCCAGAATCGTACCGCCGATACTTGATATCCGCCGGACCTGCTTGGGAGATAGCGGCACAATATCTTCCGTATCCAGCAAACCGCTATAGCCGTTTTTAATGCCAAAGACCTCCCAATTCCTGTTATACGCGGCCATCACAACAGCCTCAATTACCGCGTTTAGTCCAGGCGCATCCCCTCCGCCGGTATTGATTGCAATTTTCAACCTTTCAGACATGTTCGCCTCCTTTGGCTGTCAGCACTGAGATAAAGAATTGTTTATTGAACTGATCATTGAACATTGCAAAAAAACAACTTAAACACAAGCATAGAAATAGATTACATACTTCCAATTATTTCTCCACTCCTTTTAAATTTTCAATCGCCTTTTTAATTCTATAGCTCAGGTAGTCATCATCCTTATAAAACTCAGCCAGTTCAAGCAATAATGGGACCGCGCTTTCATCTCCGTTCCTGCTGACAGCATCTATGATTCCCCCCTTTATGTAGCTATCGGTCTCTTTTGAAATGCAGGCAAATAGAGGCTCTGTCGCACGTCTGTCCTTAAACAGGCTGAGAGAAGAAGCTGCCTCTACTCTTAAGTGCTTTTCATTTTCTACAGACGATTCCAGCACTTTAAAAAGACTCATTAATATGCTTTCATACGCTCTGTCTCTGTTTTGCAAAGAGAATCCGATAAGACCTAAAGATCGAACGGCATTATGACGCAGATTGATATCCTTTGAAGAATCAACAGCGATCTCACAAAGAAGAGGTGCTGCAGATACAGTTTTTCGTTTACCCAGTTCCAGGGCTGCAAGCGCATCCCCTTTTTGTGAAACACTCTCTATTAGGCTATCGGTCTCTGTAAAAACAAAATCAGCTGCCAGTTCAGTATAAACTAACACCACAGCTGCTGTTAGCATGGCCAGGTTAATGACAGCAAGTATCCCAAAGCCCACGACATAAAGGGTTTTATTTTTTTTATTTTTTTTTATTAGAAAAAGACCTGTCAGCAAACCAACGGCCCATAAGCAAAGACCGAATATGCCGATAGTATATTCGTAAAACCTCACAACACCACAGTGACCAGATGCTTCAATAAGAAAAAAATTGCCAAAAATACATGCTGATAACACGCCCGCAATTATAATGGCTATAATGATAATACTTAGTTTTTCTTTCTCTTTTTCAGGCAAAGGCCTCACTCGATAAAATAAATCTTCCTGCTTTTTCCTGAAGCGATTTAGCGACTTCCGACAGTTCAAGAGAGCTTGTCTTTACCTTCACGCTACTGCTGGATATTTTTTTAGCATCTCTGTTCACCTCTGATATCTCTTGTGATATCTGCTCCGCGACATTAAGACTTTGCGCCACATTCTCATTTACTCTCTGTATCCCTGCGGCGGCCTGAGATACATTTTCCGCTATTTCACGGGTAGTAACCGACTGTTCCTCAACTGCGATGGCTATTTCGGACACCACCTCATTTCCGTCGATAATGATAGTAGTGATTTGCCCGATTTCATCAACAGCACCTGAAGCCGTTTTCTGTACATCTTCAATCATAGTTCTAATTTCACTGGTCGATTCAGCTGTCTGACGGGCCAGATCTTTAATCTCATTTGCCACAACTGCAAAGCCTTTACCTGTTTCTCCCGCGCGTGCAGCTTCTATGGTAGCGTTTAAGGCCAGCAGGTTTGTCTGTTCAGAAATATCACTGATCGTTTCAGTTATTTTGTTAATATTCCTTGCCGCTATACCAAGCGCTTCTACTTTTTCAGAAGTGCTCTTTGATCGCTCAACTGTATTTTCTGTTATAGCACGGGCTTTCTCAGAATTCTGTGCGATATTTTGAATAGTGTCCGTTGTTTCTTCCACTGAAGCTGCCACCATCTCCATATTGGTCGACGCCTGTTCCATGGCAGAGGCAATGGCTTTCATGTTTGAATTCATCTCTTCTGCTGATGTTGAAACAGTACTTGTTCGGCTTGATGCGTTTTCAGCATTCATACTCATCTGATTTGAAAGTCCCGTCATGCTTTCAGACATTTCAAAATTGTCAGAAGAACTCTTTTTTATGGCGGCCACCAGAAAAGATATCTCATTAATCATAGTATTTAGTTTGCCGGAAATTTCACCCATTTCATCTTCCGTAAGCACCAATATATCTTTTGAAAAATCTCCTTTTGATAAATAGTCGAGGCATGTATTGATATTGTCTATCGGGAGAATTATCGCTTTCATCATCCTGTTCACAAGATACATACATACCGGTGTTAAAATTACGGTAGTGATTATAAACCTGCCAATAGAGACTTCATTGTGAACCAGATATGACGTACTAACAAAGAAAACAGCTGAAACAGTTGTAATAAAAATGGTAACCTTAGTCCTAAGACGCCGCTTATGCTGTAAGTAAGAAAAACCCACCCCAGTTGAACAGAGCACACAATGAAGCACAAACAGCCAACAGATTTCAACAGATGTCATTTTATACCCCCGAAAATATTATGATGATATTGTACTTGAGAATGGCTCCCATCCAGCATATTGATATTACACATTAAAGGCTGCTAATTCAAGACAAATCATGAATTAACATGATACCTTCAAAACCCTATTTGTTTTAATATTCATCATTATTTATCAGTATTTAAATATTGTAAATTCATTGTAGTTCGCATATATTATTAATAATATTTGTTAATATTTAGAAGCTACAACACTTATTACGATTTTAAAAATTTAGTCCAACAAGCATATAATATCGCGTTTTAATAATGAGATAAAACGTGATCGTGTTTGAAGAAATTTTTTAGTTATAAACGCTAAAACATCTTGTACCCATAGGGAGGCAAACATGGATGCCAAGGTTGCTGCTATTCTTTGTATCACCTATGTTCTGTTAAGTACTATCGCCGCAGTCGTTCACTATTTCCTGTTTAAATGGCGGCTTCGCACTAAATTTGTTATTTACAACACTTTCGCTATTGGTTTGACTTTCTGTCTTTCCGCCTGGATGTTTCGGGACTCTTTCTCTATTGTCCGCCTTATTGTGTTTGCAATTCTCATTACAATTGCAGGTGGCGTTATACAAGAAATCATAATGGGGGGGCTGGGAGGCCCCATTAAAAAAATCAGGAATGGTCTGAATTCGCTTTCAAAAGGTGATTTTACCACAAAGGTGGAGATTAATTCACAGGATGAAATCGGAGAAATCGTGGACCATCTGAATTCCATGATCAAGGAAATCGCCATCCTGATTGACGCCATAAAGAACAGTACAGGTGACAATATCAATATGGCGGAGGAATTAGAGGCTTTATCCACTCTTATGTTTGATAATGCACAAGCGACTTCCCAAAGGACGGATACCGTTGATAATGAAGCTGAAAAAATGAACACCAGTATGAAAGCTTCAGCAGGAGAAATGGAAAAAGCAGCGAAAAATATTGAAATGATCGCTTTAGCAGTTCAGGAAACAACAAATACAATTAACGACATCTCGAAAAGTGCTGCGGAAGCGCGGGACATAACAGAAAAAGCGGTCATCGAAGCGAAAAGCACTTCTGATAAAATTGATGATCTTGGAAATGCTACGAGAAATATCAGTAAAATAACAGAAGCCATCACAGACATTTCCGAACAGACAAACCTTCTGGCTTTAAACGCCACGATTGAAGCGGCCCGTGCAGGTGAGTCTGGCAAGGGCTTCGCGGTTGTCGCTGGTGAAATCAAGGAACTCGCCAGACAGACGTCTGACGCAACCGGTGAAATAAACGAAATGGTCCAGGAAATCCAGCGGACGGCCATGAGGACGGTTACAGGGATAACACAGATAACAGGCATTATTGATCAGAGCAATGAAATCGTAACATCTATCGCAGTTTCAATAGAAGAACAATCCGCTACCACACGTGAAATAGCAGCTAATGTCAGCGAGGCTTCTGAAGGTATTCAAGGTGTAAACGATAAAGTCAGACTTGGCATGGAAACGGCAACAAATATCGCTGATGAAATTTCAGAAATCAATAAAGACGCGGCAAAAACCAGAGAAAGCAGTTCCCAGGTCACTTCAAATGCTATTGAATTGTCAAAACTGGCTAAAGATTTTCAGGAAAAAGCAGAAAGATTTATATTGCCTGAATTGTAACTAAATTCTGTTATCATGAAATTGTTAAATCTAAAAAAGAAGCAGACAAATAATATTGCTGGGCTTAATAAAATGCTCTGAGCACGAAGTATTATTTGCTATCGCGAATCGCTGGATTTATGTTATGAGATACTAATTCAGAGTGTGAAATATAATTCTATAGGTACACATAAAAAATAAGTGTGATTCTGATAAAATATGGGTGAAAATCCGCTTATTTTTTTAAAACTGGAAATGGCAGAACATATAAAGCTAGATGTCATTACCGAAATTTTGGTTAACACCACGTTTTTCGAAAAACAGATTAACAAATTTATCGATATTGATGCGTGATCCGGGATGCGGGAAGCATGTTACCGGATGTAAATTGGAACATGTAAAAATGGCGTAGGGGAGGGCCTTGCGTCCTCCCACAACCACACACAGTTGTCAGATGTAGGACAAATTATTTATAAACAATGGAGAGATATTTCAGAACAATACGAAAATATTGATATCGACAAATATGTTATTATGCCCAACCATATCCATGGCATTTTAATTGTTAATAATCAAACAAGGGAGGACGCAAGGCCCTGGGAGGACGCAAGGCCCTGGGAGGACGCAAGGCCCTCCCCTACAGTCTCTGATGTAATTTGTTCTTTTAAATCAAAATGTACGGTTGAATATCTAAAATTGAAACAAACGCGGAATTGAAACTGAAACATGACAGATATGATTATCATATCTGTCATCAATGATATATCCGCATATATCAAGGAGATTGTATGAAAAAAACTGACAAGCAAGTTATTTTTATATGTCTGATATTCTGTACAGTTTTACTTTTAACCAGCTGTGTGACTATTTCAAACGATCAAAGGATTGACAACTTTCCAATGTATGGCCAGCCGGAAATACCGCGCCCTGAACATATGAAAGAATTAGACGAAGCGTTTATCAAAAAAGCAGCTGCAGGTTTTGGAGGGGACCGAAAAGAAGCCAGCAAAGCATGGGCGGCAGTTGCTCATGAATTTATAAGTAAGGACAACCTCCATTATGCGATGCGGCGCTATAACCAATCCTGGTTGCTTAATCCAGACAACTATCAACCATACTGGGGTTTTGGCCGAATTCTGCTCGCGCGCGGAAAAGCTGACAATTCTTTTGATGAATCAATAAAATATTTTGAAAAAGCAAAAGAATTGATTGACGACAAATACCAGGAAGTAGCATTACTTGCTGACGCTGGAGTAGCATATTCATATAAGGCTGACAGTATATCAAAAGATCTCCCTCAAGAACGTGCACGATATTTTGGTATTGCCAATAAACATTTCAAAGAAAGCACTATTATTGATCCGACCCTCAATCACTCCTGGCGCCAGTGGGCCTATTCTTTATTTCGTGAAGGCGATTATAAAAAAGTTTGGGAAAAAGTTAAAGTGGTTCGTTCCCTTGGAGACCGCCCATTTCCAGAAACTTTTTTAAAAAGTTTGAACATGAAATTTCCGGAACCAAAATAAACCAAAAGCCCTATGGAACAAATAAAGTCAAATAAAATGCCAGGGCCTGCTGTTACTGTTCGCTGGAGTTTGTTTATCTCCTTTGCGTTACTTGTTATCCTCATCGCTGCTTCGATCTATACAATGTCATTCATCCAGACTTCCCGATTGATGGATGATGTGGCAAAGCCGCTTATCGAAAGTACTCAAAAGAATACCCATTCAGAGCTGCATCAACTATTTGATCCCATTATTGAGAAAACAACGAATGTCCATAGATGGGTGACCAGCGGTTTGGTCAAGCGCTATGACACGGACGCTTTAATGGATCTCTTTTTACCCAGTATGATTCATCTGCCCCAGTGTGTTTCAATGATGGTTTCAGATATGTCAGGATACGAGTTTACAATTTTCAGGAATGAATCAGGAGGAGAGATCGAAATTGAGGCAGATAAGGTTCAATGGACAACACGTGATTTTCGTCGCCAAAACCGCCCCGAGGATTGGCAAAAAACAGCTAAATGGATTTTGTGGGATGAAAATGGTGAGAAAAGGCTAAAAACCTGGTGGGAAGATGCGACCTGGCAGGTAGAAGATGTCCTGAAACATCACCCCTCTGGTACAAGCGCTAATGACATAACTCCTGAAGAACTGATCTATGATCCCAGAAAACGGATATGGCACACAGGGCCTCGAGAGAATTACCGTGTATGGACCACGGCCAGTATCGTTCATCATTCCATGGAGGCGATCTATTGGACCGATATCGATTATTTTTTTACAAGCAAGGCTCCTGGCATAACTGCAGGTATTGCCGCTAAAGATCCTAATGGTGAAATGGTAGTGATTGCTTACGACCTGCTACTCGGTGATCTCAGCACCTTCACGTCTTCCCTGAAACCGACAGAACATGGAAGGGTTTTTGTTTTCATGGAATCAGGAGACATCATCGGACTGCCCCGCGATGAACGGTTTCAGGACAAAAATTTAATTTCGGAAACAATACTTAAACCAGTCGAAAGCATTGGAATCCCCGAGCTAGCAGCTTGCATGAAACACTGGCGGAAACATTACTCCTATGAAAAGCTTCCGTTGCGCTTTGAGAGTGAAGGCCAGACATGGTGGACAAGCGTTCGGCCTTTCAACATTTCCTCGAAGAAAAAGCTCTGGGTTGCGGTCATTATACCGGAAACAGACTTGATTGGTTCTGCCAGGCAGGACCAGATAAGAGTTTTATTCATTAGTTTGGTGGCGCTGGTCCTGGCAATGATCCTTGCATGGTTTCTGGCTCACAAATTTTCCCATCCCCTTTATGAAATAACAGAACAGAGCCGCCGTATCGCGGCTCTGGATCTGACACCAGTATCCAGCACTGTATCACGCTTTTCCGAAATCCGCCAGCTGTCAGATTCTCTGGAGGTGATGCGGCGCTCCCTGGATAATCACATTACAGAGCGGAACAAGGCTGTTGAGGCGCTGGAAGAGAGTGAGGCGAGATTCCGTACCATCTTCGAACAGGCTGCTGTGGGCGTGGCCCTGATAGAATCGAAATCCGGACGCTTTCTGCGCATCAATCGGCGGTACTGCGATATCGTGGGATACAGCATTGAAGAAATGTCCGGCGGCAAGACATTCCAGGAGATTACTCATCCGGATGATCTGCAACCCGACCTTGACAACATGGCATTACTCCTCGACGGAAAGATCCGGGAGTTTACCATGGAGAAGCGCTACTATCACAAAAATGGCTCAATTGTCTGGGTAAACCTGGCGGTCTCACCTACATGGAACCCGGGTGAAGAGCCCAGGCATCATATCGCGGTTGTTGAAGATATCACAAAGCGCAAACAGGCTGAGAGCAGTCTTCAGCAGGCCCAAAAGATGGAGTCTCTCGGTACTCTGACCAGTGGTATTGCACATGATTTCAACAATATTCTCGGAATTATTATCGGTAATACAGAACTTGCATTGACTGACATACCCAAGACGAGCCCTGTTCATCATCATATAATGGAAGTTAAAGACGCCGGGCTGAGGGCCAAGGACATCATCAGGCAGCTTCTCAATTTCAGCCGGAAAACCGATCATAAACTCAAACCAGTTCAAATCGTTCCTGTCATCCAGGATGCCTTGAAATTTTTACGATCCACAATCCCTGTAAACATAGACATACAAAAACATATTCAAGCGAACGATGAAGTCATTAATGCTGATCCTGTACAGATGCATCAGATGATGATGAACCTGTGCATCAATGCATCCCAGGAGATGGAAAAAACCGGAGGAAGTATTGAAATTAAAATTGAACGCACATATTTAGACAAAGACGCTATTAACAATTTCCCCGGATTAAATAAAGGTGACCATATAAAAATAATCATAAGTGATACTGGTCCTGGTATCGATCCTGAAATCATTAACATGATTTTTGATCCTTATTTTACGACCAAGGAATTCGGGAACGGATCAGGAATGGGGCTTGCGGTAGTCCACGGAATCGTCAAAAATCACAGCGGCGCCATCACTGTGGACAGCAAAACCGGGAAAGGCACGACATTTACTGTTTTGTTTCCTTTAACCGCTGAAGTACCGGAAATAGAAGCCAATACCGTGGATGAACTCCCACAGGGCACGGAAAAAATTCTTTTTGTGGATGATGAAAAGTCCATTGTCCTAATGATGCAGCAGATTCTGGAATGGCTTGGATACTATGTTGACGCCAAAACAGATCCAGTCAGTGCGCTTGAAACATTTCAATCACAACCAGATGCCTTTGATCTTGTTATTACAGATATGGCCATGCCTCACATGACCGGTGTCACTCTCGCAGAAAAACTTATGCAGATTCGTCCAGATATTCCCATCATTATCTGTACAGGACACAGTTCATTAATTGATGAAAAAAAGGCAAAAGAAATGAACCTCGCCGCCTTTGTGATGAAACCGATTATAACGTCAGAATTTGCAAAAACCATCCGCAGTGTATTGGATGAGAAATAAGGGCTAGAGCCGTTGAATCAAATACATAAACATAGAAAGATAGCCGCTCTTTTTCAGTTCATCAAACCGCTTCAGCATTTTCTTTAAAGATTTGTCACCGATCAGCGGCGAAAGATAGATATTCCCTTTTTTAACATAGTTTTCATGCATCTTTGGTGCGGCCATGCTGGTAATGGCCATGATAAGATCCTTGTTGTGGCTTTCAAGGTACTCTTTTTTTGTAAGTTCGGCAATGGATGAAAAATGCCCGTCAGGAAGGTCGCTACCAATAACAAAGTTTGCCGTAATTTCAACATAGTCAAACGCCAGGTTAATATCCAACATTTTTTCAAAAGACTTTTTAACCTTGTCTGCAGAAAGGGGTTTTCTTAATTTATCGAGCGTTTCCTGATCAGGGGATTCCATCCCGATATTGATAAATGTATAAAAGGGCATTTTGTTGAGTGTCTCAAAAAGTGATTCATCTGCGTCAAGCAGTGAATCAACACTGCCGAAAAGAAACAGCTTTGGATAGAGCATTTTTGAATGCTCAATATCAAATGTCTCAACCGCGGTTTCTATTGTATACTCGATTAACTCTTTTTCCACATTAAGTGCGTCATGCATACCGAGAAATAACGAATTATAATTTGGCAGGTCATCTCCGTAAAACGTTTTCAGTCCTTTTATCTGCTTCAGGATGTCCTGTTGGCTCCGCACCTGAAACTCCTGACCGCTTTTAACTGCACAGAAACCACAATTATACAAACACCCATCAGACAAAATAATCGGGATAACATCATAATCCGTATGCCGCGTATCAGGTGGTAGAACAGATATCCTGCTATTGAGTATCGAATGGAAATCTTCTCCTTTATGTTTAAGTCTGTCCAAGTTATTTTCCGTAACACTTTTTAAAAATGATTCAATTTCAACAGGCATCCCTTTTGTAGACAATCTCTTTAAACGGTCAATTAATTCTTTAAAAGCATTTAAGGCCTGTTCCAATCTCTCATTATTAAAGATATAGTCATCAAAAACCGCGTTGGTAGGATATGAGAAACACGGCAGGTAATACTCGCCCATAAAATGGTATGTAGCACCGTAACCAGGGGAAGCATAGAAGGTCCAATCATTCGCCATACTTCGCTTGAACCATTCACCAGGATAAAGGGGGGCGTTAATTTTATCCTGAATTAGTTTTATTTCACCGTTCAAATTAAATTGAAAAATATAAGCCGGGGTTTCAATTTGTGAATATTGACCATGCCTTACAGGATAGCTTGACTTTAAATAATAATTAGCACCCCATTTATTGGCTTTTATCTGAATATCACCGTAAATATAGATATCATCGTTTTTTTCATTCATTTTCTTTTTCCGAACAAGTTACAGCTTTTCCCATACAGAAAAATATTCTGTTTTATTTTCATCACCGGTACTCTCATAAATACATTCTGCCCGGATATTCAGAAGCTCAAACGATTTTGTTAAAAACGCCTTAAACGTTTCCGAGTTCCAACGGTTGACATGTTCCCGGCGGTTTATTAAGGCCTCAAGGTCTTTTTCCATCTCTTTATGTTCTTTTTCAAACACTTCAGAATCGATGATCCGCAGCAGTTCAACATAAAGATCCCTGCTCACACTGTTAACATCCTGCCGGTATCGTTCCAAAACCCGGCTGAAAGGTGTTGATGGAAAATCTATTAATACGGTAGCATCTTTTTCAAACGCTGATATGATGACGCTGCCTTTTTTCCGCGTAACACGGAACACTTCTTTAATCGACTTGATGGGATTGGCGACATGTTCGATTACCCGGTTAAGCAGGACAAAATCGAATTGCAGGCTCCTGAACATAGCGAGCCCTTCCTTATCCATATCATGGATAACATCCGCTCTCTTCAGAACATCTTCCTTCTGTTCAGGAAAATATTTGAAGGCTTCTTCCCTGGTAAAGATATCCGCATATATGACGTTACAATCTTCCGGAACAATAGCCGCATTATTAAAAGCACCGATTTCCGGGCCTCTGCCGAAAAGCTTATTATATGCATCCATACGATGTTTGCTGTACCATGACACATTATAAATAGACGGCCTTTCTGTTTCCGATTTTGAATCAATGTCAGCATCATCATGGAAATAAAAAAAGTCATCCCTTGCCCACTCATGTATGCTGTCCAGCTCTGCCCGGGTCAGCTCTCCTTTATATACAGAAACATACCTGCTTTGTATGCCTTTGCCGTACTGGGGCTGATACTTGGACGTAAAGTTTAAAAACGCTTTATTAAATTCAAACCCAGTAAATTCAAAAACCTTTTTTAATGTCTCTTCACCCTTTAAGCACATATCTTCATACCGAACCAGGCACAGCCGGCCCTCTTCTTGATATTTCTGAAGTTTTTCCCTGAACGGTCTGTTAAACAAGCTTAGTATTCCGTCTCTGTTGCTAACATTTCTTCTTTTCAATGAGTAGTATAGTAGTCTCGGGTCCTTGAATATGACCACAAAGGGAATGCCTTCTGCCTTGTCCAGTATCTCATCGAGCTCGAATATATAGTCAGGCGTCTTATCAAACATGAACACATGTTTATTTTTTGTCTGGGGACAGCGCTCGCGTAATTTAACATAGACCTCTTCCCATTCATCGGAATCAGATATGTATCGGATATCTTCCTCGCTTAACTGCCAGGCCCGCTGTAATTTTTCATAGTATTTTTTGTTGGTCTCTGGAAAATCTCTTGGGTGGTCGCATAATAAAAAACCGCAGTCAGCCCCTGAAACAAGGTTAGGAGACTGCCGGAAAACATCCGCAAGGGGTGTCGTCCCGCTGTGGGGGACACCGGTGATGATTAATTTGAGGATATCTTTAAGCATAATGTTTCGGACAATAAAGATGTATCATTACTTAAGTCCATAATGATCCAGATACCGGTAAAGAGTTGCCCGCCCGATACCAAGCATTTTTGCAGCCTCTTTTCTGTTCCCTTCTGACTTTGCAAGGGCCATCAGGACCTCTTCTTTTTTCATCTTTAACGCCGGCCCTGGTTTCGCAGGTACTTTTTCTTCATAGTTGACTATCTCCGGAGGCAGATGTTCAGGTTCAATGTTACCTGCCCTGCATTTTACATAAATATACCCCACTGCATTATGGAGTTCACGAACATTCCCGGGCCAGGAATATCCGGTTAAAAGGTCCATGACCTCGTTGGACGGTGTCAGTACCGGCCTCTTTAATTCAAGGGCTGTCAGCTCAAGAAAGTGCTCAACCAGCATGGGGATGTCAAGCCGTCGCTCCCTTAATGTGGGGAGAGTAATCGGCACAACACACAGCCGATAAAAAAGGTCCCGCCTGAATTTCTTCTTTTCCATCATTTTCCGAAGATTCTGATTGGTCGCGCTGATAATCCGGACATCCACCTGGATCGATTCCTCTCCGCCCACCCGTTCAAACCGCTGCTCCTGAAGCACACGTAGAAGTTTCACCTGCATGGCTGGAGACAGCTCCCCCACTTCATCAAGAAATATGGTGCCGCCATCTGCCAGTTCAAACCGCCCTTTTCTCTCCTGTACCGCCCCTGAAAACGCGCCTTTTTCATGGCCGAACAGCTCGCTTTCAAGTACACCTTCAGGCAATGCGCCACAGTTAATGGCGACAAATGGGTTTTCCGCTCTCGGCCCTGTGTCATGGATGGCGTTTGCCACAAGCTCTTTTCCTGTTCCGCTTTCGCCTTCTATAAGAACCGGGACCAGGACATTACTCACTTCGCGTATCTGGTCAAACAGCTCAAGCATCTTGGGATCCCGCCCGATCAATCCCCCGATTGAATGATGATGCTTTATCCGGCTCTTAAGTTGTTTAAGCTCAGTTTCATCCTTAAACGATATCAGCGCCCCCACACCTTCATTATCAGAATCCGACACCGGCATGATGGACATTTTCAGGATACGGAGTTTTCCGTCAGGCCTGGTAAAAGAGACTTCGCTTTCTTCAACCTGGTCAATATTTTTCTGTGTTATACTCTCACAAAAATCGCACATCCCGCCACAGAACCTTCCTGGAAACACTTCATGGCAGTCTTTCCCGATCAGTTCTTCCCGCCTGTAGCCGGTTATTTCTTCAGCAGCCTTGTTAAAAAAAAATATCCGCCGGGTTGTTGTGTGCGCCATAACACCGTCAATCAGGTTGTCAAGAAGCAGCTCAAGATTGCGACGTGTAACAAACAGCGCGTGGAGCAGACCAGCGCTAAAAAGAATTTTTATCCTGTCCTCCAGCATATCCCGCGCTATCCTTAACTCTTCTTCAATCTCTTCTTCGTCTTCCCCAGGATCAGGATCAGGCACGGCCCAGCTGAAATTCGGGGGCATACCGGGGAGGTTGGGACTGCAGGTCTGGTCAAAATCGCCGAGTGTAATGATAAGGTCAAACATAAATGGCTCAATATCAACCAGTGTTTTCAGCGTTAGAATGGATATATCCATCCCTTTTTCCTGCATTACATCCTGGGTAATGGGATTTAATTTCGGCGGCATCATGGTAGCACTTGTAAAATCAATATCAGCTTTGTTCATCTTGCGGGCAAAACATTCAGCCATCAGCTCAAGATTATTGCCGCCGTCACTTAAAAAAAGAATGTGGTGTTTTGCCTCTGTCATCTGTTTCCGCTTTAAATCATAAAATTATTATACAGGGATACTTTTTTTACATAATTTGTAAATAATATCAACAGAATAAATATTTACAATCATGCTATCACAGTTCTAGGGAGAGATAAGAATCGCCTAAAAATCACCTTAAAGAAACAAAGGCGCTGGCACACAAATTGCGTACTTATTAACTAAAACACTATATGTAGGATTGGTATTCGATATGGCTAAAAATCAGATTATTCTCGAAAAAATGATTTCAGATTTTTTAATGCAATTAAAAAATGCGCCAATTTTGATTTTAAATACTGATTTTACAATTGACCAGGCAAATGAGGCATTTCTCAGTACAACAGGCAAGACAGCCGAAGAAGTTGAAAAGTCTTACTGTTATCAGACTATTTACGGTTATGAAGCACACTGTTTCAGTGCACAGCCTGAATTTCCCTGCCCAGTCCTGGAAACAATGCGGTCAAAAGAATCCGCCCAGGCAATACACGAATTTCCTACTATAAATAACAGTTCAGCCTTTTATAACGTTGTTTCGTACCCGATAAAAAACAGTGCCGGAGAAGTAGTAAAAGTAATTGAAATCTGGCAGGATCTTACAGATGAATTTCTGACAAGGATGAACAAAAGAACGAAACAGTTAAAAGACGATATAAACCATGTCATTCATGAAGACCGTATGATTTCTCTGGGAAAACTTTCAGCCAGTTGTGTCCATGAAATAAACAATCCTATCCAGGGTCTTTTGACCTTTAGTCATCTGATGGAAAAAACGCTGGCTAAACAGGAACTCTCTGAAGATGATATTGAAGATATGCGAAAATATGCGCCAATAATGTCAGCTGAATTGGAGCGCTGCGGCAACATCGTTTCAGGGCTTCTCTCATTTGCCCGTGAAGCACCAGGCACTAAGACAAACATAGAATTAAACGACTTGATCAACTCTGTCTTTTTACTTACCCGCCACAAAATGCAATTGCAAAACATTGAATCTGATATCATTCTGCAAAAACATCCACTAGTAATCAGGGGAGATAAAAATCAGGTGCAGCAATGCCTGCTTAACATCATCTTCAATGCCATTGAAGCCATGCCTGAAGGGGGAAAACTGGATATCGCCATTGGACAGGATGAAACAGACCGGCAATGCCGCGTAAAAATTACAGATACTGGATGTGGTATTTCACAAGAGAACCTAGGGAACATATTTGATCCTTTCTTTTCTACAAAAAAAGAGAATGAGGGAACAGGCCTGGGCTTATCAATAGCTTACGGTGTGATAAAAAGCCATGGCGGAGATATTCAAGTCACCAGTAAAACTGGTGAAGGGAGCACCGTCACAATTACTTTTCCAATGTATTTATCTGATGATTAATCTCAATGAAGATAAAATATGAAGAATAACATGAGCATCATGATAGTAGATGATGAAATGGTTGTTAGAGAATCTTTTTATCACTGGTTTAAACAGTCAGGTTACAGAATTGACACTGCTGAGAACGGCATGGAAGCATTGAAAAAGATGGAGCAGAACCATATTGATGTGATGTTTGTTGATATTAAAATGCCAAAAATGAGCGGTATCGAACTTCTGGAAAAAATTAAACAGGAATATCCTGAAACAATTGTTGTTATTATTACCGCTTTTGGAAGCATAGAGACCGCTGTTCAAGCCATGAAAATGGGTGCGGCTGACTATCTTTTAAAACCTTTCAAACCTGAGCAACTTAATCTGGTTATGGAAAAGATAATCCAGCAGCAAAAAGTATCTGCTGAATTTAATTATCTTAAAAGCAGGCTTAATCAGATAACCCGATTTGAAAATATTATCGGCCAGTCACCAGTAATGAAAAAGCTGTTTGATATCATACAGGAAGTGGCTATCAGCGATGCTACTATCCTTATCCTAGGTGAAACAGGAACAGGAAAGGAGCTTGTGGCAAAAGCCATTCATGCAAAAAGCAATAGAAACCAATGTCCTTTTGTTGCCATCAACTGTGGTACAATTCCCGATTCTCTTATGGCCAGCGAACTGTTCGGTCACCAGAAAGGTGCTTTTACTGGGGCTTCAAATACGCGTAAGGGTTTTCTTGAAGTTGTTTCCGGTGGGACTCTTTTCCTAGATGAAGTAGGTGAGATAAGCTCAAAAATGCAGGTAGATCTTTTACGGGTACTGGAAGATAAAAAAATTGTCCGTGTCGGCAACAGTTACCCTGTTGACGTCGATTTTCGTCTCATATCAGCCACCCGTCGCAATCTAAAAAAGCAGATGGAACGGAACCTGTTTCGAGCCGATTTTTTTTATCGTATTAATGTCGTGACAATCGAAATCCCTCCGTTAAGAGAAAGAAAAGATGATATACCATTGCTGGCCGATCATTTCTTGAAAAAATACAGCGGAGAAACAAAAAAACAGATTGATCGGTTTTCTAAAAACACCATGACTCGGTTACTCGGTTATGACTGGCCTGGAAATGTCCGTGAACTTGAAAATGCTATTGAAAGAGCGGTTGTTGTGTCAAAGAAAAAGGCTCTTAGTACGGAGGATTTTCCCTTTTTAGAAGCCACCAAGACCGGGCAGACAAAACAACTTTCTCTTTTAGAAAGTGAAAAAGCTTGTCTCTGCCAAGCTTTGGAAACAGCCGGATGGAATGTAACCCAGGCGGCAAAGCTTCTTGATATTAACAGGGTCACCTTGCATAAAAAAATTAAAAGGTATAATTTAAAACGGGCAGAACACTAATCCGGAGAAATTATACCTTGGGGAAAAAAGAAAAATTTATCGGTGTACTTCCTGTCGGCACTGTCTCTGATCTTGCGTCTAAAGTGGTTGCCGCACATATTACATCAATTTTTACTCTTCCAACAAAAGTCCTTCCCTGCCTCAAACATCCTTCTTATGCGTTTGACAAAAAAAGATCACAATATGATGCAGGCGCCATTATCAATTTTATGGAAAATTCATACATGGGAAATGATGAAAAAATTATCTGCATTTGCGATCTTGATCTTTTTGTCCCCATATTTACACATGTTTTCGGCCAGGCCCGGCAGGGTGGAAAATGTGCTGTTGTTTCTATTTACAGGTTTTACGCGGCACAATCCAGTGATCCTGATCCAGGAATGTATGAACGGCTGGCTAAAATATCCCTTCACGAACTTGGGCATCTTTTTGACATGATTCACTGCTCAGATGAGCGCTGTCTTATGCACTATTCTGACAGTATTGAAACACTGGATAATATTATGATGAACTTCTGCCGGTACTGTTCAAAGGCCTTTAACACTCATTTTTCATAAACTACCATGTTCGTTAGATCACAACGAAATGGGACACGGATAAACACGGATTTTCGCGGATTAATTTCTTTTGTCGTTCGCTAAGTACGCTAATCAGGGAGAGAATTCCGTAGATCACTCTATTCTGCTGCTAAGTTATTGATCAAGAAAAGTTGTCACCAGCTGATCCCATTCTAGCCCCTTTACACTTCCAAAGATATCTTTTACCGGCACACCGCCTGTGGCAGCGAGTTTTTTGTATTCAGGTGAAATCAGTCCGAGGAGCTTCTGGCTCTCTTCATCTATCCATTCCATACTTTCAGAACTATAAAAAAGTTTTTTCAGATTTCTTTTCGGCATATCTGTTTCTACAGTAAAGAGCCACCCTTTATCATACGGATCATCATGCGCTATTTCAGGATGAGCAGAAACGCCATAGTTTACCGCCAGCACTGTACCGGAAACAGGAGATATGGCGGCCGCGGTCCTGTTATCCCTTTCGAAGCTTACACACGTTTTGCCCTGTTTTAACTTTGTTCCAATTTCAGGCATGTTGATTGAATCCATCGGTCCGAAAAGCCTGACAAGAAAATCATCGAAACCCACCCGGCTGAAACCCCCATGTTGAAAACATGTCCATGTATGACATGGATGATAATAGTATTCCTCTGCAACCTGATAACCAGAAGCTGACTTAACTTCTTTGACTTTCGGCTTTTGTGATAAATCAAATTCATCTAGCCATTGATCATAACTGCAGTGATTGCATTCATAGTTATTCGGACATGTTTTTGGCGGATCAATCCGACCGGTCAATACATGGCGGCAGGGTCTTTCATCATTTTTGTACCTTTTTCTCAAATATTCAGCCCATGCCGGCGGCTTGTACGGCTTTTTCCCTTTTGTCTTTGCCTTCATGGCTTTTGCCATGCCTGTATCAAAGGGACATGATGTGCAGTCATAAGCATTGTCGCATAAACGAAAAGTTACAACCCCCGCCTTCATCCATATGCATTCATTATCGATGACCTTTAATCCCGCGATTTTAACCTCTTTTTTCTGTGTCATTGTTTTACTCCTTGTTTAATAAGAATTATTTGCCTGCATACTGCTTTAGCAACCTGGATGCCAATTCTGGGAAAAAGTTGATCGACGACATACCTCATTATTTCAGCTTGTTGTAAAATCGATGCCTGGATGTTGCTAAAAAAGAAATGGATTGAAGGAAAAAAGAAAAAAGGAAGTGATGTTTCTGGCTACATATCTGTCTTACAAAAAGTCATCTTAAAGCAATTATACCTTATAAAACATCATGTTATACAGGTGTAACCAAGGGCTACAACTACTGTTGCTTTTATTTACATTCTGTAAAGGTCTTTTGGTAAAGGTGTTCCACCAAGGGCAATTCGCGCGATATCACCTAAAAAAATTAGAGGCATTTCATGCGCAGAAGCAATAGTTGCGAGTGAGTGTATACACATGGGACAGAGACACACCATAGCTTGTGCTCCGTTCTCTTTTGCATCTAGAATGTTAAGCTCCTGATCAGGACCAGGATCTCCATTATTGAGCATTAGTTTTATGGCAGCACAGCACATTGCCTCTTCCCTGTCATACTCTCGCTGTACCCGTTTTACGCCTGTCAATTCAAATATCTCATCAATATAATGCTCTTTTTCAGGTGTATAACATGAAGCGCATGGGCGCTGATAAGCGACTTCAATATTTAAAGGTTTAATCCTGTTTTTTTTTGCATTGAGATATCCGGCAAGATATTCAGACAAATGAACCGGCCTGAACGGGACATCAATACCGTATTCAGGCGCAATTTTCGCGAGCATGGCATAGCAGTCATCATGAAAACAGACGATCTCCCTGGCGCCGGTAAGAGCAAGGCGGTCAACCATCTCTTTAGCGTGTTTTTCCTGTATACTTACCGCGCCGCTGTGGCTGAACAGAACCCAGCAGAAATACGGTTTACCTCCGACACGCGGCAGGTCATAAAGTTCTCCCTGTATAAGATGGGGGTCTGTTTTTTCAAACACGCATGTTGTCATTACCTTTTTAGCCCGTGGATAAGACTGCAGCTCACCTGTAAACGCATACCTGCTTTCGGTCTTTTCAGCGTCATTTCTGGAAATAAATGTTTCATGCTTTTCCTGAAGTTCAGCGATAAGATCGAACGGATTCGCGTCATTGGGACATATTTCGTTGCATGCATAGCAGGTGATACACTGTCGAAGTACAGGCGTTTGATCTCCGTTTATCATCGCCTTCATCCATTCTACTGCCCGGTCCTGTTCCACATCTATCCAGTAGCATTCCGTAAGACAGTCGCCGCAACAATCACAAAATTTTTCTTTGAACATAGCAAAACCTTTTTTAAACATGTAATTACAAACGCCGATAAATCTATTGATATATTTTTTTGTTTGAACAGGCTTATCTATCTGTTCGGCGAATTCCTCTTCATCATCCTCTATAACCATACGATCGGATGGATTGTATATATGAGCTCATTTTATCTCTTTTTATAATTAAATTAAAAAAAGTGCCTGAAGTAAAGAACGATATTTTTTAAAATAGTTGTTATAGTTGAATCATTCTTCTATTTTCAGGCACTCATCAGTTTACTTTATCCATTGGCCTTCAGTGTTTGAAAATCACGAAAACAGTTGCATCTATACTACCTCCATCTCTCTTCTAGCTTCCATATCCACCAAAACCCTTTCCCTGGCTTTATCGATACCAAGAGCCTGACGTTTCTTGTCAATATGCGCTATCATCTTTTGCGCATGTTTGACAGGATCATCTTCAATATCCCACATTCCCCCATAAATCTTTTCCAGATCATTAAACAGATAATCCTGAAATACAGGCGCGCCAGATGTCGGCAATGTAACACCAAAAACAGTATAAACACCTGAGGATACAAAATAGTGCCCGATGCTGATCGCTTTTTCGCTCATCCATTCCGGCGCGCTTCCTGCAACCGGAAGATCGCTGATATCATTTCCAAGACCGCCTGCTTTCACGACTTCAGTTGCAGCCAGCAATATCCGGCTGTTGTCCACGCAGGAACCCATGTGGAGCACCGGAGGAATTCCAACAGTCTCACATACTTCTGCTAAACCTGGGCCGCAGTAAACACCTGCGGCTTCAGGGACCAAAAGCCCTTCCATGGCACAGGCAATACCATTGCATCCGGTAGTCAGCACGAGAACATCATTTTTTATCAGTTCTTTTACTACTGCGATATGCCCTTCATTGTGCGTTGTCCTTGCATTGTTGCAGCCAACCACTCCGGCAACACCGCGAATACGGCCGTTAATAATATTATCATTCAGCGTGTAATAAGATCCGCGAAACATTCCTCCAAGATGGTATTGAATGGACTCTACGCCAAAACCGGCTATCTGAGTTCCCTTTTGTTTAGGTATGATTACATCGGCACTTCTGTTTTCAAAATTATCAATGGCCAGCCTAACTATTTTTTTTGCATCTTCCAGGGCATAATGCTCGTCAAATTCTATATGGATAACATTATCCTGTTCCATTTTAGCAATCGGATGGGTTGTAATAAGTTTTGTATGGAAGCATTTAGCCACATTGGCAACATTCTGAAAAATACATTGAATGTCAACTACCATAGCATCGCATGCACCTGTGATGATGGCAAGTTCCTGCTGTAGAAATGTCCCGCAAAGCGGCACACCATGTCGCTGGAGAATCTCATTGGCTGTACAGCAGATACCGGATAGCTGTATACCCTTTGCACCCTTTTCGTTTGCATAATCTTCCATTTCTTTCATCTGGGAAACAGCCACAATCATTTCAGAAAGGACAGGTTCATGCCCATGAATAATAATATTGACATGATCCTCTTTCATAACACCAAGGTTTGCTTCTGACTGTAGCGGGTAAGGTGTACCGAACAGAATGTCCTGGAGATCAGTAGCCATCATTGATCCGCCCCAGCCGTCAGCAAGTGCTGCCCGTGTGCCCTGTTTTATCATGTTCTTGTAATCCTGGTCGACACCAATATGAGTACGATGCATGATTTCCACTATTTCTCTATCAATATTTCTGGGCAGTACCCCATTTTTCTTCCATTTTTCATATAGCGGTGCCGGAGCACGTTTCAAATATAACAATTCATCTTCAGGCTTTCCCCATTCATTTAAAGCCCTTTCTGCAACTTCAAGAGCTATTTCATCGATATTACGATCCTTTATTTCTCCATCTATCTCAATGGTTGTTTCAACATTAAAATGAGGCGCTATTGATATAAGCTTATTTGCATCCTTTATCTTATATGCCTCTGTCTCCTGTCGTGCGGCACTCAAAAAAATCTCTGCAACGCAACGGCCGTGGTCTGAATGGGCGGCCGCTCCGCTCGCAATCATCCTTAAAAAGTTACGTGCCGCAATCGTATTAGGGGAAGCGCCGCATAATCCTTTTCTGTCATCTTTTCCCTCTATCCCGTTTTTTGGAAGTGGAAGCCTGCATGGACCCATTCCGCAATTTTTACAGCAAGTTCCCTGCACACCAATATTACAGGGCTTCATGTTTGCAGCTCTATCAAAAACAGTTTCAATTTCCAGATCATGCGAACGCGTAATCATTTGGCGTGTCGCCTTATCAATGGAAGCCGTTGTCGGATCTGCCAGTTTTTTTTTCTTTTGATGACTTTTTTCTCCAGGCACTACTTTAATCTTGTGCTTAACCTCTTCTGACATTTTTTTGTCCTCCTGTTTTTTTTAAATACGATGTTTTATTATTTTTAAATTTGCCTCTAATTAGCTGTTAAAAACTTTTGCTGATATTTTACCAGTGTCCTTCAACATTCGCTGATTCAGCATAGGACATGTTCCCTAAATTAAATACCGCTACAGCTTCCCTGACCGTACCGCTGATATCATTAACCACCTTGATTTTACCGGCAGTAAGAGTCTTAAATGCATTGGGCCCGCAGAAGCCTGTGAGCAGCACTTCAACCCCTTTATCACTGATCATTGCCGCAGCCTGAATACCCGCGCCTTTAAACGCGTTTACATTTTCTGTATTATCCAGCACTTCAAATTCCAGGGTTTCCGTGTCAACAACAATTATATACGCGGCCCTTCCAAAACGGGGATCAACCTCTGAATCAAGGTCCGTCCTTTTTGACGTGACAGCTATCTTCATTATGCCACCTCCTTTTATGCTGGTCCCATGCCGCCACCACTGCCACCGCAGACCTGGTTATCCGCGATAATCGGTAATTTTCCTGAAATCAGGTCTTCAACCACCGGTCGAATATCCGGTCTTTCCGCGTCATGATAGACCTTTATGCCTACCTCCCTGAATCCCATGAGCGGACGCATCCCTATACCACCGACGATAAGCGCATTTACTTTATGCTCTGCAAGCAGGTTGACCGGTATCATGCATCCGCCCTGTACATGGTCCGGGTTCGGCAGTGTTGTAATATTTTTTATGGTACCGTCCTCTACATCAATAAACGTAAACACATCACAATGTCCAAAATGCCCTGACCGCTGGCCATCGAGTCCTCCCTCTCCGTTTGACGGTATTGCTATTCTCCCATTCTCCATAATTAAACATTCTCCTTTCATTTATGATACTTTCCCTTATGCAAAAATATTATCCGGTTTATACGGATGGGTTCCTTCAATGACTTCCACACCCGCCTTGGCTGTTATCTTTTTCATTATCGTATCTATGTAAGGGCAGTGATCCATAATACAGGGCCCCACATGAATTTTTGTCACTTTTTCCTCCATCGGCTTGTTCCATAAATTCACCTGTGCAAGCCGGGTAACAATGGTTGCACCAGGGCAGTCACCGCAATTTAAAAGCCCTATAACCTGTGCATCTTTATCTTTATAAAGCTCAAACTCTCCTTCCCTTCTGTTAAATCCCACCATACAGCGGCTGCAGCCGATGCAAACATCATCCATTGCTTTCTTACATCCGACAATTAATATTTTTTCCATGATATCTCCTATTTTCTTTTATTACTTCAGTATCTATTGATTATCTTTTCCCAGATATCTTTAACCGCTATCACGGTATCTGATCCATTGGCATGCTCAACGATTGTCTTTCCCTGAATCATTGATCCCGTAAAAACAGGATCAAAAGGAATTCTACCGAGATTCGTTATGTTCATTTCTTGTGCAATTTTTTCAATAGCTTCTGTCTGATCTGAATTCAGGTTATACTTGTTCACGCAAACCATGGCAGGCACTTTAAAATGTCCTGCCAGCTGTGCCACCCGCTTCATGTCGTGCAATCCTGAAACTGTCGGCTCCGCAACAATGACAACACCTGCTGCACCACCGATTGACGCGATAACCGGACAGCCGACACCCGGGGGGCCGTCGGTAATGATAAGATCCAGGTTTTTTTCTTCAGCGAGTATCTTGGCTTCCTGCCTTACCAGGGTTACCAGTCTGCCGGAATTTTCCTCGGCAATACCTAGCCTGGCATGTACCATGGGGCCGAAACGTGTGTCTGAAAGGTACCATTCCCCGCAGGTTTTTACCGGAAAGTCGATGGCGCCTTCCGGGCAGAAATCAACGCATACCCCGCAGCCTTCACAGTCGATGTTATTAATCACATAGCTGGCATTAATGGCATTAAATCGGCACATTTCCCTGCAAGTGCCGCATTCCGTGCATCGATCCTCATTGATGACGGCAATCCATCCCCCTTCAAAGGAATGATGCTGTCTGGTGTCAGGGGCCATCAACAGATGAAGATCCGCTGCATCCACATCTGCATCACAAAGCACCATGTTTGTTGCTAATGCGGCAAATGCAGCAGTAATACTCGTCTTTCCTGTACCGCCTTTTCCGCTGACAATAACCAGTTCATTCATCATCTCAAGTTTCCGCTGTTAATCTGTTTTTCGATGCATCTGTACAATTCAAGAAACTTTTCCTTCCATCCCGGCAAGACCTCAACAATGAGCCTCCCTTTTGAATATGCCTCTGCGATCCTCCGTTCAAAGGGGATCTCCATCAAAACAGCTATGTTTTCCTGTTCCGCGTAATCCGTCACTCTCCTGTCTCCCATATCAGACCTGTTAATAACGAGACCGCAGGGTATATTAAGCAGTTTCACCGCTTCAACCGCCAGTTTCAAATCATTCAGGCCGAACGGAGTCGGCTCGGTTACCATCAGCACATAATCCGCGCCTTTCATTGCAGCAATCACAGGGCAGGATGTCCCCGGTGGCGCGTCTATAATGGTGATAAGCTCTTCACGGGTATAGGACCTCACCCGTTTTATCAGGGGAGGCGACATGGCTTCGCCAACCCTGAGACGGCCATGTACAAAATCCAGATCCCCTGCCCGTCCCTTCTCAATCATACCCAGCTCTCTCCCTTTTTCAGCCACAGCATTTTCAGGACATACAGCAAAACAACCACCGCAGCTGTGACAAAGTTCCGGGAACGTCAGTATAACCTCATTCATCACCGCAATAGCACGGAACCGGCAGATCTCAGCGCATTTTCTGCAGAATGAGCATCGATATTTATGAATTTCAGGGACAATCGTATAAACGCTTTCATTCTGTTCGATATTTGGCTTTAAAAAAAGATGCGCGTTCGGTTCTTCCACGTCACAATCGAGCACCTGCACACCTGTTCCAAGGGTATACGCCAGATTTGTAGCAACCGTTGTCTTCCCTGTACCCCCTTTACCGCTGGCAACACTGATAATCATTAATCCTGGTCTCCAGTTTTATTTGCCAAACTGTTTGTAAGATTTAAGATACGGTTTAAATGCTGAAGCAGTGCTACCGCGTCCTGTTCCCCCGGTTGGACAGGCAGCTGAATAAGAATGCCGAGGCCTTCACTCGCTTCATGAAACGCTTTGTGTTCAAGGCCGCTAACAATCGCGCAATTGAGCATGGGATTGACCGCTATAAATCGTCTCACAAGTTCAAGACCTGTCATATCCCCCAGGTCTTCATCAACAACTGCCAGCACATAAGCATTCTTTTGAACGGCAGCGAGAGCACTGCTGCCTGATTTCGCCCAATGAATCTTAAATCCTTTTTTTTGCCTTATTACTTTTTCAAGAGAAGCCAGAGACGTCCTGTCAGGACTAACCAGAAGCAAATTTCCCATATGTTTCTCCCGTGAAAATGAACCCGCTCAATATTCAAGAATCGTTGTCTCACTCTTTTTTCCAGTCAATAAAACCACAAGCACCAGTTCCCGGTGTAGCCAAGAATTCCGGGAACTGATGTACTGCGTGTCGGAGACATCTCTTCTCCAGTGGAGGTGCTATGGCAAAGCACACTGAGTTATCTTTTATTATGCCAGTATGATGTTTACAGTTTATACACCCAATTTTTTTATTATTTCCCTTCCGTATTTATGGCCCATTCGTATGATTTCAGCAGGTGTTTCTGTTTCCAACATTAGAAGAAGTTTCCAGGTTTTTGATGCGTTCTTGTAAATCGTTCAGAACGCTTTTTATGGATTCCGCCTGACTTCTAAGGACGTCTATCTCCTCAGGCGTTTCTGAATGAAGTAACGGCACATGCCATGAATACCCCCAGCAGAAACCATGCCGCATGCCCATACCCAGGCCAAAACACCTTTTTGAGCCCTGGCCATAGGAGCCTCCGACAAATCTCTTGCTGTTTCCTGTGTTTAGCGTATTACAAAAACCTCTTCCTCTTCCGTTCATTGGACCGTCACCCATTGGCCCCCCTCTATCTAATCCAGGCATGATATTTACCTCCAAATAATATTTCCTGATGTTAACTGTTTCCCTGGCCTTGTCCCCTGCCGCGGCCGGGCCCCGTACATTGACCGCCCCCTTTTCCCTGGCCGGTTCCCTTACCGCCTTTTCCTGCGCCGCATCCGCCCCGGCCCTTTCCTGTTCCCCTGCCTTGGCCCTGGGGTCCTGTACCGTCCTTTTTCGCCATACTGCTCACCTCCTTTTGTTGAGAAAAAAAAACGTTCTTTTTGTTACCCTTTCCGCGGCGTTTCCGGCCGCACCCGGGCATCAGGTATTTCGGAATCAGCGGATGTTTTTTTGCGAACAATTTAAGGATCTCCTCAGCATTACCGGAAATAAATGGTATAAGTTTAATGCCGCTAGCCTCAAGCATAGCTGCAGGCACTTCCGAAATTGCCCCGCAAATTAAAACCTCAACATCCATCCGGTTCAGCATTTCCACAAATAGTAAAGGTGATTCAGGATTGAATTGAACGTATTGGCTGTTTACTTCTTTTTCTTTTTCAACTTCAGCAATAAGAAGAAGTTTAGCGGAATCAAAAACCGGTGAAATTCGATTCTCCCAAAATGTAAGTGCTATTTTCATATCTGTTATTGTTGCCTTATTTATCCATGAATAGAGCAAACAGCGTGCCATAAATTGCAGAAAGAAATGATGCCAAATTGCTTAAAAGAATCAGATGGTTTTAAAAGAAAAGAGAAAGTGAGCCAGCCTGAAAAAAAGATATGGTTGCGTGTTTGCGACTACATGTGGTGCAAAAAAGAAACTGTGCGACAGTGCGAAAAGGTCCTATTTTTTAAAACGGCCGTCAATCTCAGGAAGGGTAATTCCTAATTTTTTTATTTTCCTGAAAAGTGTACTTTTATGTATACCGAGTTCACGCGCGGTAGCCTGGCGATTATAGCTGTTCCGATTGAGCGCCGCCATAATCATCCCTGCTTCAGCAGACTTAACCGCATCACCCGGCTTGTCCTGATCAGAAAACGGCAACTCCCGGGTAATCAGTGTAGCAGGAAAGTGCTGCTTATGAATAAAACCTTCAGGACAGAGGACAAAAGCATGTTCAATAATGTTTTCAAGCTCCCGTATATTGCCGGGATATATATGAGACATCAGCAGGCTAAGCGCCTCCTGATCCATGCCTGATATGGTCTTACCTTTAATTCTGTTCATCCTGTCAATAAAATGGTCAACAAGGAGAGGAATATCTTCCATCCGCTCTCGAAGCGGTGGCAGAAGCATCCGCACAACGTTAATCCGATAAAAAAGGTCCTGTCTGAATTCCCCGCTGTCAACCATGGACAACAGATTCCTGTTTGTCGCGGCAATAATCCTAACATCCACTTTTTCTTTTTTTACCGCACCAAGGGGCAGGTACTCATGTTCTTCTAAAACACGTAAAAGCCGTACCTGAAACGCTGAACTTGTATCTCCAATTTCATCAAGAAGGATGGTTCCGCCTTCAGCGACAGCAAAATGGCCCTTTTTGTCCTTAATAGCATTTGTAAACGCGCCGGCCTTATACCCGAACAGCTCTGATTCCAACAATGTGTCCGGCAAGGCACCGCAGTTGATAGCGATAAATGGTTTTTCTTTCCTTTGGCTTGAATGGTGTATCGCCCTTGCCAGAAGCTCCTTTCCGGTCCCGGTTTCACCTTGAATAAGCACCGTACTGTCACTGTCAGCCACCTGGGGGAGAAGTTCGAAAATCTTGCGCATGGAAGGACTGCTGCTGACCATATCACCGATCTGAAAGCGGGATGTCAACTCCTTGCGAAGTTCCTCCACAAGGCTTATGTCACGGAATGTCTCCACTCCGCCCAGGACTTCTTCTTTTTTGTTTTTAAGCAAGGAAGTTGATGCAGTGATTGGAATTCTTTTTTTTTCGTGGTTAATAATATAGGTAGAGGTACTGACCAGCGATGTGCCTTCTTTCATTGTGCGCTTCAACGCGCAGTCACCTTCACACATGTTGGCCCGAAAAACTTCCCAGCAGTGCCTGCCCACAGCTTCATCCCGTGAAATCCCCGTAATTTCCTCCGCAGCCCGGTTGAACGACATGATCCGCCACTCAAGATCAACCGTAAACACACCGTCTGAAATACTTTCCAGGATTATTTCCGTGACGTTTTGGGGAATATCACAAATTTTTTTCTTTTTACCCATTTTTTTATAGGGATAAAAAAATAATTATAAAAATGGACAAGAAAATGTATGTACCTACCAAACCTTATCTCTTTTGTATGTTGAATAAAAAGTTAATAACTAATGATTCTTACAATTTTTTGTCCTTTTATTTTTTCTTCAGCAATTCACTGATCTTTTTAAGTGTATCAGTATCACATCCATTTATCATTGATTTTAATTCTTCTTTTTCCCCTGCTTTTTCTGCGACTGTTGGATCAACGCCCAGGATGTCACATATGGCCTTAACAAGGCTTACCGGTGTAACCGGCTTTTCCAGGATATGTTTTGGCCCTTTTCCAGCGTCAAAGGCCTTAAACTGTTCAATACCATCCCCTCCCATTTCATCGCTGGCATGTGCGGTAATGACAATAACCGGTATTTTAGTACTCCCCTTAATTTTCCGCATTCGACGAAGCACGTGAACGCCTGACAATCCTGGCATCACCATATCAAGAGTCATTAAATCCGGCGGATCAGCCTTGATCTTTTCCAGTGCTTCTTCCCCGTTTTCAGCGGTTTCAACAATAAATCCCGCGTCTTCAATGCATGCGGAAATAAAATTCCGCACATCCGGTTCATCATCAACAACCAGGATTTTCTTGTCTGATGCTTTTACCATTGTCTGCTCCTTTTATAAGGCTTCAAAAAAATATCGAAAGCGCCCGGCACTGTTAAATAATAATGATGGAGGTAAGCTGCCTTGATCCCGGGCGCTTTTCGATAAACGCGTTCAGGGGTGCTGTCTGTTTACACCTCAGGTTTTTCCATTACCTCGTACATAATATCACTGATAAATTTTACATGCATATCAAGCTTATAATATAAAACAATATCTTCCATGCCGCTATGGCAGTTATGGCAGGGGGTGATCAGGATCTCTGCGCCTGTATCAGCACACTGTTTTGCCTTGACCTTGTTTCCCATGACCCGCTTGTTTTTAAACGGAGGACCGCAGTTAATCACACCACCGCCTGCATTACAGCAGTAATTATGCTCCCGGTTCGGGTGCATCTCAATGACATTTTCACATAATTCATGGATAACATAACGAAGCTTGTCATGAAGACCTCGGCCCCTGATAACATTACACGGATCATGTATGGTGACGGATTTTTTATATTTTTCTTTAATCTTAATTTTACCTGTTGACAGAAGTTCATGATAAAAGTCAATGGCATGCACCATGGGAACCGGTGGATTTGCCCATGCGAGCCAGCGGTTACCCACGTCATACACTGACCGGAATGCGTGTCCGCATTCACCCATAACGATCCGTTTTACTTTAAGCTTTTGCGCGGCTTCATAGTGGAACTTTTTATTCCTGCCCATGATTTCATTGTCACCTGTAAACATGGCCATGTCACTATTGTCCCATCCGGGCATGGACGGCATGGTCCAGTCACATCCTGCTACGTTAAAAATATAGGCTGCCTGGTACAACAATCCTGCCAGGAACTTTGGCTCAGGACCGATAACAGAATACATAAAATCAGCCCCTTCCTTATCTAGGGGAATACGAAGATCTGGTAATTCCTCACGGGCATCTTCTTCCTGCCACTGCAGAGTGTCGATCCACTCGTCCTCTTTTACCCACATCTGGTTTTGAGTAACTGAATGGCTGTGGGCTGTATCCTGTATATATAAAGGTGTAACCCCGCACAAATGACATATCCGTCTTATCACCAACAGGATATAGGCTGAATCAACACCAAAAGGACAATACATAGCGCACCGCTTGCACACATTGCATTCAGTTGACGCTACTTCTGATGCCTGCCGAATAAAATCTGGATCAACCTTCCCTTTTCGCTTTAAGATTTCACCCATGGTCCGCCTCACCTTACCAGCAGGTGACAATTTTGGATCACGGCCATAAGATAAGTAATAAGGACAGGTTTCAGAACAGAGACCGCAATGTACGCATGTATCCATATACGCCTTAAGCCTTGCTCCTGTTTCACCGGATAAAACCTGGTTTATCACTTTATCAATGCGTTCCTGTGTTAGCCGTTCTTTCCCGGTATCAAGCCCCTCATCAATAATTCTGTTTTTTGCAGGCTCAGCCATCTATATCCTCCTTTTTACCAGTCTCTCGCATGTCTTACACCGCCGAATTCAGATCCCAGATACGCTCTTGTAAACACCGCATAAAGCATGTGGGTTAGGCGTGTAAACGGGATTGCCATCAGCATAATTTCTCCTGAAAGAATATGAAGTATCAGCCAGAAGCGGTAATAACAGCACTGCTGATCAGCCAGAAAGCCGGTAATAAAGGGCGCGGCAGCAATGGTAAGCAGTGCATAGTCAGAAGGGGTTGTAATAAACCTGACATCCCTTAAAATCAGCCGCCGCAGGAGAAAAAAAACACAGGCAATAATAACAATAACCGTTATTACATCTGCTGTTCCGTCTGGTATGGTCCACCAGCTCACACCAAAAGCTTCATTTATCAGAATGACATGAGCTGCAAGGAAAAACGGCATGCATACAAGACCCATATGAAAAATAAAGGTCATGATCGTCATGAAAGAACGTTTTCTCCAGTTTGTTGATGCAAAAGGAATAATCCAGTGTAAAATCGATCTTATGCTGTATTTCCAACTCATATATCTCCAGATGAATTTTTCCTTCTGGTTAACAAGGGATATTAATTGATGAATTTTGTAAATACTGCCGCCGATAAAAACAATAACTGCGACAATAAACAGCGGACCGCTGATAAAATTATAAAGCATATCAAAATTGCTCATACCCATTCCCCTTATCTGCTATATCATCTCATTGATTGAAACAACTCTTCTATAGCACACACCGTCCTCAACCGTTCTGCAAAGAATTTTACTCCCGTCAGGACTGAAAACAGGTTCCCAAGCCTGTTCACACATTCTTTGCCAGAGTTTTCCGTTTACGGCGATTGTATATTTACCGTCTTTCTCCACCTTGGCCGCAACGTTTTTGCTGTCCGGGCTGAAAACAGGCCCCCATGCCATGTCAAAGCTGTTGTCCCATTCACTGCCATCAATAGCGATCGCATACTTGTCACCCTCTTTTCCCACACACCCTACACGGCTGCTGTCCGGGCTGAAGGTAAGATCGGTAACCATATCACAAAATGTTATGTCCCAGGCTTTTCCATCAACCGCTACCGTCCAGCTGCCAAAACCTTTTGCGACAATCGCTGCCAGTTTTTTTCCGTCAGGGCTGATCTTCTGGTGCCATACCTGGGCGAATTTGCTGTCCCATATGATATTGCCGTCTTCTGCCATGGTCCATGCCCCGGCTGTCCTTACAGGAGCGATGACCGTGCCTTTATCAGAATGAAAAATCGGCGCCCATACACATCCGAATATCTGTTCCCACGGTTTACCGTTAACAGCGATGGTATAATCATAAAGATTAAGACGGACTTCAGCAGCCAGCTTTGTCCCGTCCGGACTGAAGGCCATGTTCCACACATTGACAAAATTCCTGCCCCAGGCGTTTCCGTTTGCCGCGGCAGTAAAACACCCTTCCTGGAACTTAAAGACTTCCGCCTGTCCAAAAGCCACAGCCTGAGCCGAAGCAGCTGTATTTTTTCCATCAGGACTCATGGTCATACAAGTAATAAAGCTGAAGCCGCTCTCCCACGGGGTATCATCCTTGATCATCAGGTAACTCCCTTCCTGCTGGGCAGCTACGGCTATGGTCTTACCGTCTTCACTGAACTGCTTGTCCCAGACATAGTCGCTCGCCTCTTCCCACAGCTCTCCGTCCACAGCAACCGTCCATGCCATGTCTGCTGAAACAAGAGCCGTCAACCTGCCGTCAGGTGAAAACTTAAGCGACCATGCCTTTTCAAACGGTTCCTCTATTTCCCATGCTTTTCCGTTTACACACACATTGAATTCAGCTTCATCCGTGTTGACGATAGCGGCAACTTTTTCTCCATCAGGACTGACATAAGGCTCTTCCACCCAGTTATACGAGGCCTTCCATTCTTTTATGTCTGAAACCAGCTTGTCGCCGATCTCCCAGTCCCAGTTTGCTGAATCTGCCATACAGCCTCCTTTATGTATTACCCTGCGGGAATACTCCCGAAACATTAAACTTTCTGCTGAAAACCATCCATGCTTTAGTCGTCGCTAATGTGCAGATAGCTCCAGAAAAGCACAAGGATTACAAAGAATCCAATGACAACAAGATATTCAACCCCTTTTGTCGCAAAAAGATCAAAATATGTAAAAATACCTTCTTCCATTATTTCTGTCTCCAATGAGTATTTAAAATCAGTGACTATCCTCAACCCAGTCCGGTGATTTTCTTAAAACCGGCATTCTCAGAACAACCCACCGGAACACCCAGATTTCCACAAAAATTACAGTCATGGTAATGACGATTTCCATCCATGACGGATAATAGTGGAACGGCGCGTCCCACTTATAAGCGATGACAGATATGTTCAACCTGTTAAGGATGATGCCGATGGTGGTCAGTACCGCGGCAACCCGTATGGGTGTAATCGCCCGGGTCCTCACACCTTCCACGAAAATTGCCAGGGGTATGGCAACAAAACCGATCATTTCAACCAGAAACCAGTATCCCATGGGCGTCCCCAGGTATGTCCAGTGATGCTCATGAATAAACACTAAAAGCTTTAGGAAAAAATAGGCAAACATAGCGCCAGCCGCGCCTTTGGCAAGCCCGATGGTAATATCCTCTTCCGTGGCATGATGGTCTTCAGGTATCTGGTCCCTGAACACCCTGTGGCTGATGGCGCCTTCAATGATAACAAGAGAAAGCCCGGCAAAAACACTTGAAACAAAAAACAGAATGGGGATGAATTCAGTATACCAGAGGGGATGAATTTTATCCTTTGCCATCATAAAAAGAGCGCCAAGGCCTGACTGGTGTAGTGTAGAAAGCGTAATACCGAATATAACCGCGCCTATAGTAAGCGAGCCGAGTACTTTTCTTAATTTTCGCCATCCAGCCCATTCAGCAACTGCTGGCGAGAATTCAACAAACTGCGCCATCATATAGAGCAGAAAGTGCCAAGCCACAAGAAACAACACCGAACTGTATCCGAACTCGTTGCCGATTATCGGATTAACAACATTCCATGGCCGACCAAGATCGAGCAAAAGCGCGCCAGCATAAAATACGTACGCGAGAAATCCGTTTAAAACAGTAGCGCGGATAATCGGATGATATTTTTTCGCACCAAACACATAAACAGCGCACGTAAGAACATAAGCACCCCCAGCAAATGCCACACCGGTTACCACATCAAATCCGATCCAGATCCCCCAGGGGAAGTCATCAGACAGGTTTGTCGCAGCACCAAGACCGAACGCGAAACGATATATGATCAGTATTATACCAATAAATATAGTTATACCTGAAATCACATTAAAGGGTGTAATGATTTTCCCTTTTGGTTTAAGTTCCTCCAGGAAAAAAGGGATGAAATTTTTAATTTCCTGATTAAGCGCTTTTACAGTTCCATTACTCATCATTTACCTCGTTTTTTTATTCCTTGGCATCATCTGCTGGTGGTGCTTCCTTCTTTGCTGTCTCTTTTTCATCTGCTTTTTTATTATCTGCTTCATCAGCCTGTTCGCGCCTGCGCGTCAGAATACTCATGCCTGCCAGAAATGTGGGCCACAGAACAAACACAACCGGGACGCCATACAGGAATCCTTTTGTGAATTCTGGATATGGAGTTTTGCTGATACCGGTATTAAAGCCAATCTGGTCGAACGGCACTTTGGAAAGATACATCCATGATGTTCCCCCTGCTTCCTGTTCGCCGTATATCTCATTGTAGTATTCGTCAGGCTGACGGGCGATTCTTGATTTTGCGATCTTAAGCATCTCCCTCCTTGAACCAAACCGTAAAGCTTCCACCGGACAAGCTTCAACACATGCCGGCAGTTTTCCTTCTTCCTGACGTGAAAAGCAGTATGTACATTTCTGCACTTTAGGTATGACACTGTGGTACTCATACTTGGGCATATCAAACGGGCATGAAACCATACAGTAGCGGCATCCCATACACTTGCTCCCTCTCCATATCACCGGACCGTCCTCTTTTTTCAGCATAGCGTTCACAAGACACGCGGATGCGCAGGCTGCCTGGTTGCAGTGCATACACTGTCTTTTTACGGATACAATCCCTTTTTCCGTTTCATATCTGTTTACCACTGTCCATGCCTTGTAATCAGTTACCCGTTCTTTTTCAAAGACAGACACATCATCAGGATCTGGAACAGGATTCCCGTTCTCTTTTGCACATGCCTCTTCGCAACGCCTGCAGCCAATGCACCTGGTAGTATCAACCAGTGTGCCAACAAACTCAGTGGTCTCCGTTGCAGCACCAGCTGACCTGCCCACAGTGGAAGCCACCCCTGCCGCACCCATCCAGCCTAAAAATTTCCTTCTTGATATGGACATGTTTTTCCTCTTTTTTATTTTTTCATATGACAGTCTGTGCATCCTGTCTTATCAATTTTCATGCTGCTGTGGCATCCCATGCATTGCAGGTGATATGCCGCTTTTATGCCAGGTTTAAACGGATTCTCTTCATCCGGTGTTTTGCCGTGACAGCTACCGCAAAGTGTCGGCTTTTTTGATGCCGGGCTGTTATGATGGCATCCCTGGCAAATCGTACCTTTTCCAGAATGGAAAAATGCAGCCAGTTCATTGTTTTTTGTATCTTCAACAAGTTTGTTAACAACTTTCCTGTGAGGGAATTCAGCTGGATCATATTGATCGACAAGCTGTTTTATGACAACCTTTTCAGGAATATCAGCATTGGGGTAAGTGCCTGACACACTTCTACGGGACGCGAGCAGCTTTTTCGCAATTGCTTCATCATCGCCTGAAAAACCTGCTAGCGGTTCCACATGACACTTGGCGCATGATAAATCATCCTGCTTCTGTTTTTTGTCCAGAAAGACATGACACCCAGCGCATTCTTTTTCCTGCTGCGTCATTTGGTGACAACCCCGGCAACTATTATCTGCGCCGCCCATGTGCATCGCCTTCTCAAGGCTGATATTTTGCCCGTCTTTTGAACCCTCAATCGTGTGGCACTTGTTACACGCGCTTAATTCGCCGTGGTGGCAGACACGACAGGTATCCTGCGCCTCTTCATGCCCCTTATGGTTAAACGGAACAAGGTTCATCCTTGCCTTACCAGGTGCGTCAAGTGCTTTATTACCTGTTTTTATCATCACCAGGTCCGGTTGATTCCGGTCAAGCCTGGGGGCGGGATCTATTCTTTTGATCGCCTGCTGTTTTTCCTGATCATGGCATCCCCCGCATTTTACAGGTCCTGTTTCTTTTTTCTCCTTTGCGACGTTCATATGGCAATCCACGCAAGAAGCGTGTGCAGCCTCTTCCATGGAGATTCTATCCTCTTCAGTAACATCCTTATGGCAATACCGGCATGTCCCCTCTGAATCTTTTTTGTAAATGCCGGTTTTACAATCGGTATGGCATGTTTCACATTTTTTGTCGTACGCTTTAGAGTGTCGGTAATGGAGTGATTTGTCGAGCCCCATGGGCTGGCGGGAAGAAACAACATAAGGCTTCTCTTTGTGACACTCACCGCATATAACCGGTCCGCTTTTATCCCCTTTTGCAGCAGTATCTTTATGACAGCCGATACAGCCGTCATGATAAATATTCATAACTTCCTGCTGATCGGTATCCTTCAGACGCATGAATATTGGCGAAAGCTTGTCATCCTTTTCTTTGTGACAGGCCTTACAGTCCTTCCCCTTTTTCTCCAGTGCATTGGTATGCTTATCATGAAAAAAATTCACTGCTGGTTTTTCAAGTTCACCAAAAACCGTCATTGAATCGATCGTTATCATATCCGGGCTGGATACTTGTCCTTTGTCTTTTTTTCCCTTTCCAGATACGCTAACTGTAATCAAAAAAATAAAGACAAGTATGATTATTGCCAGCCATGCTTTGTTTTGTTTCGCCATTGTTGTATCCTTATCAATTATCCTTCAGCTTTTTTAACCGGATCCTGTATCCATGCGCTTCATCCTCCATCTCCACGAGTTCGTAGGAAGATGCTGGCAGAACTTTAAAAATATCCGAGATGGTTTCAGGGTCGAGAACTAAAATTTCCAGAATCTGATCTGATTCCATTTCTCTGAATGTATCTGTTAATTCAAGCAGTGTGATAGAAGCGATCGCCCCTCTGAAATCAACAGTATAATCAGCTTCCGGGTACAAAACTATCCCTCCTTTTTTCTACTTCCCCTAATCTGCAAGGTCAGTGCCAAAAAATTATAAAGAAAAAAACAACGTTTTTGCCTGTATTTCCAATGCTGGCATGTTTCTTGTAAAATTATTATTGCAGTAAACTGTTAATGTGTTAAAATATTCATGTTAACAGGTGTTAAATTTTAACAGGGCAGGAAAAAAGATGTATGAAAAAGATCTGAACAAGTACTGGAAAACGGTTGTTAATACCATCCAGGACGGCATTATGATCATCGATAAAAGCGGGGCGATCATATCCGCGAATATGGCGCTTGAAAAAATTACCGGATACTCAAAAAAAGAACTAATCGGCAAAACATGTGAAGTGCTGAACTGTGACATCTGTGAAAAGACAAGGGAGAATGCCGGTAAACACTGGTGTAAACTGTTTAGAACCGGCAAGATGACTAGGAGAAAATGCACTTTTTTGCGCAAAGACGGCACTTATACCCATGTCCTGAAAAATGCGACACTATTGCGCGACAGTCGAGGAAAAATATTAGGCGCAGTTGAATCAGTAACCGATATTAATGAAATTACTGAGCGGGATAACCAGATAGCTGAATACCGCAAAGAACTGAAGTCAGAAGACGGATTTCACGGCCTCCTAGGACAATCTGCTATTATGCAGCAGACATTCGCACTTATTGAAAATACAGCCGATTCTGATGCCCCGGTAATCATATTTGGTGAGAGTGGTACTGGAAAGGAGCTTGTTGCCAAGTCAATTCATGAAAGTAGCCGCCGCCGCCGCAAACCATTTGTAAAAGTGAATTGCGCGGCTTTAACTGAAACCCTTCTTGAAAGTGAATTATTTGGGCATGTCAAAGGAGCATATACTGGTGCCTATAAAAACCGGGAGGGAAGATTTGAAATGGCCAAGGGAGGATCCATATTTCTTGATGAAATAGGGGATTTACCCCTCACAACTCAGGTAAAACTGCTCAGGGTGTTGGAAGAAAAGGTTATTGAGCGGGTGGGTGACAACAGGCCAATCCCCGTAAATGTCCGCATTATATCAGCGACAAACCGAAACTTAATTGAGCTTGTTAAAAACGGGGGCTTCAGAGAAGATCTCTATTTCAGAATTAATGTGATCCCCATCAATATCCCCCCGTTACGGGAAAGAACCGAAGACATTTCATTGCTTGCGGCAGCCTTTTTTCACAGAATCCTTCTTAAAAACGGAAAAAAAATAAAAGGTATCAGCAATGAAGTGTTAAACATTCTCATAAAATACCATTGGCCGGGCAACGTTCGGGAGCTGAAAAGTGCATTTGAATACGCTTTTGTAACTTGTCATGAAACCATGATCAAACCTTACCACCTTCCCCCAAATATTATTCAAACAACTGGCATATCTGCTGACACATCAGGCAATTCAGGACCGGATGCTAGTAACAATGAAGATGCCAAAAAAAGGGAGCTTTTATATGCGCTTGAGCAGGCAGACGGCAACCAGTCTGAAGCCGCCCGTATTCTCGGGGTTTCACGGGTAACCGTGTGGAACAGAATGAAGAAGTATGATATTAGATATAAGAAAAAGATAAGATCGTAAAAATAGATATTAAAAATTCGAAATCCGATTATCGAAATCCGAAACAAATTCAAAATCTAAATGTTCAAAAGGTCAAAACCATAAACCCTTAAATTTTCGAATCAAATTGCCTGTTGTTTTAGAATTTGAACTTCGGTCATTTGATATTGTTTCGGATTTCGTGTTTCGGATTTATAATTGTCGTAACAAATAAAACACAATTAGAACTTACAATATTTGTGAAACCGAATTATAGGTAAGACACTTTATTTGTCAGCCAATTAACTCCTCAACCATTTTAATCAGCCTTTCCTCATCAATCGGCTTATTCATAAAGCCTTCAGGATTTTTAAATCCTGGAACCTTGTTAAAATACCTTCTCATGTCATCTCCCACAGCAGTAATAACAATAACCGGTATGGCTTTCAGGTCCTCATCCTCTTTGTACTGGCGAAATGTCCGCACACCTGTCTGGTTCGGCATTGCAATATCAAGGGTAATAAGATCCGGCTTTTCCTGTTTTGCCACATCTATTCCTTTAATACCATCTTCTGCTGTCACGGTTTCATAACCATTATCCTCAAGAAGCGTAACCAGATATGTTGACACATCTTTTTCATCCTCAACAACCAGTATTTTTTTGCCTGAGCTCATCAGATTTCCTCCATATTGTTAAAATTAATACACCTGTTAACTGTTAAAATAAACAAGCTGACATTAATACTGCAAGGCTAGTGCCAATAGTATGACGAATCATTTTTGCCGAAAATATATATTTTAAGCGGTTTTTTACGACAAAGGAAGATTTATTGTTCACCTGACACCCGTTAATGTGTTAAAGGTGCTAACTTAACAAGTGTTAAAATTAAACACTAACAGTTAATGCAATATTTAATATATTAATTATTTCTCAGCTGGTTTTGGCAGCCGGTTTCTTGGGAGGCGCATGATAAATGTCGTCCCTTTGTCTTTCTCTGACACCATATCGGTTTTTCCACCATGCTCCTGAACAATTTTTTTGGTTGTAAGGAGACCGAGGCCGGTCCCTCCCAGCCCTTTTGTAGTAAAAAAATTAGTGAACACTTTTTTCTTTACATCGTAATCCATACCGCAGCCATTGTCTTCTACTTCATAAATAATGACTCCTTTATCTTCCGACACCCTTACCCATATATTGCTTTTTTTGTTGTCACTCATGATGCAAGCATCAATGGCGTTCCCAACAAGGTTGGTAAGGCTTTCGTGTATCCCTTCATAGTCCATGGGTGCTTTAGCAATATCACCGATCTTCATATATTGAAGATCAATACCCTGTCCCTTTGCTTTTGTTTGATATAGGCCAACGACTTCTTTAGCGATATCTGCTGGATCACACAGCCCGGTTACAATAGCTCGACCTTTTGAAAAGCTTAAAAATTCCTTTACAAAAGTGGATATCCGCTCAATATTCCTGCCAAGCATCTCCATGCCTTCTTGAATCCTTTCTATCTTGCTGTTTTTCATACCGGACTTCAGCATGTACATGCCGCCCTCAAGACTAGTGATGAGATTCTTTACACCATGCGCCAGCCCTGCGACCGTCTGCCCTACGGCAGCCAACCGTTCCGCTTCCAGCTTTTCGTTTTCAAGCTGCCTCATCTCCCTTAGGTCCTGGATGAAAACAGACATGCCCATGGGGCTGTCATCAACTATAATCTGGAAGCCTGTCAGCCTGGCCGGGACCTTATTCCCATCAATGGTCTCAATATCAGTTTCAGGCAGATATACATGTCCGGGACCGCTTGATATCTGGTCCAGAAAACCTTTTGGCAGTATATAATCAAGCTCGTTTCTTTGAACCTGCCTGCTCCCGATAACATTAATCATTTTTCTTGCGGCTTTGTTGAATATGACTATTTCCCCATCACTGTCCATACCTATTATACCGTCTACTGATGTAGCGATCATGGATTCCATAAACGTATGCGCAATTTTCAATTCCTTTTCGAGCTTCAGTGTTTCAGTAATGTCCACTGCCATTTCCATGACTTGTTTTACTTTTCCTTTTTTCGATTCAAGCGGGACTGTTGTAACCTGAAAATGCACTGTTTTCCCGCTTTTATCTTTAACTGTTGAATAGCCAGTATGGGTTTTACCGTCTTCAAAAGTCTGCCAGGCTATACATTCTCTGCATATGCTGTCTAATCCCTTGAGGGATTGATAACAGGTCTTCCCTTCAATATCCCCGAACATCTCTCTTATTTTTTTGTTTGTACTTGTGATATTAAAATCTTTATCTATTACAAGGATGTTGCATGGAACTTGGTCAAAAAGAAGCTGGCGTTCTTTCCTGATTTTTATCGTTTCGGTAATATCTGTAGATATTTCAATCAGAAAACCAATATTGCCTTCTTCATCCGGAACAGGGATAGTATGTTTAAGGTAATTGGTACGCTGCCCGCTTTTATCATATCCGACCTCTTCATTGGTCCGGGGAATACCGTCCTTGAAGGCATTAGCCGCCTTACAGCTTGTGCATATGGAATCCCTGTTTTTATAAACAGAATAGCACTTGCGTGTCTTCCACTTGCCAAACATCTGCTCAAAGGCGTTATTTGCGTATATAATATTAAATTCAGTGTCTACCACAGCACAAGACATTGAAACTGAGTTAAACAGGTTTTCCGTAATCCAGTTATCCAGATTTATGGGTGAAGTCATATGGTTACCCTGATGATCGCTTTTTTATTTCAAAAAATGCCCGACTTCATTATACAAAGCAAATAAACCATCAAATAGTTAAACAAGAATCGTGCCATAACGACGTAGGACTGAGGAATGGGAATGTTGGCTTCACCAAGTGGTATTCTGACAATCAATATAATCTTTTGATGGGATTGATCCGCGAAAATCCATCAAATCAGTGTCATCCTTTTAAATCCCCCAAAGAGGATTACAAAGTAACATTTAATAGGATAAATCCTTGTGATATTGAAATGTCCATATACCCTATGATATCATCCGGAAGCAGAATAAAGAGCAAAGGTTTTTTTAATGGACGACATTCTGGCGATAACGAGCAAATTAGGCCTGGGAACAGTCAACGCTGAAACAGGTGATTATACTCAATGTGATAGCGGTGATAGCGGTGTTTCCAGAGCAAAAGACTTTTTTGGAATCACATGGGATGATAACTTTCTTTACACACTTGGGAGGGAAGCCAACCATATCAAAAAGTATGATAGAGATCTGCGCTATTTGGGCAGCCTTCATCTCCCTGAAAAACTGGCAGATGGGCACCAGATACTTTGGATTGAAAAATATAAACAGTTTGTTCTTACAGATGCTGAAAAAGACATGGTGATGATTCTTGATCCTGAAACTGATAACGCTGATATAGTTCATATAAGTTCACCTGGCATTGAACACTCCCATGTAAACACGCTCTATTTTGATGAAAACAAAGACCTGATTTATATCAACTGTCATAATAAGGGTGACAGCTGCGTTATAATCTATCAGTATCCTGAATTGTCAAAACCAGTTGATGAAAAATGGATCGGTATTAAATCTCATAATATATGGTTTGAAAACAACCTGATGCATATGTGTTCCTCCGGCAGAAAAGAGATCATAGATGAAAATGGGAGTGTGAAACTGAAATGCATGGGATTTGTCAGGGGCGCAGCTGTAACAGATGACAGGATATATGCAGGACAGTCAGGTTGGCGGCAGACAGATGGGAAATATAAGTTTCACGGAATCGGGAAAAAACGTTGCGCCAGTATTATGGTCCTGGACAGAAGCTATAATCTTCTTAAAGAAATATTTCTGCCGCCACGCATCAAAGAAATATTTGATGTTAGAATCCTGAACAGGTTTGACTATTCACACAATAAAAAGCCCTTCCTGCATTCTCTTCAGGAAGGGCTTTAAATATCTTCGTTAGCTATATCACCCAGTTCTGTTCTACCTTTTCAAAATACAATTGGCAGAACACCTTAACTTTAGGCACTTTCGCACATTTTTTATACTCGATCACAACTTTTTAAAACTGGCAGAGCGAAGCGATACCACAACTTAAGGCACTTGTAACTTATAACTTAAGACACTTATTCTAAAAATATATCTACAAATTATTCTCCGCCAATGGGAACCTTAGTCCATCTTTTTGCGCTTACCTCGTCTGTAGAATAATCAGGAAGAATAATAGGCGCTGTTTTCGGATTCTCAATGCCCGCATCCGTAAGCTCTTTTTCAAACTTTGCCACATGATCCAGTGTAGGCTTTTTCAGATCCACACCTTTTATGTATTCAGCGGCCTTGGCGCCGGCTCTCCTGCCAAACGTGATGATGTCCTGAAGGCTGTTCCCCATAAGCCTGTTTTCACCGTGAACGCCCCCCATTACCTCACCTGCCGCGTAAAGACCCGGCACCACTGTTTCAGCGTCTGAGTTAATATTCACACCACCGTTCTGGTAATGGAGTGTGGGATAAACCAGCATTGGTTCTTTGCTGATATCAATACCATGACGCGCGAACTGGATAAACTTCGCGGGAAGTTCTTTTTTTACAGTCCCCTCTCCGTGAATCTCGTCAATCATGGGAGAATCCAACCACAACCCCATCCTGCCGGTGGGTGTCATGACCCCTTTCCCCTTTTCCATGGCTTCGCAGATCAGTTCGGCGGATTCAACGTCCCGCGGTTCCAGTGGAAAGCAGAATTGCTCACCGTCTATATTCAGCACGTGCGCGCCAAGCCCCCTGACCTTTTCCGTGATCAAAAGGCCGACATTCTGCTCCGGATAAACAACACCAGTCGGGTGGTACTGGGTTGAATACAGGTATTTGTTGCCAACCCCTACTCTGTAAGCCATCACCACCCCGTCCATTGTAGCACCATAGTGATTTGTGCAGGCAAATCCTTTGATATGGAGGCGCCCGAAACCGCCTGTGGCAAGGATAACCGCCTTTGCTTTGACAACATAAAATTCCTGTGTTTCAAGGTTGTATAGTATTGCTCCAGCACATTTTCCATCTTCATCAAGGATAAGTTCTGCTGCAGGGCAAAACTCCAGTATCGTAATTTTATCCGACCTGTTCCGGGCCTCATCCCTGACCACGCGCATAATTTCAGCACCGGTCATATCGCCTGCTGAATGGAGCCGTTTTCTGGAAGATCCGCCAAAATGCCGCACAACCATCCTGCCGTCTTCAAGCTTGTTGAACATCATGCCCAGTCTTTCCAGCCAGGCGATTGAAAGGGGTGCGTCGTGGGCGAGAGTCGACACCAGATCCGGCTGGTTGGTAAAATGACCACCGCCTATCGTGTCAATATAATGATAAAACGGTGAATCGCATTCCTGGCTCGCAGCTTGTATACCACCCTCAGCCATAATCGTATTTGAATCACCATGACGGAGTTTAGTTGCCATAATGACATCCGCGCCGCCATCAGACGCGAGCAGAGCCGCAGAGGTTCCTGCGCCGCCACCGCCGATAACGAGTACATCGGTTTCATAATCCGGCTCTGAAAGATCCGCTTCATCTTCTTTGATGATTGACTGGGATTCCAGGAGCTCTGCAACCTCCTCCTGAAAGACATCCCCTTTGTTCGGCCCGACTTTGACTTTCCGTTTTCCATCTTCCTGGTAGTCAGGATGATACTTATTCAAAACCTCTTCCCGTTCTTTCAGGGTTAAAGCAGGATAATGCTCATTGTTTTTGGCCATGGCAACCCTGTCCGGCCGGGTCGCTTCAACCTTTTTTATTAATTCTTTCATTTCGGGCGTGTAAGCCATTTTATTCTCCTTTCCTGAACTACAGGTACTGTGTGTCTTCCGGCATCCACTCGCCCGATGGGGCAAGGTCAGGCTCGCGCTCGCGCTCTGTATAAAGCTTTGTGAGCTTCTCCTTACTCATGCTGGTAAGATCTTCAAGCATTTTGTCGTATTTACCCGAGTTAATTTCTTCCACCCTTTTTTTCAGGTGTTCTGCCTGAGGCTGGATATATCTTCCGTATATCCGGCGGACAAGCTGGCCGATATGGAATTGGGGCATTTCACCCATACACCTGCTGGCGCACATACCGCACTGGATGCAGTCAAATGAAATTTCTGCGGCTTTTGCCATATCCCCCTGTTTTACGGCTGAAATATACGCAAGTACATCCACATCCATAGGGCATGCCTTTGTGCAGTTGTTGCAGGCCACACAGCGGAACACTTCAGGATAAAGCGCGTGAACAGCATCAGCTTCGCCGCCGATCTCTTCAAGATCATATGCGGTGCGGTTAGCCGGATAAAATGGGATCTGAGCAAGAAACATGTCCGGCTCAACAACTGTCTGGCAGGCTAGTCCAAAATAGATTTTATAGTCTCCGGCCTTGCGGTAAACCGTTGGACAGGCTCCGCATATACCGCCGCGGCAGCCCGCGCCTCGAACAAACTTGAACCCGGAATATTCCATGGCCTTCATAATCGTCAGGGTTTCAGGCACCTCATACCGTTTTCCCATGATATAGACAGGAATAGTGCGGGCACCCTCGGGAAGGATCGCCCTGTCACCGGTCGCCATCTTTGGTGCTTGGGTTTTTTCAGTTTCAGACATATCAGTTTCTCCTTAAAAATATACGCTTTATTCCAATCCCTTTAAACCGGGATTAGAGAAAATTTTTACGCTTTAATAACTCTCCAGCATTCCCTGTGTTAAGTTCAAACCTGCTCACCTCAGCATCCAGGCCAAGGGCGGCGGCCAGCAGTTGCGTAAAATAAAAGATCTGGACATCCTGCTCTTTACCAAGATTATATTCGCATAGCGGACAACTCGCGGCGAGCGCTTCTGCACCGGCTGTCTGGGCCGTGCTGATGATTTTTCCGGCAGCATCCTGGACTGCTTCAGCATTTCCAAGGACCTGGTATGAACCGCAGCACATTGCAGCACCTGGGAAATCAACCGGAATCGCGCCTATGGCTTCAAGAAATCCAGACATCAGTTCAAAGCTCCCCAGAGGTTCTATCCCAACTTCCTCAGGCCGCTGAAGGGTACATCCATAATAGGGTGCCACTTTAAGGTCTGTGAGCGGTTTTTTTACTTTTTCCTTAACCTTATCCCATCCGATCTCATCCCGGAGAAATGTCAAAAGATGCAACACTTCCACTTCACCTGCGTAATCAATCTCTTCATCCATAAATCGGTTTATGGTATCCCGTTTCTCCTCATCTTCTTTCATCATTAGATTGGCCCGGGCAAGAGTGTTGTAGCACATGGAACAGATGGTCACTACCTTATCCCCCCCCTGCTCCTTTACCCTGATAAGGTCGCGCACAGGGGCAACCTTGTGGATAAGATCATCTTCAGCAAGTGAATATACAGCACCGCAGCAGTTCCAGCGTTCAATCTCCTCAACTTCACAGCCAAGTGCTTCAAGGGAGGCCACAGCGGAATCTTCAAGGTTCTTTGCTTTGTATTTTAAGGTACATCCTGGATAGTATTTTATTTTCATTACTTACCTCTAACTCGTCAGCTTCCGAAAACCGGCAACCAGTGCTATTTGCGGACAATTCTTGATCTCTTCGGCAGTCATTTTTGACGGTTCTATAAAGTTTTCATTTTTTCTGAGGGTCAGCTGCCTTACAGCTTCCATGACACGCGCCAGATCAATCCCCCTGGGGCATCTTACCGAACATGTATGACATGAAGCACATACCCAGCAGGTATTCTGTTCGTGGAGCATCTCATCCATTCCGAGCTGGGCCAGATGAATGGCTTTGCGGGGAGTACATTTCATGTGCTCTGACATCGGACATGACGCAGAGCATGTTCCGCACTGCATGCATAGCTTAATATCCTGACCGCTAAGCTCTTTAATTTTTTCAAAAAATTCATCTGCCGATTTTTTTGGAATGATAACGGACATTAAGTTCCTCTCTGATAGCTTTTCTAAATCCCATACAGCAGGGCTGTATGATGCCGGGGCATCCCTTCTTCAGAATACGGATAGCCCAAGATCAATTATAAGCTGTTGATAAAACAGTCAAATTAAAACAAACTGCCGAGCTGCAAAAAAGATTCATATATATTTAATAAAAAGATTAATGTCAATCAATAATACTATCTTATAGTTATTTTAGACACTAATACTGGACTTTAATTAATAATAGGATGTTGAAACTGATGAATCGGAATAAGGCAGGTTTTGTAATGATTTGTATCGTTACTTTACCATCCCAGCTTTTTAAAAATCCATTTTTCAAGAATATCAAAGACATTCGCTCTTTTAAACGGCTTTGTGATAAAGTCATTCATGCCGGCGTCAAGGCACTCTTTCTTAAACTCATTCTGAGTGTGGGCGCTCATCGCAATGATCGGCACAACATCATACCCGTTTTCCCGGATTTTTCTGGTTGCTTCAATGCCATCCAACTCCGGCATCTGGATATCCATGAAAATTAAATTATAATATTCAGGATTCTTCATATATTTTTCAATCACTTCCAAGCCGTTTTTGGCTATGTCAACCTGGTATCCGGCTTTTGTGAGAATCATCTCGGTCAGCTTTTGGTTAACCGGGTTGTCTTCAGCCACAAGAATACGTAAAGAGTACTTAATAGATTCCCTGACTGAATACTGGGTAACAATTTTCTTTTGAGTTGCTGATCCTTTTTTCCCTTGATCATCCTTCCGTATGATAAGCCTTTCCAGGATTTGGTAAAATTTTTCCCTGCGGAACGGCTTACTAATGAAACCGTTAAAACCAGCCTCTTCACAGTGTTTCGCGTTCCTGTCCATGGTTGAAGACAGGGCAATCAACGGGATATCTGAAAACTCGGTTTTTAATGACCGGATCTGTTCCGCAAGTTTAAGGCCATTTAAGCCGGATATTTGGACGTGAATTATACCGATATCAAAAAAAACATCCTGTGCAGCATGGTTTTCCAGGGTAGGCACAGTCTGATCACCCTGCTCAACCGTCACAGGCCGCATACCAACGGGCTCAAGTATTTTCACAAGCATTTCCAGGTTGCTCAGGTTATCGTCCACAACAAGTATCCTCTTCTCCTTGAGAGAAACAGGAGTCAGTTGTCTTATTTCCCCTATGGACGCTTTTTCCAGCCAAGACGTAAAATGAAATGTGCTTCCCTGGCCGATTTCACTTTCAGCCCATATATTCCCTTCCATAATATTGGCAATCTGTTTGCAGATGGATAATCCCAGACCTGTCCCGCCGAATTTTCTCGTGGTTGAGTCGTCCGCCTGAATAAAGGGTGAAAAGACGTCCGGCAGTTTCTCCTTTGGTATGCCGATACCGGTGTCTATGATTTTGGAATGAATTTTTATCCTGTCGTCATTTTCCTCTTCAATATCTATTGAGAGTGTAATTGTTCCATCCTCTGTGAATTTTGATGCGTTCCCCATCAGGTTGATAAGGACCTGCTTAAATCGGAGAGGATCACCTTTAACGTATGAAGGCAAGGTGTCCCCGATATTACAGAAGATCTCAACAGACTTTGATCCTATGCGGGGGCGAATAAGTTCGCACACATCATAAACAAGAAGTTCCAGGTCAAAATCAATTTTCTCAATCTCCATCCTGCCAGCATCGATCTTGGAAAAGTCGAGGATGTCATTAATCAGACAGAGAAGAGACTCCCCGCACCGCCGTATCAGTTTCGCATGTTCAACCTGTTCATCGTCAAGACTGGTCTCAAGAAGCATTTCCGTAAAACCGATTATCCCGTTCAAGGGTGTGCGTATCTCATGACTCACTGTGGCCAGAAAATTGCTTTTTCCCGATCCTCCTGCTTCATCTTTATGGTTTTTTTCTGTTAAAGCTTGGTCATAAAGAAGAACTTTTCCTTCAAGGTCCTTGATCTTCTGCTCCAGCTCTTCATATGTAGACTTGTTAGCCAATCGAATTCCCTGTTAATTTTTATTTGGTTAGACTCTTATATTATATATAAAAAGTTTGGTTTGTCAATTTTATGGGCGATCAGACCATTAAAAAAATCCATAACAACTTTTAATGTTCTGTACAAAAGGCAGTGCCTGTTATGCAAAAAACAAATAATCGTAAAATTTATAATGCTTTTATTTTTATTATATGTTAAAATAGTTTAACTTTCGTATTGAAGATTCATACTCTGACCTGGTTAATTAAGCATCAAACAATATTTAAAAGGGGCAAAAAAATGAAACGTATTCTCATTATTGATGATGACACGCAATTTTTAGGTACCCTCCGCAAGATGCTAGTTAGAGAAGGGTATACTGTTGACGAAGCCATAGATGGGAAAACCGGCATGGTGATGTTTCAAAGTTTTCATCCAGATCTCATTATTACTGATTTAATAATGCCCAATAGAGACGGCGTTGAAACAATAAGCGAGTTGAAAAGTTTTTATCCGGGGGTCAGGATCATCGCCATGTCTGGGGGAGATCCTAATAACGCGGGTTTACAAAACTATCCTGAATTAGCTATGAATTTCGGAGCCGATGTTTTTCTGCCAAAACCCCTGGATCGCGGTGACCTAATAGCGAATGTCAGAAAACTTATAAATTGAATTGGCTTGCATATATCCATTATAAAGATGATTACCTTCAAGGAATAAAAATCCCTATCGGTTTTTCCTGATTTGCCGAAAGCCTTTAAAAAAACGTTTGAACCATTTTCGCATTAATTATAGACTTTTTTATCCTTGTATGATTAATGTGTATATTAATTAGTTTTGAACTTCCTCCATACTTAATTTTTATTATAGAATTATATGCCAAAAATATTAATAATTGACGACAACTTTGAAGTTCAGACGTTTCTCTCCAGTGTTATAAAGAAACGAATACCCAACAGTAGTGTCAGAATAGCTTCATCAGGGTTAGATGGTATTGAAAAAGCAAAAAACGAACTCCCTGATACAATCCTCCTGGATATAAAAATGGGCAATATGGATGGTTTTGAAGTATGTCATCAACTGAAATCCACCGAAGAAACAAAGCATATCCCGGTCATTATTCTTACCGGAATAATGACCGATACAAAAAGCAGAATTAAGGGCCTCGACATCGGAGCTGATGCTTTTTTGACAAAACCTATTGAAACAGCCGCCCTGGTCGCCCAGGTCAATGTCATGCTCAGGATCAAAAGGGCTGATGACCGCCTGCGAGATGAAAAGGAATGGCTTAAAAATACAGCCCATGAAAGTGAAGAAAAATACCGTCTGATGTTTGAAAAAATGGTCAGCGGTTTTGCTATCATCAGGATAGTGTATGATCATGGCAGGCCTGTAGATTATGTTTACCTGGATGTAAATCCCGCCCATGAAAAGCATACCGGAATTAAGGGAACAGATATTTTAGGGAAAACAGGAACAGAAGTCATAAGCGGCCTTAAAAAGGAATGGATTGAAACACTTGCCCGGGTTGACCAAACCGGCGATCCCATAGAAAGTGAATATTATTTTGAAGGATTAAACAGCTGGCTTAAAATTTTCGCTTACAGGCCTCAGACAGGGCTTGTTGCGGTCTCTTTTGAGAATATTACAGAGCGAAAACTGGCTGAAAATGAATTGATGCAATCCAGGGAACAGTTACGCAGTCTTTCTGTATATCTGCAGTCGGTCAGGGAAGAGGAACGTACCCTTATCGCACGAGAACTGCATGATGAGCTGGGTCAAACCTTAACAGCTTTAAAGATAGATCTGTCCTGTTTAAATGAAATGCTGCCGAGAGAACTTGAAACCGCTATTAATAAAATTGATACAATGTCTGAAATTATCAGCGATACAATACAGTTTACAAAAAAAATGGTCTCGGATTTGCGGCCGAGCATTCTGGATAACCTTGGTTTAACCGCTGCCATTGAATGGCAGGCTAAAGAATTTCAAAAACGCACAGGAATAAACTGCAATCTCAATTTAGGTCTTAACAATATTAAGCTTGACCAGGATCTGGCAACAGCTCTTTTCCGTATCTTCCAGGAAACCCTGACGAATGTTGCCCGCCATGCTGATGCAACAGATATTGACATGAACCTGATTCAAAAAGATAATAATCTGGAACTAACGGTTGTTGATAACGGCAAAGGTATATCTGATGAACGTATTGCAAATCCGAAATCATTCGGTTTAATAGGAATAAGGGAAAGAGTACTTCAGTTTGGAGGCAAATACAATATTAACGGCATTAACAAACAGGGAACAGCTGTATCTGTAAGTGTCCCAATTAAATAATACAGGATACAGGACTATGATAAAACTTCTTATCGCTGATGATCATACTATTGTTCGCAAGGGCCTGAAACAGCTAATCCAGACGGCAAAGGATATGTCTGTTGTTGATGAAGCTTCCAGTGCTTCTGAAGCTATAGACAAAATCCGTCAATCGAGATATGATGTTATTGTAACTGATATCACCATGCCGGGAATGAACGGGCTTGATCTTTTAAAAATATTGCGTAAAGAGAAACCCGACCTCCCTGTTCTTGTGCTGAGCATGCACCCTGAAGAACAGTATGCGGTTCGCTGTTTTAAATCAGGAGCCGCAGGCTATCTGACAAAAGACAGCGCTCCGAATGAACTGATTGACGCCATACGCAAAGCAAACAAAGGCGGCAAATATGTCAGTGTGGCCCTTGCTGAAAAACTGGCATTGGCGCTCGACATGGATACAGATAAAATGCCCCATGAAACACTTTCAGACCGTGAGTTTCAGGTCTTGAAGCTAATCGCCAGCGGCAAAACCATAAAAGATATTGCTGATGAGATGAATTTAAGTTCTAAAACTGTCAGCACCTACAGAACCCGTATCCTTGAAAAAACGAGGATGAATTCAAACTCAGAACTAACACATTATGCCATAAAAAACGATCTGGTAATATAAAATATATTTAAACCTGTTAACTTTTCATATAATGCTTCTATTTTATTCTTTTTTGTAGGACAAATACTGACAAGTTTAACTTTAAACATCCTACATAAAAATCATCAATGCGCTGATACACAAATTCTTTTTTATAATGTATAGTGAAAAAAGTGGGGGGTCTATTTAAACTTAAAAGATGTATGTTAAGCGCCATGTCGTAGCAGTAACAAAGGAGAAAAGTTTATGACAGCCATACCTACTATTAAAAATGGTTCTCTACCGTTTGCTCATCAGAATGATCAGAAAGTTAAATCTTTAACTGACGCAAAAACTCAAACCAGCAGTCCGAAAGCAGAGAAAAAAGTTTCCCCAAAATCCCTTATCAATAAATTAAATTATATTAATTTTAAAAATGAGAGCGTTTCACTCAACTTTATACATAAAAAATATAATAATATATTATCATTGCACGCAAAACCGCAGCCCTGTGTTGACGATAGACTTGAATGCTGCTGGACGGATGTAAAAGAAGCAGATACGGCTATCTCAAGCTACAGATTAAAAAACATGACCATCACTGACGGCCGAAGATTGATCACTGTTCAATGCCAGCTGATCAGTTCAAGCAGCCATAGGGTATTGCTTAGGCTTTTAAGTGCCGAAACCGGTGTAAATGAGAGGGAAGCTGAAAGATATTCATGTGAAAATCTAAAAACCCAGATGATTCAATACAGTGCTGTTTTTTCCGGAAAAATCGTAGATTTCAGCGCTCAGGCGTTTAACGTAGAAATAGAAACAGTCCCCCCGCAAACGGTCAAATGGATTGATCCAAAATTGCCGGTGAATATTATTTTTACAAATGATAATGGCGTTATTTATTCAGGCTCATGCAGAATTATCAGGTACAACACAAATGATAACCTTGCGCAATATATTCTTAAACCCTTAGAAAAAAATATCCAAAGGTATCAACCAAGTAAATACCGAAGCAAAAGACTTCATCTCGTTCCTTCGCCGGATATCATGTTTGAACATCCATTAACCGGAAAGAAAATTATTTTAAAAGTCATGGATATTTCCGGCTCTGGTTTTGCCGTTCTGGAAAATGAAAAAAAACCGGCACTCATGGCCGGCATGATTATCCCTGAACTGGAAATAATTTTTGCCAGCAGCCTTAAACTAAAATGCAAGGCACAGGTAATTTATCAAAAAAGGATAGAAGAAGAGAATACAACCTATAGCAAATGCGGCATTGCTATATTAGACATGACGCCGGAAGATCATGTAAGGCTACTGAACGTTCTACACCAGGCTGAAGACAGCCACACCTATGTTTGCAATACTATTGACAATGAAGAACTATGGGATTTCTTTTTTGAAACAGGTTTTATCTATCCCACAAAATATTCGTTCTTTCATGAACATAAAGACAAAATTAAACACACATATGAAAAACTGTACAACAACAACCCGCAAATAGCCAGGCACTTTATTTACCAGGAAAAAGGGAGTGTTCTGGGCCATATGTCGATGTTAAGGTTTTATGAAAACACATGGTTAATTCATCATCATGCCAGCAGAGCAGCGAAATTAAAGGCCGGACTTGCTGTGCTCCGCCAGACCGGCCGCCTGGCTCATGACTCACATAGGTTAGAAGCCATGCATATGGATTATCTGATGTGTTATTACCGACCGGACAATAAATTCCCCCATCGTGTCTTTGGCGGCGTGAAAAAAAGCATCGCCGATAAAAAGAAATGTTCAATTGATCCATTTTTATACTTCCATTTTAATCCTTCAGCTCCTGAAAGCGGTCTCCGGGAAGCAACTGGCCCTTGGGAAATTGCCGAACTATTGCCAAATGACTATATAGAGGTTGAAAGCTTCTATGAGAATGAATCAAACGGCCTTATGCTGAAAGCATTAGACATTGACCCAAACAATAAAGATAACGGTAGTTTAGCGAAGGAATATCAAAAAGTTGGTTTAAAAAAAGAAAAACACGTTTTTTCCATAAAAAAAGATGGTGAGCTCAAAGCTGTTGTGATAATTAACATATCAGATATTGGCATTAATATGTCTGGCTTAACAAATTGCATTAAAATTATTGTTCTTGATCATGATGACCTGCCAGTGGATATTGTACAGGGTGCAATCAAACAACTATCATTACAATTTAGTATTGCAGATATCCCTATACTGTTATATCCTACATGTTACGCTGAAAAGCATTCTTTTAACTATGAAAAGATATATAACATGTGGGTTTTAGATCCTAATTTCCTCGATCCATATTTCAAATACGTTAATCGACTGCTCAGATTCGGCAGAAAGTAAATCCCAACACAGCAGCAAAAGATTAGGTTCAGTTTTATGAACATTGTTTTCTGTCTATTTATAGTTTAAGATGCAAACGTCGTGTGTTATCAAAGCATGAAACATGTTGCACGATTTATTATGATGTTATTAATAAAAAAATGAAAAAGTTGATTTTAATAAATCCGGTTAGCCATAGAAGCGGTTATATGTTAAGCCGAATATCGAGATTTCAGCCCTTAAATCTTGCATATGTCGCAGCGGTAACACCATCAAATTGGGATATTAAAATTATTGATGAAAATTTTGAAGAATTTTCTTTTGAAAAAGCTGATCTCGTTGGAATAACAGCATTCTCTAGTAATATAAATCGAGCATATGAAATCGCAAGGATATATAGAGAAAATAATATTAAAGTTGTTCTAGGAGGAATCCATGCATCGATGAATAAAGAGGAAGCATTAAAATATGTAGATTCCGTAGTTGTTGGCGAAGTCGAAAATGTTTGGGAACAAGTTCTTAGTGACTTTGAAAATAATAGATTGTCTTCAACATATACTGGGCCACAAATCGATTTAGACACATTTAAAATACAACCACGTCGTAAACTCTTACATCCTGATTATTTTTGGCAGTCAGTACAAACTTCTCGTGGGTGTCCATTTAACTGCAATTTTTGTTCTGTAACTAAATATATGGGAAATGAATACAGACAAAGAAGTGTGTCTGATATTCTCGATGAAATTCAAAACATTGATGGCAATTACATAACCTTTGTAGATGACAATTTGGTCGGTTATAGTGAGAAAAGCAGAAATAGAGCCAAAACTTTATTTAAAAATATGATTAAAAAAAAATTAAAAAAAAAATGGTGGATGCAAACGTCAATAAATGCTGCCGATGATGAAGAGGTTGTTAAGCTCGCTGCTAAAGCAGGATGTATGTTTGTGTTTATTGGTTTTGAAACAATAGAGCAGCAGACTTTGAAAGATATGCACAAAGGCGTAAATCTTAAAACAGGTGTTGAAAATTATAAAAACATTGTAAAAATCTTTCATAAATATGGGATCGGCGTTTTAGGTGCTTTTATTATTGGCAATGACTTTGAATCGCCAAAATATTATAAACAACTAGCTGACTTTTTAATTCAATCCTCAATCGACATTTTTCAAATTAGCATTTTAACGCCTTTACCTGGTACTGAATTAATGAGAAAACTTCAAAAAAAAGATCGTTTGCTCTATCAAGATTTTCCGAAGGACTGGGATAGGTATCGTTTTTCCTATCTTGTCCATAATCCAAATGGTATAAATCATGATGATGTTTATACAGGTGATAATTATTTAAAAATACGTTTGTATTCTTTTCCTGTTTTTTATTATAGGATGATAAAGTCACTGTTACAAATTAGAAATCCTTATAATTTTTACGTGGTATATAAATTGAATAAAGCATTGAAAACTAGCTGGCAAAACTCACATTATTATTCAAAATACCCACATAAATTTTTAAAATCATAATACTTAATATCTTCTAAATGGATCTTATATGTTGAAATCAGATTATTTTATGGAAAATAAAGATGAAAGTATTCGTCTAGATATCAAAACAGATACAAGTGTTATCAAGCAAATAGGATCATGGGCAGGTATTCGACCAGGTATGAGAGTAGCTGATTTAGGATGTGGCTCCGGGAAAACAGCATTTGCTTTAAGCCAGCTTGTTCAACCTGATGGGGAAGTAATAGGAATAGATTTTTCGCAAGATCGAATCGACTTTGCAAAATCACATTATAACTATTCCAATGTGGATTTTATATGTGCAGATATCAGAAAACCAATGACTGAGTTTGGCTATTTTGATTGTATCTGGATTCGTTTTGTATTAGAATATTATCGGTCATCAAGTTTTAGTATTGTAAAAAATATTGCAAACATTTTAAAATCCGACGGTATAATGTGCTTACTTGATCTTGACCATAATTGTCTCAGTCATTTTGGTCTTCCCAAAAAGCTTGAACAAACAATTGAAAAAGCAATGCATCTGTTAGAAACGAATTTAGATTTTGATCCATATGTGGGGCGAAAATTATATTCTTACCTTTATGATTTAAACTATCATGATATTGATGTTTATCTTATTCCTCATCACTTAATATTTGGAGAATTAAAAGATAAAGATGAATTTAACTGGTCAAAAAAAGTGGAACTGGCTGCTAAAAGATCAGGATACAGCTTTGATGAATACGATGGCGGATATAATGAATTTGTTGAAGAATTTAAAAACGCTTTTAATGACCCGAGGCGATTTAGTTATACCCCTTTAATCTGCTGTAAAGGCAAAAAACCAAATATTTAAATATTAATGGAATGATCTAATGGATAAACAAGTCCCTCTATATAATAGTAGAATTCCTCGTATGTATCTTGAATATATAGAAAAACAGTATCCTCATCTTAGCTTGGCAGACATACTAAATCGTGCTAACATTACTGAATATGAAGTAAATGATCATGGGCATTGGTTTACCCAAGATGAGATTAACAATTTTCATGAAATACTGGATGATATAACAAAAAACCCAAATTTATCTAGAGAAGTCGGCAGATATTATTCTTCAGCTAGCGGGATGGGTGCAGCCAGACAATATTTATTAGGACTTATGACTGTCGCAGGTGCATATCAATTATTAGGTAAAGCATATACTCATTTTAGCAAAAGCCCAATAGTAGAAACAAAAAAAATTGCTGACAATAAAGTTGAAGTCATTGTAACATTAAAAGATAATGTTAAAGAGCAACCTTTCCAGTGTGAAAATCGCATGGGAGCATTTGAAACACTCGCAAGATTTTTTACCAATAAATACGCAAAGATTGAACATCCTACTTGCTACCATAAAGGTAATGAAGGCTGTCGATATATTATAACATGGGATAAAAACTTCTCTTATCAATGGAAACGAATTCGTAATTACACATTTTTATTTTGTGTGCCTATTGTCTTATCTTCTTTACTTTTTGTATCAATTTCTACATGGCTAAATATCCTGTTTATTACAGTTGTATTTATCTTATCCATTTCATCGATAGCTGATTATCATGCAAAAAAGGAATTGTCGAATATCCTTGAAAGTCAAGGTGATATGGCAAGTGAACTAATAGATCAAATTAATATAAGTCATGATCAGGCAGAATTAATACACAAAATTGGTCAAGCTATATCCCTAATTATAGACATTGATAAATTAGTAGAAACAATTGCGAACGCGCTGGAAGAACATCTTGATTTTGACCGCGGTGTAATTATGCTGGCTAATAAGGAAAAAACTCGCCTTATTTATGCTGATGGTTATGGGCATTCCAAAGGACAGGAAAGAATTTTACAGAACACAGCATTCCATTTGGACAAGAAAAAATCCCGCGGTATTTTCGTACGGACATTTAAGAAAAAAGAACCAATTTTACTGGATGATGTTGTGGAAATTCAGAAAAGTCTTTCCAAACGAAGTTTAATGTTTGCAGAAAAGATGGATGTTCAATCGCTTATTTGCGTGCCGATTATTTATGAAAACAAAGCATTAGGCATAATTGCCGTTGATAATGTAAAGAGTAAACGGAAGCTCACAAAAAGTGATATGAATCTTTTACTGGGTATTGCTGCGCAAACAGCCACTAGTATAAACAATGCTATTTCCTTTAAAAAACTTCATGAAAGCGAAGAACGTTTCAGGGCCATTTTTGAATCATCAACAGACTCAATTTTTGTCTGGGACCGGAATTATACTTATATTTATGCTAACAAAGCGAGCCTCCGGCAATTAAACAAAAGCCGTGAAGAAGTGATCGGCAAAAACCTACTGGATGTACTTGGTTATATCCCTGAGTTAATGGACACATGGAAAACACGGATTGATCAGGTGTTTGAAACTGGTGAGCCAATAAAGATGGAAGACACCCGATCCTATAAGGATAGAATTATTTACAGCGAATCCGAGGTTTCTCCGATTAAGGATTCCACAGGGTATGTGTTCGCGGTTGGGTTTGTATATCGTGACATCACTGAACGGAAGCGGGCAAAAGAAGAAAAGGAGATGCTTCAGGAACAGCTTCGGCAGGCACAGAAGATGGAGGCCATAGGGACACTAGCAGGAGGAATCGCGCATGATTTTAACAATATTCTTTTCCCGATTATCGGATATTCTGAGATGATTCTGGAAGACCTGCCCGAGGAGAGCGTTCTCGAAGAAGATATGTCAGAAATATATAAAGCAGGTATGCGTGCAAAAGACCTTGTTCAGCAGATACTGACTTTCAGTCATAAACATGATAATCAACAGATGCCGATGTTTCTTCAGCCAGTGATCAAGGAGGCGCTTAAACTGCTGAGGGCAGTAATACCCGCGAGCATCGAAATTCGAACCAATATTGATTCCGAATGCGGAATGGTTATGGCTGATCCAATGCAGATCCATCAGATTATTATGAATCTCTGTACCAATGCTTACCATGCCATGCGCGATAACGGGGGAACACTGGAGGTTGATATCGACATGGCAAACTCCGGCAATGGCTCCGGTCCGGAGCAGGCAGCCCTTGATGATAAAAAAGAGTATGTTCGGCTCAGGGTAAAAGACTCAGGTGAGGGAATGAGCTCTGATGTGATCGAAAGGGTGTTTGAGCCGTACTTTACAACAAAACCGATTGGAGAAGGTACCGGCATGGGTCTTTCAATTGTTCATGGTATTATAAAAAGCCATGAAGGTCACATCTGGATTAATAGTGAAGAAGGAAAAGGGACAATGTTTGAAATATTTTTACCCGTGACAGCTGACGAGACAGATGTTGAAGAAGCAGATACTGTAACTGTCACGCCCCATGGTAATGAACGAATCCTCCTTGTGGATGATGACACGCTGGTTATAGGTATGATTGAAAAAATGCTGAAACGCCTGGGATATTCAGTTTCATCATGGACAAACAGTCTTGACGCATTAGAGACATTTGAAAAAAACCCACAAGACTTTGACCTTGTGATTTCAGACATGAACATGCCGAATCTCACAGGCAAACAGTTAGCTGAAAAGCTGCTAATTGCCCGGCCTGATATACCGATCATCCTGTGCACTGGCTTCAGTGATACAATTGATAAGAACAAAGCCAAACAGATAGGGGCAAAAGATTTTTTTATCAAGCCTGCTTCTGTGAATGATCTGGCAGTAAAAATTAGAAACGCCCTGGAACCAAACTACACCTCCCAACCCAAATCGGAGGAAACCATTTCTGACCAGCATTTCTCAGAAGCCTGATTCGTTTATCTACAATGGTTCTCCATTTCTGACTTGACACGCTTTCAGTGTTCATCCATATTATTTCCTTTACAAATTGAATTTTTGGGACAGTTCACGTTAGGAAACAGGCCATGAAGCATATGCAGAGAATCAAAGAGATTGAGGATTCATTCTTAAGCCCTGGCGGATATTTTGAAACCAAAGAAGCTGATATTCTTGGAGAAAAAATGCTGGTTTTTAAAAACAGAGCTCAGTCTCTTCGGGCATTGTTAGTGACTTCTGCCGGATTTGAAGACAGGGAATATATCGTTTATAATGACCGCCGTTTTACCTTCACAGAACACATAAAAGCTGTTGCTTCAACCGCACGCGCGCTTAAAGACAAATATGATGTAAAAAAGGGGGACAGGGTTGCTATCCTGGCCGCGAATAATCCAGAATGGATCATCACCTTTTGGGCAGTCATAAGCCTGGGCGCCATTGTAACTGGTCTGAACGGCTGGTGGGTTGCTCATGAAATCCTTTACGGGATAGATGATTCACAGCCGAAGTTACTTATTGGAGATGAAAAGCGTCTTGAACGGCTTAAAGGAATTGACGTGTCAGTGCCTGTTGTTACCATTGAAACCGACTTTAATGACCTGATAGCATATGACACAGGTGCTTCACTTTCAGAGGAACCCATAGCTGAAGACGATCCTGCCTGTATACTTTACACAAGCGGCACCACTGGACGCCCCAAAGGCGCTGTTAATAGCCACAGAAACATTGTGGCCCTTATCGGCATTCAGATATTCAACGCGCTTCGGTTAATGCAGTTCAGAGAAATGGATCCGCCTGCGGCGCCGGCATCCCTGGTAACCAGCCCGCTTTTTCACGTTTCCGGTCTTTACGGCGGCGCGGTAATCGCCCTTGCCACAGGCATGAAGACGGTGTGGATGGAGGGCCGTTTTGATCCTGTAAAAGCCATGAAAATTATTCAGGATGAAAAAATAACCGGCTGGGGTCCCATGGGCACCATCGCGCATAGGTTCGTGAACCATCCGGACACCAGTAAATACGACCTGTCAAGCCTGACCAGCATCGGTTCTGGAGGGGCTCCCATGTCCAGAGAACTTCAGGAGGGCATCCGGAAAGTTTTCCCGAATGCGGCTCCCAGTCTCGCCCTGGGATACGGCTCCACTGAATGCACGGCCCTTGCTACCATAAACTCCGGCGAAGAATTCAAGCAAAAGCCCCTTTCATCAGGCCGGCCGCTTCCCACGGTTCAAATCGAGATAAGGGACATGAATGGGAATAATGTGGGAGCAGGGGTTGACGGAGAGATTTATACCCGAAGCCCCCTTGTTATGCTCGAATACTGGCAAAAGCCAGATGAAACATCGAAGACAATCGTAAAGGGTCGCTGGCTTGCCACAGGAGATATTGGCAAACTTGATGAAGAAGGCCATCTGATTATCAATTCTCGCGCTCGTGATCTGATCCTTCGGGGTTCTGAAAATATATACCCTGTAGAAATCGAACACCGTCTTGACGCTCACCCAAAGGTCGCTGAAAGTGCGGTTATCGGTGTTGATCACAGGGAACTGGGCCAGGAGGTAAAAGCGATTGTAGTGCCCATGCAAGGCGAAACCATTGATATTGATGAACTCTCTTCATGGGCCGCAGAAACTCTATCGTATTTTAAAGTGCCCACCCACTGGGAAATCCGCAAGCAGTCCCTCCCAAAAAACGCCGTGGGAAAAGTCATGAAACATCTCCTTGAGGAAGAAGGGGAGAATCCGTTTGCTGAAGAATAGAAAATTGACTTTTTTGCAAAAACAGCTTGCATGAAACACGGCTTTTGGATATGAAGATGATGATCTTTCTACTGGCGTCATATCCTCATGCTGGTTTCAGGATCAAAGAAAACCACTTGGACGGTTTTTTTAACAACTAATAAACAAGGACGTTAAACCATGCAGACAAAAATCCTCAAAAAAGTATTCGGCTACAACCATTTCAGACCTCTCCAATCTGAAATCATTACAAATGTATTAAACAAAAAAGACACTCTTGTTATTATGCCCACAGGCGGGGGCAAGTCGTTGTGTTACCAGATTCCAGCGCTGATCTTTGAAGGGCTCACGATTGTCGTGTCCCCCCTGATCTCTTTGATGAAGGACCAGGTGGAGCAGCTGATCGAGCTTGGTGTTGATGCGGCATATCTGAACAGTTCCCTTTCAAGAGAGGCATACAACAGCATTATAGAACAGGTAAAAAACAACCGTTTAAAACTCCTCTATCTCGCACCAGAAGCCCTGCTCAAGACAAACCTGCTGGACATGCTCTCTTCTATAAAAGTAGCTTCACTCACCATTGATGAAGCGCACTGCATTTCAGAATGGGGACATGATTTCCGTCCTGAATACAGACAGCTAGCGGCAGTCAAATCCCGTTTTTCAGGCGCTGTCTGCGTCGCATTAACAGCTACCGCAACACCAAGGGTTCAGGAAGATATTAAAACAAGCTTAAACTTTGCTTCCTCAGACGCATACATTGACAGTTTTGACCGGAAAAACCTTTTTATCCGCATCGTCCCCAAGAGCAACCCCCTTCAGCAGACAATATCATTTTTAAAAGCTTATCCTGACCAGTCCGGCATTATTTACTGTTTCTCACGAAGGCAGGTGGAAGATCTTTACGATATTCTTGACAGGGAGGGTTTTTCAGTAAAACCTTATCACGCCGGGCTATCAGACCAGGACAGGAAAAACAATCAGGAGCTTTTTATTAAAGATGATATCAGGATCATTACAGCCACCATCGCTTTTGGCATGGGTATAAACAAGCCAAATGTCCGTTTTGTTATCCATTATGATCTTCCGAAAAATATTGAGAGCTATTACCAGGAAATCGGCAGAGCAGGAAGGGACGGCCTCCGTTCCGAGTGTCTGCTCCTGTTCAGCTATGCGGACATTCAGAAAATTAAATATTTTATCAATCAAAAAAACGCCCATGAAAAGCGGATAGCCAGTATTCATCTCCAGGCATTGGTGACTTTCGCTCAAGCTGAGATCTGCCGAAGGATACCGTTATTGGCGCATTTTGGCGAAACATATGGAAAAGACCACTGCGGGATGTGTGACAACTGCCTTGAAGATGAAAAAGAGATGACGGATATCACTGTTTACGCCTTGAAGTTCCTCTCCTGCGTGAAAAGAACCAATGAAATGTTCGGCGCTACCCATATTATCGATGTGCTGCGGGGGTCGGAAGCAAAAAAGGTATATAAATTCGGCCACCAAAACCTGCCAACGTATGGTATCGGAAAGAACCTTTCAAAAAGGCAGTGGTTTCAGCTTTCCCGCCAGTTTCTCCAAAAAGGACTGCTGAAACAGGACCAGGAATACGGAGGGCTGATGCTGACGCCCAAAGCATGGCCAGTGTTAAAAGGTGATGGGGCTGTGTCCGGCCGGCTAGAAGAAGACATCACTACACTGAAACAGCGACCGTCTGAAGATATGCCTGAACATGATGCAAAACTGTTTGAAAATCTAAGAACAAAAAGAAAAGAACTGGCCGATGCCTCAGGCGTTCCACCTTATGTCATCTTTTCAGACAAGACCCTTATGGAAATATCAGCTTACTTCCCCCAATCCTTGGAAAGCCTTGGCAATATTTACGGTATTGGGGAAGAAAAACTAAAAAAATACGGCAGTCTGTTTCTGGAAATTATTTGTGGATATTGCGAAAAGCATCAAATAGAAGAAAGGCCCGTCACACATAGAAGAATAAAGCACAAGGCCTCAAGACTGATACATAAACCTCGGTATATCGAAGTAGGTGAAGCCTATCATTCAGGCCGGTCAATTGATCAACTCATGGAAGATTACAGCGTAAAGCCTGAAACAATTCTTGATCATCTTTATAAGTATTGTAGAGAAGGAAATCAAATAAGGCCTGACGGACTCCTGACCCTGTCAGCAGCTATAGAGACACAACAATCAGCTATTTTTAAGAGCTTTGACAAACTAGGGTTTGAATTTTTAAAACCAGTTTATACGGAGCATAATGGTGAGATAAGCTATGAAGACCTGAAAATTTTACGTCTTTATTATCTTTCAGGATTAAACACCTGAAGCCAGAACTTTCTCCAGCTTGCCCGTAAAACCTGAAAAAAAATGATCCGCCCCCTTGATCATCTTGAATTTCCCTTTTGGGTTCCATACAGTCATCATCTGTTCTGATTTAACGGCAGGAGCGATATCATCGTTGCTACCGGTAACCACAAGTTTTAGTTTTGGCAATGGTTTTTTGTCAAATTCAACAAAACCGACTGGCGGCGACACCATCACCATACCATCAATAGACCCGGCCGACAACACAGCCATGGCATTAACCCACGCCCCATAAGAATATCCGGCCAAGTCTATTTCTTTTATTCCCCTGTCTTCAAGAAAAGAGATGGCAGCCAGCACATCTTTCTGCTCTCCAGCTCCTTTGTCATGGTTCCCTTGGCTCCCACCGACCCCTCTGAAATTGAACCGCAGCGTGGTATACCCTTTAGACTTGTATACTTTTGCAATGGTTTCCACCACATAGTTATACATATCACCACCATACAAAGGATGCGGATGGGTGATAACAACCCCCTTATCACCATCTCCCGCGTCAAGCAGCCCCTCAATCTCCAAACCGTCAGACAGAAAAGTTATTCTTTCTTCCATTTTAATCCTCAGAAATATGACTGAGCAGGCACAGGCTTAGCCAAGAATGACACGAATTAGCACGAAATAGCGGGCTCTCCGCTTCGCTACGCCCAGCATCCAGCATCTAACATCCCCGCTAAAATGAAGCGGGCTCTCCGTTTCACTACGACCAGCCATCTAGCATCCAGAAACTAGTACCATTTTTAAATTGTCCGTCCAATTTCAAACCCTTCCGCAATCGCCTCTATCGCCATCCTGGGCTCTTTAGCATCACCGATAATATGAATCTCGGGGGCCAAGTCTTTTAGAACGCTGCTTAGGTTTTCCAGCTTTTTTACCCCCCTTGCCAGCACTACACAATCCACATCCTTGATCGTCATCTCTTTACCATCTTTAACCACAACAACCCCATTATCAAGAATCTCCTTTGTATCTGTCTGGGTAAGGATCCTGACATCTTTTTCGCGGAGCCGCTCCATGAGTAACGTTCGTGATTCATGGAGCAGGTTCAAGGCCACATCACTTTTCTTTGTCACAATTGTCACTGCTTTCCTGGCAATAGCCAGGTTATCCCCCCGGTCCCCAAGGAAATCAGCCACTTCCGCCCCTGCCATGCCACCCCCCAGCACAACAATATTCCGACTTCCCTGGGCAGGATGCCCTTCCAGTAGGTCATTGACCGTAACAACGATCGTCCTGTCAACACCAGGAATGTTTTCAGGGATAAACGGTACTGCGCCTGTGGCGATAATCACTGCGTCTGGTTTCTCTTTTTTCACCAGTTCAGGCGTTACTTCAACATTATAGTTGATCTTTACCCCGGCCTTGTCCGCTTGAGCAGCCATATACTTGAGACCCACCGCAATGTCCTGTTTAAAAGGAGGAACAGCAGCGATCCTGAACTGCCCCCCGAGTTTCTCCCCCTTTTCATAAAGGGAGACATCATGCCCTCTTTTCGCGGCCCAGCGGGCAGCGGTAAGTCCGGCAGGACCGCCTCCAGCAACGATTACTTTCTTGGCTTTTTTCGCAGGAGTAGCGTCTGTCTCATTCTCTCTTCCCACAAGAGGATTCATAAGGCATTTTATGGTCAACTCTTCCTGGCGCATCTGAACACACCCCACACCACAGGAAATACATGGGGTAATATCATCTAGTCTCCCTTCTGCAGCCTTGTTCGGCAGATATGGGTCAGCTAGAAGGGGTCTCCCCATGGCGATCATGTCAGCCTGTCCCTTCTGCAGGATGTGTTCAGCAAGCCTGGGGCTGTGTATCCGGCCAACAGCAAAAACCGGCACATTCACTGCCTCCTTTACCGCTGCTGCAAAAGGCGTGTTCGACGCAAGCGGGGTACCCATGGGCGGAATTATCCGCCAGAACTGGTCTGGATACACTCCCCCTGAAACATGAAACGCATCAACACCTTCCTTTTCAAGGATCGGGACGATGTAAAGTGTCTCTTGAAGCGTTCTCCCGCCGGGAAGCAGTTCATCCCCGGATATTCTCAAGATTAAAGGGAAATCATCCCCTGCCTTTTTCCGGATATTTCTGATGATCTCTATGGGGAGTTTCAGCCTGTCTTCAATTGACCCGCCGTATTCATCAAACCGCTTGTTTCGCAAAGGAGACATAAATGCGCCTACCAGAAGATGGGCATGTGCTGCGTGAAGTTCAATGCCGTCAAACCCTGATTCCCTTGACCGTGCTGCAGCATCGCCAAAAGCGTCAATGATTTTCTCAATCTCTTCTACGCTCAGCTCCAGAGGGACTTCCCCTTTACTGCGTGAAAGGACCGGGGAAGGGCCAACAGATTTGTGCCCGCTTAAGATCTCCCAGTTCTCTCCGCCAGCGTGAATCAGCTGGGGAACGATCTTTGCGCCGTACTCATGCACGGCCTTTGTCAATTCCTTCATACTGGTAATATAATCGTCCTTGCATAAGGTCATCTGGTTCGGCATATAAGCTGAAGTGCTGACCACAGACACAACTTCAGTAATGATCAAGCCTGTACCCCCCTTAGCCCGCGCAACATAATAATCGATCACCCGGGGAGAGATAAAGCTGCTTGGCGTACATAAAGCCGTGGCCATCGGAGCCATGGCAATACGGTTTTTGACCTCCATGGGACCTATATTAATAGGGGTAAATAATTTCATAATATGTAACTCCCTTCAGTAATGGTACAAGATCTAATTGTTTTTTATACATATAATCAAAATCCGAAATCCGAAGCACGAAATCCGAAACAAATTCAAAATATAAATGTTCAAATGCTTAAAACCATAAATGCCTAAGTTCCCGAATTAAATTGCTTTTTGTTTTTGGAATTTGAATTTTGGTCATTTAATATTGTTTCGGATTTCGTGCTTCGGATTTCGGATTTAAAACTTTATTTAGAAACTTAGCTTTTAATAAAATTTGACACTGTATGTAACGTCAAGTTTAGACTTTTACAATTTATTTGATGTTATTAATCTCCTCCCCAAAGTCAAATCCTCCTCCCAACCTCAAACCCCTCTTTAATCGCCCATAGCAGACTCCTGGTCTGTTTCGCATCTCCGACCACATGTACTTCTTTAATTTTTTCCTTGCATGCATCACCCAGGCTATTAACCGGTCTAGATCCCATTGCCAGGACGATCCTATCAAATCCGTTCACGACCTCTTCCACGCCGTCCTTTTCAATTAACACCCCGTCTTCAAGAAATGTTTTGACTTTTGCCCCGGTTATTATCTCAATCCTGTCTTCCCGCATCCGCTGAAGCATAAGCACCCTGCTTTCAATAGACATGTCAAGCGCCACATCATCAAGCATCTCAATAATCGTAACCGCTGTACGGCCGACTAACGTGTTATCCCCCATCTTATGCATGTACTCTGCTGTCTCACATCCGACCATTCCCCCGCCAATGATCAATATCCTACCCGGCAAGATGTCAACCTTCCCTGCCAATACATCATGAGCGGTAACGATATTTTCATTATCTACACCTTGAATCCTTGGAATAACCGGCTCGCCCCCGGTCGCTATTACTACTGCATCTGAATCTGACGCTTCAATCATTTCTAAAGACGCCTCTGAATTCAACCTGATATCAACACCGTTCTTTTCCACCTGACCTGTAAGGTATTTGATGATTTTACAAAGCTCCTGCTTATAAGGTGGGACAGCTGCCAGATTAAACTGACCACCTGTTTTACTCTCCTTTTCAAAAAGGCTGACATCATGACCCCTGACCGCAGCAATATTTGCCGCTTCAAGCCCTCCGGGACCACCGCCAATAACAACTACCTTTTTCGGTTTTTCCACTGGATCAATGGTTATCTCTTTCTCCCTACCCACAAGGGGATTCATCACGCAGGTCATATCTCTGCCGTGTTCCCGTTCTTTCACGCATCCCATACCGCACGCGATACACGGAACAATGTCATCAAACCTGCCTTGGCCGGCCTTGTTCGGGAACTCCGGATCAGCAAGAAGAGCGCGTCCCATAACAATCAAATCCGCGTCATCTCTTTTTAGCACATCTTCCGCTATCCTCGGATCATTTATCCTGCCGACAACCATTACCGGCACATCAACTGTTTCCTTGATGGCTGCAGACAGACCTGTGTTCAGCCGGAAGGGGCTCCCCGTGGGCGGCATAATACGATGTGACAAATCCGGAAACACACCTGCAGAGATATGGAAAGCATTTACACCAGCATCCGCAAATATCTGCGTCATGAACTGGGTTTCCCTTAAATCAATGCCGTCCGGCACAAGGTAATCACCAGAAAGCCTCATGATTATCGGAAAATCCTCTCCAGCTTTTTTCCTTATGTTCCTGATAACATCCAGGGGAAACTTCATCCTGCCGTCAATGGTACCGCCATAGGCATCACTCCTTTTATTCCTCAAGGGAGACAAAAATGAACCAACCAGCATGTAGCTGTGGGCTGCGTGAAGTTCAATTCCGTCACATCCTGCTTCTCTTGCTCTTTTGGCTGTATCTCCGAATTGCTCGACTATTTTTTCTATCTCATCTATACCCAGCTCCCGGCACATCAGTTTTGTATAATAGTTCATGGCCGGTGACGGCCCTACAGTCTGAGTCTCATTAAAAAAAGGAGCCAAAGATTCAGGTCCAGGATGGGATATCTGAGGGACAATTTTCGCCCCATGGGCATGAACAGCATCGGTAAGTTCTTTAAAACCAGGGATAAACTTATCATCATACAAAGAAACCGTTTTGAAAACATATGGAGACATACCGTCAACGGTTGTCACCTCACTCGTGATAAGACCCACACCGCCCTTGGCGCGGGCTTCAAAATACGCCATTAACCTCTCTGAAATGGTCCCGTCTGGATTAGCGAAATCAGTTGCCATGGGTGCCATTACCATACGGTTTTTAACTTCCATGGATCCGATGTTTATGGGACAGAACAGCTTCTCTAGCGAATTCATCAACTTTTCTCCTTGCTCTGCCCGTTTACACCCATCGGCATACAGACAGATTTCATTAATATAAATATGAAAGTAAAAAAATATTATGCTAAAATAGCCTTTATTACAAGCATAGTTTATTTATGGCAAAATAATGGGCAAATCCCATCATTTTTGAAGCGACAGGAGGTAAGACCTTAGATTCGCCTTTATATTCTTTATTCCCATCTTTTTTCTAATATTGGCGCGGTGAAAGTTGATCGTGGTTATTGAGAGATTAAGTAACCCAGCGATATCTTTAGTTGTTTTTCCATGCCGGATGAGGTTCGCCACCTGCATCTCCGTTGGCGTCAGGTTCAGGTATTTGGATGACAGTTTCTGGGAAAAAGGAGAAATAATATCATTAAGGTTTGATTCAAGTATTTCGAGAAAGTTTTTCTGGCGGTCATCCAGCCGGGTTTTCTTTATCCTTTCTATATAAGGAGCAACCAGTTCCTTAACATTGGTCAGGATCTTCTCTTCCATCTCATTCTTTACTTCCTCGCTCTGTTTTAGCAGAACCCGCAGGGCTGTATTCGCCTCTTCCAGGCTTTTTGTCCTTTGATTTACCAATTCATCAAGATGGTCCCGATGTTCTCTTAATGCTTCTTCAGCTTCCTTTCTATCAGTAATATCTCTGATGATGTTTATAACACCCTTGAGCTCACCATCGTTTACCACCATCCGATTATTGACCTCTATCACAACCCTGCTGCCGTCTTTCCGAAGAGCGTTAATCTCCTGCATCTTGGGGACCTTGGACCTTGTTACATTGCTGAAAAGCTTGATCATCTTCTCAAGATCTTCAGGAGGCAGAAATCCGAATTCAGCAAAATTCTTTCCCACAACTTCTTCCTTCCTGTACCCGAAAACATCCTCAACCTTATTGTTGAGATCAAGTATGGTACCGTCAACACCGGTATAAACGACCACATCGTTGGCATTATCAAAAATGGTCCTGAATTTTTCCATGCTCTCTCTCAACCCCTTTTCAGCCTTTTTTAAAAGGCCCGCCTCCTTTTTCAGGTCCCTGTTCCTCTTTTTGAGTTCATCATATGTTGGTTTTTTTGCCACAGTTTAACCGTAAATTAACAGCTTAAATGTTTTATGACGATAACACCCCGATGATGTCCCTTCCAAACTCCCTGACCTGCCATCTCCTTAACGTCTCTATCCTTTCAAGGTTTTTAATCCCCTTTGGATTTGCAGAAGCGATGATGCCCAGCTCAGCTTTATTAAAAAGAAGTGACGGTTCAAGGTCAAAAACCGCCGCCTGTTTATCACGCCATGCCTTTAATTTTTTTATTCTTCTGGCGACCTCGGCCTTTAACGCCGGCCGTCGCTTTTTCGGATAAACAGGAAGCTTTTCATCCGGCAGTTGCAGGGCCTTTTTTATCTCTTTCATCAATCCCCGGCCATACATGCTGAGCTGCGTTTTACTCAGGGCACCGAGGCTCTCAAGTTGTTTTAATGACGTCGGCCGTTCCATGGTGATCTTCTTTAAAGCGCTGTTGCTGATAATTTTGAAAAGCGGTCTGTCTTTTTTTTCAGCAATTTTCATCCTGAATTCAAGCATTGCTTCAAGAATGGCCAGCCGCTTCCGGTCAAGCCGGCCAGCCCCTTTGAACTTCAGGAAGAGTGGCTTTCCGTTATCCGGCGTGTGACGAACCCTGCTCAAGAGTTCACACTCTTCTTTTACCCACGAGAGTCTTTTCTTTTCCCTGAGTTCCTTTTCCAGACTTTTTGTCAGCATAAACAGGTACCTGGTATCTTTTGCAGCATATTCGAGCATCTCTTCCGGCAGGGGCCTTTGTGACCAGTCTTTTTTTTGAAACTTTTTATCAAGAATAATATCAAACCGCTTATTTAAAACCGTATTAAGGGCTGTCTCTCTTTCCCCCATGAACCGGCTGGCCAGTTCTGTGTCAAATAGATTTATTATCTTAATATTAAAATCCCGGCAAAGGGAACGGACATCATAATCTGCGCCGTGAAATATCTTTTTTATATTTCTGTCTGAAAATAACGGCTTGAGGGATGACAAACTGTCAATCAAAAGCGGATCGATTAAATAATTTATTTTTTTTGCAGCGATCTGAATCAGACATACCTTGTCCCGGAAATGAAACATGGAATCAGCCTCCAGGTCCACGGCAAGTATCTTTTCCTTGCCAAGCACCCTTACGGCATCCTTAAGGCCTGCCTTGGTATTGATAACCTTATAACTTTCTTTCATCTTTTTTTCTTGACCAATATGGCCATTTTCCATAAAGCTGAGTTGAAAAGTGTCGTTTACTTTTCAAACGAAACTTATACCCTTGCGGTGTAAAGCTGAGTTGAATATATTAAAAAAATACTAATATTATCCAACAGGTAACATTAGATGATTAACATAACACTTCCTGACAAAAGTA
>JANQFQ010000022.1 GCA_028277765.1 Desulfobacterales bacterium
CTAAATTGATTATAGCATATATCATTATTATTATGAAAGAATTTTTATTAGAGGCATCATATAGGCTATTCCCCTAATTTTATGGCATATTTATAGCAGGATTATTCACTTTGGGCAGATGGCGACATTCTCACGGTATGTATGTCTTTTTTCCATTTAAAAATATCAGTGTTTGATATTTGCAGAGTTGTCTTTATCTTCAGCCCATTTTGCAGGATTGTCAGTAATATATTTTCTAATTTCATCTAGCTCGATATCGTTTCTTATAATGTGTTCGTAATAGTTGCGTTGCCACAACCGTTTTTTAAAAGGTTTCCATGAATTACTTCGGACACCGTCAATATATTTTCGCGTGGTTAATGTTTTATATCTTTTAATCAAATCAGGTAATGTTATCGTAGGGGCAGGCCCCTGTGCCTGTCCAATAGGGTTGCCATTCTCAATTATTATAATCCCATGAATATGGTTAGGCATAATTACATATTCATCTATGCCTATTCCTTTATAAAATTGAGGAATTTCTTTCCATATCCGGTTTATTATTTTACCAGGATCATTGAGATGCATATGAGAGTTGGTTATATCACCAAACAGACATTCTCTGTTTTGTGCACAGATCGTAATATAATAATATCCTGGTTGAGCATAATCATAACCTTTTAGGCGTAATGATCGCCTCCGTTGTATTTCGTTATCATCAATCATCATAAAATTAATCAATATGTAGGGGCGGCCCCCGTGCCTGCCCTTGGCGGCCCCTTTGCCCGCCAAAAGACCACATCCTTATTAATCATTTGCATACCCTTGATATCAGTATATCACCAAGGGCAGACACAGGAGTCGCACCTGCGGCCTTGGTTACACTTTTGCCTTAACCGGATTCTCTTTTAAATATTCAAGCCGGTTCAGACCGTTAATATAAGCTTTGGCGCTGGCGGTGATGATGTCTGGGTCGGTTCCTCTACCAAGGGCGACCAGGCCCTGTTCCCTGAGCCGGACCGTTACTTCGCCCTGGGCGTCTGTGCCGCCAGTGAGGGCTGTGACAGAGAAGCGGAGGAGTTCGGATTCAGTGCCGGTAAGTTCGGCTATAGAATTGTAGGTCGCGTCTATGGGGCCGTTTCCGTTGGCAGTTCCTTTGACGGTCCTATCGTTTATGGACATTTCAACCGCTGCTGTTGGGCTGACGGTGGTTCCGCAGGTGATATGGAGATATTCAAGGCGGAACACGTCGGTTGTCCTGAGGATCTCCTCGGTTACCAGTGCTTCCAGGTCCTCATCATGTACGTTTTTCTTTTTGTCAGCAAGGGCCTTGAATTCCTTAAAGACAATCTTCAACTCTTCGTCTGAAAGGTCATACCCGAGTTCCTTAAGGTGAGTATGAAGCGCGTGTCTTCCGGAATGTTTTCCAAGAACAAGTTTGTTTTTGTTCAGCCCCACGGTTTCTGGTCGCATGATTTCATAGGTCATGGGATTCTTGAGGATGCCGTCCTGGTGGATTCCGGCTTCATGGGCAAAAGCATTGGCGCCCACAATCGCCTTGTTCGGCTGTACCATAATGCCGGTAATGGTTGTGACCAGCCGGCTCAAAGGATAAAGTCCTGTTGTATCAATCGTGGTGCCGGTATTGAAAGTGCCTGGCCGTGTCTTCAGAGCCATGACGACCTCTTCAAGGGATGTGTTCCCGGCCCGTTCGCCAATACCGTTAACCGCAACTTCTGCCTGCCGTGCGCCGACAGCTATGGCTGCCAGTGTATTGGCAACAGCAAGGCCGAGATCATTATGGCAGTGAACGCTCACCACAGCCTTGTCAATGTTGGCTGTGTTGTTGATGACATATTTGACAAGTTCAGAAAACTCATGAGGGATGGCATACCCTACCGTATCCGGTATGTTCAGTGTGGTTGCGCCAGCGTCAATGGCGGTTTCGAAAATTCTGCACAGATAATCCGGGTCTGTACGGCTCGCGTCCATGGCGCTGAATTCCACATTGTCACAGAGATTCCGCGACAGGGCCACGGATTCCCTGGCGATCTCCAGAACCTCTTCCTGGTTTTTTTTCATCTGGTATTTTAGGTGTATTTCAGAACTTGAAACAAACGTATGGATACGGGGCTGTGAAGCGTTTTTGATTGCTTTAGCGCATATTTCTATGTCTTCAGGTACGGCACGGGCAAGACCGCAGACAATTGAATCCTTGACCTGTTCCGCGATTTTGCTGACCGCTTCGAAGTCGCCTTCAGATGCTGCGGGGAATCCAGCTTCAATAATATCCACACCAATTTTATCAAGTCTGGTGGCTATACGAAGCTTCTCTCCGGTGTTCATGCTCGCACCAGGAGACTGTTCTCCGTCCCTTAATGTGGTATCAAAAATAAAAACCTTGTCATTCATGATTCGTCCTTTTTTGCTTTAGCCAGTTTATACTGGAAGCTGTCTGCCAGCGCTCGCCAGCTTGCTTCGATAATATCTTCAGACACACCTACGGTACTCCATATCTGTTCTTCATCCCGAGAATCGATTAAAACCCTAACTTTTGCAGCTGTGCCGGCCCGACCGTCAATTACCCTTACTTTAAAATCAACAAGGCTCATGGTGTCGAGACTTGGGAAGAAATTCCCAAGGACTTTTCGCAGGGCGTTGTCAAGGGCGCTGACAGGTCCGTCTCCTTCGGCGGCGGTTATCTCATTTTTACCGTCAACGGATATTTTTATGGTGGCTTGGGCTGCGCATGGTTGATCCTTGTTTTTTTCAATGGTAATCCTGAAAGATTCAAGCTCAAAGGCTGGATCAAACTGATCGGTGAGTTTCTCCATGAGGATTTTAAATGAACCGTCAGCTGCTTCAAACTGGTATCCTTCCTGTTCCAGTTTTTTTATTTCAGATACAATCCTGCTGCTGTCAAACTCTTTTGCGTGAAGATCAATGCCGAGCTCTTTTGCCTTGTACTCAACATTGCTTTTACCTGAAAGGTCTGAGACAAGCACCCGACGGGCACTGCCGACTTTTTCAGGGTCAACATGTTCATAGGCTCTCGGCTCCTTCATCACAGCGCTTACATGTATCCCTCCCTTATGAGCGAATGCGCTTTTGCCGATAAAGGGCCTGCTTTTTACAGGGATCATATTAGCTGTATCGCTGACAAACCTTGAAATCTTTCTCAGCTTTTCTAGGTTTTCGTCAGAAATGCAGGGACAGTCCATTTTGAGTTTCAGAATCGGTATGATTGACGTTAGGTCCGCGTTGCCGCACCTTTCGCCATATCCGTTTATTGTACCCTGGACCATGACAGCGCCAGCTCGTACGGCTGAGATTGTGTTTGCTACTGCCAGCCCGGAGTCATTATGCGTGTGTATACCGATCCTGGATGTATCACCGCCGGAATTGCTGAAATAGTCAATAACTTCTTGAGTAATCATTTCAATTTCATGGGTCAGGCTCCCGCCATTCGTGTCACACAACACAAGCAGATCTGCTCCTCCTTCTATAGCGGCTGTAAGTGTTTCCAGGGCGTAATCCTTGTTGTCCTTGAAACCATCAAAAAAGTGTTCAGCGTCGTAAAAGACTTCACGACCTTTTTCTTTAAGATATTGAACGCTCTCATTGATCATTAGAAGATTCTGATCCAGAGTGTTTTCCATGATCTGCTCAACATGCAGATCCCATGTTTTACCGAAAATGGTAACGCAGTCTGTTCCGCTGTCCAAAAGCGCATGTAAATTCGGATCATCATTAGGGGTGTTGCCGGCCCTGCGTGTGGAACCGAATGCCGCAAGGCGGGCATTTTTAAACTGGATGGTTTCTGCCAGTTTAAAAAAGCGCATATCCCTTGGATTGGAACCTGGCCAGCCTCCTTCAATATAGTGGACTCCCAGATCGTCAAGCTTATGGGCGATCCTAAGCTTTTCTTCAGCAGTAAAGCTGATGTTTTCACCCTGGGTTCCATCCCGCAGAGTGGTATCGTATATTAAAACAGGTTGCATAGTTATAAAATCCGGAATTCGACCTTATCATAAAATTTGGCGAAATCCCCCGATGACGGGGCAGGCGAAACAAATCCAAATGACCAAAATCTAAAGGCCCAAAACCTAACTGATTAAAAAAAGCCACTAATTGCACGAATGGTCACTAATAAAAAATTATTTCTCACAGAGCCCGCAGCGCATAAGTGTTTTATCTCCGAGTCCTCTGCGCCTCTGTGAGAGTTAAAAATACCCAGGGCTATTTCTTACGATTTTCAGGCCTGAGGGATCTAACCGCCGCGCCGGCTTGCCACATTTCTGAATTTTTTATTTCATCCAGTTCAGCCCGTAGTTTTTCCAGGTAATCAGGCTGGCTGTTCACTTCAAGTACCCTTTCTGTCTCCTTGCCGGTTCTTACCCTATCGTATAGATCATCAAAAACAGGCGCTACAGCATCACGGAACTTCGGGGCCCAGTCGAGCGCTCCCCGTTGAGCGGTAGCACTGCAGTTGGCAAACATCCAGTCCATGCCGTTTTCAGCCACAAGGCGGATCAGGCTCTGTGTGAGTTCTTCTACAGTTTCGTTAAAGGCTTCGCTCGGACTGTGGCCGTTTTTGCGGAGCACATTATACTGGGCTTCCATGGTGCCGGCGAGACATCCCATGAGAACACCGCGTTCTCCTGTAAGATCACTATATACTTCATCCTCAAACGTTGTTGGGAACAGGTAGCCGGAGCCGATGGCGATACCAAGGGCGAGTGTCCTCTCCTTTGCCCGTCCGGTAAAATCCTGGTGTACCGCGTAACTGGAATTGATACCGCTGCCGTCAAGAAAATTTCTCCGCACATTGGTGCCGGATCCCTTGGGGGCTACCAGGATGACATCAATATTGTCAGGTGGTATGATCCCTGTCTGATCCTTGTAAACAATTGAGAAACCGTGGGAAAAATAGAGGGCGTCCCCTTCATTCAGACATTCCTTTACAATGGGCCATGTGGCTTTCTGGCCGGCATCTGATAGAAGGATTTTTACGATCGTCCCTTTTTTTGCGGCCTCTTCAATTGGGAAGAGAGTCTCCCCAGGAACAAAACCGTCTGCAACAGCCTTGTCCCAATACTGATCCCCTTCCAGCTGGCCGATGATAACATCAAACCCATTATCTTTGAGGTTCATGGCCTGGGCCGGTCCCTGTACACCGTAACCGAGGACAACAATTGTTTCGTCCTTTAAAACTTCCCGGGCCTTGTCCAGTGTAAATTCGTCTGATGTTATTACATCTTCAACAACTCCTCCAAAATCAATCTTAGCCATAACGTTCTCCTTAATAAATATGGTGTTAATATGTCTATATTTTATTCAATTCACATTATTATTTGCCAGCCGGTCAAGAGCGATATTCCCAGTTCTTGCGAGTTCATTGATTCCCATGGGTTTGAGCAGGTTCAGTATGGCGGCTATCTTATCTTCGTCTCCGGTTATCTCTATGGTATAGTGGTCCAGCCCAACATCTACAATTTTTCCCCTGAATATGTCGACGATTCTCAGAATCTCAGCACGTTGTTCCGGTTTCGCGTTTACCTTTATCAGGATCAGTTCCCTCTGGATATATTTTTTCCCTGTGAGGTCGTTCACCTTGATGACATTAATGAGCTTGAAAAGTTGTTTTTTTATCTGCTCAACAATCTGGGTGTCCCCTGTTGTGACCATTGTAATACGGGAAACATTGGACTTGGCGGTTTCAGCCACACAGAGGCTTTCAATGTTATAGCCCCTACCACTGAACAGACCGGCGATGCGTGAGAGAACACCAGGTTCGTTATCCACAAGAATTGAAAGAATATGTTTGTCTTCTGCCATGATAATATCCCCTTACTTGAGTTACTCCTGTTCTATACCAGAATCATTTCTGTGATCGCCTTACCCGCGGGTACCATTGGGTAAACACCTTCTTCACGTTCAACAATAAACTCCATGATCACGGTTTTTTTGGATGCCAATCCCTTTTTAAGTACGGCCTCAACCTCTCCAGGTTTTTCAGCCCGCAGGCCAACCGCGCCATACGCTTCTGCAAGCTTGACAAAATCAGGTGCATTCGCCATGTCTGTGCTTGAATAATTCCTGTCATAGAACAATTCTTGCCATTGCCTTACCATCCCGAGATACTGATTGTTCAGAATAACTACCTTTACCGGAAGGCCGAACTGAACCGCAGTGGCCATCTCCTGAATATTCATCTGAATACTCCCGTCTCCGGCAATGTCGACAACAGTGCTTTTGGGACTTGCGGCCTGAGCGCCGATCGCGGCCGGAAGTCCGAACCCCATGCAGCCTAGACCGCCTGAGGTAATAAACCGGCCGGGCTTATCAAAATGATAGTATTGCGCGGCCCACATCTGGTTCTGTCCCACCTCTGTTGTTATGATCGCGTCACCTTTTGTCAGCTCAAACAGTTTTTCAACAACATATTGCGGCTTTATTGTGGCTTCCTGTTTATAGGCAAGCGGGGTTGTTTTTTTCCACTTGTCTATGCGGTCAAGCCATTTTCCCCTTTTCTTTTTAATACCCTTAAAATTTTCTTCTGTCAGCAGGTCGTTCATAACACTCAGTGTCGATTTGCAGTCGCCAACAATCGGCGTATCAACCGGGATATTCTTATGTATTGAAGTCGGGTCAATATCGATATGCACGATTTTAGCGTTTGTGGCGAACTCATCTGTCTTCCCTGTAACACGGTCGTCAAACCGGACACCGATGGCGATAAGAAGGTCACACGCACCTATGGACATGTTCGCCCTGTATGTGCCGTGCATCCCGAGCATCCCTAGCCACAGGGGGTTTGAGGCAGGGAACGCGCCGAGCCCCATCAAAGAGGCGGTAACCGGTATACATGTCTTTGTTGCGAATTTTTTAAGACCTGTTGAAGCGCTCGAAAGCACCACCCCGCCGCCGGCAAAAATCACTGGTTTTTTCGCTTTCTTAATAAGGCTTACAACCTTTCTAAGCTGTTTTACATTCGGCTTATAAGTCGGGCTATACGCCTTCATGCTAATTTTTTTCGGCGCATTATAAGGCGCCTTTGCTATGGATATATTTTTTGGTATATCAATCAGCACCGGTCCGGGCCTGCCGGTTCGGGCGATATAAAAGGCCTCCTTGATAATCCGCGCAAGGTCTTTGATGTCTTTAACAAGATAGTTGTGCTTGGTGCACGGCCTTGTTATGCCGACAATATCAACTTCCTGAAAGGCGTCATTCCCGATAAGGTGCGCGGGCACCTGTCCGGTAAAAACAACCACAGGGATGGAATCCATGTAAGCTGAAGCTATGCCGGTAACCGCATTGGTCGCGCCTGGCCCTGATGTTACAAGGCACACCCCCACTTTACCGCTGGCTCTTGCATACCCGTCAGCAGCATGTACCGCCCCTTGCTCGTGCCGTACCAGAATATGCCGTATATCTGTTCTGGCGAGTTCGTCATAAATGTCGAGAACCGCCCCTCCGGGATACCCAAAGATTGTGTCAACACCTTCTTCTTTAAGTGCCTTCATCATAATCTGCGCGCCGGTGAGTTCCATTTTGTTTCCTTCCATATTTTTGTGCTGTAAACAAATATCAGTCAATGACTAATAGTGTACCATAAGATAAAAGTCCCTAGATCCTGGATGCTAGATACTGGATCCAGGATCCAGAAATCAGTAGCATGTTTTTCTATTTTACAATCGCTCCTTCACTGGCGGACGATACCATACGGGAATAGCGGGCCATGTAACCTTCCGTGATTTTCAGGAAAGGTGGTTTCCATTTTTCCAACCGGGCATTGATCTCCTTTTCATCTACTTTTAATGAGAGCTTCTTGCCTGGAATATCTATCGCTATGATATCATTTTCTTCAATGATAGCGATCGGTCCTTTTTGCATGGCTTCAGGTGAAACATGGCCGATGGCAGCTCCTCTTGTGCCGCCGGAAAAACGTCCGTCCGTTATCAGGGCAACATCAGCATCGAGTTTCATTCCCGCGATAACCGATGTGGGAGTCAGCATCTCCCGCATGCCGGGACCGCCCATGGGGCCTTCATACCTGACCACAATCACATCACCCTTGTTGATTTTGCCTGCCATAATGGCGGCCGTGGCATCTTCCTCTGATTCAAAGATCCGAGCAGGGCCTTCATGCCTCATCATTTCATCCCTTACGGCCGACTGTTTTACAACGCACCCGTCAGGCGCAAGATTGCCGAACAGGACAGCCAGGCCCCCTTCTTTGTGGTGGGGGTTGTTTAACGGCCTAATGACTTCATTGTCAAGCACTTCAATCGTTTTTATATTTTCTCCCACGGTTTTCCCTGTGACGGTCATGGCGTCATCATTGATCAGGCCCGCCTGCGAGAGCTCCTTAATTACCGCCTGGACTCCCCCGGCACTATTCAGATCCTCTAGATGATGAGGTCCACCCGGGCTCAACGAACAGAGATGCGGTGTTTTTTCGCTGATCTCATTGATCATATTCAGGTCTATTTTAATCCCTGCCTCATGGGCGATGGCTGGGAGATGGAGCACTGTATTGGTGGAACACCCCAGGGCCATATCCACGGCAAGGGAGTTCTGAAATGCCTTGTCTGTCATGATCTGCCGCGGAGTTATCTGCTTTTCAACCAGATCCATGATCTGCATACCGACCCTTTTGGCCATGCGTATCCGTTCCGACATTACTGCTGGAACTGTCCCGTTTCCCTTGATTCCCATACCAACCGCTTCGGTCAGGCAATTCATTGAGTTGGCAGTGAACATACCGGCGCATGATCCGCAGGTGGGACAGGCAGCCTTTTCTATAGCGTCAAGTTCGTCTTCTGACATAGCGCCAACGCTTACGGCCCCCACTGCCTCAAAAACAGAGATAAGGTCAATCTTTTTGGTCCTGTCTTTTGGATGCCGGCCGGCCAGCATGGGCCCGCCGCTGATAAAAATCGAAGGCAGGTCGAGTCTTGCTGCCGCCATGAGCATGCCGGGGACGATTTTGTCACAGTTCGGTACCAGAACGAGACCGTCAAAAGCCTGGGCAATAGCCATCACTTCAACTGAATCAGCAATCAGTTCACGGCTTCCCAGGGAATATTTCATCCCCATATGGTTCATGGCAATGCCGTCGCAGATACCAATGGTGGAAAATTCAATGGGTGTGCCGCCGGCCATATAGATACCTGCCTTTACCCCTTCTACAATCCTATCAAGATGGATATGTCCAGGGATAATCTCGTTCGCGGAATTAGCAATACCGATGATGGGTCGATCCCTTTCAGCGTCAGTGTAGCCCATAGCCTTAAAAAGTGATCGGTGGGGTGCCCTCTCAAGCCCTTTTTTCATGTTGTCGCTTTTCATGAAATAAATCTCCTTAAATAAAAAAACCGTTATCAGTGTTTCGGACTGATAACGGTTTTTTTAAGTTTATTCCTGTAATTAAGCCATTACCAGTCCTTTTCCCGGCCGGAGACTAAAATGTCTACGACCAGGCTGATAAGAATACTAATTATGCTGACAATGACTATCCTATTTTTCATTTTAACACCCAAATTTTTATAGTTTATGTCCGTAACAGTGTTGAGTAATAAAGTCAAGTTTAATCTGGGAGATTTTTCGAATTTTATGGATTACTTAGACCGATATCTGTTGTTTTAGATGTTTTTTAGAGTTTTATCTTGTAAACTGTAAAATTCGAATTCGAATACCTTTCTTCAAGCCTGTTTTGATATCTTTCAATAAAAAGGCTCATAAATTCAAAATCTATATATCCTGTAATTAGATAGTTCGCACCAATGCCATGAACAAAGTTCCAAACAGCAATATCATTGTTCGTATGCTGATAGACTGCTGCACTTCTTTCCGTATAAAGCGATAATACCCTTGGTTTTCTGAAAATGAAGACATCTCCTTCATCGGTATTGTTTTTTATATATTCAAAAAGTTCGATAACATCTCTTTCACCTACACCTTTATTTATGGGGCCGAAATTTAATTTAGTGTATTTCCCAAAATAAGAAATAAATATAGCTGTTATCAATATAATGACAAAGAGTTTTCCGACTTTTTTAAGTTGAAGTAATTCGAGTTTTGTAATGCCCGTAAAAGTATACATTATAAAAAGAGGTATTACTGGAATAAAGAACCGATTTCCCTGTTCACTGGGCCAGATAAGTATTATTCCTACATATAATGGTAAAAATATTTCAAGAAAGGTTACTCTGCCTTTGATCCTTATGACATATCCAATCAAAGTCAAAGCACATATAATAATAAAAAGAACTTGCGTAACAATCCTATTGTAACCGTTATCCCATAGTTGAGAAAGGGAATCTGTATAGATGTTTATGTTTCGTAAAATTATTTTATGATCACCTTTAAGCTGGTCAAAATAACTGCGATCAGAATGTAAGGAAAACGTCTGGAGTAGCATAAAAAAAACAAAAACAAGTGTTGCTATAGCAGTGAATTGAGTGGGTTTTTTATATCTTATTATGTCATGAATAAAAAGGCATGGGATAAATATAAAACCAATACTCCGTGTCCCATAAGAAAGGTAGATAAAAAGGCCGGCTAGCACTGGATATAACAGTTGAATCTCTTGCAAGTTATCTGACCGGTATTTTTGAAGTATGAGGAAGAGGCTAATATAGGCAAACAAAAGAAACGGGATGTCTGACAAAACATTATCTTTAAAAATCCAGAAAAAAGGATTAAAACCGATCATTGCAATCATAATAATCAGATATTTAAACGGCAGTTCATTTTTAAACAGCATGAAATATACAAATAAAAACAGAAGGAAAAATATGATGATTTCGATTTTCATTGCTGTAAGATTTAGCCCAAATATCTTATAGACAGGCGACAATAAGAAGGGGAAAACAGGTGGATATGATTTGGGCCCCAGTGAGGGATAAGAAGGATTGTAGATGTAACCGGTATCATTATAATCTATCCCTTCAGCGATATTTTTAGCATGATGGATATACATGCTGAAATCTCCCAGCCAATTATGCCCTGCTCTTACAGTCAGGAGATAAAATATTCCGATTGTTGAAATTAATGTGATAATGATCAGGTTTTGTGTTTTTGTTGAGAGATTGATGTTCATTTAAAATTGTCGGGTTAAAACCCTGAAGGGATTTCCATAGCTTTAGAGCGGCCTATCTCCCGATCATCTTTGTCGAGTGTTATCATATGCGTTACTTCTTTGCATATATTATCAAGTTCCAGCCTAATTTAAATGCAATATATTTTTCGATAAAAAAAGGTACCCAGCTGGTAATCTTGTGTTTGCGTAAAGGGAAATGACCAACTTTTGTTTTTATTTCACTGAAATCGGAGAATAATTTATTAATGTCTTTCTTCGAATAGACATAGGCATAGGGACATTCAGGTCCATCAGTGCAATGATGAACAAATTCTTTCGGTGTTAAATAACGCCAACCTTTTCGTAAGAAATTCAAGTAATGGAGTTGATATATAGATAGATCTTTATTGTCCTGTAATCCATGCAGCTGGTTATTATCCATATTTTTCCTGTCAGCATCCCACCTGCCTATTCGCGTCATTATTTTCAAAAAAACCTTTAAACGCATATACAAAAGTATTCTAAAGTAATAATTAAAACTACATTTATGGTAGAGCATAATGATTGATTTGCCCCCTTTTTTTAATACCCGAAACACTTCTTTTATTGCTTTGCCAGGATGGGGTGTGTGATGTAAAACTCCCCATGAATAAACAACATCAAAGCTTTCATTATCAAAACTAAGATTTTCTGCATTGTCGACTTGAAAAAGACCTTGAAGTCCCATAACTTCAAAATGTTTACGAGTGGCATCAACAGCGGTTTGTGTTAAATCTATACCAGTATAATTAGCGCCTTGTAAGGCAAACATGACTGCATCAGCACCATTACCACAACCAATCTCAAGCAAGTCCTTGCCTTTAGTTTCTGAAAATGGAATGAATAGCGGGATATGCCACTCAGTCCGATATCTGAAATCTCGATATTTATCGTAGAAATCCTTTTCATCCTCAAAATTTTTTATAAAATGAGAACCACAGGCTTCGATGTTCCAAAAAGAGCGAACATTCATTTGTTTTGTTGATAGAGGCATTGAACAGTTCCTTTCCTCAGTGTAACTATCATTTGTGTTTCTTAAGATACGCTGTAGAACCGATTTCTTTAAGGTAGCCTTTTATCCCTTCCAGCATGGCGTCGCACAAAAGGTCTTGATACTTTGAATTGATCAGTTTTTTGCATTCCTGGGGGTTGCTTATAAAACCTGTTTCCACAAGGATACACGGCATGTTGGCCCCTAAAAGAACATAGAAGGGAGCCTGTTTTATGCCGTAGTTTTTTGTCTTTTTGTATTTTTTCTTCAGGTGTTTGTAAATTGAGTTCTGCACATGGCCTGCCAGCAGGGTTGATTCATCAACCTTTGTGGTCTGCATAAGAGAGGTCAGGATCAGTTGGAGATCGCTTACCTGCTCTACAGAGGTGTCGTTCTCCATGGCAGCCACCCTGAGGGCGTCTTTGTCATCTGTAACATTCAGAATATAGGTTTCAATGCCGTAGACATTTTTATTTGTATGGGCATTTGTGTGGATGGAGATGAAAATATCAGCGTTCAGCTTGTTTGCTATTTCAGTCCGTTCTTCAAGTTTAAGGAAAACATCTGTTGAACGGGTCATGATCACTTCACAACGAGTCTGGTTTATTAGTTTCAGCGCTAGTTTTGAAGCGATATCAAGGACTACTTTTTTTTCAAACACACCTTTGATATAGCCAGGTGCGCCGTCAGCCCAGCCACCATGGCCGGGGTCGATAACGATCCTAATTGTGGATGAGGGAGACCGTTTTTTTTTGTCCTTCTGAACCGGTTTGGATGAGGAAGGGGGCTGCCCTATTTGTTTGGCGGGCGCTTTGGCTGAAGCGATGGCGGATTTTTGCTGCAGGCGTTTGGGTTTTTGAGTCTTAGCTGCTTTTTTTTGGGTAACTGATGGTTCTTTTTTTTGAGGGACAGGTTTTTTAATCCTTTTTACATTTTTAGGAGCTGTAATTGTAATCGTGTGATCAGGGCCTTTGATTTTAGCAATAAGGCTGTCGGCTTTATGACGGTACGCACTGTTTGGGAATATGTATTTGCTGGCCGTAAGGATTTCCAGGGACTTTGTTTTGTCAGTCTCCTTGAATGATCGCTTGTATAGTTCATAGTATAGCTCGCCGGTTTTATACATTCCAGCTGCCGCCCAGGGGCCTGACGTGTTATGCCGGTATACGTTCTGGTATTGCTTGATGCATGACATCCAGTTTTCCCTGTAGTTCTGTGTTTTTGGATTATTTCGGAGTTTTTCGTAAGCAGCACCAGCTTTAAAATACATGTCTTTTGCTGTATCATTTGCGACTATTTCAGAGGGGAGTAGCACCACTATTGTCAGGCAGATCGCCATGTATGTTATGAATGATTTTATTAAGACTTTTATTTTCATAACAGACTTCTCATATGTGTTACAGGCATATATTCCGAGCTTTTTATGTGCTTATTTTCAAGCTGTGCCCCGTTTATCTCTTTGATATATTTCCCGATCCCGACCGTGATCGCATCGCACAAATTGTTCTGAAAGTTGGTGTTTACCAGCCGTTTGCATTCTTTTGGATTGCTGATAAAAGCGGTCTCTATCAATACGGACGGCATCTGGGCGCCGAGTAGTACATAAAACGGCGCCTGTTTTACACCCTTGTTTTTAATCCGGCTGTATTTTTTTTTCATATGGCTGTACATGGAATTCTGGATATGGACAGCGAGCCGGCTTGATTCATTTATTTTCGCATTTTTCATGAGGTCGGTTAGAATTGACTGGAGGTCGCTCATGTTTTTTGTGGAAGTGGCGTTTTCCTTGGCGGCCACGCTCATGGCTTCCTTGTCGGTTGCTAGATTCAGAAAATAGGTTTCAATGCCATAGGCTTTCTTGTTTCTGGAGGCGTTCGCGTGAAGGGATATAAACAGATCAGCATTCAGCCTGTTTGCGATGGCTGTCCTTTCCTCAAGGGTAAGGAATTTGTCTCTAGATCGGGTCAGTGTAACCTTGCATCTGAGTTTCTTCTTGATTTTAGCAGCGAGTTTTTTTGCTATCGCTAGAACAACATCTTTTTCATGAATCCCTTTCAGGTATCCGGGCGCTCCGTAATCCCTCCCGCCATGTCCGGCGTCGATCACAATATGGCTGACACCAAGGGATAATTGTTTTGCCAGGTCCGTTGCTGAAATATCTGTGGGCGGTGTATAGGTCAACCGTTTTTTGCTGACGCTGGCGATCTGTTTTGGAATAGGTGTGCCGGGTTTTGACACTTTTGTCGGTTTGCCCTTAACATCAATGACTATTCTAAACGGGTTAAAATATTCCTTAAGCTCATAATTTTTTGTTTTGAATTCATTACCGTTATACTTATGGTTATACATGACTACCCTGACTACGTCAGGCTTATTCTGGCTGATTCTTACATCCAGATTTTTGTTGATGCCTACCTTAAGGCGGTTCTCCTTTTCAGGGAGCTTTTTTTTAAGCCTGTCACTGAGCCGGCTGCTTTTAATATCAATGTACATCCGCATCGGTTTTTTCAGTTTCGGGTCTTTGCGCAAAAAGCCGTGAGTGTATAATGTTTCCCTATCTGTTTCAACAACCACACGTGTGAGGTCTTGGTTTGGATAATTGGAATACCTGAGGTAGTTTACCGTAGCTCTCGGCCCTGACGCGGAGATGGTTTTGGGGATGGTTTTTTTCTTTTTTGCAAGGTATTTTTCCTTTGATCGATTTCTCTTCTTCAGCGGTATATTTTTTTTGTTTTTTTGTGCGGTTTTAATGGGGGCAGTCTTTTTTGGCAATGATGTTGAGATGCGGCGTAAAGCCTTGTCCGCCTTTTCCTTGTAGCGGCTTTTAGGATAACGCTTGATGACCTTTTTAAAGATATCAGCAGCTTTCTTGATATCAGAAGTATTGTTTGAATATTTAAACAGCTCGGCGTAAAGGAGGCCGGTTTTATACATCCCGGCGGCTGCCCATGGACCGGAAGGATCATGCTTGTAAACAGCCCTGTATTTTTCAATACACCGTTCCCAGTTGTGCCGGTATTTAATTTTGTTCCGGTTTTTCACAAGACGGTTATAACTTTTTTCTGCTGAATAGAATTTATCTTTGGCTGTTTGGGCACGTGCAAAAGGGCTGTCAAAAAAAAGGACGGTTGTCGTGATAAAAAAGAAAATCAGGCAGACGTTGGTTATCTCATAACGCATATTAAGTAAATACAAAGCAACCGGATTTTTTTTGGGCTTCATGATAGTTGTTCCGGTCATGTCTTTACATGAGTTGTTTAGCTTTTTAAATGATTCTTTATAATAAATATTTATTTAGCACTATCCTTAGCTTTTTTTATGAGTTCGTCAAGGTAATTCAGTGCTTCAACAGGTGTCATGTTTGAGACGTTCAGTTGTGTCAATTTGTCTATAATCATTTTTTCAGGCCTTTGGAACAGGCTAAGCTGCTGCTGACTGGTATTCTCCCAGACTTTTCCCTGATTATTGTCAATTGTTTCTCCAGGTCTGTATCCGGCGTCCTCAATGCCTGCGAGGACCTTTTTCGCCCGTTTAATAGCGCTTTCCGGCAGGCCTGCGAGCCGTGCGACTTGAATTCCGTAGCTCCTGTTTGTCCCGCCTTCAACCAGACGTCTTAAAAAAATGATTTCATCATTCCATTCCTTCACAGCGATATTGAAATTTTTTACGCGAGGTTTTGTTTGATCGAGTTCTGTGAGTTCATGGTAATGGGTGGCAAAAAGCGTTTTTACCCCTTTCCCATCAAGGTCATGTAGATGCTCAGCAACTGCCCAGGCTATGCTAAGGCCGTCAAATGTGCTCGTCCCTCTTCCGATTTCATCAAGGATAATCAGACTCTGGCTTGTGGCATTATTCATTATGTTGGCTGTTTCTTCCATCTCCACCATAAAAGTGCTCTGGCCCGAAGAGAGGTTGTCCAGGGCGCCTACTCGCGTAAAAATCCTGTCAATGACGGGTATGGACGCTGCCTCGGCCGGCACAAAAGATCCTATCTGTGCCATCAATACAATCAGCGCAGTCTGGCGTAGAACGGTTGACTTGCCTGCCATGTTAGGGCCGGTGATAATCAGAACCTGGTTTTCATCATTATCCATTTTTATGGTGTTCGGCACATAACGTTCCCCGGTTATGAGTTTTTCCACAACAGGGTGGCGTCCCTCATCAATGCTGATCATGCCGTCTGTGTTAATTTCAGGCCGTGAATAATCATTCATGTTAGCTATTTCCGCGAAATTAAAGATACAGTCAACCCGGGCGGCGAATCCAGCGGTATTCAGGAGAACCTGGTTGTGTGTTATGATCTCTTCCCTTACGCGGTTAAATATCTCGCGCTCCAGGGCGGCCCTTCTTTCCTGGGCGCCAAGAACTTTTGTTTCAAATGTTTTCAGTTCGTCAGTGATATACCGTTCCGCGTTTACAAGTGTCTGTTTCCGGATATAGTGGGGCGGGACATCAGCGGAATGCGTTTTTGTGACTTCAATGTAATACCCGAATACTTTGTTATATCTTACCTTGAGACTGTTGATTCCGGTTTTTTCCTTTTCTTCTGCCTCAAGGCTTGCGAGCCATCCTTTACCGTCGCGGCTAATCTTGATGAGTTCATCCAGCTCATCACTGTATCCGGGCTTTATAATGCCGCCATCGTTAATTGTTGGCGGGGCATCTTCACGTATGGCATTTTCGATCAGATCCGCCAGGTGGCCGAGGCGTTCAACCGGCTCCTGAAAAACAAAATATTCAGATGTAAAACCGGATAGTATTGATAATATTTCCGGTATTCTCTGTAGGGAGATTTTCAGAGCCACAAGGTCCCTTGCGTTTGAACGGCCCATGTTAATTCTGCTGTTGAGCCGTTCCAGGTCATAAACCGATTTCAGGGCTTCCCTTATTTCTTCCCTCCCATGAGGGTTGTTTACCGCCTCTTCAACCGCATCGAGTCTCGCCAGGATTTCGTCAATGTTTTTAAGGGGATATCTTAGCCATGTTTTAAGGAGTCTTCCTCCCATAGATGTAACGCACCTGTCAATGATCCCGATGAGGGTTCCCTGCCGGCTGCCTGTGCTTAGACTATTTAGCAGTTCAAGGTTGCGGCAACTGGTGTCATCAATAATCAGATAGTTTTCGAGACTGTAAGTCTCTATGCTGGTTAAATGCTCAATCTTTTGTTTCTGTGTTTCAGCGACATAATGAAGAATGGCCCCGGCCGCGCAAATACCCGCTTTCAGATTTTCACATCCGTATCCTTCAAGACTGCGCGTCTTGAACTGGGCTGTAAGTTTGTCTTTTCCCGATTTATAGTCGAAAGCCTTGTCTGAAATAAAAGAGAACACTTTTTCAGAAAAAGATTCTTTAAAGGGCTTAAAAAAAACATCATTTCTTGATGATTCTGAAAAAATAATTTCACTTGGTGATATGCGGAGCGCCTCGTCAATGAGGGTGCTGATTGTATCCGATTCAGTTACACGGAACGCACCAGTTGATATATCCAAAGAGGAGAGCCCGGCGAGATCTCCTGAACGGCTCAGAGCGACAATGTAATTGTTTGATTTTTCATCGAGTAATTCATTGTCGATGATCATGCCAGGCGTAATGACGCGGACCACATCCCTTTTAACAAGCCCTTTTGCCGCGGCGGGGTCTTCTACCTGTTCACAGATGGCAACTTTGTGCCCTTGGTCAATCAGGCGTCCGATATAAGAGTCCACCGCGCGGACCGGGATACCGCACATGGGAATGGATGACTCATCTTTTTTATTACGTGATGTAAGGGCGATTTCAAGTATGGGGGACGCGGTTACAGCGTCTTCGAAAAACATTTCATAAAAATCTCCCATCCTGTAAAACAGGATTGAATCCTGGTACTTTTCCTTGATGGAAAGGTACTGCTTAACCATTGGGGTTGCTTTATACGCGGGACTTGCCTGGGGCATTTCAGAATTGCTGTTTTAACTCCCTGTCGATTTACCATTCCGTGGAAGGTTCAGCTCCTGTGTCTTGTTGCCTGACAAGACGGAAACCGATGTGGTTGCTCCGGCTGCCGGGACTAACATAATAACGGTAGGCGCTCCTGATTCCTGTCCTATAGTTCTTCCAGCTTCCTCCCCTGGCCACGCGGTACGCTGGAATATCATTTCCAAGGGGATCGGTTGCAGGGGATGATGTATATTCATATTTTGCATCCTGGCACCATTCAGCGACATTGCCGTGCATGTCATAAAGTCCGAATGCATTCGGTTTTTTCTGCGCCGTAGGATGTGTCTGACCGTCTGAGTTATGAAAAAACCAGGCATTGTTTCCAATATCTTCACGCCTATTGCCAAAAGAATATACCTGGTTGTTGCCGGAACGGCAGGCGTATTCCCATTCAGCTTCGGTTGGTAGTCTGTAACCAGCCGTCTGTTCTCTTTGATTCAGTCTGCGAATAAACTCCAAAGCATCTTTCCAGCTGACATTCTCAGCCGGGCAATTACCGCCGCAGTCTTTAAAGAAGCATGCATCAGGAAATTCTGAGTCACTTCCCATTACAGCGTTCCATTGTTTCTGGGTGACTTCTGTGGTCTGCATGAAAAAACCGTTCGAAAGTGTAACGCTATGCAAGGTTTCATCATCATTTCTGCCGAACTCGTTTTCAGAGCTTCCCATCATAAATGTGCCCGGAGGGATGTAAACGAAGTGCATGCCGGTTATATTCTCAGTTTTTTCCCGGGGTGCGGCGGGTGTAAACTGATTCTTTTTTCTGAGGATAACATCTTTTACTGGGGCATTTTTGTTAAGGATAAAGTTGAATGGTTTTTCAATTTTTGAATACCCTTTTTTATAAAATATAACATTAAACTTCCAGGGTACATACTTAAAAGAATATATGCCATCATGGTTTGTAAGCGCAGAAACATCACTATGTTTTACTCTGACACGAACATTTTCAAGTGGTATCCCTGCGTGATCTTTGACACAGCCGGTGATCGTTATTCTTTCCATCATCGCGGCCAGTGATATCTGAGCAGACAAAAGTATTACAAGAAGAATTAAGAGGATTCGCTTCCTCATGATTTTACCTCCCCGCGGATGAATTTTAGGTTTAAAAACAATATAGTTATAATTATTAAACAAAAAAAAAATAAAGTCTACAAAAATATACCATAAAAGGACGACGACCTGTTTTGCGAGATGTTATTGTTCAATTGTGAGATACAATTTGCTTGCGCAAATAATGGATTGATGTAGAATAAAACAGATTAACATAAATATTTTTTGGTAAAATAAAAAGCAATCACCCGGATAGTTGTCCGGGATTTGGATTTATCAGTGATAGACATACACGCCCATATTCTTCCAGGCCTGGATGATGGTCCGGCCACATTAGAAGATTCGCTGGAGATGGCAAGTATAGCCGCGGAAAAGGGTACACGTACGATTGTTGCTACTCCCCATAGCCTTAACGGTGTTTATTATAATAGTCGAAATGATATCCTGCCGGTGTGTGATGAATTCAATAATGTATTACAACAGTATAATATCCCCCTTAAGGTCTTGCCCGGTTCTGAAGTCCGGTTCTGCGTGGAGATCCTTGATGAGATCGAAAATGGTCGCCTGATGACATTGAATGATACTGGGCGTTATCTTTCTCTTGAGCTTCCGGACCATATACTTCCGAATCAGGTAACCGGTTTTATCAAAAAGCTTATGAGTAGAAATATTGTTCCGGTTATAGCTCACCCTGAAAGGAATATGGCTATACAGTATAATGTGGACCTTGTGGCAGGCTTTGTTTCAGCCGGAGCCCTGTGCCAGATTACCGGGGGCAGCCTTACAGGGGCTTTTGGTCCTGAAGCTTTATCCTGCTGTAAAAAGATGATCAGTCAAGGGCTGGCACATTTTATGGCTTCAGATGCCCATTCTCCATCTGGCAGAACGCCTAACCTTAAGAAATCATTCAAAAAACTTGCGTCCGCCATGGGCAAGGAAAAAGCGGAACAGATAATGGTTACCGCCCCTAAAAATATAATAGGAGGGGTAGTATAATTTTTAGTTGACAAAAGAAAAACATTTTAGTTGAATAATGAAGCTGGGGTTAAGCGGGGGGAGTCTTTTTTTCTTACAAACAATAAATTTCCGTATTAATACCGGCCTGTTGAATTAATATACGAATAATAAAGCTTTAATTTTTTTACTCCTATGTTATTATAAGATAAGGGAGACTTCTTTGTTTTATCATGAACAAAGAAATCGATTTCTCTCAATTGGCGATTGTAAACTTAGATTATAAAGGACAATACCATGAAAATGACAAAAAACATAATAACAATATCTGCTTTTGCTATTGTTTTTGTTTTTTTTGCTATACCTGCATCTTCAGCAGTACAGCAGGACATGACCATTGAACAGATGCAGAAAATGTTTTTTGAGGTTCAGGATACTTTTGAATTGTTATCTGATTTAACGGATAAGGCAGAAAGAAGTTCTGATGAAGTGCTCGCCAAATCGATCCTGGAAAAAGCTGAAAGAGCGCTTACTAAGATTGATGAAATGTCTGAATATGCCAGGGGTACAATGAAGGATAAGATTGAATGGTTAAAAAAAGGTCTAGATGAGATAAAGGCCCGAGCCCTGGCACTCGGGACCCAGCATGAGAGAACTGAGCCTGAAATAGATGAAGAAGAGGTGTTTGATTATACATTAACGGAAGAGCCGCCTTTAAAGGATGTCGAACCAGCCATAAGAGAAGTTGATCCATCCCTTATGGATGCCGATCCGGCCAGCCCAATATAAAAAAATATTAATAAATAGACTCACTTCGTATTGATTTAGAGTTCATAGTGTAAACTTATAATTGAACAGGAGATCCAAGTGGACTTCAACTTATTATTTCATAAGCGAAAGAAGAATATCTTCCTGGTAGTAATTCTGTTGATATGTTTACTACCTTCTCCGGTTTTTGCTGTAACCAAATTTAACGTAAAACCTAAGATTGCTGTAGGATGGCAGACAGACAGCAATTATTATAAGGATAATAAAATCGGTGAGCGAGAAGTTCATACTAGCTATGCCTGGCCCGGAATTGAGATCGGCTTCCAGACCTCAAAGACTAAAATTGATTTGGACTATACGTTTAAGTCTGAAGATTACTCTTATGAGGATCCTGTGAAGTCCTTCATGGAAAGCGTCATGTTAGACGATTTTGTGGATTATCTTAACGAAGAAGGTGTCTCCGTTGATAAAGATGATTTTGAATATTATGATGAATGGCAGGAAGAAAGGGATGTGGGTAATTTCAGGGGGCATAATTTAGTTTTTCGGGCAAGGACCAAACCCTTTACAAGGCTTACCATCGGTATCGACAATACCTACCAGAAGACTCGTGACACGGCGTTTTTGGATAATTTCGGATTAGCCGTGGAAAAAGAGGAGTACAGTATAAATAGATTTACACCAGTAATTCATTATCGATTTGGTCAAAAATTTGAAGCAAGATTGCGCTATACAAACACACGTACCAATTATGATCGTGTCGGGTTTGATGATTCAGATGAGGATAGGGGCGCGTTTAACCTGATTTATAACCTTAACAGAAATATGTCTCTTGACGTGGAATATCAGCTCTGGAAAAGAGATTATGACATGGATAGTTCAGACTACGAATCTGACCAGACCAATCTTGTTTTTAGAATGAACATGAATCATATCAATCTTGAAGCGGGCTGCGGATTTCATGACAGGGATTTTGATGAGAATTACTTGGAAGATATTGATATGTTTAACTATATTTTTACTTTAAAATGGCAGCACCCTTCAGGCGCAGACAGGGGAAATATACGATTTATGTCCCAGCGCCCTGCGACAAGGGTAAGCGGTTATGCACTTCCAACAGCAATAGATATGCCAAAGACCTATTTTATTCTTGCATTCAAAGAGAATTTTAATGACGCCGGGGAGGGGGACAATTACTTTGAAGCCTTGCAGGCGACTGCGCAGGCAGGCCATCTTTTCTTTGATAAAATAGCTGTTAACCTGGAACTGAACTGGCAGCACTCTGATTACGAAACAAGATACGGGGTTACACCTGCAGGGGCCTTAGTGCTCAGGGAAGATGATATTTACAGGTATGCTGGGAACATAGGGTATCTTATCCTGGACTGGCTGTCATTTGATATAACAGCAGGGTATGAGGAGCGGGATTCAAACCTGTTTGGACATGATTATGAAAACACATATGTCATGTTTAAAATCGATGCCGAATATGATCTTCGCAGCAGGTGATAGACGCGACAATTGTTTACAGCTGAATTAAGCTGCATTATGAATATCAGTTAATCTTCAAATATAATTAAGTCATATTTTTCCTGTCTTATTCAGCCCCAGAAAAAAACTATGAAAAAAAGCACCGTGTATAAATGTAAGCTTATATTTCTGTTTATCGTCATATTTTCCCCCCCTTTATTTTTATTAAAAGCAAATGCCCAGACAAAAGCCTACCATGTGGGACCTGACGATATACTTGTTCTTGAAATATATGCAGGCGGAGAGATTCAACAAAAGGTTGATTTGACCGTATCAGCCCAGGGGATTATTAATGTCCCTTTTTTGGGCCCGATTGATGCAAAAGGTAAGACCTTGAGTCAGCTGGAAAAGGTGATTACAACACCACTAGCAAGGGACTATTTTGTGAAACCCCAAGTGAATGTCATGATGAAGGAGTATCATCATCTGAAATATTATATTTCAGGGGCGGTCAATAAACCCGGCCTTTATGAAACATCATCTAAGATCACAATCATGGAGCTTATTGCCAAGGCTGGAGGTGTTCTTTCTGACCGTGGTAATATCGCTTACATACAGCGGGCAGACACACAGCCTGATGAAGGGAAGATTGAAGACACTGAAAAAGCAGTTTCATCAAAGGAACCAACGCTAAAGATAGATTTGCAGGCCCTTCTTGATAGGGGGGATATGAGCCAGAATCAAATGCTGAAACCAGGTGACGTAGTCTATATCCCTCTTGAAAAATCGCTTAGTATAGCGGCTTCAAAAGTATATGTTGAGGGAGAGGTCAAAAAACCGGGAGTTTATGCGTATCAGCCCGGGATGACAGCCTTAAATGCCTGCATACTGGCAGGAGGCTTTGCTGAATTTGCGGCCCCAAACAGGGCAAGGATTATTCGTAAAAAGGGCGACAAACAAGAGGTCATTAAGATTAACCTGAATGATGTAAAAAAAGGGAAGATAGCAGATGTTGAACTCAAGTCCGGGGATCTTATCCACGTGCCGGAGACATGGCTGTGAGTGGTACATGGTGTAGGAGACAGGAGTGGGGTTGCACCGCCCAACGAACTCAATTCTGAATGAGCATATTATGGAAACACAGGAACTGGAAAAACCGTTAGAACTAGCAATGTATTTCCGCGTCGTGTTCAAGTACAGAATATTTATTTTCTTCTGTATTGTAGTTTCATTTTTGTTTGCACTGAACTCCATATCAAGGATTATACCTATATATGTTGCTTCATCCACTATCCTGATTGACTCTGAGCGGAGTACATCGCCCCTTACAGGCCGGCAGACAGAATATTCGAGCTATTATCATCAGACCACCAGTTTTAATACACATCTCAGTCTCATTGTCTCACGCCCTGTTCTGATACGGGTGATAAAAGCACTTAAATGGGATCAACCTGGCGGTAAAGAGCAAAAATCAAATCCTCCGAAAGGTGTCTTTGGCTTTATAAAGAGCTATCTTTACAGAATAAAGTCAAAAATCATAAAAAACATAAGGCTTCTTCTCGGTAAAAAGGAAAAGAAAAAGCTGCAAGGCGATAGAACAGAAAGGCTTGTGCGGATTTTAAAGGCAAAGATAAATATCAACGAAATTGAAGAAACGCGGCTTTTGCGTATAGCGGTAGAAGACTATAATCCTTCTATAGCCATGAAAATAGCCAATGAAACCGCGCGGGCATATATAGAATTTGATATTCATTCAAAGCTTAAATCGTCTCGGCACATTATGAATTGGATGACGGATCAGCTCTATGAAACAAAAAAAAATTTGGAAGATGCTGAGCAGGACTTCGTGGAATACAAGCGGGATCAAAAACTTTTTTCAATTGAAGGGAAGCAAAATGTCATCACTGATCAGCTAAACAGTTTCAACATGTCCTATCTCAAGGTAAGGAACCGTCGGCTTGAAATTGAGAGTGTATTGGCTGAGCTGAAAACAACCGTTATTACAAGTGATAATATCTCAAGAGCACGGAAACTTATTGAAAGCCAGCGATTGGACAATTTATATACACAGCTTCTCGACCTTGAGGTGGAAGAGACTCAGCTAGGCAAGGTTTTTAGAGGAAAACATCCCAGGATGATCCAGATAAGGGGGAAGCAAAGTGAGATAGAGGCTAAACTGAGGGATGAACTGAAAAAGGAAGTGGATAGTCTCAAGACCGAGCATTCGCTCCTTCTTTCTAAAGAAAAAGTATTGAAGGAAACTATTTCAGGATTTGAGAATGATGCGCTTGATACAAACAAAAAAGAGCTCCAGTACAGCATCCTTGAACGGAATGTGAACATGAACCAGCACCTGTATGATACACTGCTGAAAAAAATCAGGGAAACCAGCATTGTTGATAACCTTGACCTGTCAAATATACGGATCGTTGAAGAAGCCCCGCTGCCGAGGGCGCCTAAAAATCCACATAAAAAACGGATACTTTTATTGAGTATTATCCTAGGCGCCATAGTAGGGGCGACTCTGTCTTTTGTTTTTGAATATCTGGACCAGTCCATTCATATTGAAGAGGATGTTCATAATTATCTTGGCCTTCCCGTGCTTTCAGTAATACCAAAGGCTAAAAAGCCAGAAGATGCTGATATGAAAGCAACTGAAGATATATTTAGTTTATTTTCGAAGCAATAATGATAAGATTATAATTTAATTAACAGAAAGCAAAAATGAATTTTAATAAAATTGACATAAGACCGCTGATAGAAAAGTGTGTTCCGGTGAGTTCGCCTTTAGGGAAAAAGCTTATGTCTCTGGCGAATAAATTTTATCAAGTTCCGGCCTCTTATCATGCCCGGCCGTTTCTGGGTAATTATCCATCTAACTCCCGCTACGCTGAATCTTTTCGAACTCTTCGGACAAATATCCACTTTTCATTTATGGGGGGAAAATTCAGATCAATCCTTGTTACAAGCTCTGGCCAGGGTGAGGGCAAAACATCAACTGTTATTAACCTTGCCTATACAATGTCCCAAGCAGGGAGAAAAGTGCTTATGGTTGATGCTGACCTGAGAAAGCCGATCCTGTCAAAGATCATTCCCATAAAAGATTCCGTGGGACTTACGGGTATTGTTACCAAAGTGTTCGGTACAGAGGTGAGGGGCGGTTCTCTCAAAAATATCAGCACAGGTGATCTGTTAAAACTGATATTATTTCAAAAGAAAACAGGCATTTTAACCCTTTCAGATGACAACCATCAGGAAAACGTAGAGATTTATTTTTTTCAGGGGGATCTCGTGGACATGAATTTGTCGTTTCGACCGGAAGATGAACGCCTGGTATCTCTGCTTGTAAAAAATAACCTGATCACAAAAGATCAAGCAAAACTCGGGCTTGACAGGCAAAAACTTTCTGGACAGAAAATTGGGATGCTTCTTATGTCGATGGGATTTGTAACCGAGAAAGAACTTGAGTCTTTTATTTCCATGCATATGAATGAATGCTTCAGAAAAGTTTTGAATATGAAGACAGGGGAATTCAGTTTTAAGGATATTCCCGAAACTGAATTTGAAGGCCCTTTATACAATCCGGTTGATTTTGAAAAACTATACAAGCGTCTTGTTGTTGGTGAAGAGGAGTTGCCTTTTTTACAGGAAAAAATCAATTCTGCGATTGTAAAGCCAGGTCCAGACAACCTGTCCCTGCTCCCCTCAGGCATACACCCTCCCAATCCATCTGAAATTCTTGGGTCAAGACGCATGGAGTTCCTTGTGTCTTTTTTGAAGAGAAAGTATGATGTGCTTCTTTTTGATACCCCACCAATACTCCCTGTGACGGATTCGCTTCTCCTGTCTCACTGTTCCGACGGCGTATTAATTGTAATTAAAGCCGGCGCACTGAATCGTAAGCTGATAAAAAACTGTGTTGAGCAGGTTCAAAAAACTCAAGGCAATCTTATTGGTGCTATCCTAAACAATGTGGATATTAACAAAGAAGGCTACTATAAGTATTACCGTAAGTACTATTCTGAATATTATGATGAACGGGATTAGAGGAACATCTTAATCCGTGAAAAATAAAAAAATAACACTTCTCATCCCCCTGATATTCATTGCCTCAGTTACACTGTTGTTCCTTCTATCCCTTCGATTATTATCGCAATATCATTATCACAAAGCAAAAGATTATGTTGAAAAAAGGTTTTATGGTCTTGCCCTACGGCAGGTTGAAAAAGCGGGCCGTTTTCAGCCAACTGATTATAAAATCTTAAAGAAGAATGCTGAGATATACCTTGTTCTCGGTGATATTTCCCAAGATACAAAAGAGAAAAAGTTTGAACCAGCTGAAGCCTTTACATGGAACCTGAAGGCAAAAGACTTTTACCTGAGGGCATTTCATTACAACCATCTTGATGTGGAAACTGCTTTTGGGCTCGCGGTCGCGGAAACACGGCTGGAGCAGTTATACAGATATTTGTATCCGCGAAAAAATAAGAATCCATATAATCCCCTTCCATATTATAAAAAAACACTTACGCTTCGGCCGAATGGAGTGATGTATAATTACACGATGGCCCGTTATCTGCATAGACGCGGTATGGAAAAAGAACTTTTGGTTGCAGTACGAACCCTAGGACGTATATATCCTGCTTCATTCAGTCAGCTGAAAAAAGAGAGATTCTGGTCGGAGCATGTACGGGCGGCGTTTAAAAAAGGGCTTATGGATGCGTTAAATGAGAAGAATTCTGTAAAGTCTGCCTATAGAACACTTTCAGCGGTCATGGAAGAGGAAAAAGACTGGAGTGCTTCAGTGTCCTGGTATCTTAAGGCGCTTAATATAAGGGGGTTTGAGAACAGTACCCATGATTATATGTTACTCGGCAGGTTATATTTAAAAAACGCTCAATTTAATCAGGCTGAAGAAGCATTCATAACCGCATTTAATATGAGTATATCACCGGCTGATACTCTTGAACGTATTTACAGGCTTTATAAAAATGAAAAACTTTATGAGATGTTTTACCAGGTCTTTCAAAAAGTTGAAACAGGTATACCGGTTTCACCAGAATCTATCATCCTCAAGGCACAGCTTCTTATGGAACTTGAAAAATTTAAGGAGGCAAAAGATATTCTTGCAGATCTTGGAAGCAGTGAACAGGATGCCAAGGCATATTACTGGCTGTACCGGGTTGCGGAAATTGAAAATGATGATGATGCTATGGAATTAGCGATTCAGCGGGCAACGGTGCTTGATCCGGAAAATACGGGCTATCGAAAGATATTCTATAATCATTTAAAAAAAATGAGAAAATTTACGACCGCCGAGAAAGAACTCTCCAGAATTATTGAAATTACCGATCCTTCTAAAGCCGGTCTCTATAATGAAAGGGCATGGATGAAATGGAACAGACAGGATTATGAAGCAGCAATTTCAGACTGGCTTGTTGCAGCCTCCTTGCAGCCCGAACATCCTGATTATAATTCGTATATCGCGGAAGCATATGGACGGCTTTCAGACTTTGAAAAGGCTGCTGCTTTTTATAAAAAAGCCCTCGATCTTGCCCCCGGAAACAGCCATTTTAAAAAAAAATATTCTGAAATTACGGCAAAACAGACTGGTTTGCATTAAAAAAGCGTTGCTTTATTGGCTAAATCATCAAAAACATTAAGTTTTATGTTGCTTTATACGGGGTGTGGTGGTATAAAATCAGATTAGTTATTTATCCGACTGTTAGATAGAAAGCCAAATTATATCAACATGTTATTTCGATTTCAATATGTAATCGACAAAGCGGAGCTGTATCTGATAGTTATTTAGAGAAAAGTTTCCATACTACAGCTCTTTATCTTTATTCCCTCCATATATTCATCATTTTAGCCTAATATTACAAACCAAGACACCTTTCTAGTTAAGCAAGAAATTATATTTAGCACCCAATAATTATCCTACCAAATAGGGGTATAAAATATGAATACCCAAAAAGTAGCTATTACCATTCCAAGGGACCTTGTCATGATGATTGATGCGTTCAGCAAAAAAAAGGGGATATCCAGAAGCCGGTTTATTTCCATGATGCTGCGAGAAAAAATACTGGATGAAAGAGCGCGCCAGCTGAAGGAAGCCTATAACCGGGTTTTTTCTGATGACGTTATAAAGGAGGAACAGGAATGGTAATTAAAAAAGGGTCTATACACTGGGTTGATTTTTTAAATTCAGAAGCAGCAGGTAACGACGGAAGGCGGCCTGGTCTTATTATGCAGAACGATATATTAAATGACAGCAATCTGAATACAGTTATTATTCTGGCCCTAACACCGACCATGAAGTTCGGTGAGCTGCCTGGAAATGTAGTTTTACGAAAAGGAGAAGCCGGTCTTAACAAAAAGTGTGTTGTAAATGTTACACAGATCAAATCGATTGACAAAAATAATATTAAGGAAAAAATTGGCAGTCTTTCTAAAGGGAAGATAGCTGAAGTGGAAGAGGGACTGAAGCTGGCTTTGAATATTGTTTAAAAACATAGTGCCTAAAGTTGTGGAATTCTGCCATTAATATTAAAAAAACAGAGCGAAGCAATACATCAACTTTAGCTTGTCCTGTGCTTGCCGAAGGGCACTTTAGAGCAAGGGTATAAGTTTCGTTTGAATTCCGCTATACCGGGATTCAACTCAGCTCTATGTGCTTCGCACAGGATTAAAGAAGTAAAGGATTAAGGGACTAGGGATCATGAACAATACATCATCTGACATGATATATTACCGGAAAAAAAAGGAATCGTTATTAAAAAAAATATTTAATCCTGATAACTATGTTTTTTATCTTCTTATTTTATTACTCCTTTTCACACCCCTTGCCAGGGGATCTGTGAATATATGGGCAAAAACAATTATTCATATGATAACCCTGATTGCTCTCGCGTTTTTTCTTATACAGAAACTGCGGACACAGAAGCTCGAATGGATTAGAACGCCTCTGGATGTTCCGATTGGCGCTTTGCTTTTAATATCCATCATATCAGCGGTTTTTTCTGTCCGATTTAAAACAAGTTTCTGGGCAATTTTGCTTCTGGTGAATTACGTGGCAATATTTTATCTTGTCATATATACTACAAACACAAGACAAAAGTTAAAATCTTTAGTCTACGTGATTATCGGCACAGGCGTTTTTCTGTCGATTATTGGCATGTATAAAATGTCGAATCCTGATATGTTTCCATGGTGGAACTATGACGACATGCCTGGGCGGTTGACTTCCACGTACAAAAACGCCGATCATCTGGCCGGCTATATGGAAATGGTAATACCGCTAGGACTGGGGATGTTAATAACAGGCCTGAGATCTGGGAAAAAAGCATTTACGGCCTTCCTCGTTATACTGCTATTCGCGGCACTGCTGTTGTCGCTATCCCGAGGTGGCTGGGCAGGCATGATTATAGGCATTGTGTTTATGTCCAGTGTTCTTTTCTTTAATCAATATTTCGCGGCCAAAAAGTTTTTGATCAGCATCATTGCCGGATCAATTGTCGCTGTTGTCATTATTCTTTCATCAACGTCGGTCGTTGAGCGGATACTTACTATTGAGCAGAAGCAGGAAGCCCCGAATGTTAAAGGCAGAATGGTTGTATGGGGGGGGATGGTTGAGATTGTGAAAGATTATCCTTTGTGCGGTACTGGTCCGGGAACTTTTCCTTATGTATTTACGCGATACCAGCCTTCCGGAATGATCATGCGCTACTTTTACGGCCACAACGATTACCTGCAGCTTATATCTGAAACGGGTCTTCCAGTGGCAATTGTAATGCTCTGGATGATATTTGTTTTTTTTAGAAGGGGCCTGAACAAAATGAAGCACAAGAGCAGGCTTGTCCGGGGCATCACACTAGGAAGCATGACTGGCATCACTGCCATACTTGTACATAGCATAGCCGACTTCAATCTGCATATCCCCGCGAACGCCATACTGTTTGCCGTACTTGCCGCGCTTGCTGTCGCACCAGTACCGAGAATTAAAAGAGAAAAAAAATTAAGTAGTGAAATATAGGAATTGAGAAATTAGTAATTTAAAAATTGAAGGATATCGTAGGCAGCACCAGAGCCTGTCCTGTTAAAAAGCTGCTCTGCAGCCCCTGAGGGGATTTAACAGGGCAAATCTGTGGCTAAAAGGATTAGGAGAAAAAAATGTCAAAGGAACTAAACGTATCAGTATGTCCTGCGGGCGAGGCATTCCCACTGCCGGGTGAAAATGATTATGAAAAGGAGATTGGAAGATTAAAAATCCTGGTTGATGAACAGCGGACACAGGGGAGAGAGATTGTTGTTGTTATGGGAGTCGGCTTTGTCGGTGCAGTTATGGCAGGTGTCGTGGCTGATTCAGTTAACAAAGATACTGGTGAACCTGGAAAGTTTGTCATCGGCATGCAACGGCCCTCTACCCGTTCTTTCTGGAAAATTCCTTATCTAAATAGGGGTATTGCGCCTGTGGAAGCAGAAGACCCTGAGGTTGAACCTTTAATTAAAAGATGTGTACTTGAAAAAAAGACGTTGATAGCAACCTATACATATGATGCGCTTAGTTTTGCCGATGTGGTGGTTGTGGATGTTCAATGTGATTACCAGAAGAAGGATTTCGGAGATGTCAGGACAGGGAAAGCTGATATCGCTGCTCTTGAGGACAGTTTGAAGATTATCGGGGAGAATATAAGGCCTGATTGCCTGGTGCTGATTGAAACCACTGTACCGCCTGGCACAACAGAATATGTTGCCAGTCCAATTATTAAAAAAGCTTTTGAAGAACGCGGAATCAATGAGACAGATCCCCTGCTGTCCCATTCATATGAGCGCGTAATGCCTGGTAGGCAGTATGTTGCATCTATTCGAGATTTTTGGAGAGTCTGCAGTGGCATTAATGATGAGGCGCGTGAACGTGTCTCGACATTTCTTTCAGAGATTCTAAACATTGAAGAATATCCGCTTACCGTGCTTGACCGGCCGATCGAAAGTGAGACCTGTAAGATCGTAGAAAACTCATACCGGGCTTCATTGCTGGCGTTTCTTGATGAATGGAGCGTGTTTGCCGAGCGGAATGGTGTTGACTTGATGAAGGTGATCAAGGCAATCAAAGTAAGGCCCACCCATTCAAACATGATTTTCCCAGGGCCTGGAATAGGTGGTTATTGTCTGCCTAAGGACGGCGGGCTCGGTGTGTGGGCGTATAACACACTCATGGGATTTGAAGATGATATATTCAAAATAACACCCCTAGCGATCGATATTAATGATACCCGTTCCCTTCGTGCGGCAGGACTAGTGCGTGATGTATTAAAGGAGATGGGAAAAATGGTGCCGAATTCAAAGATAGCCGTACTTGGTGCGTCGTACCGAGAGGATGTGGGCGACACGCGCTACTCGGGATCGGAGATTGTTGTTCGGAAACTGGCGGAAATGGGTGGTGATATTGTTATACATGATCCGTATGTGAAGCACTGGTGGGAATTTGAAAAGCAGGAGACATACCCGTCACCAGGTCTTTCCATGTCACGGTTTTTTCGTAACCAGGACGGGCTGACCAGTCTTCGTATTCAGCAGGATCTGGAAAAGGCCCTGTCAGGTGTAGATGTTGTCCTCATGGCTGTACGTCACGAGGCATATTTGGATCTTGAGCCTGAAGATGTGGTAAGGATGACCGGAGGCCCCTGCGCGGTTATCGACTGCTTTGGCATCCTTGATGATGAAAAAATAAAACGATACTTTGAACTCGGCTGCGAAGTTAAAGGGCTCGGCAGAGGGCATGTGAAGCGGATAAAGGATGAGGTAAGAAAAGACAATTAGCCACGGATGACACGAATGGGCACGAAGACAAAATGGTGTGATTTAAAGTGTGAACACGCAGCGTTTCCAAAAGAGGACAGCCTTGACGGCAGCAACTCCTGCAGGACGTTTCAGTCGCTCTGGTGTGAAAAGCTTGGAAAGCATGTGGTTAAAAATGCAAAATGTAAGGTTAAGGAAGAAGCATAAAAGGGCAATTAACTAAAACGGTATTAAAAAAAATGACTCTCACAGAGGCACAAAGCTCACAGAGAGAAAACGTATTTTTGTCTGATTTTTTGAGGGGAAAAATCAGACAAAGCGCTCAACTTTTGGGGTACAAAACATGGACGTTAATATTATTTCATCTTTAATAATTCGTTGTTCAAGTACGGCATAACACGAATAACAAGTCAATAATCTGAAGTCTTAATTAAATACAAAAATGTAAATAATCGCGAAGATAATAAGCTGTTTCACATAATTTTTTTTGTAAGAATTATGTAAAAAAATCTCTGAGGCTCTGAGGGCCCTGTGAGAGATTTTTTGTTAATGGAGTTATAAATGAAAAAAGTATATGTTGGGATGAGTGCTGATCTGGTGCATCCTGGACATATGAATATCATCAAAGAAGCGTCAAAGCTCGGATCCGTTACCGTAGGCCTGCTGACCGATTCGGCCATTGCCGGTTATAAGCGGCTCCCTTATCTTTCATTTGATCAGCGTGAAGCGGTTGTGAACAATATAAAAGGGGTGGATGAGGTCATACCCCAGGTTACTCTTGATTACACGAAGAACCTGAAGGAGATCAAGCCTGATTATGTTGTGCACGGCGATGACTGGCGGTCTGGTGTTCAGACAGAAACACGACAGAAGGTGATTGATGTTTTGAAAGGATGGGGAGGAGAGCTAGTTGAGGTGCCCTACACCAAAGGTATCTCTTCTACCCAGATACATGGTGCTATAAAGGAAGTTGGCACAACGCCGGATATCCGGCTGAAGCGGCTTAAACGGCTCATCAGCGCGAAAAAGCTTGTACGGGTGATTGAGGTCCATAATGGACTTACAGGACTGATAGCAGAACATGCGCAAGTTGACGACAATGGGATCGTCTGTGAATTTGACTGTATGTGGTCAAGCAGTCTGACCGATTCAACAGCAAAGGGGAAGCCAGACATAGAGGCAGTTGATATGACGTCACGGCTGGCAACAGTGAACGATATCTTTGAGGTGACTACAAAACCGTTGATATTTGACGCAGATACCGGTGGCAGACCGGAGCACTTCAGGTTTACTGTAAAATCACTTGAACGGCTGGGGGTTTCCGCAGTTATTATTGAAGATAAAATAGGGCTTAAAAAAAATTCGCTTTTAGGCACGGCGGTTGAGCAGGAACAGGATTCCATTGACAGCTTTTGTGATAAAATACGTACAGGGAAAAATGCACAGATCACGGATGACTTTATGATTGTCGCCAGGATAGAGAGCCTTATCCTTGAAAAAGGGATGGAAGACGCTTTGGAACGGGCACAGGCTTATATTGGCGCTGGTGCTGACGCGATCATGATTCACAGCATACAAGATGAGCCTGATGAAATGTTTGATTTCTGTAATTACTATAATGAGTTTTCTGGCCGCGTTCCTCTTGTGGCTGTCCCGACTAGCTATAATACGGTTTATGAGGATGAGTTAAATGATGTTGGCGTGAATATCGTCATATACGCGAATCATTTTTTACGCGCGGCGTATCCTGCAATGATACGTGCAGCAGAAACCATACTGACACACAAAAGGGCTTTTGAAAGTGAAGAACACTGTATGTCGATCAGGGAAATTTTGGCATTAATTCCGGGGACGAAATAAAAAGATATTAGCCACAGTCCGTCGCTAAAGCTATGGACCGCAGGCAGACCCACATAGACAGACACAGACATTTAGCCACTGCGTAAAGCACATTATTCGTGCTCATTCGTGTCATCCATGGCAGCTAAAATGGCATAATATGAAGATATTTCTTATCGCTGGTGCAAGGCCGAATTTCATGAAGATTGCTCCCATTATTCGGGCGATCAGGGCTAAATCCGGCAGCGGACTTGAATACAAGATCGTCCATACAGGCCAGCATTATGATTATGAAATGTCCCAGACTTTTTTTGATGATCTGGAGATTCCAAAACCTGATTATTTTCTTGACGCCGGGTCGGGGTCGCATGCAGAACAGACAGCGAAGATTATGGTTGAATTTGAAAAGGTCTGCATGAATGACAGACCGGACATTGTCGCGGTTGTTGGGGATGTGAACTCAACTCTTGCCTGTAGTATTGTGGCTAAGAAACTTATCATCAAGGTCGCGCATGTTGAGGCAGGGCTGAGAAGCTTTGACCTGACAATGCCTGAAGAGATAAATCGTATGGTAACAGATGCGGTTACGGATTATTATTTTGTTACTGAAAAAAGCGGCATTGATAACCTTAAAAAAGAGGGGGTGCCTGACAAAAAGATTTATTTTGTCGGCCATGTTATGATTGATAACCTTCTTTTTCAGATGGAAAAACTTAAAACAGAAGATATATCTGTTTTTGAAACAGCCGAACTCAAGCAAGAACTTGGCGACTACATCTTCCTCACCATGCACAGGCCGTCAAATGTTGATGACAAGGATACTCTTTTAGGTATTGTTAATGCCTTAAATAGAATTTCCGAACAAACACCAATTATATTCCCCGTGCATCCGCGTACGGAGAAGATGTTAGCCTCTTTTAATATTAACCTTTCAAAGAATATCCACCAGTTTAAACCGCTTGGATTTAAAGAGGCTCTTTTCCTGTGGAAGGATGCTGTATGTGTTATCACTGATAGTGGCGGCCTCCAGGAAGAGACCACAGTGCTGGGGATTCCCTGCTTTACGATAAGGGAAAACACAGAAAGGCCGGTTACAGTTGAAATAGGAACAAACACAGTGGTCGGAAATTCAGAACACAATATAGTTGAAGCATTTAACCATTTTAGAAGCGGAAAAAGAAACAAAGGGAAAGTACCGGAATTCTGGGATGGAAAGGCTTCGGAACGGATAGTAAACATACTGCTTGATAATTGATGAAGACAGCTGATCGTAATCAAATAATTTCTGAATAGAACCACTGAAATCGATTACGAGCACGAAAAAACGAATGCAGGTAAATGATGTGTAATTTAAATGGCATAATATTCGGCGCTGTAAATTTAAAGAAAGATGATATTGAAGCAAAGAAGGTTATTGAAATAGGTTCTTGTGATATTAACGGTACGCTGCGGCCCATTATTGAATCCCATAGACCAGGTGAATATATCGGTATTGATATCAATGAAGGTCCTGGGGTCGATATGATCTGCAGAGTGGAGGATGTACTGGAAAGGTTTGGGCTGGAAAGTTTCGATCTTGTTATTGCAACGGAACTGCTTGAACATATAAAGGACTGGAGATCGGTCATATCCAATATCAAAAATCTGTGTAGGACCGACGGGGTCATTCTCATTACCACGAGATCGAAAGGATTCAAATACCATGGATTTCCCCATGACTACTGGCGGTTTGAAACAGAAGACATGGGAAAAATTTTTTCAGACTGCATTATCGAAAAACTGGAAGAAGATCCTACTAAACCAGGCGTTTTAATAAAAGTAAAAAAACCAGAGGACTTTTCGGAAAACGACTTGACCGGTTATCGCATTTATTCTGTCATTGCGGAAAAAACTGTAGTGAATATTGACGATACGGATATCGTCGATTTTCATAAAAAATATTACCGCAACAGCCGTCTCAAAAAAAAGGCAAAAAGTTTCTTGAACAATCATGTCCTACAGCTTCTGAATGCAGTGATTGACCGGCTGTTTAAGATTTAAGGCCA
>JANQFQ010000036.1 GCA_028277765.1 Desulfobacterales bacterium
CATAAGTTTCGTTTGAATAGTAAAAAACACTATTCAACTCAGCTTTATACATATTAACTATCAAAGCGTCAATCATAATTTGCGTAGTTTGACTGTCCCAAATCGGTTTAAATCGGTTTGACTGTCCCCATTTTTTGATAATTTGCGTAGTTTGACTGTCCCGATTTTTTTGTCTTGTGAGATGTTCCTTCTGATTTTTATTGGGCAAATTGTTTCATTTATACTTTTAACCAGGGCAAAAGCACCTGACCATTCAGCCGTTTTTAATACCTAAAAGGCCTGCGTTTGTTTCTATGGCATAATATAATTGACTTAAAAGCAATGCACCTGTAAATATTCTTCAGGAAAAATTTTTTACAGGTTTTATCTTTTTTAAACAATTCAATTAAACATATTCCTGTAACCGGAAAACCATTATTGAAGAGGTACTATGAGCAGAAAAATAATCACCCTGGCACGTCACATTATCGAAGAAGAACGGAAACACCCAAAAGCAACAGGCAAATTTACGGATTTAATGAGCGACATCGCTTTTGCCTCAAAACTGATTTCATATCACACGAACAAGGCTGGCTTGATGGGAATCCTTGGTGAGACAAAAGATATGAACGTCCAGGGTGAAGTTGTTAAGCACCTGGATGTTTTTGCGAATGAAACCATGATAAAAGCACTGGATCATGGTGGACACACTTGTGTAATGGCATCAGAAGAAGATGAGGACATCATTCCATTGCCTGAAGAATATCCCTTGGGAAACTATGTGGTCCTGTTCGATCCCTTGGATGGTTCTTCAAACATAGACGCCAATGTAAGCGTAGGCACTATTTTTTCCATTTACAACCGTACTACTCCTGAAGGCAGACCTGGAACAGAAAAAGACTGCCTGCAGAAGGGGCGCAAGCAGGTGTGTGCGGGTTATGTGATTTACGGTTCAAGCACCATGCTGGTCTACACGACTGGAAATGGAGTGCATGGGTTTACCCTGGACCCAAGCTATGGAGAATTCATACTATCCCATCCAAACATTAAAATACCCTCAAAAGGAAAAATCTACAGTGTTAATGAAAGTAATTATGACTACTGGGACCAGGAGATTAAAAACTATATCCATTATATCAAACAGATCGATAAAGAGACCGGCCGTCCCCTGACTTCACGCTATATCGGTTCCCTGGTGTCTGATGTACACCGAAACCTTTTATACGGCGGCATCTTCCTGTATCCTGCCAATTCCAAGGCGCCCACAGGCAAACTCCGTTTAGCTTATGAAGGGAATCCAATGGCCATGATCGTTGAAGAAGCAGGGGGTAAAGCATCAAATGGAAAGCAGCGGATACTTGATATCCAACCTGAAATCCTGCACCAGCGCGTGCCCCTGTTTATAGGATCAAAAGAAGACGTGGAATTGTTAGAAACATTTATTGCGGGGAAAAAGCCTTAATTTTCCTTTATAAAATCCCCCTCGTGAGGGGAATCAAACAACAAAATCGAGACAGACTAATTTTTATCAAAAAAGTTTCTGACAAAAACTGTCATGCTTCTGTATCAAAATCTTCATATATTTTTTATACTATTTTGAAAAATATTTTTCAAAGAGTGATTTTGCCCTATTGAAGCCTTCTTCGGATATAGCAACGGACTTTGCCTTCCCGACCGGATTCGAGATATAGCTCTTTTCATGAAACCGGTTCATAGTACCCCAGTCAAATCCTTTCCACACCCGTGCCCCATAACCTTCCTCACGATTATGTGAAACCAGATAAAGCAGGGCCAATGTGAATTCATCAACTTTGTCTTTGTCGAAATTCATGTTAATTTTCCTTTTTTAATTATACTGAAAGAAAAATATGGTAGATGGTAAAATAACGATTTTCAAGGTCATGCAGAGTTTCATCAACAGGTTCGTCCGGCAATATTTTGGATCGGACAAACCGCTTAGGCTTCATGAGTTTAAGCTTTTCCGCATGGTTTTTGACATATCTGTCAATTCCGGTGCGCACCTTATCGATTTTTCCGTCAAAAACATATCCCAGCATGGCCCCTTCTTTCATAAAGGGTGAATATTGACCGCTGACAAACCGCATCATTCCATCATTTACATATTTATCGTTTCCCGAATCCAGTCGCCCATTGGGAGAACGAACACGTAATCGTTTCGCTTCAATCACAAAATATACTTCATGCCCATGGCCACAAGACACAAGCAAATCAGTACTCCCTTCGAGATTATCCGTATCATCATTTACGGACAGAATTCCTGTTTGCGGGCGAATATCAAGCGGGCCATCACGAAATTCAGGGATTTTTATTAATCCCCTGCAGAGCCTGTAGCTGATCTTGTTCTCAAATTCATTGTCTGATTTTTTTCGAAGTGAGACGCCTGCTTGAAAAATGGAGGACAGGACAACAACGATATATCCCTTTGGAAACACTTTATTAAAAACCCCGACATCACTATTCATCAAACTTCCTCTTTGCCGAGAGCGATCTCGCCGTAAATCCTCGCGGCATCATTGAGAGCGGATGTTCGAGTCCAGTTTATCAGAATGTCAGGCCGAACGATATGTATCTTTTTTCCATGGGAAAAAAGTATGTCCCGGCTATATATTAAGGTGCCCTGATCTGTTGCCATATGATCGTGATATTTCTTCAGAGTATTAAATAGATGTCTTGAAATGGATTTCGGTTTGAAGTCCAATTCCGTGTCGGAAATGCTCAAGGTAACCATTGCAAGACCGGTCTGCTCATCTATACCACCTACAGCGCCAATACGGTATTCAGAGCCCTCGGCTTTTGCCCATCCATTCAGTGTTTTGGTCAAAGTGTTTGCGTATACGGACAAACCTTGCCGGTCATAAGGCAACGCATTTGCTTTTTCTGTTTGATCAAGCGTAAGGATTTTAGGCGACCTCCATGTCGTTGGCGTGGAACTGGGCTCAAACACATGAATCGTGTCCTCTATTAAACTGATGTCCTGCTCTGTCAGGCCAAAGTATTGATAAATCAACGGTTCAAATTCTTCCTGAAGTGCTTCAACCCGCTTTTTTCGATCCTGGTTCCATTGTTTGGTGAAGTCCGTTTTATCTTTGTCAAACATGGAACATTTTTCAGCATCTGTTTTCAACTTGTCATAAGCTTTTCCCAACTCGGCACAAAGATCGTCAACTCGCCGAACAATGTCCCTTACGATTTCCTCTGCATCCGACGAAATAAACTCGTGTCCAGACAAAGGGAAAGGAACGCGAAGAAGTTCAACGAAATTGACATAGTCTCTCTCGGTTCCCCAATTTGCCGATGTATGAAATAAAAAGTACTTCGCTAGTTTTGATCGTAAATATACGGTAAGAAACAACAGTAAGTCCGCATCTTCATATGGCCCAGATATTGATTGCAAATAATGTTGAAAAAGCACATCATGATTAGAATATGCCACGTTACCAAATCCTCGGCTAATGAGTACCATCGGAGTTCTGAACAAATTACTATTTGGCGCACGTCTCATAAACTTTTTTGACGCCTCAATTCTTTTTAATGCGCCATCAAGAGTTATAAAATCTGTTTTCAACAGAGATATCGGTAAATACTGGTCTGCAGGGACAAAATGAGAATCGATCTTCCAAGGATTCGGTTTCGGGTTTGGATATTTAGGATTATTTTTTGCTTTTTCGGGATAGTATGGCTGAAACCCTTGCCCTTTAATCCACCGTTTGCCTTCCTTCGGCGACCCTGCTAGATCTGAAAGCGGCGGTAAAGATTGAAGAAAATCAAGCAGTTTTTGATCCCTGCGTGTCCCCCACAGTCTGCGTTTCCAAATAACAGGAGCGGTTCTTGCTTGAGCCGCGCTTAAGACATCCGCTAAAGGTATCCATGATCGATCATAGGGATTCACAGGGATAACGCCCTGCCGAAGCCCGTCACGATGAAATTTCGGGGCGGAAAACTCAACCAAGTGGTGTTTCGCTTCCGGCGGTGTGTTTCTGAAACGAGCGATAAAAGCTGGCGTTTTTGCATTCTGGAACAATAGACGGCGATAGTCCGCCAGCTGTATAACCTTTTCCAGTGTCACCGTTATAAGCCATTCCGACTGAAACGTATCAGTCTGGTTTTGAAGAATTTTGGTGGGCAGCAGCAGACACCCGATTCCGTTTTCCCGAAGAAATCGGGGCGTTTTTTCCATAAATTTCTGCGCGAGCTGTTTGCGTCCCCTACCTTCCCAGGGTGGATTTCCTATTATGCAACCGAAAGACTGGTCTGAAAGGATTTTTTCATTAAGAAAATCCGCTTTGTATATAATGGGAATATCCGCTTTGGGACTATTATTTTTATCCCCGTAATCAATTAGTCTGGGGAGAGGCTTACCGGTTCTTTCCACATATTCCTGGATATCGGGCGGATTAAAATAATCCAGAAAGGCGAGATAAAGACTGAAAGATGCAATTCTGCAGGCTGTTTCCGACAAATCGATCCCGCGAATTTGACGGGCAAGGATCTCCTGGAGCGCTTTTGCTTTTGTAGTATAGCGCACCCGTTTTGTCTGATTTCGCATCCATCGGTTGGCAAGGCGGTTGAACAGAATGACAAGAAAAATCCCCGATCCGCATGCCGGATCAAGAAAAGAGCTGTCAAGAACATCCGGATCATCGTGTACTGCCGTATCCACTACCATCTCCGCCAGAAATCGGGGCGTGTAAAACGCTCCTGTTTTCCGCTGCTTTTCCCGATTCTCAACAGAAAGAAAATCCTGATAAATAGCACTGATAGTTTCTACTGGGATCATCTTAAAATTATACGGCCAGAATCCAAGCGACATTTGTCCGGATTTCACATCATGACCACCAAGGAAGAGTATTAAATGCTTCATATGGGCGGACCGGATGAGGCGCTTCTCCTTATGCAGGTCCTGGTCAAACATGTTTCCGTTGAAACGCTTTTTAAGATCATGAAAAAGATTATATAAATAATCCAGTTGATCCTTGAATGAGAGTTCTTCCAGCTGATTGACGAGAAGTGTTGTCCCTGTCTTATTGTCTTTCCAGGCCCGGTCTTTTTTTCCAACAGACACAATGCCCCGGTCAAAAAGATAACAAAGGAAAAGAACACGCCCGATAAATGCATGGGCCTGGTTTGTATCGAGTTTCTTGTCGTTATCGATCAATTTGTTTCTAAACGCACTGAGATTGTCAAGAAGCAATTTGTCGACAGTTTGATCAGGGTCGAATTTTTTTTGATTGGTTTCATAATAGCGCCCGGTGGCAAGCGCATGATAAAAAGCTTGTATTTGCCGAACATAATCCGCCTTGGACAGTATTTCAACGAGCGCCGCTACTTCTTCGTCTTCCGGATCTTTTTCCGGTTTAGCCAGTCCCGAATAGATGTAAACATTTGCGGGATCAGCCAGGATAAGGACATTGGCCACTCCCTGGTTCCAGAAAAGCCTTTGAAACTGAACACGCTCCTGGGAAGAGAACGGTCGACCATACTCTTTCAGGTATAAAATAGGGCGGCCATCCTGTACAAGAATACCGTCAAGTTGTAACTCATGCCATGCACGGCTGACAACCGAATAATACCCCAGTAGATTCTCATCCCTTTGGATTGCATCTAAAGAGGTATAAAAAAACATACCTGGCGCAGTTGAAATATGAGCTTCAACAAATGGTATTTCCGTTGTCGTATTGTTCATTTTAAGAATGCATCCGCCTGAATATGACCTTAACTACGCCTTGTATCATAATTCTTTCAAAAGGTATCAAATCAAGAAATTCCGGATTTTCAGCTTTTAGATAAAACAGTCCTTTCTTCTTTGCAAGCGTCTTCAGGGTATTTTCTCCATCGATCAGCGCCACAACCACATCATTTTCATTGGGGGACATGTCCGCATCAGCAACAACCCAATCTCCCTCATGGATACCCCGGCCTTCCATTGAATCACCCCTGACCTGCAAAGCAAACATCCGATGATTCCTGGAGTTGCCAAGCATTGACAGATCCACAGCAATGGTCCCGAGATTATACTCATCCTGCTCTTCAGGATAGCCAGCAGCAATATCCCCTAAAACCGGAACAGAAATTATTTCGTCGTTTAATCCTCTCCCTGGGACATTCAATTCAATACCACGGGAGCGTCCGGCATGACGACGCAAATATCCTTTTTTTTCAAGAGCAAACACATGATCCACGGCAGCTTTTGGGCCTTTAAATCCGAAATGATCCGAGATTTCCCTATATGTAGGAGAATTACCTTTTTTTTGTTTAAATTCTACAATAAATTCAAGAATTTCAGCTTGCCTTGATGTGAGATCATCGTAACTATACATTTGTATAGTACTTTGACATAACACTATTGCCCTGTCAATACATGTTTTAAAGAAATTTTAATAAAATTCGACCGCTTTAAAGGCTTTTATTAACAACAAAAATTAGAGCAAATTTTCTTTTATATCAACACTTTTTACCAATTCATAAGCAATAGTACTGCTTGTTAGGCGCATGATGCTTTCTTCAGAGTATCCGAAACTCAACAAATTGATACTGCCGTACCAGGTAATTTTCTGATCAATAACAGCGAATTTCTGATGAATTTTTGATTTTAATCGAACTTGAACCCCCGCATCTTTTAAAATCGCATATGTTTTTTTCAAAGCTGCTCTTCTACTTTCCTTAAAATCTTCAAGCGGCCTTGTTACAATTATTATTTTTACCTGTCTTTTTAAAACAGCTTCAAAATGCCGCATCATCTGTGTTACCCTTTTTCGTGTAACAAACGGGCTGATAATCAATACCTGATCCACTGCATTTTCAATGTCACTCAAATAAACGGGGAAAAAACTGGTTTTATTAAAAATGATATCTGTGGGTGAATCAGAAACATTTCCCGCCTTTGCCTTGTAGCCGATGGATGCGTAAGTTTTCAGTCTTTTCCCATACATCTTTTCAAGCATACTTATATGAATATCGACGTAGTCATAGATTTTCACTTCGCGTTTGGCCTGAAACAGACGGTGCAGCCGGCCGGCATACTGCTGCACTGTCCCTTTCCAGGCAACCGGCATGGCCAAAAACAAGGTGTCGAGTCGCGGTTCATCAAAACCTTCCCCGATAAAACTACCAGTGGCTACAAGAACAAACGGTTTATTCACAGGTATTGAAGATATTTTCTTCAAAACTTCAGATGTCTTTCTATTGCCCATCCCGCCAGTGAGGCTGATAACATCTGGAATTCTTTTTTCCAGCATTTCGGCCAGTGTCTTTACATGAGCGACTCGCCCGGTGAGAACCAGTGAATTCCTTCCATTTTTATGACTTTCCGCCACATCATCAACAATCAATTGATTCCGGATGTCATCTGAAATTAATTCAGCGTATATTTCCTGAATGGTTAATTCTTCATGGTTATTGTTTTGTCCGGTTTTAAAAGAAGTAAACCTCGGAAGCAGGTAGTGATCAAACGGTCTTATGTCAGCCTGCTCTTTTGCATCTACTTTATACCTTATGGGGCCGCAGTAAAAAAAAATAATCGGATGATGCCCGTCCGGCCTGGATGGTGTTGCTGTTAATCCGTAAACATATCTGGCTGTTGCTTTTTTTAAAATCTGTTCAAAACTAAATGCAGGGACATGATGGCATTCATCAACAATGATCATTCCATAATCTTTTATGCAGTCTTTTACATCACCGCCTTTATTTAACGACTGCATAATGGCGATGTCCACAATGCAACTTAACCGGTTTTTCCCAGCTCCCAGCTGGCCGATCAAACTCATTTTCCTTTTCCGACCTCTTTTTTTGGGGAGTTCTGGCAGTTTTTCATGAATGATGAGAAATTCCGAAAGCCTGTCCTTCCATTGTGACAACAGTTGCTGCCTGTGCACCAATACAAGGGTATTTACTTTCCTGGTGCCGATCAACCCCGCACCGATAACCGTTTTCCCAAAAGCTGTAGTAGCCGACAATACACCATTTTCATGTTCGATCAGCGTATCAAGCGCGTCCCGTTGTTCCGGTCTCAATTCGCAATTAAATTCAACATGAATTGGTTTCCCCGGATTTGTTTCCTCGATCCAATGCGACTTGACTTTATATTCTCTTAAAAGGTTACTGATATCTTCTTCACATCCACGTGGCAATGCCAGATAGTCTTCAAAATCCTCAGCGCAAGAAATAATCCGAGGCTTATTATACGTGGTCAATCTCATAGCCTGAATTTTATAGAAATCCGGATTTTTAAAAGCCGCAAACCGTTTCAGAATATTTAATGCTTTTTGACTCAGCCCTGATTTTCCGACATACAGCATCCCTGACTTGACGATCTCAACTGTTTCGGGCAAATCTTGTTGGTGTATCTTTATAGTCTTTTTTCTCCACGGTTTTATAACACTTTCATCTTCGTCTTTCAGAATCCCCAGTTCATTTCCTTTGCAGAGCTTTCCCGTGAAAGAAGCCAACTCTTTTTCAGTCAGTTTCCGGACGTCGCATAAAAACTTCCACTGATCATCATAAGGGTCAAATTTCGCGTTAACAAAAAGCGTATTGTTTTTTTCCCGTGCAGACTTCTGGAGCGGCAGAGCAATCAGGTTCCCGAAGCCGCCCTTAGGCATGGTGTCCTGGTTTGGAAATAACCTATCATAAGATTTGAATGGAATCGTGTGCCTTTTTTCCATTGAGTATGTCAATAGGGCGGTTCCGAATTTCCTTGCCATCGAAGCCGGGATTGCATCTTCAAAAAAGAACCATACATGACCGCCGTTTCCGGATCTGGATCGTTCAACCGCAACAGGAATATCTATCCCTGCACACGTCTTCCATATGACTGCAATATCTTCTTCCCATCCCTCATGATCAAAATCAATGGCCAGAAACCAACAGGTTTCATCAATATTCATCGGGTATATCCCGATCACGGCATCTCCCCGCAAATGTTCTTCTATAACCGTTTCGTTTAATGATGCATATGATTTATGGAGGCATTTAGAACATTTGATTTGGGGTTTATCGCACATTCCGGGTATCCATTCATTCAAACAGACCGGACTGTATCCGGATTGTCCCTTTTTGTTTTGCCATCTTCTGGCATATACATCGTCTCGACCTTTAAACAGGGATACGAAAAGAGCAATTTTAACTTTTGTTGAGGAGTAATTATTGACAGCTTTATCAGGAGCAGAACCTGTTTGAACGAGTTCATCTTCAGGACATTTATCAGACACTTTATTAATTAAAAATTGAGATTGCAGTGTCTCTGAGTAGGATTCGGATAAAGAGGAACTTGCCTCTAACGCTTTTATTTTTGCCTTAAGTATTTTATTCTCTTCAATCAGATCCTTGTACTTTTTATATAATTCATCATATTTTAGATTGTTCATTTCTTCAGATCACGTGCTAATTTCTTATTGTTTCGTTTCAACAAGCCCTTCAGGTGGAGTTCTTTCATCATCTAAGAATACTTTCATAAATTTTCATTATTCATTGGTATTTGAAGTCATCATTTTTCAAAATTGAAAAGACAACATTGTGCTTCACCTGCCGGATGGGTGGAAGCGGCGATACCACAAATGCCATATAAATTTACCAGAACAAATCTCTTAAAAAACCTCAACGCCCACCGGTCAGATATGCAAACACTTGTTAGGTGTCGCAGACACCATGCTTTTCATCGAACCATTTTGTTGCCTCGACAAGGTTTCGAAATATGCAAACTTCCGCACCAGTGGGTTCTTGAAATACTTGATACATTCTTGTTAAGCCAAATGCCAAATCGTCGGATGCAGCAAACGCGCGTCGAGAATTAGGATCAAATGGCGAAATATCAGCTAATTCCTGCAATTCACTTTTTGACAATTGAAGTTTCTCAGCCTCTGTTAAATCTAGCAATTCATCAAATTCACTACGAAAAGCCGGATCCTCTATTTGGCGCATCGCCATTTGATAAATTTCTTGGAAGGTAACAACACCTTTTCCTACTGTTATTACACGTTCGTTCTCAATTACGTAATCAATTGGCATACATTATTCCTTTGATGGATGATAATAGTTATATGAGCCATCATTGATGCCATCTTGTACCAATTTTCCATTTTTGTCAAAGACGGCTTCCCTATGTCCATCCTGATGGACATAGACTTGGTTGTCCTTTGCGCCATTCTGCTGGTGTATACGTACTTCGTAGGTGTTTTTTAGAATAGCATATAGAATGGCAGTATGATTTGAGCTAACCTTACTGTTCTTAATCTGCTTCATGAATGGTGCGAGCTTGAATTCTTTCTTCATCTTGCTTTTGGACAATTCAGCCCTTGCAATCATGGGAATGAGTACGATCACAAATACGAGTGTTATACTTTTCTTCATTCTATATTCCTGGTCCTCGGGTCTCTACTAGCGAAAGGTTATACTTTTTCCCATTTAATTGAGTTCAAATAACTATCTATAACATGTTGGACAGCCCAAAGTTTAATTGGAGCGATATTACCATAATCTTTTATTTGTTTTGTAGTTCCATCAGCACGATTAATTCGTAAATAAGTGCTTTGTTTACAAGTCGCTGGGTGTCTGTACTCTTCCTTGAAATTCTCAATGTCCAGCTCTTCAATAAGATACGATAGTTTTCCAAATTCGCTAACAGTAGATAGACCTTTAAATTTTCCAATTGGATCAATGTTTTTTAATCCTTCATACTCCACTGTACCATTACGGAATAAAATAATTTTATAAACCGGACTTATTCCAAGATTTGCTGTTCGTTCAAGCTCTATGCTCTCAAAAGGTAATTGTTTGTAAATCTTGTCGAATGCACCTACATTGCGAGAATAAAGGTGATAATAAACGTTTCTTGGGTATTCTTTAGATCTTTTCATACTATAACGCCCCTGATTACTTGCCGGGAAAGCCGGAATTGTTTGATTTAAAAAACAACCTACCTTTTCAGGTTAAGTAAAGCCGGTTATCTGGCAGTGTATTTATTCCACATTACTCTTACTTTATTTGGTGAAATAAATTCTAAGATAAGTTTTCCAGAATTCTCTTTATTCGTGTAATCACCGCCCCAGACATAATTTTCCCCATCATAATCCCAACTCCAAAGATCATGTCCAATTCTTTTTAGCTCATCAATGACATAATCAATCTTTTTTTGAAATAATTCATGCTGGGTAATAGATTCCAATCCGCGATTCAATATTTCTTCAAGTTCAGAAAAACGACTTTTTCTTTCGATGTCTGTTAAGTTTTCTAACGTTGTACGAGAAAATAAATTGTTCATATTTTTACAGATAACAATTGAGCTCACAGGTTGACAGCGCGTCTGTGCTGGCAGTCCTTATGAAACGATTGGCTCGCAATACAAACTATATCACGAAATCCCGGATATAATATATCATGGTTTCATTATTTCTTTCAATGTCCTATAATGTGAGTGAAATAATCACCAAATTTACCACGCCCCTCAAATTCGGTATCCGGAATTCCCTCAGGACATATCTTCAAAAAACGCTTCAGGCACATCTCGGCATCGTTTAATGTTAGACCTGTCCGGTAATCAAAAAGAGAGATCATATGGCCTGCAGTCAGCAACAGGGTGTGGTTCTCTGACCGGTGTCCACCGAGGTATTCGTAAGGTTGCTGGAATCCCATGATGAGAGCCTGGTCATCTAGTTCTCTATGCTTTTGGGTATCGTAAACATAACACTGTTCCCAAAGATCCCAACTGGTATACATCAGCTGCAGGGCCACCTCGGTGTCACGATCGCCCGCATTCCAGGCATTGAGCAGGATTTTCAATAACTCGGGATTTTCAACAGGATGAAGCCCCCAAATTGCCTGTTGCACCACAGTATTCTTCGGCTTCTTCCAAGTCTTTTGATATCCTTCTGCCTCCCCGGAGGCACAGCAACAGGATGCAAGGGCTTGTTCTCTGAGAGCATCGCATCTCTCCTCCTGCTCCTTTTGTAAACGTTCCTCTTTAGTCTCAGTATCTCTTGTTAAAAAGAAAAAAATCAGCATTAAGACCAAAAAGACGAATAGAACAGTGACTACGAGCATGGCACTAAACAGTAGCCAGTGCTGAGTCCCTAATTCATGTTGTTCAAAATACTTTACAAGCGAAGGGGCAACCATTGCCACTATCATCCCAATAACGGCAATTATTATCATACCATCGTAGTGTTGGAAACCGCTATTACTTTTCATAGAATTGACTGCCAATAATATTTTTCTATCATAGATGTTATTCTTTTTCCCAGGATGCAAACGGTTGAATTGTGGGACCGCACGCCTTTTGCGATTCCACATAAATGAATGGATAAGATTGTGGTTCGCTACGCTCTCACAATCTATCCTTGTTCGTTAGGCTACTTTTTTTACAAGTCTACAAATACTCGGAAATCTGCAATGGGGCATTTGTTACGAACAATGGCTATACCTGTATTTCCTGACTTCTTATCAAGGAAACGCCAGTACTCATCTTCTGCTTGTTTAGTAGCCTTGAAATCATTCCATTTTTTTCCTATTGTGGCATATCGTACTAATTTTGCGTCCAATTCAGCTATGTCACCTACATCAAGTGCTTTTACAAGGTCATCTGGTACAACTAGGGTGGAAAACCATCCCGAATCATCCATTTTGCCACGAACATGACGTTGAAACCTGAGATTACACATATCGCAGTATCCTTCATACATATGAATGTGTGGCCCTGTTCGGGTACGCGCATGGCCTACTCGTTGCGTATCCCTTAGTTTCGATTTACAGTATGGGCATCTATCCATTTTAATAGCCTAACGTGCTGCTGTGTGACGCGCTGCAGTTTGCGCGTTCCAAACAAGCAGGTGGTTAGTTGACAAAGTTCATTCTTTTTTTCCAAATCTTATAGATCCTGCAATTCGTTTGATTAAATGTTCATTTTTTTTCATCCATTCGTCTTTTCCTTCTAAAAAAAAGATAATATGGACATCTCTTTCAGAACGAATAAAAATAAGCTCTTTATCTTTTCGTAGAAAAGTACCAACGAAGCCATCATGAAACACAAATCTTTGTGAGCTATATTTAGGATCAAGCTTTAATTCCGTGTAATAATCGCTTTCTGGAAATACATGGCTACCATATATTCTGACATCAATTTCGTTATTTCTAGTATCAATAAAATAACCATCTCCATTAGCTGATTTATCAGTGGCCTTCCAATCATCTGGAATGTCAAACCAGAAATTAAATCTGGCATTGCCAATGGATTTAAATTTATGGGTTTCGTCATTAGCATAAACACTTTTTGCTGAAAGATAACATCCGCAAAAAATTGCTAACATCAAAAAGGTCAGACTTCTAATCGTATATATTTTCATTTTTTATCAACTAACATAATAATTGAACAACAGTCTGCTTTTCTACACAATTTCACGACTTGAACCAATTTAACTCAATATACCAAAAAACAACAACATTACAAGGTAATACTAAATTTAATAAACATACTAAATAGTTATAGCATATATCAGAACAACTCTATTTGTTAATAAGTCTGCTTTTGGTACCATATTGGCATCTCTGTTTGAATTTCTATTGTTTTTTTAACTTATACCTAAAAAAGGCATAAGTTTCGTCTGAAAAGTAAACGACACTATTCAACTCAGCTTAATTAATAGCGGTACCGTGGCGATATTTCTCCTGCGTCATTGTCATTTTTAGTTTGTTTTAGTTATTTTGTTCTATTAATGGTAATTTTATTGACATCATATCATATAACTGCCTAATAAGGGTGCACAATATATCAATACTAACAATAATAATAAATGATATATCAGGCTGAAGCATGAACAAACATCTTTCCACAAAAGAAGTCGCTCAATTTCTCGGTGTCAATGAAAAGATGGTTTACACACTTGTGAGCGATAAAGGACTTCCTGCCACAAAAATCACAGGCAAGTGGATCTTCCCCCAACACCTTGTTGAGCAATGGGTTGAAGCAAACACCATCAATTATCCTGAACCCGGGACTAAACTGCCACCATATCATGGACTGCTCATTATTGCAGGGAGCAATGATCCCCTGCTCGACAGAGCAATAACCCTGTTTAACAACCAGTACAATGACCATGCGGCGGTATTTGGTAACATGGGAAGTCTGGGAGGTCTTCGGGCATTAAGGCAGAATCTCTGCCACATGGCTTCAAGCCATCTGCTTTCAGAAGATGAAGAGGAATACAATTTTGAATTTGCCCATAAAGAACTTGACCAGATGCCGGCTGTTGTGAATTTCTGCAAACGGATGCAGGGAATCCTGGTGCAAAAAGGGAATCCCAAAAAAATCAAAAAAGTAGCTGATCTTGCAAAACCGGGCATTAAAATCGCCAACAGGCCCCTCAGCACCGGCACCCGTCTGCTGTTTGACCAGGAGCTGAGAAAGGCCGGTCTTATAGGTGAGAATATCGCCGGTTATCACAATGAATTCAGCCGGCACATTGATTCAGGCATTGAGGTCCTTTCAGGCAGGGCTGATGCAGCTCCAGCCATACAGCCGATCGCCTCCCTTCTTGGTCTGGACTTTATCCCCTTAAGATGGGAGCGATTCGATCTTATGATACCAAAAGAACGTTTTTTTGATAAAGGTGTTCAGCTTTTCATAGGGCTTTTTAATGAAGAACCCTTTCAAAAACTTATACAGAAAAATTCAGGTTACGACCTGAGCCTATCAGGTAAAGTTATTTACCCGGAAAAACAAAAGGAGACTGATGATGAAAAAACTGGCTAAAATTATCCTGCTCTCAACGACACTAACCTTGACTGTTCTTCTGGCGCTCGCTTCCGCAAAAAACAAGGTCCTGACCATGTCTACTACCACAAGCACCCAAGCATCAGGCCTTCTTGATATCCTTCTGCCGGAGCTGGAAAAAGATACCGGCATAATAGTAAAAGTCATTGCCAAGGGAACCGGCGCGGCAATTCGTGACGGCATGGACGGTAATGTGGACGTTATATTTGTCCATGCTAAATCACGCGAAGAAAAATTCATTAAAGAAGGCTTTGGTACAAAACGATACGCTGTTATGCATAACGATTTTGTCATCCTGGGACCAGCAGACGACCCAGCAGGTATTAAAGGAATGAAGAAAGCATCAGCTGCCCTGAAAAAAATCGCAAAGAAAAAGAAAATATTCGCGTCACGCGGTGATGACAGCGGCACCCATACTAAAGAACAGACGCTATGGAAAGATACCGGCCTTAAGCTTAAAGAGACATCAACAAAAATTGTAAAAAAAGGGAAACAAAAAAGTATCACTTATATTCAGCCCAAAGGGAAATGGTACCGATCCCTGGGACAAGGTATGGGCAAAACTATCACCTTTGCGGATGAAAAACATGCTTATACCCTCGCGGACAGGGGCACCTATATAAAATTTAAATACGGCAAAGACAATCCAACCAGCCTTGAAGTCCTTTGCGAAGGAGATGCCGGCCTGGCAAACCCCTATGGGGTGATACCGGTAAATCCCAAAAAGCATCCCCACGTAAAACACGATCTCGCAAAAAAGTTCGCACAGTGGATTGTATCGCCAAAAGGGCAATCCCTTATAGGGAACTATAGACTGATAGGTAAGCAGCTGTTTTATCCAGATGCAGTGAAACAGTAAAATTTTGGCACATTAATTACTAAAATGCTGTTGAAAAAAATATAATTGTGTTTACTAGATGCTAGATCCTTGATACTAGATGCTGGATGATGTTTAGCCTCTTCGAGGCTTTTTCAGCCCTCCGGGCTGTGATTTTATCTAGTATCCAGGATCTAGTATCTCTAGTATAAAATGAGGTTTTCCCGACACGCTTATTCCAGCTTTAGCAGGCTAAACATAAGGATCAACCATTTTGGATTTATTAATCGACAGCTTCATATCCGCGATCATGCTCGCGGCTTCCTTAGACGCGGAACTGTTTTCCATCGTTGCTGTGTCTTTGAAGGTAAGCGGATCATCAACCGTGCTCGCCAGCATCATTGGTGTGCCCTTTGGTTTTGTTGTCGCTTTTGAAAGTTTTAAGGGCAAGCGTTTTTTGATAACCTGTCTGAACACACTTCTCGCCCTCCCCACAGTTGTCATCGGCCTGTTTGTATACGCGTTTATCTCAAGGCGGGGCATCTTCGGCCCCCTTGATCTCCTTTACACCCAGGGCGCCATTATCATCGGCCAGACGATTTTAATCGTGCCGGTTGTGGCCACATTTACGATTTCTGCTATCAGCAGGATCGATGACCGTTACCGAAAGACAGCCATGACACTCGGCGCTAATCGTCTGCAGACCGCCATGGTTATTATACGGGAAGCCCGCTTTGGAATCATGGCTGCCATAATTGCCGCGTTTGGCAGGGTAATCGCTGAAGTCGGCATCAGCATGATGCTCGGTGGAAACGCCAAGGGTTTCACCCGCACCATGACAACAGCCATGGCTCTGGAATACGACAAGGGAGAATTTGTGCTGGCTGTGGCTCTTGGAATTATCCTCCTGTGCATTAGTTTCGGTGTAAATATGCTGTTCCATTTTTTCCAGGGGAGGACAGAAGAATGACGCTCTATTCAGCCTCTGGAATAAAAAAGATTTACAACGGGAAAACAGTGCTCGATCTCAATTCCCTGGAGATTGAACAGGGCAACATATACACCCTGCTCGGCCCAAACGGTGCTGGTAAAACAACGCTTTTAAGGATTCTCGCGTTTCTTGATCCACCGACAAAAGGAACCATATCTTTCCGGGGAAAGGATGTCCGTTTTTCAGAAACCTCCCTCCAGCCCTTGAGGAAAAAAGTGGTGATGATAAACCAGAGGCCCATCCTGTTTACAACCACAGTCTATAAAAATATTGAGTTCGGCCTCAAGGTCAGGAAGCTCCCCCCAAAAAAACGTGAGCATATCATCAAAGAGGCCCTGGGCATGGTCGGCATACAGCACCTTGCCCATGCCCCCGCCCACCGCCTTTCAGGGGGCGAAACCCAGCGGGTCGCCCTTGCACGCGCCTTCGCGCTTTCACCTGAAGTGCTGTTATGTGATGAACCTACATCAAGCGTTGACCTCGAAAACCAGTCAGCTGTCATCAACATTCTGAAACAGGTAAACGAGCAGAAACAGATCACCATCATCTTTACAACACATGACCGGCTTCAGGCTGCGGCCCTTGCCACTCGAACCATGTTTCTGGATCATGGAAAGCAGTCTGCTGCTGCAGGTGAGAATATCTTCACCGCTGATTTAAAAGAAGGCACAGGAGATTCCTCCTTGTGCATGATACAGAACATGGTTGAACTGAACATGCCTGTCCGGAAAACAGGTAAGGTACGCCTTTTTGTTGATCCTGAAAAAATCAATATCATAAACAAGCCCGGCAAAAATTGTGCGCATGGAAAAGTTGTACAGGTATCTGAAGAAAAAGAAAGAATCCGCATAACCGTTGATACCGGTGTCTTCTTCACGCTGCTCATGACAGTGGAAAAATACAGAGGTACTAATCTTCTGGTAGGTGACCAAATCTACTTGCACATTCCGCCTGAAGCGATTCAGGTACAGGATATTTGAAACCGAACCTTTTCAAAGACTGACAGAGCGAAGCGATACCACAACTTTAGGCACTATTTTTTTTCACTGTAACCCCATCAGGCAGGTATGCTTCTATCTCTTTATATTCATTTTCCAACAATGGCCGCCACTCAACATAAAACAATAAGACATCAGGAGAAATTCTGTTTATATTTTTAAATACCGCGACTTTGAGTTTGCCATCACCCTTTGTTTTATAAGATATCCAAAGAAGCTTTTCCAGCTCCAGATCAAATTTTTTACAGACGCTTTTTACAAGGTCCTGGTATCTGCCGGCCACCGTAAACCCGTCCATAGTTTGACCCGAAAAAACGATATAAGGTTTTAAGGTATGAATATCAGGCCTTGCCTTAGACACATCAACAATTTTCAGCCTGTAAGACCCAGGCCACCAGCTTACCGGCTTATGGTCATCCTCTTTTTTGCCGTCCCATTTATATTCGCCGTCAAATAGTATCATGCTGCACCAAATTGATATGATATCAGAATTTTAAAATAAAACATGTTTTTTCTTCATATCCTTCGTGATCTTCGTGGTGAACATAGTTACAAGGGATGTAGTCTAAAGATCATCCGGCACTACTTCAGGATGCTCATGAATAAATCGGTAGAGTGTGGCCCGGCCCACATCTAAAATCTTTGCAGCCCTTGCCTTGTTACCGCCTGTTTTAATAAGCGTACTTTTTACAGATTCAGCGTCAAGCTTTCGGTATGGGCCGCGTCTCGACTTCTTGTCAAGGTTCCTGGTAAGTTCGAGTGGAAGGTCTTGAATTGTGACAATCTCTTTTTTGCACTTTATCACAGCTATCTGAATCGCGTTTTCAAGTTCCCTTACATTTCCGGGCCATGAATAATTCATTATAACCGAAATCGCATCATCAGAGACACCGGTTATCTTCTGACCCTTTCTATTTTCAGAACTTTTAATAAAGTGATCAACAAGCAGCGGGATATCATCTTTTTTATCCCTTAAAGGAGGAAGGCGCACAGGGATGACATTGACCCGGTAATACAGGTCTTCACGAAAATTTCCATTTTCAACTTCATCCTTCAGACTCTTATTTGTCGCACTGATAATACGCACATCAACCGTGACTGTTTTTTCACTCCCAACCGGTTCAAACGTCCCGTCCTGAAGAAACCGCAGCAGTTTAACTTGTACATCTTTCGGGAGTTCGGCAATTTCATCAAGAAAAATTGTCCCTCCATCAGCGAGTTGGAAACGTCCTTTCTTATCCCGCACTGCGCCTGAAAAGGATCCTTTTATATGACCGAACAATTCACTTTCAACAAGCCCTTCAGGGAGAGCGCCACAATTTATCGGCACAAAGGGCGCTCCCTTTCTCTGGCTGTTATCATGGATCGCTTTTGCGACCAGTTCTTTGCCTGTCCCTGTTTCGCCATGGATATGTACTGGCGTATCATACACAGCAACCTCACGGATCTGTTCAAATATCCGCAGCATCCTATGATTCTGACCAATGATATTCGAGAAGTCCGTAAGCTCTTTTGCCTTCATTTTCAGGTTTAATATATCTGTAACATCCCTGAAACTCGCGAGCACTCCGAAATCCTCGCCCTTTTCATCCTTCATCATTGTTGCGGTAATTTCAACCTGCCGTGTTTCACCGTCTTTGGTTGTAATGTTTATTGAATAGTCTCCTGTATCCTTCAATAAAGGTTCATCTGCGCAAAAACTGCACTGCTTTCCGCAAAAAGGGTTCTTAAATGCCTCATGACAGTCTAAACCAAGGACTTCATCTCGCGAATATCCTGTAATAATTTCCGCTTGTCTATTAAAGAAAAAGATGTGCCGTTTCAAATCATGCGCGATAATACCATCCCTAAGATTATCAAGTATCCGTTCAAGGTTCCTTAGGGTAGCAATATTTTTTTTAAAAGCATCCATGTTTGCAACGCTGTAATTAAAAAAGCATATAAATAATAATTCTTTAAATATAAGACGCACCTAACAAAAGTCAAGATCGAATATCTTCCTAATAGATTACTCTGTAAAAAAAAGCGCATTCGTCTTGACCCGTTCATTTCTATGATTATCTTAAATGTAAAACGATGATTTGCAAATCAACTAAAACAAAAAAACTAATGTTAAATAAGGAGAGAAAGACATGAACGCTTTTATACCAGCGCTAAGGAGACATAGCCTTTTAAGATGGCCGGATCTGACAATGTTTGATCGGCTTTTTGACGGCTTTAATGTGCCGGACACTTTTACTGACACCAATTCGTGGACACCCAATATTGATGTGTCTGAAACAGAAAAAGAAATTGTTTTAAGGGCAGAAGTGCCTGGCATCGACAAAAAGGATATTGACGTTACCCTTACGGAAGGCCTACTTACAATAAAGGGTGAGAAGAAACATACAAGGGATACCTTTCTCTGCCTTTTTTAATTTTCGGAATTACTTCTAATAATAAACTTGCCATGACGGTCCCTGTTGGTTATATAGTCAACGATTATAATTTTTAGAATACTGTTATAAAGAATAATTTACTATGAAACTACTTCATATTGTAGGTCGACAGAGCACCGGAAAAACCATGCTAATCGTCGATCTTGTAAAGGAACTAAGCTCGCGCGGTTTTAAAGTAGGCACCCTGAAGCATAGTCCCCATGATCATGAACTAGATAAACCAGGGAAAGATTCATTCCTGCACAGAAAAGCTGGGAGTTTTCCAGCTGCGGTTGCCACAAAAAAAATGATGGCAGTTTACATGCCTCTCCAGGATATTGATAATCCTTTTGATCATATTTCACCACTTTTCAGTCAAACCGACATCGTAATTGTGGAAGGGTATATTAACGGCCCAGGCATTAAATTGGAAGTATGGCGAAAGGAAGCTGAAGAACAACCATTTATATACGAACGGGAAGATATTGCGGCGGTTATAACGGATGACGATCTTGAAACCAAGAAACCTGTATGGCCCCGGAAAGATGTAACTGACCTTGCGGACAAGATACAAAAGCTGGCCGACATGCAGTAGATAATATTTGGGTTACGCCTTGATTAATTCTTGCTCTGAAAACTCTGAATTTTAGCAGGTTGGGTTACGGTGTTCAAACCAACATTAAGGATCACCGGCACGAATAATGAGCGCCCGGTGCATCCGTTGGTACTTGGTTTCATCGGGATCGAAATCGAATTGTTCGGTTCCATCAATTTTTCGTGTCCAATCCCTTGTCTTTTTCCCACGGGATTTCCTTCGGTCACGATTTCGATAGCGATCCCGATTTCGATTCTCCCAACTAAAATATTTCGGCTCAACCTACTTGCCAGATCCTTTATGTTTATTTCCAAAAGATTACAGTATAGATATAAAATAGTCCAAAACTGATCAGGAAAATCAACCCCAGCCAGCTCAGTATCCGTAGCCATCGCCGGGGCCTGTGTTCTTCAGGCATAAAATCACTGGTAACAACCATATAATTAAATATGGCATACACAGGAGCGGCCAGAAATGTCATGGCTATCGCGAAATCAAGCAGCACCTTTAAGTTGTCGGCGAATTTTCCTAATATGACGAGAGTACCAATGGCGAGCACAAGAACCCATACCCAGTACCATTTCTTATCATACCCTTCGGTTGCACCGGTTAACTGCGCTTGGGAAGCTGCTAAAGTTCTGGGTATAGCATCGATAATAGTCAAAGTAGTGCTGAAAATGGCAAGCATGGCAATCGCGGCGATGATGAAATGGCTCCACCCGCCAAGAGTGCTTGAATAAATTGAAACAAGCTGCTGCGCAAACGGCGTCGTTCTTTCCGAAAAGACCATACCGCTGCCATACATAACCGTTGCCCCCAGCCCCAGGAAAAAAAGCGCCATTATTGCAGAACCGATATAGCCGACATGAAAATCGATCATAGTCTCTTTGAACTTGGGTCTGTATCCGGTCTGTTTGCTCCGTTCTTGCGCCCATAGGGAAGTAAAAACAGATGCTTCAAGCGGGCTAGGCATCCATCCCATAAGAGCGATAAGGAAACCGACTCCTGCAAGATTCCATACTTCAAGGGAAACAAAGTCGGGAGGTAAAGGCTTTACATGAAAAAGTGCTATACAAAACGTGACGATGGTTAATACACTCAGTACAAGAAGAATGACTTTTATGGATATGTCCAAAAAAGCATAGCGGCCGATGTAAAGCATAATGATAATGATGGTTAATAAAACTGCACTCAGTATGAAAATATTAGTGCGTGGATCCTGGCTGAAGTTTATGTTTAACAGACATGAGGTCAAGCCTGAAGTCACAAGAGCCACAACCGCAAAATTCATAACAGCTGTAACCGCTATCACGCAGAAGAACAGCGTCAATGCCCATTTTCCGAGCTTCTTATATCCGGCCAGAAGGCTTTCACCGGTAGCAGCTACATAACGGTGGCCGTATTCAAAAAAAGGATACTTAAAAAGATTAATCAGGATGATTACCCAGATAAGCTGATAGCCATAACAGGCACCTGCCCTTGTTGATTGAACCAGGTGCGACACGCCAATGGCGGATCCGGCAAAAATAATGCCCGGACCGAGCGCCTTTAATATCCCTTGCCTTGTAACTGCTTTATCTTCCATTTTTTACCTTTCAAATATTAAATGATGAATTACAATCTAACTATCGATAAACCGAGTTTCAATCAAGTGAAAAAAGAAAGGAAAAAATTTAGTAAAAATTAATTTGTTTTATCTAGAGGTACAGCTACAACACATCCTCGATCCTTGCTCACGTTTTTTGTCCGATGCCCCTTACCGGTAATATCCTCCACCAGCACAACGCTTCCCGGCCCAAACCGCCTCACATCACCATCAGACACTTCAAGCTCATACTCGCCGGTTAAAACAAATATGAACTGCTTACGTGGTGCAGGATGCCAGTCTCCCTGCCATCCCTGCGGGTTGGAAATGAATACCATGTTTTCAGTTTTAAAAGGCGCTGATACAGATATCGGCTTCAGCGGAGGGGCGTAATCATGTAATGAGAACGATATTGTCTCATTAGAAAAATGAGAATGGCCTTTTGGATCAGCATAAACACGCACATAGACAAACGGCTCATCAGGTTTATCAGTCCCTGCTTTCCCGGTACCAACGGTGTTGATTGAAAACAAAACCAGAATTAGAACAACCAATATTAATAATCTACGCATAAATACCTCCATTTAAAACAAAGGACTGAGTGCAAGTCTAGATACTAGATAAAAACTATTGGGCGGGGAGTCCCCGCCCCTACAATCCAAAATCCATATTCAAAAATAAAGAGAGCCTTTAATCCTCATTCTGACAACTGATTATTGATTACTTATTATAAATCCGATCACGACCACCGCTTCGCTGACCACGATTTTTTAAAACTGACAAAGCGAAGCGATACCTTGACTTTAGGCACTTTAGCGCATTTTAGGCACTTAAAAACCTATATCTCCCCCGTTATATACCCATACTGCTCATGCAGATCCTCAACCTCCTTGCCCCAGAAACGATCGCTTCCCCAGTCGGGAAATTTGGTTTGAAACTGGTAGTCAGAACGCTGCATGCTGCACCATGCTGTAAAGTAAATAATCCGCATGGCCCGCAGTGCCTCAATTAAAAGTAGTGAACTGTTATCAGCATCTCTAAATTGACGGTATCCGGCGAGCAGCAATTCCAGGTGACGTTTACTGGCAGGATAGCGTTCAGGAAGTAGAAGCCAGAAGTCCTGAACAGGCGGGCCATTCATCATATCATCGAAGTCAATAAGCATCAGCCCGGAATCAGGACGAAAAAGAATGTTGCCGCAATGGAAATCCCCATGCAGACGGATAACATCTAAGTTTTCAAAGTATGGTGATACTGTATCAATAATCCGCGAACAAATGTCATTATACCGCTGGCGCCAGGTGTCACTCACGGCAGTTTCAACAAGCAGGTCCACATGTTCCCTGGTCGTTGTCGTTGGATTAAGCCGCAACCTTGATGGCGCGTCCTTTGTCTGCCCCGCGTTATGCAGACGGCCAAGCAGCGTCCCTACACGTTTCCAGTTCTCTTCAGTTTCAATATCAAACTGTCTGCCGGCCCTTTTTGGAAAAATCGCAAAAGAGATCATACCCAGCTTTCCAAGGGTATTACCATTATTGAGCTTCAGTGGACAGACAACAGGTATATCAATTTCAGCGCAGTCAAACAAAAACGTGTGTTCATCCATTAGCGCGTCAACTGTCCATCGTCCTGGTCGATAAAATTTTGCGATATAAAACGCCTTATCAACTGCCTGAATTTCATAAACCCTGTTGATATAGCTGGGTAGAGGCCGTACCAGAGACGTAAGCTCTGTCTCAAGCGCCTCTTCAAGCACTGGCAGAAAACTATCTGGTGTTAACTCTGAAAAATAATCCATAATATATCTATCATTTTTTTTAATCTTCCCCTAACCATAAACTATATATCATATACCGTATATCTTTTTTTTTAGTCAAAACAATTTGTCTCATAATCCGTTTGATTTTTAAAAACTAATATGTTTTACTGTTATTAATTAATAGCAGCCCGTTCTTTTTTGGCGGGCAAGTTTCGTTCTGAGGGAAGATCCATTTGACAAAGTGGCGACCTGAAGTTTGGAACAATACGAACTTATTAAGAAAGGGGGATGCCACTATGGCGAATGGGATTGTAAAATGGTTTAACGGCAGCAAAGGTTACGGCTTTATTGAACAGGAAGATGGGCCAGATGTCTTTGTCCATTATTCAGCTATCAATTCTGAAGGTTACAAATCACTTAATGAAGGTGATAGAGTAACTTTTGACATAGAAGACGGCCAGAAAGGCCCTGCCGCGGCCAACGTCACTGTGGTATAGTCTGACAAATAAAAAAAAAAGAGCCTCTTTATAATCCTTATAAGATTAAAAGAGGCTCTTGGTTTTTGGCTAGAAATTATTGTCGCTTTAACTGACAAAAATTTCAAGCAGCGGATCGATTTTATCCATATTTTCCAGGTCTTCGACCATGTCAATCGACTGCTGAATTTTATCTTCCGACAGATACGGCTTCAGCAACTTGCGATGCAGGTCAAGGACGCCGTCATGATCCAATTCTTTAACAGGGTTTACTTCCCTTGTGTATTCCTTGCCGTCTTTCATCTTCACGGTTACCGGAGTCCGCCATCCAGCTGTAACACCAGCTGCAAATTCAGGATTCAATACTACTTTTATTTTTTCACGGGCTTCAATATATTCAGGATCCTGGGCAACCCCATCCCCTGTCATGGTATCCATCCAGACCCCTTTATTTTTTAAACAAGTGGCCATGATATGGGGCATGCTAAACCTTCCGTGATGAACGGTCCCAGGTTCAGGATACTGGAGCCATCCCAGAACCATTTCATTTGTATCCACCTGTACATAATCCACATCATCATATTCTATATCGTGTTCTTGAATCAGCTCCACAAAAGAATCCACGGCCTTATGAGCCACAAAACAGCAGGGGTATTTTTTGATACCGGTTCCAGGTGGAATGATAGTGGAAAAATCTTTTCCCAGATCCTTGGTCATCTCCACGAAATCAGTATCCTCAAGGCCTGCAAAAAAATCACAGAATCCTTCCTTGACATCAAGGACATCAGGATTGCCACCCAGCCCTTCCTTTGCATATGCTGCAGCATCAACTGCATTTAGTGCAGGGAAGCTGAAAGCAAGATAGTGATTCAGCGTGCCTGCTGAAGACTGCATGCCGCTTGCTTCCGCAAGGACTGTGCCGATAGCTGCTGCTGCCTGATCAGCGTCAAGGCCTGTTAGTTTAGCAGATGCCGCAGCCGCGCCCACATGGTTCAAGGGCATGATCCAGCCTCTGTTGCCAATGCCGGTTCTGGTGCCGTTGATCACCCTGCCTTGGACATCGTATCCCAATACAAAGCCTGCAATCAGTTCTTTACCGGAAAGACCCCGTGTTTCAGTAAGTGCCAGAGAAGGTGCCATTGTCGGGCCGCTGTTAAAACACATGCCAACCGCTTCAAGCTCATTGGCATGTACGGATGTCCCGTTAACATAGGCAGCCAGAGCGGTTGTAGTTTTAAAACTGCCACCGATAACGCTTGCCTCAGGTTTTGCTTCCATGGACTTGATCCTGTTCATAACGATCTGTGATACTTCAGCCTTTGATCCATCCAGCGCAACCCCAATGAAATTGATAATCAGTTCCTTTGCCCTGTCCACAACCTCTTTCGGCAAATCATCATAACCGGTCTCGACGAGATATTTGGCTAAGTCTCTTGTAGCTCCCATAGTATATACCTCCCTAAATTCGTTAAATTGGAGTAATCTCAAGTTGTAAACTTCTGCCATTAAAATTAAAAAATGACAGAGCGAAGCGATACATCAACTTTAGGCACTTATAACTTTAGATCACTTTAGGCACTTAACTTTCTTTCTTCCTGTGCCAGATAAACTTCCGCTCATCCATTTCAACATATTCTTCAGGCGGAATCACCCATGTGCTCATCATGTGCTCTATAATGGCCGGTCCATCAATCCGGTTACCAGCTTCGAGTGAATCCATGTCCCAGATATCAAACGGCTCCCACTTGCCGTCCATATAACAGTCCCGCTGTCCCTTGCTCGCTTTTTTAGGCGGTGTTTTCCCTTTAAGCTCGTATACAGGTATCTTTGGTTTGATCTTATCCACACCTGCTTCCAGGTATACCTCGGTGATCTGGTAACCGATTTCCGGATACCGTGCCGCAATCGGATAAATCGTGGTATAAACCTTTTCAAAGCAGTCAAGGACCTCCTGCAGGTCATCCAGTGTATCGATACTCCCTTTCACTACCGGCGCGTCCCATGTTGAGATCTGGCCAATATACCTTGCGGATATACCGTACCTGAAATAGACCTTGTCGTTTGAATAACCTTCGGTCTCAAGCTCATCGTAAGCACGCTTTTCAAGCTCCGCCCAGGCATTCTTTAAAACACCGGCCTGCATCATTTTTACTTCATCCGGCATATTATGGGAATACAAAAATGTAACTGCTTTATCATAACGATGGAAATACTCGGCTGCAGCGCATCCGAATGCGGACATGGCCGCTGCCCAAGGCGCGGTTACGGTTTCAGCGCATTCCAGACCGCCACGGTGCATGCCCCAGGCATGGAGAGGTCCGCTGCCGCCGTAGACCATCAAGGTAAATTCCCTTGTATTTAGACCCTTTGATGTAATCATGGCGTTGATCTCATCACACATGGAAGCGTGAAGCATATCAAGGACCTGGCTGCCGACCTCATAAACATCCTTGCCAAGCGGATCAGCGAGTTCTCTCTGGAGCCTTGCCAGTGCTTCATCCTTATCGAGTGTAATTTTTCCGCCAAGAAAATTCTCAGGATTCAGGTAACCAAGGATAACATCGATGTCCGCGATGGTGATTTCCGGGTAGACATAACAGGTCCCCACATCACTTCCCGCGCTTTCCGGTCCCAAGGTGATCCTTTTGGTAACCTTGTCAACACGGATAATCGATCCGCATCCTGCGCCGATGGAATTAGATACAACCATGGGAAGTCTCAGTTTGTGGCCGGCAAACTGGGGCGCCTTGTTGATGGTTAGAATACCGTCAACAATGACCCCCACGTCAAATGTTGTGCCCCCCAGGTCTGCGGTAATCAGTTTTTTCTTGCCCATGATTTCGCCCAGCTCTTTACATGCCAGAAGACCGCCAATGGGACCGGAAATAACCGCTTCAAACAGCCTCGGATAACGGATATCGCATGCTGCTCCGTATGATAGCAGGGTCTGCAGGTTCCTGTCATACCCGTCCTTTTTGGCTGCTTCTTCCACGTAAAACAGCTGTTCCCTGCCGATATCAGAAAAATAACACTGGAACAGAAGGCTTTTCAGCCTTTCATTCTCATTTCCAACAGGACATATTTCATGGGAAGCGTATACATCGATCCCTGCACCCCGTTCTTTGATGATTTCCCTTGCAATTTCAGCGGATCTAGCTTCATGAACCGGATTGATATGCGAATTAAGCGTCAAAATACCGATAACCTCAACGCCGTTGTCAAGAAGCTCGTTAACCCCTTTTGTTACATCCTCTTCAGCTACTGGAATAATGACTGTTCCGGGATTGATGTGATCAGCCATAAAATAACTGCCGCTGTGGATTCTTTCACGGACTGTCCTGATATTATTGGGATCGATCAGCCAGGGTGTATGCTCATGAAGATGCTGGTGAAGAACATCTTCGTAGGACTGACCGAGCCATGTGAGACTCCTCTCCATCACCGGCATATGTTCATATCCCTTGGTTACAAGCAGTCCCACGTTCTTTCCAATACGGCTGATCAAAACATTCAGCATGGTGGTACCTGTATAGGTTGAGGACTGCGCTTCTCTATGAATCTCACCGGAAGTAACCCCCCAATAATGGGCCGCGTCATCAACAGATCCCATATAGCTGTTCGCTTCATTTGTATGATCTGTCAGGGCCTTGCCCAGCTCAAAATTCCCTTCCTTATCCACGAGAAAGGTATCGGTCATTGTACCGCCGGCATCCAGGGCAACAAGATATTTCTTTTCCGATTTGTCACTCATTTTACTACTCCTTTCCCCATTCTTCGGTCAATTTTGTTGTTCTGTCCTCAAACCAGTCCGGACTTTCATCTTCCAGAGGTTTGCCCAGCCAGTCCCTGTAAAGCGTATCAAGATCAGGGAGTATTTCAAATATCGGCGGATAACCATGGGGAACCACTTCCACGCCAAGCTGGACATAACATCCCGGGCAGTAGAATTCTCTCATTTCCATGAAATCCGTATTCGGTATACCGTCTTCAACCGTAACCACTTCTGCGATCTCTTCCTTGGTTTTCCGAACCCGGATACGGGCATTATACTTCCAGTTAACCCGGTAATCACCAAATTCCTGTCCGCATTCGCATTTCACAACCCGCTCACCTTTCCCCTTGGCCACGATATAGAGCTTGTCAGAAATTCGGAGCAGAACTTTATCATCCCAGGAGACTTTCTCCTGCAGAATCTCAATGACTTTCTCAAACCGGTCATCATCTTTCGGCTTCAGCCGGATAATATCCTTGACCTCATTCCAGGGGAGAGTACCGTCTATAAGGTCCTTAATTTTTTCTTTTCTTGCGACTTCCTTACCCATAATACCCCCTTATAAGTTGTAATCATCCGGCAGCTGCCAGACGCCTTTTAGTTGTTTGGAAAATTTTTCATATGTCATACAATCCCTGTACATTTCTGCGGCCAGTTCATGGATATCCTTATCCAGCATTTTCTTTCTTTCTGCTTTCCACCAGTCTTTTGTATCAACAGACTTTTCCTTGCGTGTCTCTTTGATTTTTTTCCGCTGGGCTTCACTCTCTTTTTCATTTACCTTGCCGTCTTCATCTACAACAACACCGTAAACGTTTTGCACAACATCCTTAGTGAGCCAGCCGTATTTAACATCCTCTTCAAGAAGATCGTAAAAACGTTCAAGTGGATCCCCCCATCCGCTGTTTGCATGACACCCCCAGATATACAGGTCGCCGTCCTTGCAGGCGATATTTGAGATGTCACCTGGAAAACATTCAACAGATTCAGCTGTAAGTATCCCGTCGTCATACATTTTCTTGGCTTCAATAAAATCGCTTGGATACGGCACCCCTTTGTCAAGGAGCTCATACATATTTGTACCGTGGTAAAAATAGGTCACCGTACCGAGAGCGGGATATCCGCCGCAGTCACCTGTACCTGTGGCGCCACATTCGCTGGACACACTGGTAAAAATGGAGATGGCCAGATGCTGGCCCGGCTTTGTGATCAGATGGACGCCGCCCATTCCCAAACCGCCGCGGAACTTGCCGTGACCGCAATAGTTGGGTACCAGCTTCCGGCCGATATTCAGCTGGGTCGGTTCCAGGAATTCAAACAGCTCCACTTCACCATGGTCGGACTCAGGATTGGTAAGCGCGCCGTTACAAGGAGAGCCGTCTTTATAAGGCTGTCCGCCGGTGCTATCCGCGCCGATACAGGAAAAGTTTCCGCCGGCCCATCGTTCACCGTCTTCAAAGATTCCTTCAAGACCGTATCCGTATGGTGTGGCGCCGCGCAGAAAACATTCCTCGTAAAACCCTTTTGCAAAGAAGAATGTGGAGAATGCCTGCTGGAACGGAACACACTGATACCCCACAACACCAACACCCATTGAAACAGCAGCAAACGGGTTGCTCGGATTACCCATACTCCCTTTTGGAATATTATAATCCATTGCGTAAGATAGAGATGTATTAGTAGTCGACGAATGTGCGACCATGGGCCATTGTCCCAGGGCCGCAATGGCGATGGCGCCTGAAGGATGGATATTACCGTGAAAGTCGGCTTCAGTGTTCAATCCCTCATAATCAGGATGCATAACGCCGTCCGGGGTTATGGTCATATCAAGAGGAAAGTGGAACAGCCAGTCCCTGTCTGAATTGGGGAAAAGTTTGCCGATCTGGTCCTTATACCTGACGCAGTGAAACCGGAGCGAGTTAACCTTTCCGGGAACCGCCTGGGTCTTGATGAGATTCATCAACTGGCGCCGTTCTCTCTCCAGGATCTCCTTGATACCCTGCTTGAAATAATCGATCCCGAATTCCTCAATGGCCTCATGAACAATAGCATGAACCTTGATGGCGCCCGCTGCTCTCATTTTATCATCCAGCACGTTGATACGGCCAAGACGCGTGCGCCTATGCCAGTACATCTCCCACCACTTGTGCTGCTGGAAGTTTTCACCGCTCTTTGTGGGCGGATAAACAAAACCGTCCGTGAACGTGCTTGCTGAAAACGCCGGAAGGTTTCCTGCCACAACCGCACCTGCTTCTGCTATATGGTTCATGGCAATCGCCCATGCTATCAGCTCTCCATCATGGAAAATCGGTAGGCCCAGATAACAGTCTGATGCATGCGGCGGACCATACAGACCATCGTTACATGAAAACAGGTCGCCCTCGTTAATACCGGGGTTCTCTTCATAATTCAGGTCCGCGAATGCCTTGATAAAAAACGGAACGCACTGGATATGTCCCACAAGGCCGTGAGAAGAACAGATCACATCTCCGGCTGGTGTCGCGACCATGAACAAAAGTTCACCCATCAGCAGTGCTGCCGGAGAAGCTGCGATAAGCCTTCCAGTCTCCCTGGCACTGACGCATCCTGCAATGAGCCTGCTCTGAAACTTCATGAGCTTTACAGGATCTGAGTCAAGAAGCGGCATATCCTTGAGACCGTAAGCATGACCGGTCTCCTTGAAAATCCGCTCCCTTTCTTCGACCAACTCTATTAGTGTTTTACCATTTTCACCAATACCCATTATTTTTCTCCTTATTTAAAATTCGAGCATACCCGTGTCAGACGGGCCCTACGATTCTTTAATTATTATTGCCGTTAAAACAGAATTTCGTTTTCAAGGAATACATCTATTCTTTCCCTTGTGTCGAGGCAGCCCAGAAACCCTTTCTAGCGCTTTTCTTTTTCCTTTTTACATTTTTCTTAACAACTGATGCACCAGACACTGTCGTCTTTGCCCCACCTGTCTTTTGGGGAGCTGCAAATTTCTTGGCTGGTGTTTTTTTCTTAGTTACCGGTTTAACCGTTACCGCTTTTTTGGGTGCTGGAGCGATTTTAGCTTTTACAGATTTCAATGGTGCAACCGCTTTTCTAGGTGCCACTCTCTTTGGCATAGCAGCTTTCTTCGGGACAGCAACGCTCTTTGGCGCAGCAGCTCTTTTTGATAGAGCGGCTTTTTTCGGAACAGCGGCTCTCTTTGGTGCAGCGGCTCTCACCGGCACAAAAGCTTTCTTCGGTGATGCAGCTCTCACCGGTGCTGCAGCGGCTGTCTCCCGTTTGACTGACCGTCTCCTGTCTCCACCTCTTCGGTCATGGCCGCTTTTTTTCCAGGAACCTGGCCGCCTCCTTTGAAAACCCCGCCTCTCCGGGATTGTCACCATCCCAGATGCTGCCGATCCCTCCTCTCCTGTGGATGCGCCATACCGTTTGACAGACTTTCTTCTGTCTTCTCCCCGCCTGTCAGGGCCCCCTTTCTTCCAGGAACCCGGCCGCCTCCTTTGAAAATGCCGCCTCTCTGGGATTGTCACCATCTCAGGTGCTGCCGTCTCTTCATGCTCCGGGGCTGTTTCCATCTGCCGACTGACAGTTTTTCTTCTATCCTCTCCCCTCCTGTCAGGGCCCCCTTTCTTCCAGGAACCCGGCCGCCTCCTTTGAAAACGCCTTCTCTCTGGCACCACATTCGTATGAGTATGCTGGCGTCTGTCAACATCTCTTCTCTCGGGTCCTTCTTTTTTCCAGGATCCCGGGCGCCTCCTTTGATGGCGCCTTCTCTCATAAATTGCAGTTGTCATGGGTGACGCTGTTTCCTTAGTTGCCGGTTGCTTAAGGACTTACCTTTTTGCTTTCTGCCATCTGCCGGGCCGTCTTCTTTCCATGCCGAGCCTTTTTTCAGTCTTAACCTTTTTCACAGGAGTCGGTGCTCTTCTTTCTTCAGTTCTTCTCTCTGCATCCGGAGTGCTCGATTTGTTGTCATCCAGTTTATACGCCTTCATACCCGGGCGGTATTCACGCCTCTTAAACTGTGTAAGCGCCTTGTTGATCCATTCATCTTCAGTCAGGTATGACATCTCAAAAAGCTTGGCAAGTTCCCACTCCTTGGATTCGTCAAAATGCATAAAAATGCTTTTTTCATACACTTCCTTGTTGGACCGGAGTGTATTGTAATTCTTATCTATCAGCATCCCCACCACCCGGTCTGTCTCTTTGTCAAGCTCTCTTAGCGGTACAGCCTTATTCACATACCCCAGCTCTTCAGCCCTTATACCGTTAAACCGTTCAGCTGTCATGGAATAATATAGGGCCTGCTTACGAACCATGTTGTGAGCCGTTGTCCACATGGTGCCTCCGCCAGGAAAAATACCAAAATTAACTTCTGAAAGACCATAAATCGCCTCTTCAGAGGAAATAGCAAGGTCACAGACACCTACCACCAGCATCCCCCCGCCAAAACAATAGCCGTTTACACTGGCAAGCGTAACTGATGGAAAATATTTCAAGCGCGCAAACCAGTTCAGCCCTGCATAATTGATCCTCTCAAACTCCTTTGGCTCGCTAAAAGGCTCGAGAAAACAGTTTTCCAGGTCCATACCGCAGCAGAAACTGTCACCCACACCAGTGATCACCAGGACCTTGACTTCTCCGTAATTCTCAACTTCCGTAAGGGCAGCATCGATTTCCTGATGGAATTCCGGGCTCATGCAGTTTTTCTTTTTCGGCCGGTTAATCGTAATCTTGGCGGAATTACCGTCATTTTCAAAATCCAGAATGAGGGTATTATACTTACTCATGATAGACATCCTCCGTTTCAAACATTAATTTATATAAAATTATACTTATTTTTATGTATTTCAATTGTCGTGCCAATGGCTTAAAAGCTACACAACCCATTGAAATGACAAATAATGCAATTTGTTCATTCGGATCTTTTTAATAAGATGATGAAGAGAAATCAGCCAAAGATGTCACCTCTGGCGCCACAAAACAACGTATCTTATTAATATAACTTAATAAATAAACTATTGGACACAAATGCCCGAAAAAAAGACCACGGTAACTTATATCCCTTTACAGTTCAATAATTTAGAAATATATGATTTATAAATATTAATGATTAAAAATAATCAATATTTATAAAAGAAATTTATATAAACAAAGCACATTTGTTTGTCAATATCAGATACTAAAAAATCAGGAAAAATATGAAATACATTAAAATTATAATTGTTTGAACCACGAATTATTACGAATAGTATAAAACCACAAATGTTTACTGGTATCCTTTTTTCTTTCTTGCCTGTCTCCCGCTTTGCAAGGGCGGTTCACGAACCGCCCTTACCTATGTTTCCGTACAAACAAAATAAAGCTAATAAAAAATACTTACTAACCACCCTCCACTTTATTTAGAGAAATCCCCAGCGCGTCTGCCACTCCTTTACCATAAGCCGGATCTGCCTTCAGACAATTTTTGATGTGGCGGATCTGAATCGCCTTTGGCGCATCTCCGATAGCCCGGGCCGTATTGCCAAAGAGAGCTTCCTGCTGTTCCGGACTCATCAGGTTAAAAAGTTTGCCGGGTTGTGAGTAATAATCATCGTCTTGCCGGTGATTCCAGTGATCCGCAGCCCCTTCCAGGCTGAGGGGTGGTTCTGAAAAATCTGGCTGGTCCTGCCACTCACCATAGCTATTCGGCTCATAACCAGGCGTACTACCGTGATTACCGTCCACCCTCATGGCACCATCCCTGTGATAACTGTTATATGGACAGCGGGGTGTGTTGACTGGTATCAAGTGGTGGTTTACGCCAAGTCGGTAGCGCTGAGCATCTGCATATGAAAACAGACGCCCCTGCAGCATCTTATCAGGTGAAAAACCGATTCCTGGTACAATACTGGCTGGATTAAAGGCAGACTGTTCCACTTCAGCAAAATAGTTTTCAGGATTGCGGTTCAGCTCAAGAACCCCAACTTCGATCAAAGGATAATCTTTGTGAAACCAGACCTTGGTTAGGTCAAATGGATTGTAGGGACATGAGGAAGCTTCCTTTTCCGGCATTACCTGGATAGACATGGTCCATCTGGGAAAATTACCGTTTTCAATACTCTCATACAAATCCCTCTGGTGGCTTTCCCTGCATTTACCAATGACCACTTCAGCTTCTTCATCGGTCAGATTTTTAATCCCCTGCTGGGTTTCAAAGTGAAATTTGATCCAGTACCGTTCATTTTTTGCATTAATCATACTGAATGTGTGGCTGCCAAAACCATCCATATGACGGTATGAAAATGGAATACCCCGGTCGCTCATGGTGATGGTAATCTGGTGCAGTGCTTCCGGCAATGATGTCCAGAAATCCCAGTTGTTCCTGGCACTCCGCATATTTGTACGGGGATCCCGTTTGACTGCGTGATTCAGATCAGGGAACTTGAGTGGATCACGCAAGAAAAATACAGGCGTGTTGTTCCCGACAAGGTCCCAGTTCCCTTCTTCAGTATAGAACTTGATGGCAAAGCCTCTAATGTCCCGTTCCGCATCAGCAGCGCCCCTTTCACCCGCCACAGTCGAAAAACGGACAAAAACATCAGTCTTCTTACCGATCTCGGATAATATTTTGGCTTTAGTGTACTGGGTGATATCTTTGGTAACTGTAAATGTGCCATAAGCACCAGAGCCTTTGGCGTGCATCCGCCGTTCCGGAATTACTTCACGGTCAAAGTGGGCGAGCTTCTCCAGGAACCAGACATCCTGCAGCAGCATGGGTCCGCTTGGCCCAGCAGTCATCACATTCTGGTTATCGGTAACAGGTGCACCAGCATTGTTTGTCAGTTTTTTCTTTTCTGCCATTGTAAACCTCCTTTCTTAATTCTGTTTTTAATATAATGTCATACTTGTGTAAGAATAGTGAGATCTATATCTTTTAATAATATTTATCTTTTAATAATTATTATCATTTTAAAGCCAAAAAAAATTCCGCCCTATTTCTTTTTCTGACAATCAGGACAGATACCGAAAAAATCTAGACGGTGATTGACAATTTTAAAACCAGTCTCCCTGGTCAGTTCCCGAGTCATGTCTTCCAGGGCCACAAGATCCGGATCAATGATTTTTTTGCATTCCGTACAAACCACATGCGGGTGTGGATAAGGTTTATTACCGTCATACCTATTGCTGCCGTCGCCAAAGCCGAGTTCCAGGACTTCATTGATTTCCTTGAGCATGGCGATATTCTTATAAACTGTTGCAAGACTGGTTGTTGGAAAGTTCTTTTTCACCTTCTCGTACACTTTCTCCACGCTCGGGTGGTTTTCACTAACAGCCAATATTTTCAGTATGGCCAATCGCTGAGGTGTTATACGGTAATCGTTTTCACGCAGTTTTTGGATCATCGTGTTCAGGCGATTTTCAGTATCAACCATTTTAAAACCATATAGAGAATGAATATTATTTGATAATTATTATTATTTACTTTCTCCCAAAAGTCAATAGAAGTTTTTGTTAGTAATTTAAAAAATTATAAAAGAAAAGTCATTGAAACAGGTGTTTTTTGACAATACAAATTGGTCAGAATACTGCATCTGTCTTTCTCATACCCCAATTCCTAAATCCCTCAATTATCTTTAAGCGCCATCACTCTGTCAGCCAGTTCTTTGATTTGAACATTATTTAAAAAAAGGCTTCCGGAAATATGTATCCATTTTGCCAATTCTTGTTTATCGGCATAAACGATGGTTTGAGGGGTTTTTCCCAGGTGGGCTGAAATTTGTCTATTTAAAAACTGCTCGGTGTTTTGGCTGAAAAAAACTTCACATTCTTTATAAACACGGCTATAAAAATCAGACGCTTTTTCTTTATTGCTGATGGATTTATCTGATTTCGAACCTACAGTATCAAAATCCTCCTGGAAAAATTTTAGAATCACTTCCCCGGTCTGGATTTCATCACCATCCTTAAGAAGTGCTTCTTTGACACGCTTATTATTTACCAATGTGCCATTTGTACTTCCTAGATCTATGATAGATACTGACTTACCTGTTGACTCAATTTTAGCATGGTTTCTAGAAATCAGGTTTTTTTTGAAAACAATATCAGCGCTGTCATCGCGTCGATGACCATATCCTGCTTATCAATGAAAATGATATTTCCTGACTCCGGCCCTGACGCAATTATAAATAAAGCTTTGCACTCACTATCGATATTGACTTTCTCTTTTTTTACATCTATTTTGGCCTTCTTAAAAAGCTTAAGAGAATCATCGCTGATTGCTATTGTCTTGTCTAGGTCGGATTTTTTCATGAAGTTGCCTGATATTAGCTTTAAACGGGTGATATTTATATTATAGGGTTTCTCTAAAAATTAATCATATTAGCAGTATCTAATAAAATATAATTATGGTATACCATTCCTCAACATTCCATACGATTGAGGAGAAAATAATCATGATGCAAACAGGGCTTTTTGACTGGCACGAACGTTTTGAAAAACTTGATAAAAGCGGCGATCCTCTTATTAAACTCAATGAGATTGTAGATTGGGAAATATTTAGGAGGCCGCTTGAAAAAATTCGTGATAAAGAACGTAAAAGCAACGCAGGAGCAAAGCCCTATGATGTTGTATTGATGTTCAAGATTCTTATTATCTAATCGCTGTATAACCTTTCGGATGACCGTGTTGAATATCAAATTCTTGACAGGATATCGTTTATGCGTTTTTTGAACCTCAGTCTTGGGGACAGAGTTCCGGATGCCAAAACAATCTGGCTGTTCCGTGAACAAATCATCGAAGCTGGTCTGATCAAGTCTCTGTTTGACGAGTTTGATGTTTTTTTGAGAGGCGGTGGTTTTTCTGCGCAAAAAGGTCAAATCATTGACACCAGTATTATCGAAAAACCCCGTCAACGAAACAGCCGGGACGAGAACAAAAAGATCAAGCAGGGCGGCATACCTGATGATTGGAACGAAAACAAGAAGCGCCAGAAGGATACAGATGCCCGGTGGACAAAAAAAGGCGGCAAAAATCATTATGGGTATAAGAATCATATAAGTATTGATGTAAAGCACAAGCTGATTCGGGATTATGAAGTTACGGATGCGGCGGTGCATGACAGCCAGGTGTTTGATCAGCTGTTGGATAAGACCAACAGCAGCCGTGATGTATATGCGGATGCGGCATATCGTTCTGAAGAAACGATAGATGAGTTGCAGAAGAAAGGCTTCCGGGAGCAATTGCAACAGAAAGGCTGTCGGCATCGCAAGCTGAGCGAATGGGAAATGAGAGGCAATCGGACGCGGGCAAGAATACGATGTCGGATTGAACATGTTTTTGGCGTTCAGGCAATGATGGCTGGCAATCTGATCCTTCGAACGATAGGGATAATTCGAGCGAGGGCGAAAATCGGGTTGATGAATTTGTCTTACAACATCAACCGATACAGGATATTGAATGAAACGGGATAAGATGTTCCCGAACTGAGCGAATGCTTCCAATGTGGGAGCAAAAAGCGATAAAATGATATAAATAAAACGTTTCATGTTTAAATTATGTTACAAAGTTTTTGTAATTTTTAACGGATTTTTCAGTCTTAAAATATTTTGTTTCAAAAATCGGTATTTTTAGAGGTTCCCTTCAGGTGTACAATCTCAATACACTACTGGATGTTACAAAGTATTCTATATGCGCTTATAGATACTTTCATTCGTTTTTGTTTCTGTTATAGGAGTATCAGCCCGTAAAGAGGAGTTTACCAAATATTTATCTCAAAGACACCAGCCAGGGGATCTCCTGCAGTGGTTGCTATTCCGGCAGCTTGCCACAGGCGTTTTCCCATCCATCAGTGATTTCTACAAACTTACTTATGACTCATTTTTTACGATCCTCCATCCCGATCTCAAAGACAACTTTACCCCAGCCGCCGCATTGCACCCCCACATCGCTACAGCCGAATCTTTTAAAACACATTTTATTTGGGTCTGCCCCGGCATAGAACAGCTCGTGTATGCCAAATACTACTCCTCCAAAAGAAGACAGGGCAAAAACACACATCCGCTTTGGACAGAGCTTGGAAATAAAATTACCTGCACCGTCTAAATAGAACTTGTCCCCAACTTTATGCTGACTGTTGCAGCCGTGTGACTCCACAACTTCAACAACAATCGTTTTGTTCATCAATTCAGATGCTTTGGAAAGGACAACTTCGTTCTTAGGATCTTCTCTGAATTTTTTCATTTCTTCATCAGTGTATCCCAAGTGATTCTGAAAAAACGCCCATATGCTTTCGTCGACTTTCATTGTTACCTCCCTGTTTTTTTATAATTAATAATAGAATTTAAATTGATGTGCCATCATTATAAATGGATATTCAAATTCAATTGCCGGTCCTTTTTGAGGGCCTCCAGTTCATTCCTGAGCTGTGACCAGAAACGATGATCCTTTGAAAATATCGCTGATTCAATCTGCTCACTTATACCGGAGAATTGACGCTTGAGTATCTTTTTAACATTCAGCCAGTTCTGACCTGATGGATCATTAATACTTAGGCCGTATATCCAGACAACATCAGTGTATGGCGCCAGCAACTCAATGAATTGAATCGTATCTGTTATGTAGGGGATTACCGGGCATAATAATGCCCCTGTCTTTACACCTGCTTCTTTTAATTGGCGGAGCGCTTCAAGCCTTTTCTCAGTGTTAACAGTACTGGCTTCGAACAGTTCGCGTGTTTGATTATCGTTAAACGCCACGGAAACACTGACCGTGGCACTGTCCATTTCTTTTAAAAGATCCATATCTCGTAGCACTAGGTCTGACTTTGTGAGGATACTCGCTGAAAAGCCATTTTGTAAAAATAAATCCAGGACCTTTCGGGTCTGGCAATATTCAGCTTCACACGGCTGATAAGGATCGGAAAGGTATCCCATATAGATTGTCTGGGGAGATATCTTAACTATTTCCCTGCTCAATTGATCGACGATGTCTTTATGTATGAGGATTTCCCTGGACCAGTCCGTTTCTGCCTGATCAAGGGCATAACAATAGTAACAATAATGTTCACAGCCGATATAAGTGTCTACTTGAAAATCAATATCCTTCAATCCGCATGGTGAAAGAATTGGCCGTTCTTTACATACCGATACTTTCATAACACTATCATCCTCAAATGGCCTTTTTACGTCCATACAAAATACTCAATAATGCCGGCACCAGAAAGAAGTCGGCAACAAGGGCAAATATGATGGCAGAACCGCTGATGATGCCAAAACGAACATTGTTGGCCAAGTATCCAACAGTATAGATCAAGAAACCGCCGCACAATACCATGCTGGTGATAAACAGGGCCCTGCCGGTTGTATAAAGCGTCTCGCGAACCGCTTCTTCCACATCAGCTGTTTCCTCAAAGGCCTTCCGGAAATGGTGCAGAAAATGAATGGTATCATCAACCACGATTCCCAACACAAGACTCCCTATAAGCATTGTGCTGAGATCAAGTGGTATGTTATTGATGCCCATCAATCCCAGTATGCAGATAATAGGCGCCACATTTGCCACCATGCTCATGAGACCGATGCCGAGACGGCCTACCATCATAATCATCAACAGGGTAATGACAACAATCGCAATGGAATAACTTTTAGCCATGCTTGTAATGGCGTTGTTAATAATCTGCACAAAAATCCGGATTTTTCCTGTTAATGTAACCGAGGCGTCCGGAAACTGCTGCCCCATGTACTCCTGGAGCTTTTTCGTATAGTCAGCATAACGAATCGCGTCTTGAAAAGGTGCGAGGATAGAAATACGCGCGGTCTGGTAGGTGCTGTCTGTAAAATCTTCCAGGTCATCACTGCCGCTTGACTCAAACAGTAACAGCTCCTGTGCAATCAATTCTTGAGTATCAGGTATCCTGTAGGCGCTCTGTCTGTCCTCATTTAAGGCACGGTTGGTTTCTTTTAGTACATCAGGGAGTGCCCAGGCTTTACCGGCTTTGATGCCCGACACTTCCAGATCACCTATTGCAACAACAGACTGTTCCATCCGGCGCAGAAAGCCTGGATCGTGCAGCCCATTTTCCCGGCCCGAATCAATCAGGACCTCTAGCATAACCGATCCGCCATTGACAGAATCAAGCAGGTTTGTGGCCACGCGAATATCAGAATCTTCCGGGAACAAGGTGGATATATTGTGAGAAAAACGCACAGATAAAGCACTCCAGAAGGCAGCTGCTATAATAAGCCCGGAAATGATGGTTACTTTAAAAGGATGCCGTGTGGTTGCCATGGCTATCCAATCAAATAGTGAATCGATCAGTGAATGGTTTACAGCTGTTGCGGCACTGGATTGCTGCACCGGAAAAATACTTATAAATACAGGTAAGAGCACTATCGTATAAATGAAAGCAAGCATAACCCCAACCGGTGCCGCATAACCGAGCTGGGCGACCGTGGCCATGTCAGCCCAGGTAAAAGAGAAAAGACCGCAGGACGTTGTTAAGCTCGTCATTAGAACCGGTAACCCGGCAAAACCAACGGCATTGATAATAGCCTCTTTTTTATCACCACACTTGTTAAATTCTCGATAGAAAATGGTAAGTATATGGACGGTGTCTCCAATACCGACAATCAACAGAAAAGATGGCAGTATCTGGCTGACAAGGGTAATGGGGATGCCGGCCATTGCCATAAATCCAAAAGTGGCGGTCAAGGACAGGATGACAATCAGCAGAGGATAAACCACACCGGAGATCCTCCTGTAGAGCAGGGTCAGGAAGAAAATGATCAAAAGAAGAGAAAGGGGAATTATTTTAGCCAGATCACTTTTAATGCTTATCTGCAATTCAGAGACAACTGCTGGCGTACCTGTGAAAAATACCTTAAGACCGGGCGCCTGATACCTGCCGATAACTGACTGGATGGTTTTGGTGATTTCAATGCTTTCCAAACCAGTCAAATAACGGTCAGCATTATTTTCGGCTTGAACTTCTTCCTGGGCAAACCCTTCCAGGAGATCATCTTCCGGCTGATCTTTTACAGCCAGTGCCTTAATGATGATAGTGGCTGTTGACCGGTCACCGGAGATCAATAGATTTTCATAAAAGGGAAAATGATCAATGAGTTTTTTGATTCTCGCCACCTCTTCATCGGTTTGAGGCGGTGTTTCAAAGAGGTCTTCCACAAACAGGGCATCGTCTTCCCCACGGACTATTCTTCCGTTGACCAGGCTGGTTATATCATCAAGCAAGGGAACTGTCTCTTCAAGTTCCTGATGCAGCTGGTACAGGGTATTAAGAAAAACTTTATCAAGGCCGTTTTCAGGCTGCAGGGCGATAATGAAAATTTCATCCTGGCCAAACCGTTCCCTGAAATCATTATAGGCCATAAGTGCCGGATCATCCTCATGAAAGAAGACCTCATCACGGGTATCAATTTCAATGCGTTTAAGCTGAGTGGAGATCCCTGCTGTAAAAAGGAGCATTAACACTAGCACAACATATTTTTTAGTATAGACAAATAATGTAAAATCCATGAACAAGGATTCACATTTTTTGTAGATGGTTTTCACTGGCCCCCTCCTGTCATCGCGATTCCATCAGGAAACTGGTTAAGAACAGATGAAGCTACTGTATACCAAAAGGGCATAAGTTTCGTTTGAATAGTAAACGACACTATTCAACTCAGCTATCATCTCGTCTATTGGAATCGTTCTGTCAGTACTACCATATTATAGGGTCCAAGTGCCATAAAAATATTTATCTAGAATACCCCCAGCTTCCTCTTTGGACCATTTTTCAAGCCCGAGTTTTTGTATGCGGCAGAGATGATATACTTTTGTATTGTGCCATTTTTCCGCCTGGTCCCTTTCATATCATTAACAGATGTTAAATCCATTGACTTTGATTTTAATTATTTTGCCCATAATAATTTACCACAAACAGTTTTGTTTTATCATTATTAAAACAGATTCTTTGTATGAAATTCGGGTTATATCCTATCCTGCGAGGAAACAATATTGACTTACAAAAATTCAACTTGACAAATCTTCCCCAGCCCCTCTTTGAAAAAGAGGGGAGCACATCTTCCCCTTTTTTTAGGGGGGCTGAGAGGCTGTCCGATAACCTGAGTTTTGGACCTTTTTTTCGTTTATAAGTGCCTGATATTACGTTCGCTTAAGTCCAAAAGACTGAGTTATCGGACAGC
>JANQFQ010000065.1 GCA_028277765.1 Desulfobacterales bacterium
ACTCTCCGTATAAATTGACTAACCAATATCTCTATCGGCTATATAAACTTCTAAAGACCCTTTCTCTCAAGCTGTTTCTGCCTAGTTTTCAAAGATCAAGTTAAACAAAATCTATCAAAAAACACTTGAATAGAACTCGAATTATTAAAGCATAATATCAAAAGTGTCAAGAAATATTTGGTGTGATTTTACAACTTTTTATAGAACAAGCTTATGGTACCGTTTTTTACCGGCACGCAGGATGATCTCGCCATTCTTTACATCTTCAGGCGTCGTCATTCTGTCAAAAGATTCGACACGATCGCCGTTGATGTAAGCGCCCCCTTGTTTAATAAGCCTTCTGGCATCACCGCCGGATTTGGTGAGCCCTGCTATACAGAATAGCTTAAAGGCGGGAATCCCTTCTTCCAGTTGAGACGCACTGATGTTGGAATGGGGGACTGAAGCAGTGTCATCTCCTTTTTCGTTCCGAGGGATTAAGCTTGAGGGGAGAATGCTTTTTGGGACTACCCGCTTGGTGAACATGCTGGAAGCGGCTTTATAGGCTTTTAAGGCTTCTTCCTTGCCATGGGCGAGCAGTGTGGCTTCAAAAGCGAGTACTGCCTTGGCACTGTTTAAATCAGCGTTTTGAAGTCCTTCTGTTTTGCGTATCTCATCCATGGGAAGAAATGTAAACAAGGCCAGAAACCGGGCCACATCACGATCATCAGTATTTATCCAATACTGGTAATAGTCGTAGGGTGATGTCCTGTCAGGATCGAGCCAGACAGCCCCTTTTTCTGTCTTCCCCATTTTGGCACCGCTACTGGTGGTTAACAGGGGAAACGTAACACCGAATACGGTTTCCTGACGCATTTTACGGACAAGTTCAACACCTGCGACAATGTTGCCCCACTGGTCGCCGCCTCCCATCTGGATCCTGCAGTTATGCCTATCAAATAATTCCAGGAAATCATACGCTTGGAGCAGCATATAATTGAATTCAATAAAGTTAAGACCGTCTTCAGAATCGAGTCTGATTTTATAGCTTTCCGCTTTTATCATCCGGTTTACACTAAAGTGCCGACCGATATCACGGAGAAACGGGATGTATTCAATTTTTGTCAGCCAATCAGCATTGTTCAACAATAATGCTTTATCCTCGCTGAAGTCAATGAATCCGGACAGCTGTTTTTTTATGCCGTGGATGTTATTTTCAATCTCTTCAGGTGTTAGCATTTTCCGCATTTCTGTCTTGCCGGAAGGATCACCAACAAGACCTGTCCCTCCTCCTACTAAGGCGATGGGACGATGGCCTTGCTTTTGCATGTGCGCGAGGGACATGATTGGAACAAGGCTTCCAATATGGAGGCTCGGTGCTGTTGGATCAAAACCGATATAGCAGGTGGCTTCACCTTTACTGACGTATTTGTCAAGTTCTTCAACATGGGTGGTGTTTTCAATAAAGCCGCGTTCTTTTAAAACAGAGATCACATCCATCATTAAAGGAGTCCTATTTATTAGCGTATTCAATAGCCCTGGTTTCGCGTATAACGATCACTTTAATCTGTCCAGGGAAGGTTAAGGTTTCTTCGATTTTTTTGACGATATCGCGGCTTAGCAGCACTGAAGCCTCGTCTGAAATAGTGTCACCTTCTACAATAACCCTGAGTTCTCTGCCTGCCTGGATGGCGTAGGAATTGGAAACACCATTAAATGCGTTTGCTATATTCTCAAGATCTTCAAGACGTTTAACATAGTTTTCCAGGAGTTCTTTTCTTGCTCCTGGCCTTGCGCCAGAGAGACCATCGGCCGCCTGAACGAGCAGGTCATAAACAGATTCCGGAGCTACATCTTCATGGTGAGCGGCGATTGCCTGTACTACATTTGCTGTTTCACCATGTTTCTTTGCGAGTCTGGAGCCTATGGAGGCGTGGGGCCCCTCAACTTCATGATCAATGGCCTTGCCGATATCATGCAGAAGCCCCATCCGTTTAGCCAGTTTTGAATTCAATCCCAGTTCAGCGGCCATGATGCCGCACAAAAAACCGACTTCAACAGAATGCTGCAGAACATTCTGTGCATAACTGGTACGGAACTTGAGGCGTCCAAGAACCTTGATCAGTTCAATGTTAATACCGTGAACCCCGACGTCAAATGCAGCCTGTTCACCGGCCTCTTTTATCGTTACATCTACCTCCTGGCTGATTTTTTTAACAACATCCTCAATCCTGGCGGGATGGATGCGGCCGTCTTCTATTAGAGTGATCAGAGAGAGGCGGGCTACTTCTCGCCTGACCGGGTTAAAACCGGACAGAATAACCGCTTCAGGTGTGTCGTCAATAATCAGGTCTATACCTGTTGCTGCTTCAAGGGCGCGGATATTCCGTCCTTCTCTGCCGATAATCCGGCCCTTCATTTCATCATCCGGGAGCTGGACAACTGAAACAGTACGTTCCGCTATAAAATCGCCTGAATATCTCTGAATGGCTGTAGCAAGGACTTTTTTTGCTTTTTTGTCAGCCTCTTCTTCAGCTTCACTAATTATTTTTTTAACAAGCTTGGCGCCTTCATGCCGGGCCTCATTTTCCATAGCCCTTATTAGCAAATCCTTTGCTTGGTCTGAAGTCAGACCTGAAATTTTTTCTAGTTGATGTTTCTGCTCTTCAAGCATTTCATTATAAAGCTGCTCATTCCGGCTGACCTCATTCTCTTTTTTCTGGAGCTTTTTTTCTCTCCGTGAAAGTTCACGGTCTTTTCTTTCATACTGGTCCAGCTTGTTATCCAGATTTTCGGTTTTCTGAATTAAGCGGTTCTCCTGTTTTTTTAGATCAGCCTTGGTCTCTTTTGTTTCTGTGTCAAACTGGCTTTTCATCTGAAAAAGCCTGTCTTTTGCTTCAAGCTTAGCCTCTTTTAAGAGTGTTTCCGCTCTTCGTTTTGCGTCATCTACTATTTGTGCAGCACTTTCGTCAGCTACTTTACCTTTTGCTGACGCAAACCTGCCCTTTATCAAGTATGCAAGGACAGCAACACAAAAGCAGACTATAATTAACAATATGTTGTTTTCATTCATTATATTCTCCTAAGGTTATTAACAACCGGTTTCCTGTTATTATTCATTATGCTGTTTTTCGATAAAGCTGAGTTGAATAGTGTCGTTTACTATTCAAACGAAACTTATGCCATTTTCGGTATAAAGCTGAGTTGAATAGTGTCGTTTACTATTCAAACGA
>JANQFQ010000067.1 GCA_028277765.1 Desulfobacterales bacterium
ACTCTCCGTATAAATTGACTAACCAATATCTCTATCGGCTATATAAACTTCTAAAGACCCTTTCTCTCAAGCTGTTTCTGCCTAGTTTTCAAAGATCAACCTGTTTTATTTCTACTGTTGAATACTGATTTTGGGTATATGGTTCAGCAAATAAACAGTATTTTCCAAAAACGACTTATATTATATCTGAAAAAAAGCTTTGTCAATATATTAAATCAGTATTTTGCAGTTCAATTTGTATTTTGTTAAAAGGTATATCCCCTTTTAGGGGGAAAATGTGTCATAATTCATTTGCAGCTACTATTTATTGTTACGTGCTCGAAATCGATTCCCTTGTATTTATCGTAATAATATCTCATTTATTCGATTATCCCGCTTTCAGCGGGACTCCCTTTGGTCACTGAGCACGGGCACGATTTTAATTATTACACAGTCTGGGGGTAGTGTGGTGGTGGGGCTCGATGAGCCAGAATTATTACTCAGCCAGTACCTGTTTCAAGTTTGTCAGTTGTTATGATTGTCATCGGAAGACGGAGAAGAAAAAAGACACCTTCACCAGGAGTGCTTGTCACTTCTATGCTTCCGCCGAGTTTTTGTGTAACAAGATTATAGACGATATGCATACCAAGCCCTGTGTTTCCATGAGCCCTGTTTGTTGTAAAAAATGGATCAAAAACTTTATCAAGGATTTCATGGTCCATCCCCTTTCCATTGTCGCTGTAACAGAAAACAAGCCGATCATTTTCATTCCAGATTTTAAACGTGATTTCACCCTTTTCAATACCATCAAAACCATGAATAAATGAATTCATCACAAAGTTGGTAATTATCTGGGAAAAAACACCGGGGAAACTGTTAATTTCCAAATCTTCCGAGCAGTTAATCTCCACAGAATGTTCTGTTAACTTGTATCTTGGTTCAAGGCTGAAAAGAAGATCGTTGATATACGCTTTAAGGTTGAATTTTCTCTGCATTTCGGTTGATTGATCAACAGCAACCTGCTTGAAAATTTTTACCAGATCCGATGCCCTGTTTAAGTTTTTTAAAATGATCTCGGCTGAGTCACCTGCCAGTTTTATATACTCTGTCTGAGATGAATGATTCATATCCTTTAATGAATTATATAAATCATTATATTCATCAGTTTTTTTTGAAAGGTGAGAAGCGGCGGTGATTCCAACACCAAGAGGGGTGTTTATTTCATGGGCTACGCCAGCCACAAGATTGCCGAGTGCTGCCATCTTTTCAGACTGTACCAGCTGATTTTGAGTGCTTTTTAGTTCATCTAGTGATTCTTTCAGTGCTTTTTCCACCTTCTTCCTTACAGAGATATTCCGCATAACACACTGAAGAGCTGGTTCGTCGTTCTTTTTTTTAACAGCTGTGGCTGTGACTTCAACATAAATATGTTTATCTTTTGCAGCTCTAAATAAAAATTCCAATGTATCTGATTTTTTTCCTTTAAGCACCTCTTCAATAATGTTAAAAGCTTTTTCCAGTTCAATATCATTAACAAAATACTTGCTTATTGAAGTGCCAATACCCTGTTCAGCTTCATAGCCGCCGAATTCTTTTATTGCAGGACTGATATATTCAAGTATACCCTCTTTTGATATTCTGAGTACTACATCAGTGTGCCCTTCAGTAAGTATTTTATACTTTTTCTCACTCTCACGCAGAGAATCTTCGACAAATTTTTGAAGTGTTATATCTCGAGCAATAACAACCATGCCCACAGAATCCCCTGAAGCATCATTAATTAACGTGGTGCTTACCCATGTGGGGAACTCTCTCCCATCTATATCTACATGCCCGACCTCTCCCTCATACATACCAAATTTTAACACATTTTTATTAAAAGGGACCACGTCTTCACTATATTGCTTCATTGTATGAAATGTTTTAAGATGCTTACCCGTCAGTTCATCAGGCTCATATCCATGCATTTTTGCCCATGCTGAATTAACGAACTCAATTTCTTTGTCAAGTGTAGTAACAGCGATACCGTCAACAGATTGCTCTACGGCTTTTTCCAGCATCAACGTTTTTCTAAGCGGGACGATAACAGAACGCGTAATAATCGCTGTTATCATACTTACGGCTATGATGACCACCGTACAGAATACGATAAGATTCATGTATCGTTGACGCATTGTTGCCCTGCTGATATCCGCCAGTTCAGCATTCAGTTTATCAGCATAAGCAATTTTAATATGCATGAGCTCTTTTCTCAAATATTCGGTCTGACTAGCCAAATTAAACGCTTTTTTATGAAGATTTCTCTCTTTTTCATCTTTAATCCCGATCTCCTCATCATACATACTCATCTCAGAATATACAGACTGTGCTTTTTCAGTAAAAGAATCCAGCTGTTTTAAGATTCTTCGGACTTTAATAATGGTTTTATCGTCTTTAACCTTACTGCTGGCGATTATTCTAATTGCCTCACGCACTTCTCTCGATCTCTCATACGCGAATTGAAGTTTTGTCTCATCTCCAAATAGGATAACGTTTTCATAATTGCTAATCTGTTCGGTAAAAGCGGTCATGGCGATCTGACTGTTTGTTGCTGCCGGAAATATATACTCAGAAACAAGTTTCAGACGCGCTTCGGTCTGGCGTCCGGTAACAAAGCCGTACACCATTGATACGAAATAACCGATGACAAGAATTCCGATGCTTAGCCATATTTTTGTTGACATGCTGAATGAACGCATAATGGTTTATATCCTACTATGTCTGCATACATATTCGTGCGGCATCATTGGTTATTCGGATAAATACCTGTCCACAAGTTTTTCTGCAAGTCCTGTATACTTGTCTACGCTGAGTTTTTTCATCTTTAGTTTAAAATCATCCGGGACTTTTTCAAGTTGGTCAATAAAATCATCAAGCGTTTTTCTCGTGATCTTTGTCCCTCGTGTAAGCGCCTTTAGCTTTTCATAGGGATTTTCTTCACCAAATACTCTCATCGCTGTCTGTACAGGTTCTGCTAGGAGTTCAAGATTCTCAGCCATGTCTTTTTCTATCATATTATTATTCAGGTCAATTTTATTAAGTCCTTTGATACAGTTTTTCATCCCAATGATAAAATATCCGAATACAGAACCAAGATTTCTGAGGACAGTACTGTCAGTAAGATCACGCTGGAACCTGGAATTGAGCAGTTTTACTGAAAGGTGTTCCATCATTGAGATGGCAACCCCCATGTTCCCTTCACTATTTTCAAAATCTATCGGATTAACCTTGTGGGGCATTGTTGAAGACCCGACTTCACCGGCTTTTAATTTCTGTTTAAAATACCCAAGTGATATATATCCCCACATGTCTCTATCCAAGTCGATAAGAACCGAAGCGGTACTGACCATCGAATGCAGAAGATGAGAAATATAATTATATGGATTTATCTGGGTAGTATAAAGGAGCGGTTCTACCTCAAGATATTCTGAAACAAATCTGGCGCCATATTCAATCCAGTCAATCTCCGGGAAAACAAAAAAATGAGCATTATAATTGCCTGTCGCACCATTAATTTTGGCATGAATCTTAGTACTTTTGATGCTTTCAAGTTCGTATTTTAATCTCCAAGCAAAATTTATGAACTCTTTCCCAACAGTTGTGGGTGAAGCGGGTTGACCGTGTGTCCGTGACATCATCGGAACAGATCTGTATGTTTTCCCCAACTCTTCAACCCGCTCAAGGACAGTTGAGAGGTTATCAACAGCCTTTTCCCTCCCTGCTTTAAGCATTAGGGCATATGATGTATTGTTAATATCTTCTGATGTACATGAAAAATGAACCCATTCTTTAATAGATGAGAGGCCCAGGTTATCAAGCTGCTGTTTTATATAATACTCAACCGCTTTAACATCATGATTTGTCGTACTCTCAATCGTTTTAACTTTTTTGGCAGATTCAGCATTAAAATTCTCAGATATGGAATTGATTTTTTTGATATCTGCTTCATTTACTTCGGTAATTTTCAGCTCTTTGACTAAAAATATAAGCCACTGAACTTCAACGAACACCCTATGCTTAATTAAGCCGAATTCTGAAAAGATATCCCTTAGATCATCAGTAAGTCTGCAATATCTTCCATCTAGAACCGAAAGCGCTCTTATCTCATCCATAAAATCTCCTGTATGTTTTAATTTTAAGTTGTTAAGCAATTTATCATAAAAAAACAGTTTATCTGTGTCAAGTATATGACAATGTGTATCTTTGCTTAGAAATACTACAAACACGAATTTTTAGACCGGTTGACTTATGATCTAAGATTTGATATTAAATTTAAATCTTAAAAAAATCGATTCATTTTTTAGTTTAAACCTGTTCAAGCATAGAAAAATAATAGTTTTATAGTTTTTATGTAATTTTTTTTATTTTTATTAGAAGATACATGCAATGTTCTGCAATGTTCGTATCAGGACTTTGCTTTATCTGTTTTAAGATCAAACGCTAACTTTTAACAAAAAGGAGGATGGCATGGCAGACAGTGTTTACAAAATCATTGAACTGGTTGGGACTAGTGCTGCTTCATGGGAAGATGCGGCAAAAGCAGCTGTAGAGAAAGCAGGTCAGTCCCTCAGAGACCTGAGAGTTGCAGAAGTATCAATGCTGGACATGAAAGTTGAAAACGGAGCTGTTTCAGCCTTCAGGGCAAGGGTAAAACTTTCTTTTAAATATGAAGCTTAAGAAATAATTTACTTCAAATAAATCAGGGCGGAGTCATTTCTGGCTCTGCCCTTTTTTTTCAATAGTATTGAATTCAGACATATGAAAATACCAAAATACTGGGCAAAAGAGACAATTGAGAACCATGACCATGAAGGCAAAAAATATATGTTTTCAGCGTGGAAATGGTCTTACACCAGTATTGATGAAGCCCGTGATGCAGCTAAAAAAGCGGTTAAAAAAATATCGGATAGAATCATCAACAGCAGCTCTTCAAACAGGTTTGAAGAGCTGGAAAGATATGCGTATTCTGATCGGCCTCTTAGAGAAGAGATTCTTGATGAGGTTTCTGATCAAGAGGAGGCTCAGATTGCTGTCATCACAAGAAACGCTTACGGTTCATTGGTCCTGAACACTTCCGGCGCCATGTTCATTGATATTGATTTTAAGGGGACAAATGAACCCGGTTTTTTCGCCTCTTTGATTGCCCTTTTTACAGGGAATAAACCGATAACCCAAGAAGAAAAAGTTCTGGGTCAGATTCAGGAAACAGTAGACAGAAAATCAGGATGGAGCATGAGGGTTTACCGCACTTTTAAGGGGATCAGGTGCCTGGTAACCCATAAAACCTTTAAACCCGATACCTCAGAAACAAAAAATATATTAAAAGAATTTAATTCAGATGACCTATACATCAAACTCTGTTCCGCCCAGGAATGCTTTCGTGCGCGTTTAACCCCCAAGCCATGGAGGTGTAATACTGATAAACCGCCAGCCAGGTATCCTTTTGAAGGTACAATAGAAGAGAAAAATCATAATGACTGGGTTCGGAAATATGATGAGACAATCAAAAATTTTGCCACTTGCAGATATGTCTCTACCATTGGCGGTCAAAAAATTCTTCCTGAAATCAAGGAGATTATTGATATTCACGACAGATTCACCGGCTGTGATTCTGGACTTGAACTGGCGTAAATATTTAACCACAGATCCACACGGACAAACACAGACAAAAAAAAAGCCATGGATGTCACGAATGGGCACGAATGAATTTCACTCAGTCCTCAGCACCAGTCCTGTTTTTAGCCACAGCCCAACACAGACATCTTCATATCGTTTGACATTTCTTCTGCTTTATTGTTTATTATTAAAACAATCTTTACAATATTCAATTAACTGGAGGGAAATTATGAAAAAAATCGTATTGCTGGTTTCAATGCTTGTTATTGCACTGACATTAAGCGGTTGTCTTTATTCTAACATTACTATTCCTCTTGATACTGATGCTGACAAGACAGTACTTGGAAATAAAACCGGCACTTCAAACTGTTATTCAATATTATGGCTGGTTGCATGGGGTGACGCAGGTTCTGCTGCTGCAGCTAAAAATGGAAACATATCAACAATAAACCATATGGACACAAGGAATGTTACTGTACTCTTTGGTGCGTTTGTTAAACAAACTACTATTGTATACGGTAATTAAGGTTAAACTACAGGAGAAAACTTTTATGAAACGTTTATTTATGTTTCTGGTGTTTACCCTGCTGCTGAATATCGGCTGTTCCCCTTACGGTTATATTGTTACTAATATCACGAAACCGCTTGATGTGAATATGTCACGGACGTTGCCGGAAAACGCAGATAAAACTGTCGGCGACCTGAAACATTTCTCTTATTCCCTGATCGATGTTTCTTGGGGTAGTTACGGCATTGGTGACGTTGCTCGTAAAAACGGGATCGAAACGATTTATTATGCTGATCTTGAAACCGTAAGTATTATAGGTGTTTGGGAACAATACATTGTCCATATTTACGGCAGGTAGGGTTCTCATAATCAATCATATTCTGAGCATGTCTGTTAGCATAAGCTTTTGCGGTCTCCGTTTCTGCTGCATAATCTAATGATATCATTGCGATATTCTTCTTAATACATTAGTTATCTCCTGATACAATTTAAGTGTTCTATTTTATATGCCTTTTAGAACGCAAATAATCAGGGAAATATATGTCAATCGTACAAACAGGTCTTGAACAATTATTAAAAAAACCAACTGGGTTTTTATCTGGAGCCCGGCTGGGACTTTTATGCAATCCTGCTTCAGTAGATAGTCGCTTCAGACATGCACGAGAATTGATAAACGCTCGGTTCTCTGGTCAGCTCAAAGTCCTTTTTTCACCGCAGCATGGTTTTTTCGCTGAAAAACAGGATAACATGATCGAATCAGATGACATGATGGATCCTGTACTACAAATACCAGTATTCAGTCTATATGGCAAAACACGTATTCCTACCCAAAAGATGTTTGATACCATAGATATTCTTCTCATTGATTTACAGGATGCTGGTACCCGTGTTTACACTTTTATTTACACGATGTCATACTGTCTTGAAGCCGCAGTAAAATACGGCAAAAAAATTATCGTCCTTGACAGGCCAAATCCGATCTGCGGAAATAGAATTGAAGGGAATCTCCTTACAGAAGAGAATGTTTCCTTTGTTGGACAATATCCCATACCGATGCGACACGGACTGACAATTGGTGAACTCGCTTTACTGTTTAATCATCACTTTGGAATACAATGCATTCTTGACGTTATTCCCATGAACGGCTGGACTCGAGATATGTATTTCCCTTCAACCGGTCTCCCCTGGATTCCGCCGTCACCAAATCTTCCCACTCCTTTTTCAGCACTTGTTTATCCGGGCCAGGTAATATGGGAAGGAACCAACATCTCAGAAGGAAGGGGCACAACTCAGCCGTTTGAGCTATTTGGCGCCCCTTTTCTTAATCTTGAAAAAATACTTGGCTATGTGGGTGGGAATTTAATCCCTGGAGGGTTTTTACGGCCGGTAACATTTGAACCAACGTCTGGTAAATGGAAAGAGATTCAATGTAATGGTTTCCAGATTCATATAACAGAACCTGACGAATACAATCCATTCAGTACGTCCCTGCGGCTACTCCAGGCGGTTATAGCTCATCACGGCGATATGTTTGAATGGAAATCACCCCCGTATGAATATGAATATGATCGACTGCCGGTTGACCTTATTCTAGGTGATTCAGATATAAGGAAGCAGATTGCAAAATTAGTTAGTATTGATAAAATTGAAAAAAGATGGGAAAAAGATCTTGATAATTTTCTAAACATAAGCACAAAAATTCATCTTTATTAGTAAAAGGAATAACCAGGTGTCTATTAAACCCACTGAATGGAAACGGATGAGCTTCAAAGGGAATAAAGTATGGGCGTATACAGGCCCCCAAGATAAACCTGTTGTTGAAGAAGGAAAAATCCTTATAAAATATCAGCTTGATCAGGAACAGGAATACAGGGTTCATGCGGTCAGTGTAAAACCAATAGATTCATCAAAATTAAACAAAAAAGTTTCAAGAAAAAAGAGCCGTAAAGTTTCTGCTAAAAAAAGCAAATTGAATGAATCCAAAGAGATATATCCTGACAATGCCATATGTATATACACGGACGGTGCATCTTCAGGGAATCCCGGCCCATCGGGAATCGGTATACTACTTAAGGCTGGAGAACATGAAAAAAAAATATCAAGGTATATTGGGACGGCTACGAATAATATCGCAGAACTGGAGGCCATACGCGTAGGACTGGAGGAGATAAAAAATAAAAAACTCCCTGTCCGCGTTTTTACAGACAGCAACTATGCATACGGCCTTCTGGTTCTAGGATGGAAACCTAAAAAGAACCAGGAGTTGGTAGAATCAATATTAAGACTGGTTAAAGGATTTTCAGATATCGACTTTGTCAAAGTTAAAGGCCATGCAGGAGATTATGGGAATGAACAGGCTGATTCCTTAGCAACTTCAGCCATTAAGAGCATAGTAGAATAAAAAAACACCCGCTTTTAACAAGGCGGGTGTTTGAAACGAGTATAAAAAAAACGGCTCCCTACTATCAGTCCTCTGGATGTCCAGCTTCCTTTAGTTCGTCGCTTCCCAGATAAATTGCAAGTACACCACCGAGAATAAGCATTATCGGTATACAACCGGCTAAGAGAAGAAAAAGTTCTTTCCACCATACTGCCATAAATAATATTCCAAAGACTGTAGCTATGGCTCCGCCTAACAATGTTTTCATAAGTTATACCCCCTCAAACTCATCTGCCGGTAAGGCAGAAGTTTAATACCTTTATATCATTTTTTTACTTTTAATTGTGTAGAAAAAAGACGCGTTTGAGCATTGATAATACAATTTTAATCTTTTTTCAATTCATCAATTTCATTTTTCAGTTTCGCAATTACCTGGTCCTTTTCTTCATCCTGAGCTGATGTGGCACCTTCATTTCTCCACGTATCCTGAAGTTCATCAAACCCCAGATACAGGGCAAGGCCGCCACCAATTAAAAGGAGAGCTGGTATAGTCCCTTTTATAAGGTTAAAAAAAGGACCTTTAAAAAAAATTAATAAAATTAGACCTAAGGTTGCGGTAATAGCACCGCCGACTAGTGTTTTCATAAAAAATAACCTCCTGTCTGACTTATGTTAGTTCCAGCAATAGTGTCATAATGTGTCAACAATATAATTTAAAATATTTCTTTTAATATCAAACCGATATGATAAAATTTTTATATCAAAGACATATCTTGTAACATAATGCCAGATTTAAAACAAGCCAAAAACAGCTATTATTTAACAGATTTTTTTCAAGAAGTTAAAACCTGGTCCTCAGGAACCATATATTTAATATTGCAAACGAATTTCCTATCTGGTAGGTCTTTATGGTTTTGTAGCCATTTAACTTACATATAATAAGTTGTGGCGGCCAGTATCTTAAATTCTACAGGACTTTACCGACCAATCATGTCTATAATGAATAATATAAAAAAAGGTATAGATACTACCCTTTCCGGAACCCATAATCACTATCTGTCCTTTTTGCCAGGAAATATCGGTATTATACCATCCTTTATCCTGAAGCTCTTATTCTCAGGCATAAAAGTGAATAGTGAACAGGAAGCGATTATTAATAACCTTCAGAAAGATGGTATTGTCATTTATACAACAAAGTATAGAAGTTATTTAAAATATCTTTTTTTTCACACCCATTGTAAAAAAGCCGGTCTTCCCTGCCCTGAGATAGGTTTTGGCTATAGGCCGTTTATGTTTCAGCCAGCACTGCGTCTTTTTAAAATCTGTCTGGCCCATATTGACCATTTTCTTCGGTACTTCAGTTTTCCTAACCCTTATGATACCGATTATTATAAAGAAGAACTGCTTAATGGAAAGTCAGGATTACTATCCCTTATTGAAAAAAAAGGTTTCTATCTCAGGTTTGTAAAAAAGAAGACAGATCCGGTTCAGTATATCATCGATATTCAAAAATCGATTGATCGGCCGATATATATTATCCCTCAGCTTATGTTTTTCAGTAAGAAACCTGTCAGATCCACGCCTACTGTAACGGATATTATTTTTGGCACTGAAGAGAATCCAGGCAGATTGAGAAGAATATTTACACTAATCAATAATCCCAAAAAGGTTTTTGTCGAAGTATCCGATCCTTTTAACATCCAGCAGTTTCTAGCGCAGCCGGAAATCAGAGATCTTAATCCTCAGCAGCAAACCCTCAAATTGAGGCGCAGCCTTATTCGGCAAATAAACAGCCATCGTCAGAGTATTACCGGCCCAGTTCAAAAATCAAGAGAAGAAATTAAACTGAATATCTTGACAGGCCCCAAAATTCAAAGATTCATGAAGAATCATGCACAGAAAAAGAATATACCGTTGAAAGAAGTACATAAAAAGGCAAATGACTATCTTGAAGAAATCGCTGCCAATATCAGCCTCAACTGGATAAGGATGTATGACATCGTATTAACCTGGATACTGGGGCATATTTTTGAAGGCATGATAATCGATTATAATGGTCTTAATAAATTGAAAGCCATGTCTAAGAAAGGGCCGTTGATTCTTATTCCGTGTCATAAAAGTCATCTTGATTATCTGATTCTTTCGTATATTTTTTTCCATAACAACCTGGCATGCCCCCTAATAGCAGCGGGTAAAAATCTCTCTTTCTGGCCACTTGGCACCATATTCAAGGGAGGCGGCGCTTTCTTCCTGCGAAGGACTTTCAGGGGGGCTATTCTTTACTCAAAAATTTTTAACGCTTATGTATTCAAGATTCTTAAAGAAGGTTTTAATATAGAGCTGTTCATTGAAGGTGGAAGAAGCCGTACCGGTAAAGTGCTGATGCCCAAACTTGGTTTTTTATCTATGCTGCTTAATGCTTACAGAGAAGGTGCATGTGAAGACATGATATTCGTTGGGATCAATATCGGTTATGATAGGATTCTTGAAGAACGCGCATATATTCATGAAATCGAGGGGGGACAAAAGGAACCTGAAAATGTGAAGCAGGTAATTGAAGCGAGAAAGTTCCTCAAAAAAAGATACGGCAAGGTATATGTTAACTTTCACGAGCCTTTTTCTCTTCAATCGCTTTTGTTGCAGAGGGGAAAAGGGATAAACGATTTGACCTCAAAGGAGATGAATACTCTATGCCGCTATATTGGATACAGACTTATCAATGACATCAATTCTGAAACAGTTGTTACTCCATATGGCCTGGTAGCCAGTTCGCTTCTAAATTTTTCCAAGAAAAGATTTACGTATGAGCATTTCCTTTTTCACTTTAACACTTATTTAACACATCTTAACGCTCAAAACTCTAAACTGTCCGATACTCTGATAGGGGGTACAAGATATTCCATAAATCAAGTTCTTGATAATTTCCGTCAACGAAAATTTATCGAGTTTAACGTTGCAAAAGCTGAAGAACTTAATTCAAATAAAATCATAAAACTGATTGAAAACAAGAGACCTGACCTTGAATATTATAAAAATAATTCTATCTTTTTCTTTGTGCCCGCGGCCATAACATCCCTTTCAATCCTTGAAAAGGACGCATTTCTTTTTTCAGCATCTGATATTCATGTCAGTTTTAAATTTATTTCAAATCTATTTGTCAATGAATTCGCTCTTGATGCTGACAAACCATCGGAGTATTTTGTCAGGAAGAGTATAAAAGCGTTTATTGATGACGCTATAATAATTCCGCACCAATCCCTTCCAGATACATATAACCTGACCTCAACAGGCTTTAGAAAAATCAAACTCTTTGCTTCGTTTCTGAAGACATTTTTAGAATCATATTTGGTTGTAATAACCTATTATAAACAGAATTCTGACATACCAAAAGATCAAAAAGTTCGGATTAAAAAAATCCAGTTACTTGGAAACAGCATGTATAAAAAAAGGGAGGTTGAAAGAATCGAATCTCTATCCAAGATTTCATATATGAATGCTGACAGTTTTTTTGTTGCACAGAAGCTAAATCATCCGGATAATGTAGAACTAATAGATTTCTTTAAGGATTCGATAAAGATTAATCTACAACTCCTATCGTAACAGGCACTATTTCCCGTAATGAATTGAATATAGACTATGAAAGCATTGATTCTCGCCGCAGGATTTGGCACAAGACTATTACCTTATACAGAAACAGTGCCCAAACCATTATTTACCGTCAGCGGTCAACCGCTGATTGATATCATTATCAAACGCCTTCACAAATTTGGATGTGATGAGATTTTTGTTAATACGCATTACAAGCACGTCAAAGTTGAAACATTTATCGCATCTCAGAAGTATCCTCTGCCGGTTAAAACAATATATGAACCGAAAATACTAGGAACTGGCGGAGCAATAAAAAATATTGAAAATTATTTGGATGACAGCCCTTTTTTTGTAATAAACAGTGATATCCTTTTTAGCTTTGACCTGAAAAAAATTTACGATTTTCATCTGAATCATACCCATCCCGCCACACTGGTTCTTCATGATTTCGAGGAGTTTAACCATGTTGCTGTTACGGAAGATCACACAATTATTGATTTTGCCTCAATCAAGGAGGATAGCAAAAATTCCTTTTCCACAAAGCTCTGTTTCACAGGTATCCAGGTAATTGATCCGACTATCCTCGACCATATACCAGACAGTATATTTTACAGCAGTATAGACGCTTACAGAGATATGATCTCATCTGGGAAAAAAATAAAGGCTTTTATTGATAAAGAAGGTTATTGGAATGATATAGGGACACCAGAACGATATATTGAAGCTTCATATGAAATAATGAGTTCTATAGCGTTTGAGACAGCTTTCCCAAACTACGCTGGTGGTATGATACAAAAGAACCGGCTTGCCGGAGATGGATCTGACCGTTCATGGTATAGGCTTAAATCGAACGACTACTCTTTGATAATGGTAGACCACGGCATAAAGTCAGATGATATTATTACTGAATGTGATTCCTTTATAGCTATAGGACAGCATTTACACGCTCAAAAAATACCTGTACCTGAAATTTATCATTATGACGCGTTTTCAGGGCTTGTTTTTCTTGAAGACCTTGGCGATAAGCATTTGCAATCTCTGGTACAAGATATAAAATCATCGGAAGATATCATTATTCTATATAAAGCCATTATTAACGGCCTTATTGAACTGTCTGTCAACGGAATACGGGGATTTAAAGAAACATGGACATACCAGACATCGGAGTATGATACAGAGGTTATCATTGAGAAAGAATGCAGATACTTTATTGAATCGTTTGTTCGTGAGTATCTCGGCAAGGATCTTTTTTTTAATGATTATGAAAAAGAATTCTCAATAATTGCTGAAAAGGCCCTTGAAAATGCCATATCGGGTTTCATACACCGGGACATGCAATCACGAAATATCATGATAGATAAAGGCCGATTTTTTTTCATCGATTTCCAGGGAGGAAGAAGAGGACCTTTTCAATATGACTTAGCTTCCCTGCTGATTGACCCTTATGTTCAGCTCCCGCATGACATACAGTCCCAACTCCTTGATTATTGTACTGAAATACTGTATCCATCTTCCGACACTGGAAAAAAAACGTTTATGTCAACATATTCATACTGCGCAGTCACACGAAATCTTCAGATATTAGGCGCCTTTGGATTTCTTTCTAAAGAAAAAGGGAAAACTTATTTTCAAAGCTATATACCTTCAGCCGTAAAAACACTGGCTCATAACCTCAATTTACTTGAAACAGATGAATTGCCGAAATTAATGGCGCTTGTAAAAAATATTTCCCTGTTATATGACTGAACCGTTTTTACTTATCATCGTATATAGGAAAAAATATGAAACAGATAAAAATAATGATTAACGGCCTTCCCGGCAATGTGGCTGCAATCGTAGCTAAACACGCTTTGGAGGACAATAGATTTGATGTTATCTGTGAATCACTCACAGGACCTGAAATTGAAGAAACTGAACATACAATCGGATCTACAGCCTTTCGCCTCAGCACTCCTGACAAACATGATGTTGTCATTGATGAAATTAAGAAAAAAGAGAAGTTTTTTATTTCAATCGACTATACCCATCCTTCCGCGGTAAACAGCAATGCAGAATTTTACTGCAAAAACAACCTCCCCTTTGTCATGGGTACTACCGGCGGTGACAGGGAAGCCCTTATGCAGACTGTCATATCATCTTCAATCCCAGCGGTTATTGCTCCTAATATGGCAAAGCAAATCGTCGGCTTCCAGGCCATGATGGCATACGCTTCAGAAACATTTCCGAATCTTTTCAAAGATTATTCACTTGAAATTGTAGAAAGCCATCAAAAAGGGAAAGCAGACACTAGCGGCACAGCAAAAGCCATGGTAACTTATTACAATAAATTGGGAATAAATTTTTCTGTAGAAGAAATAAAAAAAGAACGAGACCCTAAAGTACAAAAGGAAAAAATGGGTATCCCTGAAGAATATCTTGATGGGCATGCGTGGCATACTTACACATTAACATCAAAAGACAATACAGCCCGATTTTCATTTACCCACAATATAAACGGCAGGGATATATATTCACTCGGAACGCTGGATGCTGTTTTATATCTATATGAAAAGATAAATAAAGAGAAAAAGGGGAAAGTGTTTTCAATGATAGATGTACTAAAAGGTTGAATTAAATATTAAGCTTTCCCTGACTTGTAGTTTTCAATAAAATAACTTAAATTCTGTTTCTGCTCTTCTGTCAGATTCCGGAACTGAAGGCTCCGCCTCCGCATTTTACCCTTTATTCCGTGTATCTCGACAAGCTCTGTATCTGATATGACTTTGTATTGGAGGTTACTCAGGCGAACGATATTCTCTGCTTTTATGTCAACTGTATCGGAATCCTTTAACAAATCATTATCTTCTTTATACTTAAATGCAATGCCGTTCATACTGATGTCCAGGATTTCCATTCCCTGTGCTCCCCGGGAACCGGCACCGACCAGGGCCGTGTCGTCCATAAGAAGATATCTGATACTTTTCCGTTTTTTATATCTGAAGGTTAACAGCTTCAGCAATATAATTAAAGTTTTATTCATTGATCTAGTTTTAATTGTTCAGCCGCATAGACTAACAAGTAGAATATGCGGCTGTAATATATTTTAATTGCCGACTATAACAACACTGGTAAGCGGCATATACGGTTCTCCGCCCATATTGTGAGCGAGACCCAGTGTAGGATCTTTAAGCTGGCGCTTATCCGCCCTCCCCTGAAGCTGCAGATATAGTTCGTATACCATGCGGATTCCCGATGCACCGATGGGGTGGCCGAAACACTTTAGGCCACCGTCAGGCTGAACAGGAAGTTTTCCGTCCAGGTGGAATGTACCGGCGTCTATATCATCTTTTACTTTTCCCCGTTCGCTGAAACCAAGGTCCTCCATAGTGACAGCTTCAGTAATTGAAAAGCAGTCATGGACTTCAGCCATACTGATCTCTTCCCTGGGATTTTTCACCCCTGCTTCTTCATAAGCGGCTTTAGCCGCACGGACAGATTCTTCAACATGGGTGTAATCATAGTTTTTAAGCATTCTCCCGGTAGATGGTCCGGCACATATCTGTAACGCTTTGATATAAACCGGATCCGGCCTGAATTCTTTAGCAATGTCTGGACTGCATAGGATAGCTGCGGCTGCACCGTCAGAAACACCGCAGCAGTCAAAAAGACCGAGGGGTTGGGCAATAATCGGCGCATTCATCACCTGCTCAATAGTTAATTTTCGTTTCAGGTGAGACTTGGGGTTCAAAAAACCGTTAGCATGACTTTTTACGGAAATCTTGGCAAGCATCTCCTTGCCTTCTTCAGGTTTGATACCGTATCGGTCAAAATACTTGTTCGCCATCATTGCGAATACACCTGGCATGGTTGACTGGTAATGGGTACATGTACGGTTCTCCATGCCAGGCAGGCCGCTCATCCCCTCGTCTTTCAGCTTTTCAAATCCAACACAAAGGACCACATCGTATATACCGGCTGCAATCGCATACGCGCCCGCCCTTAAGGCTTCGTGCCCCGAAGCACATGCGTTCTCAAGTCTTGTAACAGGTTTGTACTGCATCCTCAGGGGTTCGCTGACCGCCCGGCCGCCCATGCTGAACAGGGTTCCTACATAGCAGGCCCCGATTCGTTCTTCATTTATTCCAGCGTCTTCATATGCCTCCTGAACTGCTTCCACAATAAGGTCGCCCGGTCCCTTATCCCAGTGGGTACCGAACTGTGTACAGCCCATACCGACAATAGCGACTCTATCTTTAATGCTTCCTGGCATTTGTCTCCTCCTTATAATTAATTGTCAAAACGAACCGGTCTTGCTTTCCAAAAATAATTTACATAACCGCGATCAAAATGTATTTTTCTAAATGTCATCTCAACACCCATACCGATCTTTACATCTTCGGCAACACGATCAGTAAGGTCAAAAAACGCTCTTCCGCCTTCTTTAAAATCGATAAGGACGACAGAAGATGGCGGATCTATGGTTGGCGCCAACTGATCATTTGTAAAGCTGAAGACTTCACCTTGTTTATCCGCGAATCTGTAATCCTCAAAATCATCCAGAGACTGACATTCAGCGCAAATTCTAATCGGTCCGGTTGAATTGGCGCCGTTGTCATATTGTATACATCCGCATTTATTACATTTTTTACCATACAGACTTAGAATCGATTTTCTTTCACGCCAGATCGCTGAGATTTTGTTATGCTGTTTTTCCGGCCTTCTTGCAGCCTCTATTTGTACTAAATCACGCCACTGTAAAATAGCATTGTATCTTTCAAGCGGCTGTTTAACAGCAAGATGCTGAGACATACCCCGTTTCTTAGGAAGCTTTTCAATATTATCGGTAACCTGCATGATCATTACATCAGCTCCGGCCCCGCTGCCCGCAAAAAGAATCTTATCTCCCGGTTTTGCCGTTTCAAGACAGCTGACCAACATCATCGGCGCGTGAGCGCATCCACAGAAACCAACATTCATGAACATGGTAATCGGTTCCTGGATCTGTTCCGGTGTAAAACCAAGATCTGCAAGGAGTTTTGAATGGCCCCGGGGATCTCCTGGATTGTCAACAACAGCCTTGGTAATATCTTTTGCTTCAAGCCCTGTTTTTTTCAGTATACCGCTTATCGCTTCGGTGAGTACTGGTGTATAACCTTCATCCTGTATCATCCGGTCTTCCCATGAACATACGTATACATCATTCTGTGAGCGCCAGGTGCCAGTGAGTTCATCAGAGATCGAATAGATTTCCTCGATTTCTGCGATAACATTGTCATTCCCAATAATAAATGCTGCTCCACCATCACCGATAAGCTGCTCGTTAAAACCGGAAAGCCCGCCCATACGCATATCTGCCATTGCAACCATAACTCTTCCCGCTGATCCGGCTTTGACAGTATCTACAGCTTGTGCCATTGCGATGGACCCGGACCGAAGGGATGTATTAAAATCAGCTGTCCTGATATCTCTTCTCATATCAAGCGCCATGGCCATAATCGGGGAGCATTGCTTTTCCCTGTATGGTGATGTGGTGGATGCGAAAAAAAGCCCATCAAGTTTTCCGGCATCTTCGTCTCCAAGACAGTCTATTGCCGCTTCAACAGCCATTGTAAGGCTATCTTCATCATAATAAGCAACAGATCTCTCTCCAGGAGCATTAAATCCGCCCCAGGCTCCGGAAAAAAGTTCTCTGTTTATTCTGTGCCATGGAATATATGCACCAAATGATGTTATTCCCGCCATTTATCCCTCCTGTATGACATAAAATGTTGGTTGTTATTGAAACAGTTTATAATAAAAAGTATTTTTATATCTTTGCATAAAGAGGTTGTCAAGGTATATGCCTGTAACTGATAAATAATTCTTGTATCAAAACATTTTCTATGCTAGAAATTTTTTCTTTATAATTTTTTAATGAAAAGCTGGTTAATTTTAAACTTTCAGATTTACAGATAACATATTAATTTGTTAGACCAATTTAATTTTAAACGAAAGGACGGTTTTTAAATGGATAAATCACAACAGCTTAAAACAATTGGCGGTACAGTCATTGTATTATTTATTATATTCCAGATTTTTATTTCTATTTCTGATCTTAATCAGGATACCCCAGGGATTGCAGCCTGTGAGTTTACAAAAGCGTATTTTAAAGCAGACAAATCCATGGAAGACCGCATCTGCAGCAGCCGGTTAATGGTAAATGGTGTTAATATGGTGGAAAAATACATCCAGGAGAAAACCGTTGAAGCCAATTCAAAAGGATTCAGCCTCTGGTACACCAAAGACAAAATTTATGATATGAAAATCGAAAAAGACGATTCAGACAAATCAACAGCATTAAAAGTAACCGTTAAGACCAAACCGCCGTTAAAATCATTTTTTACAAAAGAGGAGCTAGAAGAAGAACAGGCAACACTTACGCTAATTAAAGAGGATGGCAAATGGAAGGTCTGCGGAGATCTGTTTGATCTACCTGAAGCATAAGATAATTAAACTTAATATATTTTTAAAGCCCGGACAGTAGCGCTGTCCGGGCTTTTATTTAGCAAACATACCAAAAGACATAATAAATGTCAGAGTGAAACGATACATCAACTTTAGGCACTTAATAGTCACTATAATTTTTAATTTTAAAGTCTTTCTTTTTAACATAATTATCAAACAACGTCTTGCAATATGAACAATCTTTGCACGCCATTTTACAGGATGTCATGGTTTGAAAAGAATCATCTGGTAGATCTTTGTTCGATACATGAAAATGATTAGACAGCCAGTATAATGAATCAAAAAGTTCAAGCAAGTTTCCGTCAAATGACCTCTCCATATATGCTTTTATTGTCTGTTTTAAAAATTTTGGGCCAATCGTTCTGCCGCAAATCTTGATAATATCAATATAAGCTTTATATTCAGCCAGATCTTCAGGCCTGATAAATGGTGATTTAAAAAGCTTATATGGATGGTTCATCATATAATCCATACATCCAAAGTCTTTGTTGAGTTTGTATGTGTCAATCCCGGTTTTTATATTTGAATAGGAAATGTGTGAATCATGAGTTAGTTTAAACGGACATTGATAAATACATCCTTCATTGGCCAGGAGTGTCAACTTCATTTCAGGATAATTTTTTCTGAATTTAGATACCATATCAGCCAGTTTTTTCAGATGACGATTTAAAGAACGGTCTAGGAGAAACTTGCCCGGAAGTTTAAAATGTGTCATTGATATCCCTTCCAGAATAGCTTCAACTTTGTCATATGAATCAGCCATAAAGTTTATACTCGGAATTGCTTCAAGTTGAGAAGCCATATCTTTGTCTGCTTCTGATAGCGCGTTAAGATAATACTGATCAGCATATACAATCCCGTCCACAATCCTGTCATTAATCATTTGTGACAGTTTATGTATAACAGAATTTATTAAATCCTTTTTAAAATATTCAGCAGGATCATGAAATCTTGTATTTAAAAGAACATATTTCCTAGGTGTTTCAACTTGTCTTAACATTTTGAATATATAGTTATTATCATGAATCACAATTTTCGGCCTGGCATCTGGAACATCCGGAGAAAAAAGATCAACATGCAGTGAATAAATATGGTCAATATGCTTGTTTAAAAAATCCACATATTCATTGTCAGGTAAAAATGGTACATCAAATATCAGCATAAAAGTCCTATAATGTCATTTATTTAAAACAAAATAAAAATATCACTTATAATAACAAAATTACTTTTAAAATAAACATATTTATGCTAAACAATTTTGCTCTGGGTATGTAACACTTAATAAATTTTAAGTTTTGTTATTCATAAAAAGATTTTAACAATTTTAAAACTTTTTGTAAAAGGAGTATGTTATGAGAGAAGCATTTCTGATTGACGTTGTTCGGACACCCCGCGGCAGGCGGAGCCGTCCAAAAAATGATTTTGTCGGGGAATTCGCTAATATCCATCCCGCGACACTGGGTGCTACACTGGTAAATGCCCTGCTTGAAAGAAATCCAAACCTGCCCCCGGAAAAAGTAGAGGATGTTTTCTATTCAACTGTAATGGCTGAAAAAGAACAGGCAGCGAATATGGGTAGAACCGTTGTGTTAAGCTCAAATCTGCCTGTCACCACATCCGGCATAACAATGAACCGGGCCTGCTCAGGCGCACTCCAGGCAAGTGCCTTTGCCAGTGCCAGCATCAGAGTCGGAGATTATGACATATTAATGGCCGGCGGCGGTGAACATATGAACATGTGCCCCATAGACGGTGACATGGATTTCGAGCACCTCCCTTTTCCTGCGGAAATGTTTGAAAAACACAATATGGTGACCCAGGGCCAGTCAGCAGAGATGATCGCTGAAAAATATGACCTGAACCAGGAAGAGATTGATGAATTCTCTGTCCGGAGCCACCAGCTGGCCCATGATGCCACTGAAGCCGGAAAGTTTAAAAACGAAATAATTCCAATTCCTTATAAAGACAAAGATGGAAATGAACAGGTGCTTGATTATGACAGCAATATCAGGCCGGACACAACTGCTGAAAAAATTACTAAACTGTCGCGTCCATTTAAGGAAAACGGTTTGATACACGCGGCAGCTGCTTCTGCTATTGTAGATGGATGTAGTCTGGGCATCTGGGCCTCAGATGCAGCCTGTAAAGAATACGGTTTTAAACCTTGGGCCAAAATCCTGGCAAGCGCCAATGCCGGTGTTGCACCGGATATCATGCTCGACGGTGTCATCCCCGGAACAGAACTCGCTTTAAAAAGGGCCGGATTAACCATGGATGATATAGAACTTATTGAAATAAACGAAGCCTTTGCGAGTGTCCCGATTGCCTGGATGAAGACGTTGAACATTCCCATAGAAAAAGTGAATGTTAACGGCGGCGCCATTGCCATGGGACATCCCCTTGGCGGTACTGGTGGAATTCTCATTGCCACACTCCTTAATGAGATGGACAGGCAGGACATGAAGTACGGCATGATCACCATGTGCGCTGCGTATGGTCAGTCAGGAACCATGATAGTAGAAAGACTGCCAAGGTAGTTATATGGTATGGAATATTAAAGCTGAGTTGAATAGTGTCGTTTACTATTCAAACGAAACTTATGCCATTTTCGGTATAAGTTTTATTTGGTTGATACCCCATGATATTCATGGGGTATCAAACCTTTTTCCTAATCAAATGTCGGGAATGAAAACAACCTGTTTCCTGTCCTTTTAAAAAATTCCCCCTTTCCACAACATGAATTACAATCGTTGAATTGACTTTTTTTAATATAAATATAAAATATCACTATCAATATCTGACAGATTATAAGAATAAAGGTTTTCTGTGTCATTTATAATCAAAGACTGGGTAGATTACTGGAACAAGGACGATCTATGGAGCAACCTGCCGTTGTGGGAAACAAATAACAGGATTTTTCTACAGGGGGCGGAAAAGATTGTTCAGCTTAGCAAAAAAGATACGGTGCTGAATATCGGTTGTGGTTCCGGTTATTTAGAAGCAGTACTAGCACCGAAAGTAAACAGTATATTAGCGGTTGATGTCTCTGAACAGTTTGTCAAGATGTGCAAAGAAAGGTGTCGCAGCCATGATAATGTTTCTGTTGAACTCCTTGATAAGGAGTATACAAATTTTAATATTTTTAAAAAATCATTCTCATTAATCTTTTGTATCAGTGTTATTCAGTATTATAAAAGCATGAATGAAGTTGAATTACTGATCCGTTCTGCAAGTAGTATTTCTGAACCTGGCGGAAGAATGCTGATAGCTGATATTCCCATGAAACGCAATAACATAGGCTTTATATGGGACGCAATATGCTCAGTGCTGATGAGCATAAAAAAAGGTTATTTTCTACAATTATTGAATGCAGTATATGCAAAGTGGATACGCAACAGGAGCTATAACCGTTCTGCTAAACAGATAAAACAGATATATTTTGACAAAAAAGAGATTGCCTCTTTAATTAAGCGCACAGGCATTAACGCTAAGGTAGTTAATCAAAGCCTTTCTGTTTACGCGAACCGTCCAAGCTTGTTGATCCATTTTTAACGTATATTGTTGTAAAACAGGTTATTATTTAATAACCAAATAATAAAAATCAATGAAATATTAAGGAGTCTGTTTTTGAAAAAAACAATTAAAAAAAGGCTTGCGTCGATAAAAGAATTAATTAGTAAGGGCAGATTTGATACATTGATAATACTTTCAGAAGAAAATAGAAGGTATCTGAGCGGCTATACAGGCGAAGACACGCAGATTGACGAATCAGCCGGCGCACTTTTTATCAATAGAAACAAGCTTGTACTTGCCACGGATTCACGTTTTGAAGAACAGGCAAAAAAAGAAGCCCCTATGTTTAAAACCGTCTGCTATAAAAAAGGATTAGCCGCTGAAATGCCGAAAATCCTCTCTTCCATGAAGACAAAATCATTGGGCTACGAGAGCTGGCGGATGTCAGTCAGGCAACGCCGTGATATTAAACGTCACTTGAATAAAGACAGGTTAAAGGTAAGGCTGTTAGATTCAGCTAAAATTACAGATAATCTCCGTGTCAGAAAAGACAGACCTGAGATTAATAGAATAAAGAAGTCCTTGGCTGTTGCTGAAACTGCTTTTAAAACCATATTGCCTGACATAAGGCCTGGTATGACGGAAAAAGAAGCTGCATGGCTGCTGGAACAAGAGATGCGGATGTCCGGTGCAGAGGCTTTGTCATTTCCGGTGATCACCGCTTCAGGTTTAAATAGCGCCCTTCCTCACGCTATCCCGGGTAATCGGAAGATAAAAAAGGGGGAGCCGTTACTGTTTGACTGGGGAGCAAAGGTAGATGGTTTTTGCTCAGATATATCACGGACAATTTTTGTCGGAAAACCCACAAAACGATTTAAAAAAGTATTCACGACTGTTCATGACGCGCAACAGATGGCTATGGAGGCGGTAAAACCGGGCATAAGCTCAAAAAAAATTGATTCCATAGCCAGGGACCATATTGATAAAAAAGGGTTTAAAGGCCTGTTTGGGCACGGTCTCGGACATGGTGTTGGTCTGGCGATACACGAACCACCAGGCATCAGTCCGTTGAGAGATGTAAAGTTATTGCCCGGCATGGTTTTCACTGTTGAACCTGGCATATATATTCCTGGCTGGGGAGGTGTGAGGCTTGAAAATATGGTGGCGGTTACAAAAGATGGCGTTGAAATCCTTAATAAAACCGGATGTACAGAATTTAAAATAGACTAATCTATTGAGCTCGATACACCAATATATTGACCAGTATGTAAACTACCTAGTCGTTGAAAAAGGCCTTTCAGAGAAAACCATTGAATCCTATACCAGTGATTTGACAAGGTTTTTAGAATTCCTGAAAGATGAAAGAATCCATACTGTCTCTGATAATGACACATCGGTGATTTTACAACATCTGAAATCTTTACATGGTCAGGGATTGGGCTCCAGGTCCAGGGCAAGACACCTTGTTGCCCTTCGCGGTTTTTATAGATTTCTTGTCCAGGAAAAGATAATAAAAAATGATCCAACCAGAATTATCGATCTACCAAAGAACAGCCTCAAGCTTCCGGATGTCCTTTCGGTTGATGTCATCAAATCTCTTTTAGCCGCTCCTGATGCCACTAAAAAAAACGGGATGCGTGATGCTGCTATGCTTGAACTTCTTTATGCTGCTGGTCTTCGTGTTTCAGAACTGATCAATTTAAAAATGCAGGATGTAAACCTGGAAGCCTGTTTTGTAAGGGCGTACGGCAAGGGATCAAAAGAACGGATGGTGCCTATCGGTCTCTTTGCAAAGAATAAAATCGACATCTACATTGAAACAGCAAGGCCCCTGCTTCTTAAAGGAATCGTCAGTGAGTATCTGTTTGTGGCAAGGGCCGGTAAACCGATGACCCGACAGGGATTCTGGAAACTGGTAAAAAAATACGCGGTAAAAGCCGGCATAACAGCAAAAATCACACCCCATTCTTTACGGCATTCTTTTGCCAGCCACCTCCTTGAAGGCGGTGCCGACCTTAGGGCAGTCCAGGTCATGCTTGGTCATGTGGATATATCCACTACCCAAATTTATACCCATGTGGCACAGGACCACCTCAAAAAAACACACACTAAGTATCATCCAAGGGGGTAAGCTATAAGCGATCTGAAGTGCTTGAATAGTTTAGATCCTAGATGCTGGATACTAGATGAAAAACCATTGGGCAGGAGCCTCCGCCCCTTCTATTATCTTACTGACAACTGATTACTGATAACTTTCTTTGTCGCCCCTACAATTCCTCAATCTCAAAATCACCCAATCCTAATAATGATTAACCAGTACCAGATATCCAGTATCTAGTACTCATCATCCAGCATCCAGCATTCCCGCAAAAAAGAAGCGGGATCTCCGTTTCACTACGACCAGCCATCTAGCATCCAGTAACCAGCATCCACATCACTTCTTGACTTATTTTTATGTTTTATATAATTTTAAAAAGTTTTATAGCATGATTAAAAAATAAATGGGATATTTTGATTTGTCAACTTCGTATCATATAAAATGCGATAACATATCTGGCTGTTGGATTCATAAAAATGGCACTCCTGAAAACATTCATCAGGACATCAGGACATCACTTCTGAAGGTCAGTAAACCAGTATTTATTATAGATAGAGAAGGCATGCCAGCTGTCTCATGTGAGGGCGAAGCATATATTGGAAAAGATATACCATCTGGGACCAAGCAGTTTCCGCTTCATGCATATGCACCGCCTCTCTCCCCGGAAGACCTTGGAAATGATGAATTTAAAAAACGACACGGTCTGAGATACGCGTATATTGCTGGTGCCATGGCCAATGGTATCTCTTCTGCGGAAATGGTAGAGACAGCCGGAAAAATGGGAATGATTTGTTTTTTTGGCGCGGCTGGACTGCCGCTCAATGAAGTTGAAAAAGCCATCGATAGGCTGCAGCAATGCATGGGAAGTCAACCCTTTGGTTTTAATCTTATCCACAGTCCCAATGAACCAGAACTGGAAGCCGCTGTTGTTCAGCTTTATCTGGATAAACATATCAGACTGGTCAGTGCAGCTGCCTATATGATGCTGACATTGCCGATTGTCTACTATCGTGTTAAGGGTATTCACAGGGATAATAACGGCAACATTGTCTGCCCAAATAAAATTATCGCAAAAGTATCAAGGGTTGAAGTCGCCAGAAAGTTTTTTTCTCCTCCCCCAGAAAAAATTCTCTCACAGCTTGTTGACAGGAGAAAAATAACACATAAAGAGGCTGAACTGGCCGCATTAGTTCCAATGGCAGACGACCTAACTGCTGAAGCTGATTCCGGGGGACATACAGATAACCGGTCTGCAATTTCACTCCTTCCGGTGATGCTGGCCCTACGCGATGATATGGTAGAAAAACATAACTTTCAGACTCCCATGTGTGTTGGCTTGGGCGGTGGCATTGCAACCCCCCAATCAACAGCCGCTGCCTTTTCAATGGGTGCTGATTATGTCCTCACTGGATCAGTGAACCAGGCATGTATCGAAGCAGGTACTTCTAACACGGTCCGAAAAATGCTCGCAGAGGCTGATCAGGCTGACGTGGTAATGGCCCCTGCTGCAGACATGTTTGAAATGGGTGTAAAGGTACAGGTCCTAAAACGGGGAACCATGTTTCCCATTCGTGCGGCCAAGCTGTATGAGCTTTACCAGACATATAACCATTATGAGGATATCCCGCAGAAAGAACGGATAAATCTGGAAACACACTTTTTTAAATGTAGTTTTAATGATGAATGGGAACAGACAAAAAAATATTTTATGGATATCGATTCTGCACAGGTAACTCGTGCTGAAAATGATGCAAAACATAAGATGGCCCTTGTTTTTAGGTCATACCTGGGCCAGTCTTCTAACTGGGCAAAGCAGGGAGACCCGTCAAGGCAGGTTGATTACCAGATATGGTGCGGCCCGGCGATCGGGGCTTTTAATGAGTGGACCAGGGGAACGTTTCTTGAAAGACCTGAAAATCGGGAAACTGTTGCCGTGGCTATGAATCTCCTAATGGGAGCATCTTATCTAACAAGGGTTAACTGGCTGAAAAATCAGGGTGTTTCTTTGCCTCCTGATCTGGTTAAATTCACACCGATGGAACTTAAAGAGATTAAACAAATCCTCGGAAATAAAGACTGATAAAAAAATAGACATTCAGGTCATTATTGTCAGGATAATTATTCTTCTGAATAAAGATTGAGAGTTATTACAAAAAAAATGTCTAAGAAAAAACGACAAACAGACATAGCGATTATTGGTATGTCATGCCTGTTCCCTATGGCAAAGGACCTCAAAGAATATTGGCGTCTGATTTTTCGCGAAGAAGATGGGATCACCGACGTTCCAGAGACTCACTGGTCAGCTAATGATTATTATCATGAGGATACCAAAAAACCTGATCATACCTATTGCAAAAGAGGTGGTTTTTTATCGTCAATTTCATATGATCCTTCTGAGTTCGGTATTCCGCCGAACATTCTTGAGGCTACTGACACATCGCAGCTTCTGGCTCTTGTTGTTGCAAAAGCAGCACTTAAGGACGCAGGGTATTTAGAAGAAAAACCGTTTAATAGAGAAAAGACAAGCGTTATACTCGGCGCTACTGGAACGCAGGAATTAGTAATCCCACTTGGGGCAAGGCTCGGTCATCCGTTCTGGCGAAGAGCCCTTGAAGAATCAGGTATACCAGATGACAAATCCGAAGAAGTAATTAAAAGAATATCAGCCTCTTATGTTTCATGGCAGGAAAATTCTTTTCCAGGTCTGCTGGGGAATGTTGTTGCCGGCAGAATAAGCAATAGGCTGGATCTTGGAGGAACTAACACTGTTGTTGACGCTGCCTGTGCTAGTTCTTTGAGCGCTGTAAATCTCGCTCTTATGGAACTTCAGTCTGGCAGATCAGATATGGTCATTACAGGTGGTGTTGATACCTTAAATGACATTTTCATGCATATGTGTTTTGCACAAACAGGTGTACTCTCCCATACTGGAAACGCAAAACCGTTTTCAGCAGATGCTGATGGCACTGTGCTAGGTGAAGGCGTGGGTATGCTTGTCCTAAAAAGACTTGATAATGCTGAAAAAGACGGGGATAGAATCTACGCAACAATCAAGGGGGCTGGCACATCGAGTGACGGCAAATCCCAGAGTATTTATGCTCCTGACGCAAAAGGACAGGCCCGCTCTCTCCGTTCCGCTTATGAAAACGCAGGCATTTCACCTGATACAATTGAACTGATTGAGGCCCATGGTACTGGGACAAGGGTTGGTGATGCGGTTGAATTTTCAGCTTTGAAAGAGGTTTTTGGTCAGTACTGCTCATCTGGTAACAGGTGCGCTGTTGGTTCCGTCAAATCGATGATCGGTCATACAAAGGCTGCTGCAGGTTCAGCTGGCCTCATCAAATCAGTACTCTCACTTCATCATAAAGTGCTGCCCCCGACCATCAAAGTTGACAGGCCTGATCCAAAACTCGGTATTGAAGAGAGCCCTTTTTATCTTAATACCAGTTCGAAACCATGGCTGTCAGTAAAAGACCATCCAAGGAGATCAGGCGTCAGTTCATTTGGATTTGGTGGAAGCAATTTTCATATCGTTCTTGAAGAATACTCCCCTGACAAAAAAAAGATATCCTGGTACGGAACCTCAGAGATTATCGCTCTTTCAGGAGATACAAAACAGGCGATTATAAAAGAATTACAGGATTTCCATGGTCTTGAATCCTTTGATGAGATTGCCAGGGCTGCGTCACAATCGAGAATACAGTTTTCACCTAATGCAGCTCACAGGCTTTTGCTGGTTGTGGAGAAAACAGGAAACAACAATACTAATTTTTTGCCGTCACCTGATGATATCATCACAACAGCTTCAAATGCCCTTACAAAAAGGTCAGAGAAAACCTGGGAACTGCAGAATATATTTTACGGGTCAAATAAGACCAAAAAGATGGCATTTATTTTTCCAGGACAGGGGAGCCAGTATCCTGGTATGGGAAAGGAGATTGTCTGTACATTTCCTGAAGCGCTGAATGCTGTTGAACATGCTAAAATGCTGTTTGCGAAAGAAAACAAGGAATTGCAGGAAACGCTTGACAATTTGATTTTTCCGCCGCCTGATCATCTTATACCTCCTGAAACCCATGAATCCCGCTTAAGACAGACAGATATTACCCAGCCCGCCATAGGCGCCATAAGTCTGGCAATGCTTAAGGCCTTGAAAGTATTTAATATAATCCCAGACGCGGTTTGCGGCCACAGTTTTGGTGAACTCACAGCCCTTTACTCCGCTGGCAGAATAAATGAAAAAGATTTCCTTACATTGTCTGTTGCGCGCGGCCGTTTAATGGCTGCAGCTGGTAAAGGGGAAGACAACGGAAGTATGCTGGCAGTAAAAGCGCCCATTAAAGAGATTGAGAAGCTTATACAGGAAAACAACCTTGACCTGGTTCTCGCGAACAGGAACACACATACACAAGGTGTTCTGGCCGGTACCACCGCAGGAATAAAAAAAGCTGAAAAACTGTGTAAAAAGAAGAATTTTAGTACAATGCTACTTCAGGTTTCTGCTGCATTTCACAGTGATCATGTAAAATCAGCTGCCAAGCCGTTTAAGCAGAGACTGCAATCTATTGAATTCGCTTCTTCAGATATTCCGGTATACGCCAATACAACCGGAGCACCCTACCCTGCCTCAGGGTCTGATGCAAAAAAACTTTTGGGTAATCAACTGATAAAGCCGGTTAACTTTACTAAAGAGATTGAAAACCTATATGAAACAGGGGTCAGGACATTTGTGGAAGTAGGACCCAAACAGGTGCTGACAGGACTTGTAACATCAATTTTAAATGGAAAAGATATACGTGCAATCTCTCTTGACAGTTCCTCAGGAAGGCTGTCCGGGACATCTGATCTTGCCCGGGTACTCTGTCTTATCGCATCTTCCGGACATTCCATACAGCTTGATGCCTGGGAAGATTCTAGTGAAGAAACAGTAAAACAGCGGATGAGCATACCGATAACCGGTGCCAACTACAGATCTGAATCCGAACCTATTCCAAAGTCAGAAAAAATGATCATCAGTAAACCATCATCTCAGGTGGAACCCCATACTGATAAACACCCACAATCCATTCGACAAAACATTATGAATGAAAAAACTGAAACTAAGATTAGTCATACGATGATAAATAATAAATCAGAAAATGTTGTCTTTATAAACGATGCCCTTAAAGTTATTCAGGAAAACCTGAAATCAATGCAATCCCTCCAGTCCCAGACAGCAGATGCCCATAAAAAATTTCTTGACGCTCAGACCGAGGCAAGCAGGACCATGCGGGCCATGATAAACCAGACACGCCAAATGGCGGAATCCTTTTTTGATGGTAAACCAGTAGTCCATTACGATAAAATGAATTATCAGGCCATTCCTTCTGTTTCTAAAACCCAGAACACTCCTTCACATGATACAGCAACTAACCAGATAAAACCTTCAGAAGATATGGTGTCTGATCAACAGGAAAACAAAGGAGTCCGTGAAAATCATAAAGCCATCAAGGAAACACTTCTTGAAGTCGTCAGTAAGTTGACGGGTTATCCAATTGAGATGCTCGGTCTTGATATGAATATTGAAGCTGATCTTGGCATTGATTCCATTAAAAGAGTTGAAATACTATCGACCTTAGAAGAACAAATACCAGGTCTCCCCCCTGTTTCTCCAGACATAATGGGCAACATGAAGTCTCTCGGCCAAGTAGCTGAATATTTTATTAATTCAGATACAAATCTGCTGTCAACAATGACTGATACAGGCATACCTGAAAAACCAGAGGTTAGCACATCTGATCACGCAAAAGAGATTGAAGAAACCATACTGAAAGTTGTCAGCCGTCTTACTGGATATCCTATTGACATGCTCGGTATGGAGATGGATATTGAGGCGGATCTTGGAATTGATTCAATTAAGCGGGTTGAGATACTCTCCACTATTGAAGAACAGATGCCCGGTCTCCCACCTGTATCCCCGGAAATTTTGGGGAGCATGAAAACCCTTGGACAGATCACTGAATACTTAGCCAAAGGTCAAGCATCATCCCAACAAGCAAATATTCCGACTGAAACCGATCCCCAGGCTTTACATCATCAAGAATTTGAAAAAATCATGCTTGATTCAGTCAGCCGCCTCACTGGATATCCTGTTGATATGCTTGGTATGGAAATGGATATTGAGGCGGATCTTGGAATTGATTCAATAAAACGGGTTGAAATCCTCTCCACTATTGAAGAGCAGATACCTGGACTCCCACCGGTTTCTCCGGAAATATTGGGGACTATGAAGACTTTAGGACAGATTGTAGATCATCTATCAGGAACATCTGCTCAAGATGATGTGCTATTGAAAGAGGCATCTCCTGATATATCTGCTTCTGTTATCACCCAAGCGTCTGAACGAGAAAATAAACCCTTGTCTTCAGGAACAGCACAGAGACAGATAATTGAAATCATAGAAAAACCGTTTGAAAAGGTCAAAACTGTATCCATACCAAAAGATCGTGTTATTTATCTTTCTGGCAATAAAAACGGCCTTGCAAGGGCTGTTGCCGCTGAACTTGAAAACCGGGGAATAAAGTCATCAATTATTACAACAACCATGCAGCGTAACCTTATCGCAGGGGGAAATCTAATCAAAAACGCTGGTGGTCTTATTATCCTGTCTGAAAAAACAAAAGTAAACGGTGGTATCTGGAACCCAAGTGATGAAGTCTTTCTGAAAAACGCTTTTTCCCTGGCAAATCTTGCTGCCACGGAACTGCTCATTTCAGCTGCTGCTGAAGGTGCTGTTTTTGCCACACTTACCCGACTTGATGGGTGCTTTGGTTTTAAAGACGGAAAAATGGAAAATCCCATGCGAGGCGGTCTTGCAGGACTGGCCAAAACAGCTGCTATTGAATGGGAAAATGTCTGCTGCACTGCCATTGATGTTGCCCGCGGATGGAAAAATAATAAAGCACTGGCAAAACAGGCTGTTGATGAAATCTTTAATTACGATCCTGAAAACATAGAAATCGGTCTTGATTCAAGTACACGTATGCTTCCAATGCTAAAACAGGTCCCCTATCCTAAAGGAATAATAAACCTAAGCGAAGATGACGTGGTTGTTATTACTGGCGGTGCAAGAGGTGTAACTGCTGAATGTGCGTTTGCCCTGGCTGAACACTCACACCCTACCCTTGTTCTTGTGGGACGGTCGCAATTCCCTTCTGAAGAACCTGAATGGCTTGATGGGATTGACGCTGAAGCAGACATCAAAAAGGCGATCCTTGTTAATGAATTTTCAGACACAAAGACAACACCCCTTGAAATTGAACGGTCATATAAAAGACACATGGCCAACCGGGAGATTATCCAGACTCTGGAAAAACTGAAATCAGCTGGAACATCCGCACTATATTATTCAGCTGATGTTAGGGACAAAGCCGGCATCAGATCTTTATTCAAAGATATAAGAAATAAGTACGGCCCTATAAAAGCGGTTATTCACGGCGCCGGAATTGTTGAAGACCGCCTGATCAAGGATAAAAACAGAGAGCAGTTTGAAAAAGTATTTTATACCAAAATCAATGGATTAAAATCAATTACAGAAGCATTACTTGAAGATGAACTCAGATACCTGGTACTCTTTTCATCTGTCACAGCGCGTATGGGAAATAAGGGGCAGGTCGATTATGCCATGGCTAATGAGGCCATGAATAAGATAGCCCGTTCAATTGCACTTAAAAATCAATCCTGCAGAATCATTTCGATTAATTGGGGACCATGGGATGGCGGCATGGTCTCCCCTCTTCTTAAGAAAGAATTTGCCAGAAACAATATAGAGATGATCCCTATCCCTGTGGGTGCTGAGTGTATGCTTAATGAGATGAAAGGAGATTTCTCAGAACCAGTTGAAGTTGTCATTGGTGGTAAAATCATTCCTGACAGGGAAAAGCTTGACGTTTTTAATAATCAGGAACCAACAAAACATGACAAACTCACGCTCCTTTTTAAGCGGACCATTGATATTCAATCCCATCCCATTCTGGGAGACCATGTCCTTGGCGGAAAACCTGTGGTTCCCTTTGCGCTCCTCACAGAATGGCTTGGTCATTCAGCTCTCCATGACAATCCAGGTCTCTATCTTCAGGGGATTGATGATATGAGGCTTCTTTCAGGAATAAAAATTGACGGATCCAGTAGAATAATCCGGCTAATGTCAGGTAAAGCCGTGAAAAAAGGAAGCTTATTTGAAGTCAGCGTAGAGATAAGGAACGGTTTAAAAGACGGAAAAGAAGTTATTCATTCAAGGGGAAAAGCTATTCTCGCTGATCTGCATGAAGCACCGCCTTTTTATAATAAATCAGATTCTATTGATTTAAAAACATACTCAAGAAGTATTGAAGAAGCATATGAAAAAATTCTTTTTCATGGTTCTCAGCTCAGAGGTATAAGGGATATAACCGGTTATTCAAAAAAAGGGATGCAAGCAAGAATATCGACCGCTCCCCAGCCCATGAAGTGGATGACTGATCCATTACGGAGTAGATGGATTTCAGATCCCTTAGTGCTTGATTCAGCTTTCCAGATGGCTAGTCTGTGGTGCTATGAAACAACAGGTGTCGTCTCCCTGCCAAGTTATTGCAAAACTTATCGACAGTATCGTCCTGATTTTCCTGAAGAGATAACCGCACTACTTGAAATTACAGATATTTCTGACTATAAAATCAGGGGTGATTTTACGTTTACAGGCCCGGATAATACTGTTATCGCAATAATGACAGGCTATGAGGCAATCATGGATTCTTCATTAAATGAAGCATTTAAACCTGGAGGGATCTCCTGCTAACCATTTCTATTGCATGGAAAAAAAATTAATCATAATGTACAGCCACTATGATCTATTTTGAAATATTAAATTTACTGCTAATAGCAGTGATTCTGTATGTGGTAACTGTTTTTATTCTGGGTCCAGTAAAAAGGTCTCCAGATCAATCCATACACCCCTGGTTTGGCAAATATACCAAAAACATACCGAACCTCATGTCATATCTCCGTTTTCCCTTGGGAATATGGATTTTCGTGGTACACGGTTTACCCCAGCTCCAAAATGTATACAGTGCGTTTACCTTTCATCTGTCCTTTGCCCTTATCTGTTTTTTTGATTCTTTAGACGGAAAATTTGCTAGAAAATGGAACGCGGTTACAGAGGACGGAAAATCTCTCGACCCTGCTGCTGATAAATGGGTAACTTTCTGTCTTGCATTGACTGCTTTTATATATGGAAACGGAGAACTCCGATGGTTTGCCCTGGTTATTGTTTTCGGACGTGAATTCATCAGTATGCTCCAAAGAATGCGTTTGAAACGGCGCGGAGAAGATGTCAGTGCGCGTTGGCTGGGAAAAATTAAGACAGGCGTTCAGTTTACCGTTCTTTATATTATATTGCTCCGGGCTGATCTTTTACCGGACTGCATCCTGCTTGAAAAAATCGCCAAGTTACTTCCTGCAAACATGATCCTGTGGGGTGTGATTTTACTCTGTTTCTGTACGGTCATCTCAATTTTCCCTTATTTCAGGACCTTCTCATATGTAAATGATTATAAAAAATCCCAAAGAGAAGAATCAGAACGGCCATGGTATATTGTTATGCTCCCAAACCTGTTTACCATCGGCAACTATCTTAGCGGTGTAACTGCTGTCTACTTTGCCATGCCGGAAGTTGAGGTCCAGCACCGGCCGTTTGTTCTGCTTTTCTGGGTTCTTGCGGCCGCGCTTTGCGATGCACTTGACGGTCCTGTGGCAAGAAAACTGAACGCTCATTCGGAATTCGGCGCATGTCTTGATTCCTCCATAGACCTTTCAACATTTGGCCTGGCCACCGCGATTGTTATTTTCTTGAGGTTTTCTGCGATTAAAGGAGAATTTTCCTATCTTAGTCTGCCATTAGCTCTTTTCTACTTTACCTATGTGCATATGCGCCTAGCAAGATTTACCGTACGCTCCCAAAAACATGAGGACAAGAGCGTGAAACAGGATTTCCTAGGAATGCCATCACCTACCGGGGCTGGGGCTGCATTGGTATGTTTTACCTTCTTTGAGAATATCCCCCTGTTATCATTTTCGATTATTATTATATCGCTGCTCATGTACGGAAAGCTCGACTTTATCAGCCATTCAAATTGTGTAAAAAAGCCGTTTTATCGGTATTTCATGATCCCTGTATTATTCTCAGGCTTTATCATGCTTCTGGTTCTGATTTTTCAACAGCCCTTTGTCAGCGCCCATTTCTCACGTGAGCTGATATTCTATTTCCATATATGCTCCTGGCTTTTTACCATTCCCTTGTTTTTATATGTTCTTGATGCTGTACGCAGGACTTATTTGAAGTAGCTTGTAAAAAGTTATAAGTGCCTTAACTTTTATAAGTTATAAGTGCCTTAAGTTACAAGTGCCTTAAGTTGTGGTATCGCTTCGCTCTGATAATTTTAATAATGGTGTGATCGTTATTGAGTATTGTTATTATATATAATAGTAGTGGCGATCCTTGTGATCGCCTTTTGTTGATTTAATGATTAAGATTGTTCACTCGCAAAAACGGGCGAATACAAAAGTCACCCTACGTTACATGCGTTTTACGCATGCCAATGCTGTAACGCTAGATTGAAAAACATAACTCAACGATTTACGAGTATGTGATATGAGTGGTGATGAGGCGAAACTCAACATTGCTGTTATGAACAGTTATAAAAGGCAGAGCGCAGCGATACCACAACTTAAGGCACTTGTAACTTATAACTTAAGGCACTATGTTTTACTCCTCCATAATCATCTTCTCAAGGCCGACCAATGTCCTGTTTTTGGCTTTCTTCCCATTAATATAAATCGACGGTACAGACCTGACTTTAATCCTCCTGGCCAATGCCGTGTCCTGTTCCACAATTTTTCTAATATCAGGACTGTTGATCTCTTTATCGTACCTCTTCATATCCAGTCCGATCTCTTGGGCATATTCTCTGATCGATCGGTTATTCAGCTTTTTCATGTTTTTAAACAGGATTTTTGACATTTCACTGTACTTATCCTGTCTTTCTGCCACAAGGACTGCCTTTGCTGCCTGTCTTGCGGCTTTATGCATATTTAAAGGAAAATGCTTAATCACAATGTTAATTTTTTTTGGATACTTTTTGAGCAACTGCTCAAGTACGGGAAAAACCCTGGCGCAGTAAGGTCATTGATAGTCCATAAAAACAAAAAGAGAAACCGGGGCATCAGCTTCACCGATAACTGGTGAAAGACCGGTTTTTATATCATATATGGGAATGACCTCAAGAATGGACAGCTGCTTTTTCTGGGTATCTGTTAGAAACAGCTTTTCTCCGTCAGGTGATACAGCGATTTCAGAATAATTTCTGGTTATCGGTATTGTATCAGTAACCTTTTTATCTGCCGCTGAATAGATTAAAATACTTTTATTACAAAGAATATAGTATGTTGATCCATCTTTTGACGCGGTAATACCAATTGGTTTATCATCCAGTTCAATATCGTCTATACTGCTCCATTCAATTTCAGCCAATACCTGTGAAGGAAAATATAAGGCAAATAACATAGCCATAGATATTATTACAGTCCGCAACATCTGTTTTTTCATATCAAGCTCCTGTAATGCAATTATTAACCTGCCAGATATCTGATGAATATTTACTTGTTCAAAGACAGGTATATTGGAATGGATATCTACCACATTGATTTAAATGATACAAAGAAAAAAGACAAAGTACACACCGATCTTTATCTGTGAAAATCCGTTAAACCCGTGGCAACCGTGTACTATTAATCATAGTAGCGGCTGTACAAGCCAAAATCTATGGCGCTTGGGAATAAGCATTCATTCTGTCTACAATCTCCGTTAACGCATTAATCATATCACGGCTGTTAGTAATATTGTAAAATTTCCCCCTTCCATTGATCGCTGCATGATATAGATCGTCCACTTTCGTCTGATCATTCACTGGTTGTTCCCATTCTGGGCAGACCGCATCATCTGGATCAACCATGCTACAGCCTGTCTGCCCTTCAGTGCAAGGTACCGGACAACCTGGTGATTCTGGATCACATTCAGGGAGGCAATCTGGGTAGTCGGTCTGATCAATGGAGCCGCTTACGCCAAGGGCAAGGCCGAAAGTTATCATGTGCTGATGGGGAGCTGTGTCATACTGATAGGGCTGAACACCATCAGGTAGAAGCGGCGCAAGATCATTTTCATAATATGCCATGGCAATATCAGCCAGAGTGTTTGATCCATGACCAGTAAATACACCGCGGTCATAAAATATTTTTGGACCTTCCAAAGGATACGGTCTGTTATCATTATTATCAGAATCAGCATTACCATAATTAACAGCAGGTGCGGTACCATTATAATAGCCGTCCGTCATCATTACACAGAATGCATTCTGGAAAGCCCCACCGTCAAGCACATCAGCATAAGGGGATTCTCCGATACCACCATCAAGACCGTCATTATCTTGGAAATAAAGGCCAACATTTTCAAGACCCCTTCTCAATGGTGTACCGCTGAATGAATCAAACCCGTAAAGGAGATTTAACAGATAGTCCGTTTCATCAATACCATCAAGTTTAACAGGATGAACAGGCTCATTAAGAGATCCGTTTATCGAACTTAATCCTACACTGACACCTTCAAGGCTGACAATGGCATGGGCAAAAGCCGCTTTTGCGGATAGTTCCCTTCTCCTGTAGAATGAGTACCAGTTCGCGAAATTCTGCCGTTCCTCTTGCGGTGTTCTAAATACGTCGGTCTCATCTCCGTTAGCATCATTTAACCGCGGCCAAATTTTATCGATAACTGACGCATCTGTAAAAGGATCAAGTAGTGTCAGCTCATCAATGCTAATCAGCTCATAACCATCATTATCTACACCATCAATGTTGTCAAACAGGTAAATCTCCACTTCAGGATTTGTATAGTCATTCCCGCCGGCACCCAGCTGGGCGTATGTTCCCTTTAGATTGATAAGGAACACGTCTCTTATGGACAGGGTTCCTATAACCGATGCATCTCCACCAGATGAACCAATGATGGGTTCTCCTTCAATAAAAGCACCCCTGCATGACGCCAACTCAAGGGTATTACCAATGATCTCGGTGATCCTTGCCTTTGCATTGGATTCAATGCCTGTTACAATACTACCCACAGTAAAACTTGTAGCCGGTGTACCAACGTCAAGTCCCCAGGTACATACGTAATAATGGGATCGGCTGATTGCAATATCGCCAGAAGGCGGACCGCCTCCAAGAAACACACTTGCTGCAATTTGGTTCCACTGTTCTGCGTTTGTGCGCTGATTCAACTCAGCAAGCACTGTAGCTGCACCACCGTCATAAGAAACCGTGTAAGGGGCATTAAAAACACTATACGAGCTGAATGGTACCCACACATAAATGTCATAATATAAAGGATCAACCATGCTGATATCCCACCATGCCTGTCCAACCATGCCATCATCATCCTTTGTGTATCTGGAATTACTGCCGATCTCATTACCGGCTGAGGATGTATACCAACTTCCGGATATCTGAAATCCAGGATCTATATTATCAACCAGTAGCGCTTTGCCAGCCGGATCTTTATCAGTCATTGAAAATACAGACCCCTCGGGCATTACCAGGACACCATCAGCTTTGAGGCTTCTTGTTGTCCCTCTATAAGAACCCGCATAATCGCCATAGGTGACATGTACATATTCTGAGAGACCGCCGGAGCCTCCTGATTCCATGAACAGATAGTTATCACTGTTTAGATCAAAGACAAAAGTGCCGTCAACCGGATCGGATCGCGGTGTATCAGGATCAGCATTTAAGCCGATCGTCCCAAAACCGTCAGTGCCGGGCAGTTCATTCCACATCGGCCATGGATGATAAGTGTTGTTTGGGTCATAGTACATATAATTATACCCGTGCCACTGGGACATCCACCGGGCTCTTTCAATGTCATCAAGTATGCGGCCACTATATGTGTTGTCTCCGGCATCATCGAACACATAATAATCTTCATCAAGCATTGTATCTGATTCGCTGGTCAGGGTCGATGCGTCCATACTACCGGAATCATCGATAAGAAACATGATTATCTGAGAAGGGGTGCCTTCGTAATCACATGCGCCTGGCGCGAAAGTCACTTCAAATGTGTGGTCTGCCGTGACATTGAAAAAATCATATGTGTACGGCGTTGTCAGGTCTGTCTGGGGGACGCCGTCGACCAGCACTTCATTAATACAATAATTTGGAGCAGCGTATACAGTAAAGGATTTGTCTGAACCACGTTCTACATAAACATCCCCGCCAGTGCTACCCGGAGGATCTATAATACCATAATCCTCGGCACTTACGTTGATGATATAATCATTATCTTCAATAGTGCAAGTTCCCCGGCTGTTATTTAAAGCTGCGTCAGCAGAAGGATTGCTGAGGTCCATATAAAAGTCTTCATTATTTTCCACAAATGTATAATTAAGGATATCTACATAGATCACCTTTGTGTCTACACCTTCTCCAAATGTCAGTATGCCGGAAACAGGTTCATAATCAGACTGGGAAGCTGTACCATCGGTAGTGTTGTAAGAAACAGAAACTGAATCACCTACCATTAAAGGCTGGTCAAGTGTTACAGTGAAAGATACCTGTACACCTTCACCTTCTGTAACAGGATTTGGGGATGCATCACTGATACTAATCCTGTAAGTGTCATTACTGTTGATAGTGCAGTTAGCTGTATTATCTGCTACTTCAAGGTTGTCGGAAGGATTGGACAGGTTAATTGAAAATATCTCATCCGGTTCGAAGAGGTCATCATTAATCAGCGTTACATAAATCAACTTTGAAGAAACTCCCGAATTAAACGTAAGGGTACCGGTGCGTGATGTATAATCATTGCCGGCTTGAGCTGAGCCATCAGCTGTGGTGTAGTCAACTGTTACTTGATCTCCTAATACAACGACCCTGTCCAAGGTAACAGTAAACACGGCACTGCCGGCATTCTCATCAACGGTGATATCGTCAATGGACACTACCTGATAATCATCATTATTGATATTACATTCACCGATCGCGTCACTGATAGACGCGTTGGGACCAGGCGCGGTCAGGTTTACCATAAATATTTCAATGGGCTCAACAATATTATCATCAATGAGAGAAACGTTGATTGTTTTTTCTGATTCACCTGGATCAAAAGAGAGGGTTCCTGCATTAGATGTATAATCGCTTCCGGCCAATGCGGTATTGTCGGATGTAGCATAATCGACCGTAACCGATTCTCCTGTTTCAATTGCCCTGTCCAGTGAAACAGTAAATACAGCAGTTGTTTCACCTTCAGTGGCAAATGTATCAGCAATACTGATGACATAATCATTGTTGCTAATGGTGCCGGTCGCAACACTGATAGCTATTGATGCGTTTACGGACGGATTACTCAGCGTTACATCAAAAGTCTCATCTGGTTCATATTCAGAATCATCAGATATAGGCACGTTTATTAATCCAGAGGAATCCGGATGGTTAATAGTAAGGGTTCCACTGGTTTCCGTATAATCGGTGCCCGCTGTAGCTGTATTGTCAGACGTGGCATAATCTACTGAGACCGATTCACCGGTTTCAAGGGGCCGGTTGAGTGTTATTGAGAACTCGATATTGCCAGAACTTTCAGAAGCGCTGTTTCCGCCTATGGATATGCTGTAGTCATTGTCGTTAATGGTACAGACAGCATCTGTATCCACTATTGTAAAATTAGACCCAGCGATCAGTGTAACAGAGAAGTCTTCAGCTGTCTCCACGATTGCATCATCAATAATCGTCACATCAATG
>JANQFQ010000068.1 GCA_028277765.1 Desulfobacterales bacterium
TTACAAAGGGGGATCGAGGGGGATTTTTTTGAAACAGTAAATATTTCATGCTTCGTTGTGATCTCTCGAACATGGTAGTATATGAGAAATGCGTCTAAAGCTACGATCTGCAGGCGAAGGACACGAAGGAAATGTTTTTATCCCGCTTCCTTGCACTTCTTGTCGTGTTGAGGAATTTTCTTCTGTGCTCGCACGAAACCGCGCTGAGCCTGATAAACGGGTAGTGAAACGGAGTTGAGATAATAACAGAAAGCAACGTTCACATATAATTCATTTTCAGTTCATAATTATTTCACACCGATATGCTAGTTTGCAGTCATGTGAAAAAAGTAACTTCAGTTATAAGCAAGAAGTGCCTTACGTTAAAGAATTCTACCTGATTTTTTATAACTGACAGAGCGAAGCGATACCACAACTTTAGCCTGTCCTGAGCTTGCCGAAGGGGCACTTGTAACTTTCAACTTTAGGCACTTTATTTTTGTAATTGTTTACTTAATAGGATACTTTTGATATGAATGGTTATCACTGTAGAAAATCTGACAATTATAGCTGATAACAAAACTTTTTTGTGCTATGGAACCTGGAAACAAAATTATAAGGAATTTTCATTATCGATTATCCGCACTTTTCTATATCCGCAGGTTTATACGCCTCACCATCTATTTTCTATTAATTTGCGGCACCGTAATCGTTGTCAGCCGACTGGGATTTGGTATTAACGCAAGCGGCTTTATCCCTTTTACATGGTTACTGCTGCTGTTGTTTCCCATAACATATATTGTGGGAAAAAATGATTTTCCAGACAGAGGAAAAATAAGAGCGTACCTGGACTATTATAACAGGAAGAACGGCCTCCTGATATCAGATGGCAGGATCAATATTGGTGAGTGGAAAAAGCTTTTGAACGACCTGAAAGTACCAACAATCAGATGGAACCCTAAAAAATATTTTCTTTATCTTGGCGCGGCCTTGCTGTTTTTTGTCTTGAGTATCAGTGTCCCTGAACGGTTTGTTACATCCAACTTAAGACAAACGCTTGAAATTGAAGAAGATGTACAGGAGATCATCGAAAAAATAGAGATTCTGGCTGATGAAAATATGATTGAAACCGAGCGGGCCGAAAGCATGAAACAGAAGCTTGATGTTTTAAAGGCCAAAGCATTTGGAGATGACCCGGCAGCTGCGTGGGAAGCCCTGGATCATATTAATGGCAATCTTGCCAAGGCCGCGGCAGAAGGTTCGAAAAAGGCCCTGCAGTCAATCGACACGCTGGCACGTACTGAAATGGCGGCAGAAACGATCCGTCAGAACCTTGGATCTCTTGATCCTGGAAAACTTTCCCAGGCAATGACAGCGCTTTCCAGACTCCAGTCACAGGCGAACAAGGAATTAAAGAATCTTGAACCCCTTCCAGCTGATTTAATGGAAGCGTTACAAAAAGGAGAATTGACTCCCCAACAGTTAAAAGAACTTTCGAAACGGACTTGCAATTCAAAAAACAGGCTTTGCAAAGGGATGAAGGACCTGTATAAACATGGCCTTATAGATCAGAAAACCATGAATAAATGCAACAGTCTTGCTAAGTCCAATAGTTCCGGGCTTTCAAAGTTTTTATCAGAGAACCAGGGCGACCTGAATGTTTTTGATCCCCAGGCCATGTCCATGTGCATGTCAAAGCCGGGACAGGGGGAGATCCAGCGGGGAAGAGGGGACGCTCCCATGACCTGGAGCAGCGGATCTACCATGGAAGGGTGCAATTTTAAGGAAGAATCATTACCCCCTGGGGCGCTAAAGTCCCTTTCTGACAGTAAGCTCATGGGAGTCACCTACGCGGCACCTGAAAAGGCCCAAAATTCTGAAACATCAGCAACCGGTGCGCTTCAGGAGGCAGGAGCAGACGGAGGTTCAGCATACTCACAGACCATTCTCCCCCGGCACCGTAGTTCAATAAAACGATATTTTAACCGACCAACAACAGGTGGAGAATAATATGACCAATGAAACCGATGTATTGTTAACAGAAACCGAGGTGAAAGAATGCAGAGAGGTGCTGGAGCACCTGCTGGAGCAGCTGGATCTTGCCCTTTTTGGAAGAACAGACATTCACAAGATGGTACTGATCGGTTTAATGTGCCAGGGACATATATTGCTTGAGGGTTTGCCAGGCCTGGGAAAGACAGTGCTTGTTAAAACCCTTTCCCGTCTTCTTAAACTGGAAACAAACAGGGTTCAGTTTACCCCGGATCTTATGCCCGGTGATATCCTTGGGAACCATATCCTCCAGGAAACAGAAACAGGCAAGCGGGAAATGGTGTTTATGCCTGGCCCGGTGTTTACAAACCTTTTGCTGGCAGACGAAATAAACCGGGCGTCACCAAAAACCCAGGCCGCGCTTCTTGAGGCGATGCAGGAGAGAAGCGTTACTTTAATGGGGACCACAAAAAGTATATCCTCACCATTTATGGTCCTGGCGACACAGAATCCGATCGAACTGTCAGGCACATACCCCTTGCCTGAAGCACAGCTCGACAGGTTTCTTTTTAAGCTCCCGATTGCTGATATTGATCATGTTTCGATCAGCAGGATTATTTCAACCCGGCGACGGGGTGAAACGCCGGAACCTACCTGGTCCCTGGAAGAATCTTCCCTTGAACTCCTTTTCACGTGCATGGAAAAGGCTTACCTGCCGCAGCCGGTCGCGGATTATACTGCCAGGCTTGTTGCAGCTACTCATACTGATGGCGCTGAGGCGCCGGAACAAGTAAAAACTTATGTAAAGCATGGAACATCTCCCAGGGCGGCGATAGGTATCGCTGAAGCGGCAAGAGGGCATGCTCTTCTTGCAGGGAGTCCCAGTGTGGGGTTTGAAGATGTTAAAGCAGTAGCCCCCTATGTTCTTAACCACCGTCTTATCCTGAACTATAAGGCTGGTTTTGATAAAGTTGATGTCTGGCAGATACTTGATTCACTGTTGTCAAACCTGGACGAAACCGGCATGGATCTGCCGGAGACGGTTACGTTAAGGTAAATTATGATAAAAATCGGCCATCTATCAGTAGCGCGAATCTTCTGCTCTCTTTTTCTTTTTTTCCTTCTTCTTAGTTCACGCTCAATATCAGAGGCGGCAGATTACGGTGATATTATCATCACTCCGGAGTCAATTCCTCAGGAGGTGATCTGTCATGGATATATTGAATGCCGTATCAAGATTCGCAACCTGTCATCAGCAAAGTCACATAATGTCCGTGTTATGTTTCCCAGTCGGAACAGATACGGAGAAATTGAGTCGATCAGCCGGGAAGTACTAATACCAGCCGGCACCATGTCTGAAGTTTCCATGTTTCAACCGGCTATGCGGCAGTACGGTAGAGGCCTGAGAGTCTTTATCGATGGGAAAGAAAAGGATCCGATAAGTAATTTTAAAACACCAGACATCTACCATGACACCATACCACATGTACTGATTAGTAGAAGCCTTAACCGGGATACCCTCAACAGGAGGCTACAGGAGACCAAAATCTTTAAAAAAGATAGCTACCGGCTTACTCGGACAGAACTCCCCCCCTCGCAATGGAGCGACAAGTGGTTGTCATATTCATGTTTTGATGGCGTTTTTATCAGCGACGATGATATTGAGGATATGTCCCCGGGAACGATCAATGCCCTCCAGGACTATGTTAGCACAGGCGGGAGCCTGACAGTTTTAGGGGATTATTCGATCGAGAACTTCTGGGAAAAAGATAAAAAAAATATTTCAGAGGGAATGATATCCTATTATTCAGGTTTTGGAGAATATCTGGTTGTCTATTCGCTGGACATAGAAAGTTTGACTGATAACCAGCTTATTACCATAGCAAAGATATGGCGGAGTACCCTGAAACCCTGGAAAAAGAAGCGTTTTAACGCTAATGTGGATTTTCCAATAAAAGAGATTCATGCCATCGTCAATCTTAAGGGGCAGATCATGTTAATGCTCCTGTTCATAATACTTGTCGGACCAGTGAATTTTATTATATTGGCTCGTCTTAAAAAAAAGATCTGGCTGGTATGGACAGCACCGATGATTTCCTTAATCTTTTGTGTCTCTATTATGATATATGCAGTTTTTTCAGAAGGGTTTGATTCGTATGCAAGGATCAGTTACACAACATTTTTGGATGAGAACACCCACAGGGCATCTACAATTGGACGGGCTGGATATTACAGTCCCCTTACTCCTGGAAAAGGTCTGTGGTTTGATTATGAAACTGAAATAACACCGATATACAGCAGGCATGAAGAGGGGACGTCAAAGACCATTGACTGGACTTCGGGACAGCATTTAAAAACCGGATGGCTCTCGGCGCGCATTCCAGGGCATTTCAAGATCAGAAAATGCCAGCTACGGCGGGAACGGATCAGCCTGTCGACAGATCAGGAAGGTAACCATTTTGTCGTAAATGGCCTGGGGGCGCCTATTGAGAAACTTTATCTGGCTGATCACTCTGGTCGGTTATACAGGGCAGAAGAGATCAAAGCCGGGGCAAGGGTTCGTCTGCCAATAACAAAGGATATAATCCCATCCGGAAAACTGAAGAAAGACTGGCTGCGGTCGCAATACCGTAATCCAGCATGGCAAAATCATGTGGATACGTTTTCATATAACCCTAATAGTAAATTAAAACCAGGATCATATATCGCTATTTTGAATGGATCGCCGTTTGTTGAGATGGGGCTTGAAGATGCTGAAAACCAGGATTTGACTTCAGTGGTTTATGGTATATTGGCTAGGGGTTCTGGGTTTTAGGTATGGAGGAAATTAAAAAAGTTACAAGTGCCTAAAGTTACAAGTGCCTTAAGTTGTGGTATCGCTTCGCTCTGTCAGTTTTAAAAAGGCGTGGTTGTGATCGGGTTAGGAAAAGTTACAAGTGCCTTGTATAGTAAAAAAACATAGTGTCTGGATTTATCGCTCTGCTCTGCTTTTTATAACATATAATTGGCAGAAATCCTTAACTTAAGGCACTTGTAACTTATAACTTGTAACTTAAGTTACTCAGTGAAAACAAAATGATGAATGTTGTTATAAAAAATTTGAACAGGCGATTCGGTAAAACGATTGCTCTGGATAATGTTTCTTTTGAGTTTGACAAGGGGCAGATTTTCGGGTTTGTGGGACCGAATGGGGCGGGTAAAACTACTACTTTGAGAATCATGGCAACGCTTGATGAGCCGGACAGCGGTGATATCTTTCTGTCCGGCAAATCCCTTACCCAGTATCCTGAGAATGCCAGGGAGCGGATTGGATTTGTTCCAGACAACCTGCCGGAGGATACAGATATTTCTGTTCATGAGTTCCTCGATTTTTTTGCTAGGGCGTATAACCTTAAGGGGCAGGACCGTATCTCCCGTATAGAGGGTGTTGAAGAATTCACAGGTTTAACCGGTATCCTGGATAAAAAAATAAATGCATTATCAAAGGGGATGAAACAGCGTGTCAGCCTGGCGCGTGCTTTGGTACATGGTCCTGATGTGCTGCTGATGGATGAACCGGCAGCAGGCCTGGACCCGAGGGCGCGTATAGAACTAAGAGAGCTGTTAAAAGTTCTTTCTTCTCAGGGGAAGGCAATCCTGATCAGCTCGCATATATTGACCGAACTTACGGAAATATGCGACGGCGTTGTCATTATTGAACAGGGTAAAATCCTTGAAACCGGGACAATTCATAATGTCATGAATCGACATGTCCCGAAGCAGGCGTTTATTATCCGTTCCCTGGACAGTAATGAAGAACTACGCAAAGCGCTGATGATCACGCCGGGGATCAGTAACGTCCGGATTGCCGGAGATGAGATTTATGCTGAAATCGAAGGTGATGACAGCAGGGGCGCGTCTTTATTGGCGGATCTGATAAATAAAGGCTTCAGGATTCTTGAATACAGGCGTCATACCCAGGACCTGGAAGATATCTTTATGCAGATTACCGAAGGTAAGTTACAATGAAAAGATTCAGTATGTTTATAACCAGGGTTTGCGACAGGATCAACCCGATTGTTGTCAAGGAGACAAGGCAGGCTGTTCAGAGCAGGGTGTTGATCGGACTCCTCATGATTTTTTTGATTATCAATATGATAATTGTGGCCATCACTATCGGTTCATCTAATATATTAACCAACCATGATTTGGGACGTGCGTTTAAGCTGGGCCGGAATATGTTTGTCGCGCTATATACGGCACTCTGCTTTCTTTCAATGATATTTATTCCTTTATATGCCGGGAATAAAATGTCAAAAGAAAGGTCCGGCGAAAATATTGATCTTTTATACATTACTACTATTGGACCGTGGAAAATCATACGCGGGAAGCTAATCTCTTCGATTGTTTTCCTGGTACTTCTTTACAGTATATCCATGCCGTTTATGACATTCACCTATCTTCTCCGCGGGATCGACCTGCCATCCATGTTTGTTGTCAGCCTAATCAGTTTTTTTATGGTCATCGTCGCCACACAGCTAACGCTTTTTATGGCGACGGTCTCTTCAAGTAAAGCATTTTCGTCCATCATGCGGATGGGGACGCTCATACTCCTCTTTATCTTTTTCTCAGGATTTTTTCCCATGTATATCCAGATGCTGTACAAGGGGATCGGTTCCAGACTGGGTACAGCCGATTTTTGGAGCGAGACATTAGTTGTTACCCTGCCGTTTCTGTTTATATTTATACTTCTTCATATTGGATCTGTTGCCTCAATATCCCCTTCAGCCAGTAACCGTATGCTCCCCATACGAATCTACCTGGCTGTCTGCTGGATCATCGGCACTGCTTTTGCCATACTCCTGTCGGTGTACGGGTCCATGTCGGATGCTGAGGAGATCTGGGCGGTCCTCAGTGTACTTGTCGGCTGTATCTACATGCTGTTTGTTGTCAGTGAAACAGAAACATTCAGTATGAGAATCAGAAAAACCATTCCCCGGGGATTACTGGGCCGTTTTCTGGTATTCCCTTTTTATACCGGCACAGTTAACGGAATCGCCTGGTGCGGGGTGTATATCGCGGCTACTATTGGCCTGAACGTCATACTTGAGGCATTTAATGTTTTTTCATTAAGTGACAGGGAATTGTCCCTTATTGCCTGTTTTTTACTTTACACTGGGGCGTATTCCCTTACCAGTCTTTTGCTTCAACGGACTCTGCTTAAAAACCTTGTGCCACGTAAACTGACCGGACTGATAACGATCATACTGGTTGTCGCCGGATCAACCCTGCCGTACACCTTAACAATCATGACACTTTTCACGGATATTTCAGTTGACTGGACATGGCCTTTTAATTTGATCGATCTGCTTGATAGTAAAAAAAATGCGGACAAGCATTTGGCTTTTTCCGCGATCTGGCTATTTATTATGGTTACTGTGAATATACCTTGGTTCTTTAAGCAGATAAAACAATTTAAACCGGGGAATAATAGTACGAATATTATAAGTGCCTAAAGTGCGCTAAAGTGCCTAAAGTTGTGGTATCGCTTCGCTCTGCCATTTTTATGTTTTTTAGACAGGATTATCAGGATTATCAGGATTGACTGGATTTCAGTAGGGTGGGCTGTGCCCACCAAATTATCTGATGGCACCGAGCAATTCGGTTACGATCCTGATAGCAATTCCGATTTTAAGAGGTGATAGATTTTAATGGATAATTTTCGGGAGGCTGTTCTTTTGGGTGAGATGTTGGGGACACGATGTAAACTTGCCGTCCCTCAAACACCGCTAGTGGGAACGCCGGGCGGATATACAGGGCGGCTGGCAGGTTCTTCAATTGAATTTAAAGATTTCAGGGAGTACCACCCAGGGGATGATATCAGGAGGATCGACTGGGGAGCCTATGCCCGGAGTGACCGCCTCAATGTAAAACAGTTTCATGAGGAGATCAGGCCCCGTCTGGAAATCATTTTAGACGGATCCCTTTCAATGAATATTTCGAACAAGGCGGAAGTATCCTGGACGCTGGTTGCAATGCTGGCTACTGCGGCTTCAAAAACAGGATGCACCCATGACATCTGGATTTGTGGCAGGGATTTTGCGTCATTGCCGAACAGTGAGGAACCACCAAAGATGTGGGAGATACCTTTATTTGAATCAAACGGCGGTTTTATGGAAGCCTTCACTGTCAGGCCACCGTCTCTGCAGGACCAGAGCATACGGGTTATCATTGGAGACCTTTTATTGCCGGATGATCCGGCGATTGTACTACAGACATTCGCCATGGGCGCGTCTGCGCTTTACTTAATACAGGTCCTTTCTGCTGAAGATTCAGAACCCCTGGAATATGGTAATATTTGCCTGTCTGATTCAGAGAATGATGATGAGATGGATCTTTTTGTTGACCGATCAGCAGTAAAGCGATTTATGGAAACACTCAGACGGCACCAGGATATATGGCATGATGCGTGCGCCAGAACCGGCGCCCGGATGATGACCCTGGTAAGTGAAGACTTTTCAGCTTCCGGGGATTTAACTCCCCTGGTAGAGGGCGGGGTGATTGAGGCTGGTTGATGGACATAAGACAAATATAAAAACATGTTCACCACGAAGGGCACGAAGGACACGAAGAAAAAAAGTTTGTCACGGCCGGGAAACAGCTGCCGGAATAAAGACATCAATCTTGCTAGAAACAGGATGGTTAAAATAAATAAAACCTTCGCGCTCTTCGTGGTAAAGACGTTTTATTCTCTATACCTGGTGAAAGTATAATATAAGGACAATTGATGCCTACCTTTTTAACTCCTTTAGCATTGATCGCGGCAGCGGCTATTCCTGCGCTGGCGGCGATTTATCTGCTTCGGAGCCGTCTCAGGCGAAAGACGGTTTCCAGCCTGATGCTGTGGCAGAATCAGGGGATCGTTAAAAAAGGGGGTACCCGGATAAAAAAGATTTCCCTGCCAAAAACATTCTACCTTGAACTGCTGATTATCCTTTTGTTAGTCGCGGCTGCCATGGGGCCGACATTTACCACATCTAAAAGTTCACGGCCAGCTATCATTATACTCGATGACTCCTATTCCATGCGGGCTGATAACAATGGGGTATCACCGCGGGACTTGGCCATTGAGATGGTCAGCAAGATCCTGGATGACAAACAGGTCAGTTCGGTGAGGCTTATTACCGCTGGGAAACGGCCATATGTTTTAAGCCATCAGGTAAAAGATCAAGCAACCCTTATGGACGCGCTGCAGAACTGGCACTGCAAATCACCATCTGATTCGCTTGATGCAGCCTTAAATCTCGCCAATAGTATTGGTGGCAGACGGGCGCTGATCCAGGTCATTAGTGACAAAAATCCTGATACCCCTCTCGAAGATGTCCATATTCAGTGGGCTGCCCTGGGCGTTAAACTGGCAAATACGGCTATCATTAACGCATCCAGAACTATATATGAAAATAATGACCGTTGCATGGTTGAGATCGTGAATTTTGGAGACATGACCCGAGAGACTGACGTCTCTTTTTTGTTTGTGGGCCGTGACAAACCCTTTAAAAAAGTGAATGCGCGTCTTGAGCCAAATCAGCGAAAGCAGATTATTTTTTCAGTTCAAGACAACTTTTCTCCAATTACAGTCCAAATCAACAGCGATCCCCTCGGTATAGATAATAAGGCGGTCCTGCTGTCTGATCCGTATAGACAGCTGCCTGTTCAATTTGATATCCGCAGCCAGGAGCTGGAAAAACATGTGAGGGAGGCGGTTTTAGCTGCTGAAGGGATAATCGATATAAATAAACAACCCCGGCTGTATATTACCGACAAGGTGCCTGAAACGCCGCCAGATGCTGACCAGTGGGTTTTACTGCTAGTAGAGGAAGATAAACCTGTTTCGTATACAGGGCCTTATATTGTTGACCATACGCATCCGTTGACACAGGGATTGAGCCTGGACGGGATTATTTGGGGCGCGGGGACCGGGCATGAAATGCCGGGGGATCCTGTTATCTTGGCGGGGAATATTCCTCTGATTACTGACACGGCGTTATTAAATTCAAATCATCTTTTGCGGTTGAGGATAAGTCACCAAGCCTCCAACCTAGCGCAGATGCCGGCATGGCCGATTATTTTCTGTAATCTGACAGACTGGATAAAGAGCCTGATGCCTGGATTTAGACGCACAAATATACGGCTCGGTACAGATCCTGTATTTTACGCACCTTCAGGAATAAGCCAGGTAACTGTTGTGAAACCTGATAAAACTGAAAAGCAGTTTAATATATCTGATAACCAGGTAATTATTGAAAACCAGGATCCGGGTATATATTTAGTAAAGACAAAAAAGAAAACATATCGGTTTGCGAGCAATGCCCTATCCATATCTGAAAGTGACCTTTCAAGGTGTAAAACCGGAAGATACGGCCAGTGGAAAGAGGCTGATACTGTCAGAAAAACGTATTTCCGGGCCGCGTGGATATTTATCCTGATTGCCGTGGGCCTGTTGATCATTTATCAGCTGATATTGAGCCGGATGGTTTCAAGGGGGATGGCATGATTTTACATCAACCTGTCTGGCTGTTGCTGCTGATTCCCCTTGCGCTGTTTCTGGCCCTTAAGAGGCCTCCCAGGACCATTGCTTCCCCGATTTTTCGGGCATTCCTATTCCTGCTCCTGACTCTCGCGTTGTGCCAACCCGCGCTTAAAATTTACAGTCGCTCCGGCACACTGGTCGTTTTGGCGGACTGCAGTGAATCAATGCCGCTGGATAATAAGAAAAAACACACAGAGACAGTCAATCTTCTTCTCCAGTCTATGAACAAGGATGACAGGCTTGCAGTGGTCTCCTTTGGCCGAAAGGCTGTTGTTGAGCGGACTCCAGGCCATGGAAACTTTGCCGGTTTTGTTCATGATATTGGTTCTGATCAATCAAACCTGAACGAGGCGATCCAGACGGCTGTATCTCTTATTCCTCCGGGAACACCCGGGCGGCTTTTGGTTTTGTCAGACGGTCTCTGGACGGGACAGGAGCCGTTGAGCATGGCCAGACGAGCTGCTGGCAAAGGGATAGCTGTTGACTACCGGTACCTGGGAAGGCGGTTTGCTGATGACACGGCGATCATGGATATAGAGACACCGTCCGTAATAAATCCTGAAGAGTCTTTTCTGATTAAAAGCTGGATCAGATCACCTGATTCCCAGAATATTGAGTATACATTATCACGCAACCGGATGCCGATTTCACAGGGTATGTCTAAAGTTCCGGCCGGGACAAGCCTTCTTATGTTCAGGGATCGGGCCCAGAAACCAGGAACAAATATATACACGCTTTCAATAAAACCGCAATCGGCTGATACCATTCCTGAAAACAATAGGGTAAGGTTTCTTACCGCTGTCCGAGGGCCGCACCCGGTTCTCTATATAGGAAGCCGTGAGTCAGGCCTCTTATCACTTTTAAAAAAAGGGGGTATCGACTTAGTGCCGATGCCGGGGGAAACAGCAAACCTGTCCCTGGAGGAATTATCGGCGTATTCCGCAATCCTGCTGGAAAATGTGACAGCATCTACCCTGGGCGTAAAGAACCTGGAAAATATTGCTCACTGGGTGGAAAATACCGGCGCGGGGTTGATGATAACTGGCGGCAAGAAGTCATACGGGCCCGGGGGGTATTATAAGTCTCCATTGGAAAGGATTATGCCGGTTTCAATGGAGCTTCGCCAGGAACATCGTAAGTTTGCTATAGGCTTAGCCATTGTTCTTGACAGGTCCGGGTCAATGGCAGCGGAAACAGACAGCGGGAAAACAAAAATGGATCTGGCGAACCTGGGTGCGGTGCAGGTCCTTGATATGCTCTCAGAGTTTGACGAATTCGCGGTTATCGCTGTTGACAGTGTAGCCCATACCATTGTTTCCCTGACCCCGGTTGATGAAGATCGGGACATGATGCGGAATAAAGTACTTCGTATTGATTCGATGGGCGGAGGAATATTCGTGTACCAGGGGCTTCTGCTCGCGACCAGAACGCTTAACAGGTCTGAAAAAGTGACACGCCACATTATCCTCTTTGCTGATGCTGCGGACGCGGAAGAACCGGGAAAATATAAAGAGCTGATTGAAGAGTGTACAAAAGCAGGCATAACCGTGAGCGCTATCGGCCTTGGGGAGCCAACGGATGTGGATGCGGATTTCCTTCGGGATATCGCGAAAAGAGGAATGGGACGGTGCCTTTTTACTAATTCGCCTGAGGAGATCCCGAGCCTTTTTATCCAGGACATGTTTGAAGTATCCAGGAGTGCGTTTATTGAAGAAGAGACAAAAGTTGCTGCCACAGGAAGGTTCGCGGGTCTCACACATGATTTTTTTGATAATATTCCTAATGTTGGGGGATACAATCTCTGCTATGTAAGGCCTGAGGCGAATCTTTCGGTGGTGACCCAGGATGAATACAAGGCTCCGGTTGTTGTATACTGGCATTCAGGGCCGGGCCGGGTATTATGTTATACCGGAGAGGCGGACGGTGAATTTGCCGGCCCGATCGCGAGCTGGGAAAAGTCCGGCAGGTTTTTTTCAAGTCTGATGCGGTGGACAAAAGGTGAAAACCAAGAGCTTCCGGCAAACATGCTGGCCGATCAGGTGATTGAAAACGGTCTTTTAAAAATCCGTCTTCATCTGGACCCGGAGAGAGAAAAAGATGTTCTGGCCCAGTTGCCTGAGGTAAACATCCTTCGCGGCATGCCCGGCCAGACCCCAGAGGCATCCATGCATGTTATGCAATGGGCGGGTGCAGACCTGCTTGAGCTGAGCCTTCCTGTTTCCGGGAAGGAGACCGTGGTGCCGACATTGTCAATCCCCGGCATGATGCCTTATGTGATGAGTCCTGTCTGTCTCCCCTACTCTCCTGAATTTGTGCCCGCTGAAACCGGTCGCGGCCTTGAAACCCTTGAGAGGATCGCAGCCCTTTCAGGCGGTAAAGAGAGGATTAATCTTGCAGACATATGGAAGGGGCTTCCGAAAAAGCCGCGTTATCTGGATATTACTCACTGGGTACTGTATCTGGCGATTATCTGCTTTCTATACGAGATATTTGTCCGGCGTACGGGTATAAGGATTCTCCGGAATATTTCTTTCATCAACAAGTTTCAGTTCATTTCATCATCTAAAGAGAAGGAAGACCGTCCCCAAAAACCATCATCAGGTCTGTCAGCTGTTCAGGAAAAGCTTGATACTATGCCTGAAGATGAAGAAGAGGATAAAGAGGGTAAAGCGGATGTTGATGCGTTTAAACAGGCGATGAAGAGAGCGAAAGATAGGATGAAATAAATTAATAAATCTTGCAAGTTGGCATGCATCGCGATATACTTAATGATACACTATATTTATAATATGAATTAAATCCTGGTGCAAAAGAGGTTCTACTATTTATGAAAAATATCCTTGTAGTTGATGATGACAAGATAACACGGCGCGTTATTTCAAAAGTGCTTAAACCTTATTCAAAAGAGTTTAACGTGCTGACCGCTGAAGACGGTACAGACGCGATCACGGCAGTCAGCACGAAAAAAATTGACCTGGTACTGACAGATTTAAAAATGAATGTAATGGACGGTTTTGAATTGATTTCTTATCTTTCAAAGCACCATGTGGGGATTCCTGTTTTTGCCATGACAGCATTTGACGATATGGAAGCTAAAGTGAACGCCTCAACAGTAGATAAAGTTTATAAAAAACCGCTTGACGTTGAAAAGGTTGTGGAAGAGATACGTAAAACATTAAGCGCGTGAGTAGAATTGAATCTCCCTATCATATTGTGTAACAATCTGATTTAATAAGTCAAAAAAAATCTAGATGCTGGATACTGGATGCTAGATGCTGGATACTGGATGCTAGATGCTGGATACTGGATACTGGATGCTGGATGCTGGATGCTAGATGCTAGATGCTGGATACTGGATGCTGGATGCTGGATACTGGATGCTGGATGCTAGATGCTGGATGCTAGATGCTGGATGGCTGGCCGTAGTGAAACCACGCAGAGCCTGACAAGCTTAGATTCCGCTTTTTTAGTAGGGATGTCTAGAAGTTAGATAACAAAAAACAGCTATTTAGTAACCAGTATCTAGCATCGAGTTGTCCGGATTTCTACTGGTATTTTACCTTAAACATGTCTACCAGTGATGGCATCACTACCAGACAAGTTATCATTTCCAGAAAAACCGTCGTCCCGAAAAACATAACCATGCCTGCCTGGTACTTCATGCCGATGAAAAACCACGGCAGGGCCATGGCAAATATCAGTAAACCCGTAAACAATACGATACCGCTGTTTCCCTTATTTTTATCCGTAGATGGTTGTATAAGGATATAACCGAATACAGCACCGAATCCAAGAGCGGCAGCAGCAGCTGGAGCAGCCGGCATGCTGACCGGTATACCCGTGGATACCATGATTAGCCATAAAATCGACTGGGCGGTTACAACAGGGAGGGTTATCATCAGACCATTGAACAGAGAACGTGTTAAGAGGATACTGAGAACGAGTACACCAAAAAGGGCCGTCGCGATGATGCGCTGATAAGCGGTCCGGGTACCGTCATTGATCGGTTTTGTCATTCCAAGGAGGCCGCTACCAAGGCTGAAAGTAACCTTATCAAAAGGATGTTCGTCAATATATTCCTGCATCTTTGCGGAATAGTTATCAATACTCTTTGCGTCTTTATCAGGGAAAAAGGGTGAAATCACCGCTTTAGTAGCGGTTTTGTCGATAAAATCCTTTACTTCTCCGCCCTGTTCCATGACCATGCCTGCCAGGCCTTTTAATTTATCTTTTTCCATGGGCAGTGTCTGCCATTTTGGGCTCCCGTCCATCATTGTCACTTGTGCCATCTGAACCATATAGTCGATTGCTATGCAGTCACGAGCATTGCATTCGCTTTTTAGAAAAATACTGAAATCAGCTATCGCACCCATCACGTCAGGATCGAGAATGTCTCCTTCTTCTTTAGCCGCCACATATACATTAAGCTGTGAAGGGCCCATAAATTTTTCAGACAGAAGGTTGAAGCACTGATTCCACGGGTGATCTGACTGGATATAATCTGTGCCAGGCACGTTGCCGCCAACTTCAAGTCTGCGGGTACTCAGACTGCCGCATACAATGGAAGCTGCCATGATAATAATGATAATATATTTTCCTTTGCCGCTGGTAAGCTTAGCAAGAATTCGTGAGGATATACTGTCTGCTTCGTTTGTGATCTCTTTGTTTGCATGTGATGGCAGAGGAAGGAGGGAGAGCATGATTGGGGTGATTACCATAATCGTTGCGAAAGCACCGATAAACCAGAAAATACCGAGGCTCCCCAGGTCCTTGACCATTGGCACATCTGCTGTCCACATGGTCAGCATTATCATTCCGGCAGTTATTACAGATGCTTTTACCGGCATACTGCTGTAAACTTTTTTGATGGCTTGGTGTTTATCTTTATTATCATCATATTCATGGTAGAATTTGTTCAAAGCCAGTGCGCTTAAAGCGAGCGTAAGTGCAGCAAGGATTACCGGGAACAGGAGGGCCATGGGATTAAATTCAATACCTGCCCACGTGTATAATCCCATGCTCCAAATTACAGCGAAAATCATCGAAAAAAGAGGGATGAACAGCCCCTGACATGTTCTAAAATAAAACGCTAGAAAAATAATAATGAACGTGAACATAATCCCTGCCGCAACAGGAATATGTTTTTTGCCGATCTCCTGAAGCTGTCCTGTTAGTACCTGTTCACCCATGAAAAAAAGCATATGCCCGGCATCATCCTCTTTTGCTTTAAGTTCAAAGAGGTTTTTTACAAGCCGACTGTTAAAGGAGTCATCTTCTTTGCGTTTATATTTTTCAAAGGATATTTTTTCCTTTTCTTCATCAGAAAGGTCTTTATACGTCTGTTTTGCTCTCTGATCTGTAGTCTCCAGCAGCGCTGATATCATCACAGTCGTACCATCATAAGAGACATACTTACCAGGGCCCATGGGACTGACAGCAACTTTTCGTTTCAGGTCCTTAAAATCTTTGTCAGTCTTAGGCGGGGTGTTCCCCATTATCGGATCCATGTAAAGCCCTTGGGCTGTGTTATTAAAGTATTTCATCCCTCTGGATAATGATGTCACACTTGAGGGAAGAACTCCGTCTATATTCAGAAGCCCCTTTGTAATGTTTTCAATTTTTTTTATGGTCGCGCTGTTATAGATATCTCCATTTTCTGTCTTCAACAGGCAGACCAGCCTGCGCTGCAAGGGAAAGGTTTCATTGGCCGCTTTTAAAACAGGTTTGAATATATGACCAGTAGGGTACAAGGGAGTTAATGGATCTTTTATTACCATCTTCATGTTTTTTAATTGAAAGCAAATCACGCCGGTGATCAGCATCAGAATAATAAAAACCGGGATCCTGAATTTTAAAATATAATTCAGATGACAATATGTGCTGGCGGGTGTTGCCCTTTTCATTTAAATATCCTTGCTTTTCTATTTGACAATTCTTTTTTACCAGCTGAATTTGCCGTTTTTATACAGCCCCGAAACGCCGTTCTGGCCGGTAAGAAGGCAGATGATATTACCCTGTCCTGTCTTCCTGAGATCAAGCCCGCTTAGCCATGACCGGGTTGTTTTTTCAGGCACCTTGAGCAGTTCCCATTGTTTTCCACGGTCGGAAATTAAGAACACATGCCCGCCTGAACCGGCTGCTATACCGGTGCCGCCTATCATATCAATGGCAAAAAGGTCCGGGTCTGTATAACCGGTATCGATTATTGTCCATGTGTTTCCCTGGTCTTTTGAACAGATAAAGGTGCAGTCTATACCGGCAGCGTACAGAACACCGTTGTCGTAAGTCATGGCATAAAGGTTCCGGCCCTCCATCATTTCTTCATCATAGAGAGGTGATTTGACATCTGTCCATGATCTGCCAGCGTCCCTTGTAACAAAAATTCTTCCCCCGTCGCCGGCCACGCACACTTGGCTGGCATCTATCATACTGACCGCGAGGAGATTGTATTCTTCTGCGAAGTCAGGGTCATCATCAAACGCTGAGGGCGCCCTGAAGGGTGATACGCTCCATGTCTTTCCTCCGTCAGCGGTCATTATGACGGTGGAATCCGCGCCAACCGCGCAGCCGTTAAGCACGTCAAAAAAATCTACAGCCAGAAGATACGTGTGAACACCGGAAACCTGGAATGCCCATGTCTTTCCCTTGTCTGTGCTGTGAAGAACAGCTCCGTCCTGCCCAACTGCCCAGCCGTTTTGGCTGTCTGGAAAGCACACTGAAACCAAGGCGCTTCTGGTATTACTCTCAACCCTTTTCCATGATTTTGCCGCGTCATTTGATTGAAAGATGTTTCCGCGATCACCCAAAAGGATATAATCTCTGTCAGTTATAACTGCTGAAGCAAACAGATTGATGTTTGTGCTGAATACAGCTTCATCACAGCTGCAGGACACAGCTGTGACAGCCAGGAAAAAAAGGATAAGAAGAGAATGAGGGTTGGCGTTAAATTTATTTAATGGAGACATGGTTTCACCTTTGAAATTGCAAGGCTGTTTTATTGATGATAACGGGTGGGCAATTTCATCTTATGTCGGCAATAAGCGAACCTTCCTCAAGATACAGAGTAATATAATTTGAAATATTAATGAAATTTGACCAACTATCGTAGGGTGGGCTATGCCCACCAAAAAAGTCAGCATACATTATGAATTCAGTAGAAGGTGGGCACAGCCCACCCTACTACATAATATTATTATATGTTCCTTAGCTTTTAGGCCAAAGCTTCCTGAACAGTACTAATTAGTTCCGACATATCTATTGGTTTTATAAATCCCTTTATAGCGCCATGGGCTAGTGCGCTTTCTACATAAATATCCGGATTTTTTGTAATACCGCCGCCTGAAATCGCAACAATCTTCGCATCTGGATTCTTTTTCAATAACTCTCGAATAAGTTCAATACCATCCATTTTTGGCATAAATATATCTGTGATGATAAGATCAACATGTTCTTTTGATAAAAGCTCTATTGCTTCAGCACCATCTGAGGCTTCAATTGTTTCATAACCTTTTTCTTCAAGATTTATTTTAATTACGTTACCCATTACATTATCATCTTCAATAATAAGAATGCGAGCCATTGATGCCTCCTGAATGTTGTATGTAAAATTTGAAACTTTATGACAAATAATATGGATTATCGTCTTTTATCATATTCATTTTGTTAGAACTTAGTAATTATCCTATCTACAAGTCAATAAAGCTACAATAACAAAAAAGATGGTGTCTGACAATTAACATTTTACATCTGATGATGTAAAAATTCCCATAACTTAGTATATTTTATATTTTCAGTCCATTAAATCCGATCTAAATTTGAAAAAATCACTTTTTTTCATTTAAACTATCGACATTCTATATTATTATTGATAAAAATATATGACATGGAAAAGGAAAAGATCTTACTAGTCGATGATAATGAAAGCTTTCTTGAGCTATTTCTTTCTCTTTCAGGCGCAGAAGCTTTTAATATCCAGCCCCTTACATCTGCCAAGGACGCACTTGAGGTGCTGAAGAAAGAACACGTAGGTGCTATCATTGCTGATGTTCAAATGCCTGAAATGACAGGTATAGAGCTTTTTAAAATCGTACAGGATCTTTATCCTGAAATTCCTTTTATTATGATTACGGCACACGGTTCCACTGAACTGGCGATTCAGGCTGTTAAACAGGGGGCTTTTCATTATTTTAAAAAACCGGTAAACAGCTTATCTGATCTTCTTTGGAACACTATCCAAGAGGCTCTTGACAAACACAAGATACTCAATGAAATTACGTCTTTAAGGAAGGAAAAGTCCCTTGGATTTAAAACCTCTTCACCCATGATTGGTCAATCAAATGAGATGAAGAGAATATATCAGGATATCAAGGAAATCGCCGAACTTCCTGTTACGGTACTTATCCGCGGGGAAACCGGTACAGGAAAAGAACTTGTCGCCCGTTCTATACATGAACAGAGCGATAGAAAAGACAACTTCTTTTTTGCTGTTAACTGTAATGAGTTTGCTTCAGGCATTTTAGAGAGTGAACTGTTCGGCCATGAAAAAGGGGCTTTTACAGGTGCTTTAAATCAAAAAAAAGGTTTTTTTGAAGTCGCGGATAAAGGAACCCTTCTCCTTGATGAAATTATAGAAGCTCCGCTTCCCCTGCAGTCAAAACTGCTGCGAGTCCTTGAGACAAATCAATTCACCCGTGTCGGGGGTACGTCGCCTGTATACTCAGATTTTCGAATAATAACCGCGACCAATGGAGATCTTGAACAGGCTATTGCCGACGGTAAGTTCAGGGAAGACCTGTTATACCGTATCAATGTTTATACGATTAACATCCCTCCGTTACGGGAGAGACGAGATGACGTACACCTTATCGCGGAGCATTACGTCAACCATTTCAGCCGTAAATTTCGCCGTCCGGCTCAAGGTATTTCTGAAAACGCATTGATGGCGCTAAGGTCATATGACTGGCCCGGCAATGTCAGGGAGCTTGTGAATGTGATTGAACGGGCCGTGATAACATGTAAAAAGCCTATGATTACCACAACAGATCTCCCTTTTGAAACAGAGGATTACTTAAAAATATCAGATCTTAACCTTAAGGACATGGAGAGATTTTATACTGAACTTGCGCTTAAACGGACTGGCGGCAACAAATCAGGTGCTGCCAGACAACTTGGTATAAGCCGAAAGACACTGATTGAAAAATTAAAAAAATATGGGATCACTGATGCAACCTAATAAACTCAAATCTATCTTAAAGCAGATTCTTATTATATCACTCACCTTTTGCGGCTTTGCGTGGTCTAAGGATACATCCGCGGAGAAGGTGATGGACACCGGTAATACTGAACCACATCGAATGGAAGAAGTAGTTGTTTCAGCCACCCGCTTTGAGACCCCGGGTACAAATGTAACTGCCAACATTGACATCATTACTAAAGAAGATATTGAAAAAATGCCCGTGACAACCGTTGCTGAAGTCCTCCAATATATTCCGGGTGTTTATATTGAATTCAATGGCGGGCCCGGCAGTAACGCGACTGCGACGATTCAAGGTTCACAGGTCACGCAAGTATCTATATACAGGGACGGTGTACCGCTTAACCAGCTCGCCAATCCAATGACCGACCTTTCATATCTTTATGTGGATACAATTGAACGGATAGAGGTTTACAAGGGGGCTGCTTCTTCAGCATGGGGATCGTCCCTGGGCGGGGTAATAAATATTGTGACCAAGGAACCTGACCCCCAAAAAACGTTTACCGGGGATGCCAGGATTTCATACGGGACCAACCATTCCTCAAAAAACCACGGAAGTTTTACCGGTACAATTGAAAAATTCAGCTACCTCTGTTCATTTGCGCATAATAAAAGTGACGGATTTTTTGAGCATACTGAATATGACAATGATTCTGCTTATGCCAAGCTGAATTATTATCCTTCGGAAACAACATTAATCAATTTTATATACAGCTATGAAAAAGGAAGAAATGCTGATCCTGTATTGAATTTTCCGGGTTTCTGGGATGACAGCCAGATGGAGCGACATTATCAGCGCCTTATGTTTGAATTTTCACCCACAGACACTTTTTTACTGACAATTGAAGGGCGACACCATAAGTTTGAGAATAAAATTGAAGATGTGTTCCCTAGGTACAGGCTGATTTACAATGATTACGAGGATGAACTGTGGGGGGGAAGCGCCCGGATAAACTGGGATGTGACTGATAATAACAGTTTGGTGATCGGTTATGACGGAGACTGGGGTGAATATGAATGGAACAATTACGCAAAAGAGTATGATACCGGAAACTGGGCTGCTTTTGTAAACGATACAATAACAGCAGGAAACTTTTCCTTTAATGTCGGGATGCGCCTTGATGACAATGATGATTTTGGATCTGAATTCAGCTCCTCAGGAGGGATAGTATACCGTTTTTCAGAAGACCGCGCTCTTATCCGGGCCCAGGTTGCAAAAGGGTTTTCAGCTCCGCCGCCCGCAATGGTACATGCCCTGCCGCCATATGGGAACCCGGATCTTGAGCCGGAAATCGCTATAAACTATCAGCTCGGAGGTGAAATACAGGCCTTCAAATTCCTGCGGTTTGAGCTAAACCTTTTTTACGCGGATGTTGAAGATCTGATCACATATGTTTATAACCCGGATCCTGAAGTGCCAAGGTTTATTAATATGGAAGAAGTCACCCGCCAGGGGTTTGAAGGGAATATCACGGCGGCTTTTGATTGGGGCCTGAAGCTTTCTTTTGGCGGCAGCTTTGTGGATGTAAAGGATGAACAGACCGATATGGTGATAAAAGATATTCCCCGGAGAATGCTGACCATAACGTCGACATACCGTCATCAATTGTTGACCCACTCGTTACATGGAAAATATATTGATCATAACTCTTCCTATATTGAAACGCGGGACAGGAAGTTTGTTTTTGATTACCTGTTGGATATAAAAATGCCATTCTTTAAAAAGGTGGAAAACGCGAGCCTTTTTGGCGCGGTGTATAATATTTTTAACACACGATATCTTTACCGGTCCATATGGCCAAAGCCGGGCCGCTGGGCGGAGATCGGTGTAAGATTTGAATTCTAATTTGTATTTTATATTATTGTGCGGATGTTTTTGCGGATCATATTTATTATCTTATGTATCGTATATTTTTCCGCATGTGATATGCCGGATAATTCTTCAGGGCTGCAACCGACAGTAAATAAGAATATCCTAAGATATGATGTTAACACACCGTTTACCTCCTTAAACCCTTTAGATGTTGATGCCTCCGGGTCCGGGGCAAACTTTATTTTCCCATTGTTATTCAGCTATCTTTTTGTCCCAAATGAAAAAGGAGATCTTGAGCCGGATCTGGCTGTTTCCTGGGCTTATGATTCTGAAAAATTTATATGGACAATCCAGCTCAGAGAAAATGCTTTTTTTCATAACAAACAACCGGTCACGTCAAGGGATGTTGAACAATCGATTAAAATTGTTCTTGGGAGGTTTCGCCCTTCTGTGTCCTGTTTATTAAACAGCATTACGCTTTTGGGCGACAACTCTCTTGTCATTCAACTGAATAAAAATGATCCTATGTTTTTGAAAAAAATCTGGGATACTGAAATCATTCCTCATTCAAATGATCAGAAAATCGATTTTAGCAGCCAACCCATTGGATCAGGGGCATTTAAATTCAAATACAGAAAGGGTAATAATGAGGTTATGCTGGTTTCGAACGATGACTATTATAATGGCCGACCAGATCTTGACGGTGTAAACTATTATTATCAGCCGGACAAGGAAAGATCATGGACAAGACTTCTTGCCGGTCAGACAGATATCGCCAATGAGATTTCTCCAAAAAATTTTGAGATAATAAAAAAGTATGAGCATATTTTTTATTTTGATCATTATATCATGCGATACTATTCAATACTTCTTTATAATATCTCTGATCCGCTTTTTTCAGATCCCAATGTGCGGCTCGCCCTGTCACATGGCATTAACAGGGAATATATCATAAAAAATATATTAAAGGGTTATGGTGTATTGGCTGTCAGTCCAATGGGGGTGAATTCTCCTTTTCATAATCCTGAACTGAAACCTGTGCCATACAATCCGGAAAAAGCTTTGGAACTGCTTAACCAGGCAGGATGGCGTTATAAAGAAAACAGCCAGTTTCTATACAACAGAGAAAAATATTTTGAGTTTGAGCTTCTAATTTTTAAAGAAAGTCAGGTTGAAAAAAAAGTGGCCCGGTTTATAAAATTGTGCCTTAATGATATAGGGATAAAGGTTCGTCTGAAACCGGTCCCGTATGATGAACTCATAAGGCGATACCACAGGAACAATGAATTTCAGGCTGTAATAACAGAACTCAGTAGCACTTATCGGTATCCTGAATATTTAGCTGAAATCTGGTCGCCATATTCTTCAGATAAATCCAGGGCAGGCTGTTTTGGACACCCGAAAATTACCGCCCTGCTCAAACTTGCAGTTAGTGAAAAAGATAAAAAAAAACATAAAGCGCTTATGTATAAAGCTGAGGCCCTGATCACGTCGCTTCAGCCCGGGACCTTTCTTTATCATAAAACAGCCATTGATGTGATGAGCCGCCGTTTCAAATTATCAGGTGCGTTTTCATTAACAAGTGAAGGGATTCATCGCCTGAAACATGTCACCCTTGCCTGTCAGGAATAAACCTACACCCTATCAGAAAAAAACCTACTTCCTGTGTGTAGTTTCACTATATCATTTTCTCCCAAAATATTACATAAATTGTAACCATTTGTTACATTGCCGTGTACGCCTGTTAATTTCCATATAGAATCTATTTTAATTATTCAGGTTTACATGTCAAATGGAGGCAATAATTTCAGGCACACTTGTTGCAGAATTGAAGGCATGCCATGTGTTTTTTTTATTAACCATTAGCGAAAGGGGGAAGAAAATGAGGAAAAAAATGATCGTGGTTAAAAAGGGGAGTTACAAGGTAAGGAAATCAGGGTTGCATTGCTGTGGTAGTGCGCCAGCTACGCGCAACTAACACTGCTGTTGTTTCAAGAAACCCCGGGCAATTTTTTGCCCGGGGAAACCGGAGGCAATAAAAATGAAATACCTGACAAAGTCAAGATTTACCATAGACATGCCACTTAATAACCGCAAAGAAGAACTGGTCGCCCTTTATCACACCATGACCGGTTCTTTTACTATTATAAATAAAGACGCCTGGTTTGGGATTCTGGATTGCCCTGAGGATCCTCCTTTTTCAGAAGAGATTCTAATGCTGAGAGAAATGGGTTTTCTGGTCAGTTGTGATATTGATGAGAATGTTGTTTTTGACTGCTGGAAGAATCAGCATGTTTATGATTCCAGCATCGTTTCATCAAAAGTACTTGTAACAAGAAAGTGCAATAACCGGTGTACATACTGTATTATTGAACCTGAAGCAGAAGACATGTCTTCACGAACAGCCCTGGAAATGGATGCGTTTTATTGCGGATATATTGAAGAGGCCCGTGTGCGATCAGTAAAGGATGATTATCTCGGAGGCGAACCCTTCCTGAATACTGAAATAATCATGGCGAGTTCCAGTAGGCGTTTTGATTTCTGCAAAAAAAGGAATATTGACTATCTTTTTTCTATGACAACTAACGGTACATTGCTTAATCCATCAGTCATCATGGAGATGAAAAGAAAAGGGCTTAAGAATATCCGGGTCAGTATGGCCGGGCCCGCTCCTATACATGATAAGTTGAGGCCTTCTGCTGCCAACCATGGGACATATGATAAGATTATGAAAAATCTGAAAGCGATTTCAGGTATGATTCCCATAACTATTGAATGCCAATATGACAGCGGTTCAGATGACTATATGCACATACCGGAATTGATGGATGATTTTGAGGACAGGGGGATAGAAATTGATAACATCTTTTTTACACCGATCATGGTGAGACGACAACCCGGTCCTTTTAAAGCAGGTCATGGTGATCCAAACAAAGCGCTTTTTTTAGTAAAAAAGGCCAGGGAAAGAGGTTACTCCCGGATTGAGGATGCGCCATCCAATATATGCAAGGCGGATTTTAAGTCAAAGTTTGTATTTGACACAGACGGATCTATTATTCCCTGTCCGTCTCTCCAGAAAGGAGAGATGGCATACGGGCATGTGAGCAGGGGAATAGACTTTGTGCCTGAAGCCCAGATTATTTCTCGAAAGCTGCCTGACAAATGCATGAGCCAATGCCCGATTCTTCCGATTTGCATGGGAGGATGCCGTCTGCCGTCACTGACATTGGAGAAAGAGTTTAACGGTATTGATTGCCAGTATGATACGTTTTGTCTTTTTCTTGAAGATTACATTAAAGAGATGGCTCAGGAAACTTTATCGCAGCATGAGAGCGACGACAGGGTAAAAGCAGCGTGACAGGCAACCGACAGATCCAGCCCAAGTATTTGATTATCTCGGCTGATTTTTTTGCCCAGCTTGGGAACAGGTTTGTTGGTCTTTTTCTCTTGAACCTGCTTGTTTTTAAAGGCGCTGATGCGTTATCCAGCCTGGTCATCATGTGTATCATTGATCAGGCGCCTTCAATTTTCTTGAGTCCTGTAGCCGGTGTTTGGATAGACAGGATAGGCGCGAGAAAATGGCTTATTCTGGTTAATATCTGTAAATGTATTATTGTTGCGGTATTTGTATTTATATCTGCCAGGTGGGCGGTTCTGTTTGTATATTTATGTTTTATTGTTGTTTCACTCTTTTTTAGGATCGGCTGCCTTTCTATCATTCTTTTTCTGGTGCCTAAAGACAAACTTATTGTTTTCAACGCCTTAAATGAAAGAATAGCGATTGCCGGCGAGATATTTTCTCCATGGCTGGCTGGTTTGATACTTGCGAAAACAGGTCAAACTATCGCCTTAAGTTTTGCAGGCGTTCTCTTTTTTATATCAATGCTTTCCCTTTTATGGATACCGAAACTTGTAGGTATGTCTCAGAAGGTCAGTTCTGAGACACAAAAAAAAGGGCCGGAGAATCTATTGTCAGGGTTTAGCACCCCATTTAAATTGAATCATCATCTGGGGATTTGCTTTTATGTGCTTGGTTTCGCTCTTTTGGGCGGTGGCATTCTTAATCTTGGCCTCCCTATGCATTTTAAAACAAACTTTCACGGTGATATCGCAAAATGGGGATTTATCATGTCTGCGTTTCAGGCAGGTTCATTTCTGGCAACAATCCTGCTCCGTGTTTTAACAAGGGCTGTTCAGCACGCCATACTGCATCTTACTTTCCTTGTACTTGCCAGCGCGATGTTTATCCTCTCTTCTGTTACCGGTTATATCCAGCTGGCACTATTAATGCTTGTTTGCGGCTGCGGTTTTACGCTGCTGCATATATACTGGGAAAGCCTTATCCAGCAGAACAGCCCGAAAAAATACGCAGGAAAAATCATGTCTCTCCTGACATCTTTCAGGGGGCTATGCTATCTGATTACAATCTCAGCAGGCGCGTTTGTGATAAACGTCTGGGGGCTTGAAACACTAATGGTGGTTGGGGCTATAATGATCGGGTCAGCTTATTTTTTGATAAAAACAAGAAAATGGAACAAGCCTTTGCACACCGTAATTTGCGGAGAGGGTGCGGATAATTGATTTTCATTCTGAAAAGTTCAGGATTTGTTCTTTACACCCTTCCTGAAAATTATATATAATCGATAAATGGAAATTAGAAAAAAGAAGAAAATATTTTACAAGTTCCTTATTTTTTTACTACCGCTTCTTATAATTTCTATTATTGTCACCAGTGTTATTCTTTCAGCAGCCAGTCATATCTATTTCCGCAAAACAGTACAGCAGGATTACAGGAATATTCTAAAAAGCTCAACCGGTGAAATACGAATTTTTATGGAAAGCGCAAAGCAGAGTATGCAGGGCCTTGCATTGGGTATAGCATCTACTAAGATGGATCAGTGGCAAAAAGAGATGGCACTGACAGCTTTCCTTCAGGCCAATCCTCAGTTTGTATCAGTATCTATACTCTCTCTTGACGGTAAAAGGAAGGTGTCAACCGATCTCACAGGAAAGATAGATATTAACCATGACAGTGAAACCTTTAAAAAAGCGATTTCAGGCAGGCAGGCTGTTTCAGGTGTTATTTTAATTGAAAACGATTTTCCCCATACACATGTTGCGACACCTATGATACGCCTTGGAAAGACATCTGAAATTCTATGGGGAGAACTGAATCTTAAATCTGCCTGGGATGTGCTTGAGGGGATAACCATCGGACGGACAGGCCGGATATATATTATGGATATGTCCGGAAGGTACCTGGCACACCGGGAGATTGAGCGGGTTGTCAAAACATCCCTTTTTGACAAGCCGGACATATTAGAAAGTTTGCGAACTTCCACTACGCCGGTTGAATGGAATGACATCAGGGACGGAACAATGTATATCTGTATGGGGGAATATGTTTCCGATCTTAAATGGATTGTTGTTCTGAGCCAGAAACGTTCTGAAGTCTATGGCTATTTGTACTTGAATCTTTACCTGGCGGTTTTTGCCACATGTGCGGTATGTCTTGTGGCCATTCTTTTAGGATGGAACTGGATCAAGCGGTTGCTGGCCCCTGTGCAGATGCTCCACAACCAGGTGAAGCTGATAGGAGATGGAAATCTTGAAAAGAAAATATCCCTTGAAACAGAGGATGAGATCAGTGATCTTGGTGAAGCGTTTAACCGTATGACTGATTCTCTTAAAGAATATATCAGCAGAGAACTTGAACACACAAAGGCGCTTTATCACGCAAAGAACCTTGCGTCGCTGGGAACTGCCTCCAGTAAAGTAACCCATGAGGTGAGCAATTTTTTAGGTGTTGTCAGCATGAGCCTTTCAAAGATCAAGGAAGAGACGCTTAGTGAGAAAGGGAAGAGAGCTCTGGAAATAATCGAAAGGGATTCTGATCATTTAAGCAAATTCATCGTGGATTTTCTGCAATTTGCCAGAAAACCAGAGCTTAACTTGAGTGAAATAAAAATTGACAATATAATAAACGAAGTTGTGGAAGTACTTCAGCCGGCCGCCTTACAGAAAGAGATTCATATCGATCTTGAATGGAATCAAGACATACATGCTATTAACGTGGATTATAGCCTTATGTATCAGGTAATAAATAACCTTGTAAAGAACGGCATTGAAGCAACACCAAAGTCAGGAGCGGTTTTAATTCGCGGGGTTAAAGAAGACGGACATCTTATCATCGCCATAGAAGACACAGGGCATGGAATGGAACCTGAAGTGATTGAACAGATCTTTGATCCGTTTTTTACGACCAAGGGAAAAGGAAAGGGGACCGGTCTTGGAATGACCATCGTTAAAACCATCATTGAAGCTCATCGCGGAACAATTGAATGTGCAAGCGATATCAACAAGGGCACCACTTTTGTTTTAAGACTGCCACTGGAATAGTATGTTATTTCTTGCTTTTTCCAGCTTATTCTTGACCATCTGAGCTTTCAGTGATACAATTTGTCAAAGAAACAGGTGCTAAGCAGTTCAACGGGGATTATCAATTATATGGTAGATAAAACTAAAAATCCTATTGAACGTCGAAAGCATATCCGCTATCCAGTTAGAGGTGGTGTTTACGCAACACTGCATCCTACTCATGAAATGCTGGGGCCTGTTATCAATGTCAGTGAAGGGGGGCTGGCCTTTCATTATTATCCTGCATTTGAAGAAATTAGGGGTGTTGGAAAGACTCGAGAAACAGCAGAGTTATCAATTTTTTCGACCACCTTTGGTTTTATTATGGACGGGATCAGGATAAAAATTGTGTCTGATGTAGAATCAAATAAACGCCAGCCGGGCAGTCAAATGAAGAGACGCTGCGGCATCCAGTTCATGCACAAAGATGGCGTTGAAAAAGTAAAACTGGATAACCTTATTCAGACAATTAAACGAACATAGAATTAAAGATCTAGCGCTTTTCGTACTTTCCGTAACAATAATCTTGGGGTGAATGGTTTTTGGATAAATTGCATGCCATCCTCTAATACTCCATGATGAACAATAGCATCATCAGTATATCCTGACATATAAAGTATCCTCAACTCAGGTGTTACTTTCATAAGACGTTCGGCTAACTCTCTGCCGTTCATACCGGGCATTATTACATCAGTAATAATAAGATTAATCTTGTCATTATTCTGCCCGTAGAATTCAACAGCTTTTTTGCTATTAGCCACTTCTTTTACCTGATACCCTGCTTCTGATAGAATCTGATTAACTGTTTTTCGTGTACTTTCATCGTCTTCAACAAGTAGTATAGATTCTGATCCAGTCAGTTTTTCTGAAGTTTCAGTCTTCTTCTTCGCAAAAGCATCCTGTTCTTCATCCCAAATCGGCAGATAAATTTTTAATGAAGTTCCTACTCCCTTTTCACTATATATCCATATATATCCATGGTTCTGTTTGACAATTCCATATGTGGTGGCCAGCCCCAGGCCTGTCCCTTTTTCATCTTTCTTTGTTGTAAAAAAGGGCTCAAACACCTTTGATCTAACATCATCATCCATCCCTTCTCCATTATCACTTATGGTCAGCAATATATAGTTCCCCGGAGAGATTGAAACATGGTTTGTTGCATAAGCCTCATCAATATAACTGTTTTTCGTCTCGATCGTAAGCTTTCCTCCGTTAGGCATGGCGTCTCTTGCATTAATGGCCAGGTTTATTATTATCTGTTCCATCTGACCGATATCAGCCTTGATATTCCCCAAATCAGGTTCAAGATAATGGACCAGCTCTATATCTTCGCCAATGATGCGACCCAGCATTTTTCTGATATTTTCAATGACATCATTCAGATTAAATACAGTTAGTTCCAAGGTCTGTTTGCGTGCAAATGCCAGGAGCTGACGGGTAAGATTAGCGCACCGGTATCCTGAAGCCCTTATCTCCTTAAGCTGCTCATGGGAAGGATGGTTTGGATCTAAATTCATTAGCATTAATTCACTGAGCCCGAGTATGGTCGTTAAAGCATTATTGAAGTCATGGGCTATTCCACCTGCTAACCTCCCGACAGCTTCCATCTTTGCTGCCTGCATCAGCTGCTTTTCAAGTGTTTTGCGCTCTGTGATGTCTCGGGAAGTTCCAATTATTCTGAATGGATTTCCATCCTGGTCAAGGAGCAATGACGTTTTAGTCTCTATCCAGACACAATGTCCTTCTTTGTGATACAGCTGTAGTTCCATCACTTGATTCTTTGTGGAATCATCTGGCTCTGATTGCGCTCCTGTCCGGACCTTTTCAAAGATCTTAAGCGATTTTTCAAGAGATTCCGGCGGCATGACCTCTTCCATGGGCTGCTTTTTCACTTCTTCAATTGTATACCCCCTTATCTTTTGGACAGCCGGACTTATATAAACACAATTAAGGTCCATATCCATAACGAAAATAATGTCGGTTGCGTTCTCAGCAATCAGGCGATACTTTTCTTCACTTTCCCGCAGTTCTTCTTCAATTTTAATTTGTTCTGAGATATCCCTAGCTGATTCAATCACATGCGTTATATCCCCTTCTTCATTTTGAAGCGGCGAAAGCAGTATATCTACATCAACTGTTTTGCCGTTCTTTTTTTTATGAACATGACGGCATTTGCGTGATTCTCCTGTTATAAACACTTCATCCAGCAGGCAGTCAATCCCATAATTATCACACGGCACTGAGTAACCGTGATTCACTTCAAAACAGAAACGCCCGACAACCTCCTCTCGGCTGTAACCTGTAGTGGCCAGAGTGGTATTGTTGATATCGGTAATGCGATAGTCACGATCAATAACAACGATGTCTTCTTGGAGGTTATTTATCATCGAACGGAAATAGCGCTCTGCTTTCTCCAGGCCTTTTTCTGCTTGGATGCGCTGCATCCGGACTTCGGCTTCACGCAACTCACGTTCTATAGCAGGAATAAGCCGTTTCAGGCTGCTCTTCATAATATAATCATGCGCGCCAGCCTTCATAGCATTTACTGCGATATCTTCGCCGATATCGCCAGAAACAATGATGTAGGGAATATCTTTTCCGCTTTCATTTTTGATTTTCAGCCCGTCAAGAGCATTGAATTGGGGCATTGAATAATCCGCAATAATGATATCCCAGGTTGCATCAGCCAGTGCGCTTTTCATGTCAGCAGCTGTCTGTACCCGAACAGAGGTTGCATCATAGCCGCCCCTGCGCAGCTCTCTTAAAAGCAGAAGGTAGTCGTCCTCGTTGTCTTCTAGGGCGAGTAGCCGGAGGGGGATGCTCATAGGGGTTTCTCCTTATTGCGGTGGCGGTTCATTCAGGATGAGCCAGTACAGGCCCAGTTGTCCTACTGCATCGCTAAATTGATTAAAGGCAATTGGTTTTCTTACATAGGAGTTGGCGCCCAGCTTATAACCGTTCATCATGTCCATCTCTTCATCAGACGAGGTGAGGATGACCACAGGCAGCATCTTTGTCCGCTCATCCTCCCGGATTCTCTGCAGAACCTCCAGTCCGTCAATCCTGGGCATTTTAAGATCCAGGAGTATCACCTGAGGCAGGTTGTTAACATCTCTGCCCTCATAGGCTCCGGTTCCGAACAGGTAATCCAGGGCTTCGACACCGTCCCTGGCTACAATCAATTCGTTAGCCACATTGCTTTTTCTGAGCGCCCTTTTTGTAAGTTCCACATCGTCGGGGTTATCTTCCACCAGTAAAATCACTTTTTCTTTAATCACCATAGTCTTCCCATTTCCTCATTTCTAAATTGTAAAATAAAAAGTTGCTCCTTTGCCAGACTCTGCCTCGGCCCATATCCGGCCGCCGTGACGGTGGATGATTCTCTGTACCGTGGCCAGGCCGATTCCCGTCCCTGGGAATTCATCGCTAGAGTGCAATCGCTGGAATGCACCAAACAGCTTTTCTGCATAGGCCATGTTAAAACCCGCCCCATTGTCTTGAACAAAATAAACGAGTTCGGAGTCACTTCCATCTTCGTTTGACATATTCTGCATTTGACATGCGCCGAAAGTTATCGTTGCCGGTTGTTTTTTCTCGGTAAACTTCCAGGCGTTTCCCAGCAGGTTTTCCAAGGCGATCTTCAGGAGTCGCTCATCCCCTTCTACGGTTAAACTTTCAGATATTATAAACTCTGCCTGGCGTTCTGGTTGCTCTTTTTTTAGTTCTGAAACGATATCCTGTGAAAGGAGGCTTAAGTTCACTGTCTTGCATGCCATTTCACTTCGTGTAATCCGTGAAAGCTTTAAAATATCGTCTATGAGTTGCGCCATTCTTCCTGTAGCCTTGCATATCCGATCTATGTAGCCCTTGCCCTGTTCGTCCAGTTTATCAGAGCAGTCTTCTAAAAGCGCCATGGAAAAACCTTCCATACTCCTCAGAGGCGTCCGCAAGTCGTGCGAAATCGAATATGCAAATGCTTCCAGTTCCTTTTTGGAAACCTCAAGGGCTGTGCTTTTTGCCTTTAACTGCATCATCGTCTCTCTATGTTGCCGGCTGACCATCATGATGGTAGCCAGTCTGCTCAGGATATCTGAATCTGCCTTTGAATACCCTCCCGATTTATTCGCAACTGCCACCATGCCGACCACATCTTCTTCCTTATTTTTCAGCGGAACACCAAGAAAACGCTCGATGGGCACATGTCCTTCAGGACAGCCGCATCGGTCAGAATGGGCACTCAGGTCATTACAGATAAGCGGTTTGCCGTGTAACATGGGCCAGCCCCACACCCCGCGAATAGCCATTCCTGTTGACAGTTCCCACGTTAAGGCCTCGGGAAAAGCACAATCCTGTATCGTCTGACTATCATAAGTCGTCGTGTCATACTTTCCGTGTTCGTTTATAACACCAATCATTCCGTAAGCACTATCAGTTGCTGTCAGACACGCATTCAGAACCCGCTTCTCCGTCTCTGCATCGTCCAGTTCATCATGGAGAATACTGTTTATGATATCGGTGACAGCCGTGAATTCTTTATCCCGTCGGTCTTCGGTCCGTTTGAGTTCCTCAAGGTTTCTTTCGAGTTCAGATGTACGTTCCTGAACCCTCAATTCAAGTTCATTGTTAGCTTTTTTGAGTGCGTCCTCAGCTCTCTCCCGGCCCTGAAAATTGAGCACAAGGCGCCGGCCTCCAAGTAAAATGATACTCAGCCCAGCGAACCACAAAATGGCATACCCTGAAAAATTAGATACCAGACGTGATTTTGTCAATTTCCACAATGGGGCCATGGGGACGGATACACTAATACCGCCGCGGATATCACCGGTTTTATATCCCTGGGATGCATGGCATTTAAGACAGTTCTTTTCCGTGATCATGGGACGCATCAGCCGCATATAAGAAGCATTGTCGATATCTTCAACAGAACTGATTTCAGTTGCCCCATCCTGTTGAAAAGCATTAAGGACCTTTACCTCCCAAGGATCCGGAGCATTTTCAGGACGGATAGGGGTGAGGCTGGTTATATGGCCGCGCAGACCATACTGCTTTTGTCCCAGTTCTTGGACCTGACGGGTCATATACGCTGGATTCATAAGGGTCAATTGACGACCTAAAGGGGTGGTAAGGTTGCGTTCTTTGATGTGAGAAAGATACGGACTTGCCGGTGTATGGTCGCTTACAGGGACATAGACCCCGCCGTGATGGGCGGCCCATCTTCTGTAAACCAGGTCTTTTTCAAAGGAGGTCGTGGCATAATGGTAAGCTATATTGTGGGTTTCCCGCTTGTGGTCGTTATAATTCCACAAAAGGACTAAAATGATAAAAGCGGTCCAGACAACCATTAAGGCCCATATATATTGTTTTAGATGGAGAGGATAACGTTCAGGTTTGATAGCTTCATTCATAAGTAATTTCCTGTTATTATCGAAAGCCCACTATCTAAAATAAAAACACAAGGATTAATCTCACGCTAAGGCGCGAAGATATTTTTTGCCATGGGTCGTCGTTAAAAACTATGGCCCACAAGCAGCCCCACACAGGCATACGAAGGCACTTATGGATGACAGAATTTGAACGAATGTTTTTCTTTCAGTCCTCAGCCTTTAGCACTCAGTCCTATATTGCGGAGCCTGATAAACGAAAATCCCCTGTCGAGGGGCCGACTCTATTTCGCGTTTCGGTCTTCACTTCAGAGATCAAATAAACAGGAAAGCTATATTTATCTATGACACACGTTTCTATATCTTCTCTTAATCCTTCTGTGGCAGGAAATTCTGGGTACAGTATTATAAGACCCTTTATTTTATTATCAAATTTTAAAAATTTATCAATATAATTATAATGCTGCCGGCTATGCTTATAAACCCGCCTCTTTAAGAAGAAGATTGCCGATACAAAATCCGAGTTGTCTATACGCTTCATATTGTGACCACTTATACCATTGAATGATAGTGCTATCATGGGGAAAAGCTTTTTTATCTTTTGCGTATTCTGAAACATATTTCGGTAATTTCAAAGGTGTGGGGTCATAGCTGGAAGGGGATTTTTTATTTCTGCATGATGCCTTGCAGTAATAGAAGTCTGCTGTGTATCTATTCTCCGGGTTGGCTGCTTTATTTTGTTTAATTTTCCCTTTTAAAACAGAGTATTCTGGCGGACGATATTTTCCATCATTGCTTTTTGTTAATATCTTTTTACTTTTTTTATCAAATTCCAAGTCAAAACCTTGTTTTTTTAATTTGTTTGTTGTTTTATCCAGGCTTGAATAGTCATATTGGGGATCTGCTGAAGCATCAAAGACGATAATGGTGGGAACACGTCTTTTAACCAGGGCTGTAACACCCAGGTTGTCATAATGGCCGCCATCAGAAATTTTTAACGTGTTTGATCTGGGGGATGTATAAAATCTGTCAATGGTTATTTCCCTTAGCCTGTCCAGGGGCCATAGATACCAGTCGCTAAGACTTTGAGAATAGTTTCTTGTCTGATATCGTAAATTTAAATTTAAAAATTTGGTTATTGGCTCATAAATCCAACTGTGCTTTAGGCCTGCAGAATCAACTGCCGCTCCGCTTGCCGTCACAGCACTTGATAGGGGGAATTCATCAGTTTTCCTCAATATTGGCCAGGGCCTTTCCAGGAGCTCAACTCTTTCAGGCTTTCCATTTTCATCAAAATAGACTTTCTTTACAGCCTTATCAAATCCTGCAGTTGGAATAAACCCGACTTCCGGCGCTCCGCAATAATCACGTGTAAATTCAAAAGGGACGACACCGAACCCATTCCTCAGTGAAGCATTTATAACCAGATAAGGTGCTTTGTTGCCAGTCGGATTTATGTCCTTTAAGAGGATACGATCGTACGTTTTTTTATCGTCCAAATAGTTGCCCACTATATAGGTTTTTTCGATCTTCTTTTTGTAAATATAAAAAGGATGATGCCAATCGAACTTCCCTTTTATAGGTTTATAGGAAAGTGCGAAATCAAAAATAAAATTAGGCACCCATCTTGCCAGCCACCATGTTGCCGGGCCCAAAGCGCCCGTGTATACATTGTCAAAAATAAATTTTGAATGTCCGCGCATGTGAATTACAGGGTCAGCATCTTTCCATGATGCTGTCTCTTCATCATTTGCGGATAACAGGAGTTTTTTAGGATCAGTGGAAAACATCAGTACGCTATTTTTATTGAACCTGTCTTCCTCGTCGGCATTAAGCATATGGCCCACATACCAGGCACCAATATAGCCGCCACCGGAAACAGTGCTGAGATAATCGATTTTTTGAAGTTTGTCCCCCTGTTCCAGTGCCTGCAGAACACCAAGATTAAAAGTCGCGCTCCTGATACCTCCTCCTGAAAAAGCGAGACCGATTACATCCTTTCCATCTTCAGCTACAGGAGCGATGCCTGCGGCGTTTCTCCTGGCTTTAATATAATCCAATTCGTGACTGTATGTCTCTTTAACACTTTGGTTTAAATCATCTCTATGAATTATGTTTGTTTCTATTCCTTTTCCCGCACATCCTTGAAAAATAAAGAATAGTAATCCTAATAAAAATACATGTCTTGCTGACTTAAATGTTTTTGTGAGAAGATTTCTGTTCATTCATATTCTCCTTTTGATTATAGAGCGCCATCCCATATCTTCCCTTACTGATATCATTTCAGTCAATTTAGTTCAAATCTATTTTTTTGTTAATATTACTCTTTGTCATTATAAAAAATCTATCTTCCTGGTGTTGTACTTCCTTAAAAAAAGAACAATCTATACAGTCACTGTGCTTCATCACAAAAGTTCCCTTGGGTACACCAAGGCTGTATGTGCCTGCAATAGCCCAGCAGAAACGTCCGCCAGCTTTACCTCTATTAACACCGTCATATTGCCTGCTTGTTGCAACTTGACAGATTCCTTGTTCTTCAGCATTTTTCCCGCCAGGTTCTCTCCCGCATCCAGTGTGTTCCCAGCAATTAAGCCTTTTTTTATTTTCATGCATATTTGTAAAGCTACTGCTTGTCCTCTTTCCGTGTTACATAATTAAATGCCAAGTTTCTATTGGTGGTGCTTGTGATGAAGGGCGGTCGTGATTAGGATCGAAGCTAATAGCTTTTGTTTTAATATAATTCGACAATTTTTTATCGAAAAGTTGTTTGTCTTCCTGATCAAGGTATGAATAGTCTTCTACTCGTTCTTTTGAAATAATAATCCTTAGTTTTTTTGACTTTTTATTTTGGTGATTTGGATTATTAATAAGCTTCCATGAAATGTCTAAACAAAAATTTTCAACATGCTCATGAAGGTGAATCTCAGAATCTTTAGTAAAATGAAGGGAAATTAAGTTTTTGAAATGTTCTTTTATATGTTTCAAAGTTTACCTTCCTTCCCCAAAACACCACCAGGCTTCAGCACAATTTTCAAATCATCATCTTCACCGCCAGACCCACCATTCAGCCTTTTCTTAAATAATAATCTTCCGTTATTTTGTCTCACTATCAGAAAAAATGGTTTTATGTATCCAACGTTCATATTCTTTTTACATGTTGCCAACGATTAATACAGAATATAATTTACCTGACTCTTTTTGTGTAACAGTTCTAGTCAAAAATATTACATCGCGGACATATCCAACCTTTACCTGTTGGCCGATCTGGGTGGTTGTCATTGTTTGGAGGATCGAAATCATGGTAATGTTTACATTCTTTTTCAAAAGCCTCCTGGGGTGAGTTCGCATAACTGAATTTGAAATAAGTATAATCTGTTTTGTAAGCCCAATAAATCAAACGACCATTTACATCAGAATCCGAACGACCAACATAGTGAACGAGAAAAGTGCCATTATCATCCATATTTCCCAATGCATAATTGCCCGGTAAAGTTTCCGTTACTTGTGCATCAATCGCATTTGTGTCCAGTTCATATGGACCATTCATTTTTAGAGAAGCCATGATATTATTTTTTGTTGATGGTGTATACTCTGTACTGTTTCAAAAGAAATTCTTTATGAGAAATGTGGATTACTTCTTACCATCATATATAAAATAATACACATACCATGGCGCATCCGGATCATCAGAAATACCACCCTCCCTATGGGATTGGCATCCGTGCTTAGGCACTAGTTCATCCTCAATCGCTTGAGCTTCTTCCTTTGTGTCAAGCGGGCCATCAATTATCTGCCACGTGCTAAGATTCTTGTAAATTGATTCGCAGTAAGCTTTTTGTCCACCAAGGTCAGTTGTGATGCCGATTCTGCAATTCATCTAAATTACTCCTTTCTGTTATGCGAAAAAGCGTTTTGAGCTCAAGTTTTTATGCAACGTTAGGGTTAGACAGAGCTTGCCTGCTTCAATCCGGTCTATTTTTTTATAAAAGATAAAAAACTACTCACACGGTTTGTCAGCTCTATTGCAGAAAAAGGCTTGTAAATGACCAAGTCAAAATTTTTTTCATTATGTGTTACATCATTTCCGGATATTGCGATAATCGGCAAAGGCTTGTCCGATATTTCTCTTATATGGTTCGCTACACCATTTCCATCCATAACTGGCATGAGAACATTTGTTATGACCAGGTCAAATTCACCTTGTTGAAACTTCTGAATCCCTTCCGCTACGTTATCAGCCCCCTCGACATTAAAACCGTAAAATTCCAATGCAGTTTCATACGACTTTAATTCATTTTTATCATTATCAATTACTAAAATACTTTGCATCTGGACCTTATAAAATTGTCAGCATTCCTTTACTTAACCCAAATATTAATCCCAGTTTTCTTCTATCCATTTTCTGGTTTCTTCATGGCTGAGAACATCTTCCGGAAGTTGCTGGTGTATCATCCTCTCAATTTTCAGGCCCTCTTCAATATCTTTGAAATTATTCAATTCTGCTATTTTATTGATGAGATATAATATTTCATATCCCTCTTGTCTATTAAGCACTGTTTGATCAGGATTGGTTTTTACCTTAGGATCTTTTTCTTTGCATGGAGTCCACTTGTAACCATCATACTTCAGATCTTTTTTACTAATGAGTGTCATTAAAAAACTCCTTATTTTGTAACATACAAGATACTTGAACAAATTTTTCTATTTTTAGATAGAAAATTAGTAGCAATAATAGTGCCAGCGGTAAGAAAAAAGAGATATCGCTTTAAAGACAGGATATTACTAATATCTAACTATTATATTAAGAGGAAAGTGTATCGAAACGATACACTTTTATGGATGGATATTTAGGGCTGAAATAATACTTTTCTACACAGTGAATATAATAAATTATTAATCAAAAATTTTTCTTATTTTATTTGCGACTTCTTTTAGTGTAACAGGTTTCATGAGATATCCTTTAATGCCTAGCTGTTGTGCTCGATCTTCATCAATCTGTTCGCTGAAACCAGTGCAAAGTATGATCGGTATATCCGGACGTATTTCTAACATTTTCCGGCTTAATGCTACACCTGTCATATTCGGCATGGTCTGATCAGTAATGACCATATCATATTTTTCATGATTTGCTTTAAACGCTTCCAGGGCTTCAATACTGCTTGTTCGGGGGGTAATATGGTATCCTATATTTTCAAGCATATCTTTCATCATTTGTACTATCGCATACTCGTCGTCAACAACTAATATGCGCTCACTACCGACAGGTATGATTGTTTTGTCTGATGTGACGGTTTCTTTTTTGTCACCCATTGCAGCGATGGGGAGAAACACTTTAAACGTCGAGCCTTTTCCGACTTCGCTATACACGTTGATACCTCCGCTGTGGTTTTTAACGATGCCATGAACAACAGAAAGACCTATCCCTGATCCAACTCCTACCGGCTTTGTTGTAAAATAGGGCTCAAAGATTTTTTTAAGTGTTTCACGTCCCATACCATGCCCTGTATCGCTTATGATAAGTTGCACATATGGCCCTGGCGTCATATCCGGGAACATTGCATAATCTGAAACACCAATGCTTGTTTCGTTTAATGAAACATTGAGAACGCCTCCTTTCTCCTGCATGGACTGATAAGCATTGGTACAAAGATTCATAACCAATTGATGTATCTGTGTCGCATCGACGAGCACTGCACCACAGTCTTGGTCAATATGGGTTGTTATCTCAATCGTTGTCGGTATGGTTGACCGAATCAGTTTAACGACTTCTTTAATAATAGGTTGAAGTTGCATTGGGAACATGTTTTCTTCGTTTGGGCGTCCAAAAGCGAGAAGCTGCTTAACCAAACTTTTTGCTCTATCTGCTGCTTTTAGTACTTCATCCAGTTTTCTTTTATTTTTGCTTTTTTCAGACAATGTATTGATCGTCATTTCCGTGAAACCCATAATCGGTGTAAGAATGTTGTTAAAATCATGAGCGATACCACCTGCAAGAGTTCCGATAGCTTCCAGTTTTTGAGCCTGTTGGAGCATCGCCTCAAGATTTTTTTTCTCATCTTCTGCCAGTTTCCGATTGGTAATATCTCGGACAATTGAAAGAAAACCGATCACTTCATTATTTCTCATGACAGCTCTGGAGTTTATTTCAACATATACTGTGCTTCCGTCCCTTCGCATGGCTTTCATTTCATGAATTTGAACGGGCTTTCCTTCAAATAAATCGCTAAAAAGTGTTGCCATATTTTCCATCTCTGCCTCAGATACAAAGCCAAATTCAGCGTAGTTCCTTCCAATAACTTCCTCCCGTTTATACCCCCAAATTTCCTCAACTTTGTCGTTTACATCGATTATATTGCCGTCTTTCCCCATATACACTATTTCGTCGTTGGCATTTTCAAAAATCATCCTGAATTTTTCTTCACTTTCACGTAGTTCTTTCTCTGCATCCTTTTGAAAAGTAATATCTCTATGTATTGCTATAACGTTTTCAGGATTACCTATATCGTCTTTTATTGCCGAGAGACTGACACTTATTGGAAACGTTTTTCCATCCTTCCGTTTCCCTAAGTATTCTTCATTTGTAACACTTTCTCCGCTTAACATAGATTTTACGCGCGAATGAAATTTAGTTGTATCCGCTTCATGAAGAAATACATCTAAGGGAGTTTTTCCTATGACTTCCTCCTTTGAATATCCAAACTGCATAGAAATAGCTTTGTTAATATCAATAATTCTTCCTTCCATATCAGTGACCGTAATTCCCTCTTCCATATTATCAAGAATGCTCTTCAGTCTTTTTTCATTTTCCTGCAAAGCTTTTTCTATCTGTTTTCGTTCGGTAATATCCCTGATAATTGCAACCATAGTTTGTGCTTCTTCTATTTTTATAATGGCCGCATTAACTTCAACAATAACGTTTGTCCCATTTTTACGTATCAATTCCAATTCACTGGTTTGTAAAGGATCACCGTCCATTATTTTTTTGAAACGGTCAGTTCTTATTACCTTTTCCTCTGTTGGGAGAACATCAAACTCATCAAATTTTCTGCCCAACATTTCTTCCTTCCTGATACCAACTATTTCTTCGGTTTTACGATTAACATCAAGAATGGTGCCAATCATATCAATGTAGACGATCCCATCATTAGCATTTTGAAAGATCAGTTTAAATTTTTCTTCGCTTTCTCTCAGTGCTGTTTCAGCTTCTTTTTTATCAGTAATATTATGTGATATTATCTGGCAACCTGTTATATTGCCGTCTTTGTCTGCAACCGGATGAAAGCTTGATATATAACACCGTTTTTGGCCTTTGACTATTGTAAAATCTTCATAAGTTTTTCCAGAATCTGTTTCAATTGTTTTCTTAATTCTATGCATTATACCGTCAGCATAATCAGGTAAGACATCATATACTGTTTTCCCGATAAAATCGATTGGCTTGCCGCCGAGTTCTTTAGCGCCACTCGAATTTAACATCCAGATATGACCGTCATAACTGAAAAATATAATGGGAACGCCAGCATTTTCCAAAAGCATTTGATATTTTTCTTCATTGTCATGCAATTGTTCTTCATAAGCCTTGCGATCTGTAATATCAATAAACGTGCATTGAACGGCTTGTTTGCCTTGATATTCAGAAAGGATTACCGATGCTTCAACCCAAATGGTTTTGCCGTTTCTATCACATAGGCGCATCTCATAAAAAGATTCCACGGGTTTTCCCAAAAGCCTGTCTTCATGGCGTTTCCATACAATATCATAATCATCAGGATGAACCCTTTTCATTAATTCTTCAGGCGGCATGGACAGAAGTTCTTCGACAGAATATCCCGACATTTTTACAAAAGCCGTATTGGCAAAAATAACCCGATAATCCTGAATAATGAGGACGCCTTGGAGGGAATTTTCTACAAGTGAACGATATTTCTTTTCACTTTCACGAATAATCCCTTCAGCTTCTTCAGACTCTTTTAGTTGTTTTTCAAGCTCTTCATATGTAGGTTTGTCAGGCATTCTCTTATCCCCAAAAGACGATAATTATGATGCGTGCTGGATTTTTTACTTATCGTATACTTTGGTAAAAAGTTTTAAAAAATGTTGGATTATCGAGTCTTGATATAAAAAATACGTTTTTTTTAATAGGAGATCAGTCTGTTTGAAACTTATATAATATCTTATATATAATATATCAAATTGTCTTTAATCGCAAGTACTTATTGTTGAAATAATTAGGAGACTCAACTTATAAAATAAATTCAAGGGGCTGAATGCCGCAGGTGGATGGATGAAGGGTTCTGATTATGTGTCGTTTATAATATCCGGTTGCAGGATCGATTTTTGAAAGATCGATGGTCCTGCCTTTTAAGAACTCTCCTTTTTTGTTCCGTTTGAGCAATATGACGTAAGGTTTATCGTTATTGTAGTCAATACTGTTGGGTGCATTGATAACCATGCCAATCTGCCCGCCATCCAACTGAACAATTGTCCCCGCGGGATATAAGCCGAGCATCTTGATAAAAACTTTAAGGAGAACAGGATCGAAATCCTGGCCGGATTTTTCAATCATCATCGATAGCACTTCATCATGGGAGAGCGCATTGTTCCGGTATGACCGAGGTGAGGTAAGGGCGTCATAAAAATCCGTGATAGCTATTATCCTACTGAACAGACTGAGAGGCTTCTTCCGGTCAGACTGGGGATATCCTGAAAGATCATATTTTAGATGGTGCTCAAAAGGGGGAATGATCATTCTTATTTTGTGATCAAGAGAGGCTTTAATTTTTACAATTTGGCAGACACTGTTCATTGGGTGTTTTTTAATCTCTTCATATTCTTTGGAAGTCAGTTTGCCAGGTTTGGCAATAATCTTTTGAGGGATATCAATCTTTCCCAGATCATGAAGCAGACCGCAAAGCCCGAGTTCTTCAAGACTGTTCCGGGAGATACCGATATATTTTCCAAGACACATGGATAGAATAGCAACATTCACAGAATGCTGATACGTATAGTCATCATGTATGCGAACCGTTGATAAGCAAAGGAACAACGGCTCATCTTCCGCCATCAGGTCAATCAGATTTTGTATCATACGTCTGGGTTTTCGTATACCGGCACGGCTTCCGTTCTTTAATTTTTGACTGACTTCCTTGACGGATGCGAGCACAGAAGCATAGGTTCTTCGTCCCATTTCTTTTCGGTTTTCGGATGTTGTATAATTGTTCCTGACACCATGAATCAGCTCCACCCATTCATATCTTTTATCTGTCAATTTGTCCGCCAGCCATTCCGGGGGATTTTTCTTAAACTTAGCTTTTTTTAAAAGCCTGATAAAAGCCACAATCCGTTTAAAAGAAACATCACTTATCTGGTCATAAATGCGGAGCCCTTCAACGCCGATCATGTTGAAGAAATCTAATGTTTTATAGAATACGCCGGCACACTGAGGACGATAAAACAGTTTTTCATCCTGAAGATAGAAACGATACTGCGACACCTGTATTTTTAAATGGTCTGTTTCATTACACCATTGAAGCACGGCAGTGATAAATTCCTGTATGCATTTAATGAGAATGGGGTTGTTGACCTTGTGGATTTTAAATGTTTGAATCAGACGATAAAACGCATAAACAAATCGTTCACCATCTGTAATTCGCTGTAGATAAGGATTTGTTTTTGGATAATTTGATGACATTATTCGTAATGCTGGAATGCTCGGTGATGCGCCTTTCGTATGACCGGGAAAAAACTTCTATAAGCCTTATTCAGAACGCCTGTTGCTTTGTCGTTGTTAAGTTCCCATAGTGCAGTAGCCGCTCCCTGGCGAAAGTATGACCTGTTTAATCGGAAAGGTTGATCTAATAGCTTACGACGTAGAAAAGGAATAGATTTATTTGATCCACATTTACCGAGAAGTTTGTAGCAAGCCAAGATATGCTGTTGACTGTCTATTTTAAAGTTTTCATTTGTTAAGTATTTCAAAAGAATCTTCTCGACGGTTTTATTTCTTTTTTTCGCCAAATGATTAAACATTATCTTCCTTATATGCGGGTTTTCATCTTCAATAAGCAAGCACATTTTTACAAGTTCTTCAGGTTTCCTTGATACCAGCGACTTCAACGCCTCTATGCGGATTCGCTGTGAAAAATGGGATATGAGTTTTCGCAGAATTTCCTCTGATTTTTCATCTTTCAAGTATCTCATTAGATGAACAACCCGCTGTACCAGCGTTATGTCCGGATGATTCAGTAATTGTAGCAATGGTTCAATATCATGTTTTGCTATCTTTAAGACAATTTTCATTATGCGATGCTGAATTCGCGGCGATTTTATTCTGTTCAACATGGGCATAAGCGAGAGGATAGATTCTGACGGTAGCAGGTTAATAAATTGAACAAATATGTCTTTTTCTCCGGAATTTGTTGTATCCAGAAGTTTCCAGTGAGGATAAATGACATCCAGATAACTGGGTCTGGAAATTTCAGAACGGAAATGATCGATTAGGTCCGCTACCCATGGTTTTTTTCTCCGGTATGAGAATTGAATATCATGCAAATTTCTTAAAAAGTCAGCAGCATGGTCAAACTTGCCGTCACTGATAATATTTTTAAGCAGTTTCTTCTGAAAATTGAGGATGGATGCAAAATCATCTGTATTCTTTGAATTTTCAAGAATAATCGATAAAATGTCCAGAACATCGTCATCATTATTTGTCATTTCATGCTCGACAACCATCAACTGAAGCGTCTCTTTTTCTTCATGGGTCAGATCTGTCAGAGGATTATTTTTATATTTTTGAATATTTTCAAAAAGGGTTACCTTCTTTTCAAATTCACTGGGCGGTTCAGCTTCAATTGTGTCTTCTTCATCAACAGGTGACAGGGAAAAGTCAACTAACGGAGCTTCTTCCCATAACACATCTTCTGCTTTATATCTAAAATTAGGAAAGTCTTTTTCCCATAGGGCTGTTACAATATCTCCTTCTGATGTGTTGTTTTCTCTGGAATACCAGTTGATAATATCAAATATCCCAACGATTTCTCCCAATGAGATACCTTTATGAAATTCTATCCATCGAATACCATCACTGAAAAACAGAAAAGCTGGATTATCATTGTTAGGTTTTCCCTTTTGTATGGTATTTCCCTGGAAAATAAAATCATTCGCTTTTACGATAAATCTAAGTTCATTATTGTTTTTGAAAAATTGATCCAGACTGGTTTTGACTCTGGAAACGGTTTTTTTTGTAATAATATGATTGGGCGGATACAACCTGTAGCTTCTTGCGGCATTGAGAAAGCACGCCAGAACGTCTTTTGCAGCTTTTATATCTATTTCAGAAAAGCTGTGTGCCGGGACATTTGTATCCATACAATTAATCCGTTATGCTTTTTTATTAAATAGTTATGAAAGGTTGTTTCTTATACTCCGTATATATCTGTGAATGACAATTCCCATTTAATCAGGAATATGTCATTTCTTACCCACAGTCTATTACAGCAAAAAAACTTGATATTTTTTTACTCAGGAGAAACAAAACACCTGAGAGGCATATGTGGCAGAGTAGCTGCCAAGACAAAGAATATAGTAAATAAAGCTATTTATTCTATACTTTTATAAAAAAGCGCATGGAATCACAAGATGGGAAAATTGAAGATAAAATGCATAGGAAAACTATATATTATTTTATTGTTACATTTTTGTTGTTTTTCCCCTTTGACCATTACATTTTTGTTAAAATATTTTATATTATTAGATAAAAATTTGCTCTCTGAAAATCTAATAAGCACGATATCTAATCATTACAATAAGATAAGATTAAGGCCAAAAAAATATATTTGTGGCATACTCATTGCTCTAATCAATAAGACCTATCTAAACCATGATGGTAATTGTTTAGGATTAAAATATTGATATTATAAATTGAGGAGATACCCATATGAAAATGCACTATTTACAGCATGTTCCTTTCGAAGGCCCTGGATATATTGAAAACTGGTGCGAAAAAACGAAAACTCCGTTAAATAAAACTGCATTATACAATAACGAGCCGCTCCCAGAACTAGATGATTTCGATTGCCTGGTTATCATGGGCGGTCCAATGAGTATTCATGATGAGCATCAATACCCTTGGCTAAAACCAGAAAAAAAGCTTGTCCAAGAAGCGATAGAAAACTACAAATTTGTATTAGGCATTTGCTTAGGTGCGCAGCTTATTGCAGATGTTCTTGGTGCTCGTGTTTATAAAAACAGCTTTAAAGAAATCGGATGGTTTCCAGTCGTGCGGGCTTATACTAATGGAAATAAATTTATTTATTCGTTGTTTCCAGATATCTTTCATGCATTTCACTGGCATGGTGAAACATTTGAAATCCCAGATGGTGCGGACTACATAGCTGGAACCGAAGCATGCAAAAACCAGGCTTTTGTTTTTCAAGACAGAGTTTTTGCCCTGCAATTTCATCTTGAAACAACAGAGGAGAGTGTTGAATTGCTTTTAGAAAATTGTAAAGACGAGCTTGTTTCAGATGAAATATATATTCAGAGTGCAGAAGAAATCAGAAAGAAAAATTTCCATATTAATGAATCCAATAGTGATATTACAATGATTTTGGATTATATTAAAAGCAGGTATTGGCTATAAGAAGAACATCTGGATTTCCTCATAATAATAACTGATAAGTAAGTATTGACATGTCTGATAATCAACTTATGTTGAAATTATAATATCGGCTTTACTCTAGTTTAAAAGGAGGTATATCATGAATACAGATACTTATTGTAAAAATATAAGAGCAGAATTAAAAATGTGGGAAATGAAACTCGGTAAAGCGCTGAATAAAATCGACGCAATACCTTCAATTAATAAATATAAAATGCTGCCAATTATTGAAGATTTCCATATCATGGCTATTGAAATGAAAGATCGTATTGAAACACTTAAAAGTGAATGCCTGGAGGAAGGGCTTAATAACAAAGTGGATGAAGGCCGACCTGATATTGGAATGACTTTAGAAGACGCTGAAACAGCTGTTGGATCTGGAAATTTTGGCGGTTAAACAGAAGCCATAAATAATAAGGGCCAGAATGTTATATTCTTTATATGAATATTTCATCCTGGCCCCAAATAGTAAGATGTAACTATTTTTTATCCTTACCGAATATTATGATTGCCTATAGCATACGGCATTTGCGTGATTGCCGATTGTTTTCTCTGGATACAGCTCTTCGGCATGCTTTGCGTTCTTTTGGGTTGCCTGTTTTTATATCACATTTTTTATATTCTTCTTTTAATTTCTTTTTTTCGGACATACAGCGAGATATTATTTTTGAAAAAGAATATTCCATATGGATCACCTCCTATTAGAATTTTACTATTAAAAAAAATTGTCTTCCTTTGTCAAGAGACCTACTATCAACCTAAGTCAGAATATTAAAAAGTCAATTGGTTTCTAGATGCTAGATGGTAAAAAGGACAGAGATCTGAGGACTGAGGGGAAAACATGATGCTGGTCGTGGCGGAACCACATAGAGCCTGGTATCTGAAACAATATTTCTTGTCTTGAAGAACCTCAGTTGACAACAAAAATTCAATTCTTACAATAAGCTTATAATTGTTGGATACTTTGTGATCCGTAAGCATAACATTTAGTAAGGTAGTTTAGTGCTCGGACCGGAAGGAGGGTGTTTTATGAATAAAACAAAAAGAATACTAATGGTTTTAACAAACCACGACATAATAAACAATGATCATCCAACTGGATTATGGTTAGAGGAATTTGTCATACCTTACAAGGCATTTATGTCTGAAGGATATCTGGTGGATGTGGCAAGTGTTCGCGGAGGGGAGGTGCCCATTGATCCCCTCAGTCAGCCAGGACCGAAGCATATTGATGAATGGTCGGAAATTATTCCTATGCTCAAGAAGACATATTTTTTAAATGATTTGAATAAGGATATTTATGATGGAATTGTTATTCCAGGTGGCCATGGGACCATGTTTGATCTGCCGGAAAATTATTATTTGAGTAAATTATTAAGTCAATATGCTAAAGAGGAAAAGGTCATTGCCGCTATTTGCCATGGTCCGGCCGCTTTGGTAGGGGCTATGTCGCCTGAAGGCTTGCCTCTTGTGGCTAATAAAACGATCACAGCATTTACAAATAAGGAGGAAGCAGCAGTTGAAATGGATGATGCCATGCCATTTTTGCTTGAAACCAGACTGCGGGAACTGGGGGCGGATTTTAAAACAGGTGACATGTGGACGGATCACATTGAACAGGACGGATATTTAATAACAGGTCAAAATCCCCAATCAAGCCTTAGTGTGGCACAAGCAGTTATCCGAACACTAGGGTAGTTTATTTGAAGGGTATATGGGCCAAATCTAATATTTTGTAAAAGTTTTCATTTTTTTATAAGCAGAAATTCTAATAGAATCTGACACTGTCTGAATGATCAAAGCTGGTCGTATGCATATAATGTATGCTGACTTATTTTGGGGTGGCATAGCCCACTCTACGATGGTTATTCACATATCATTTTTCGGATTAAAAATTTGCGAAACTGATTTGATTCCTTCCTTTCTGCTTTGCAGTATAAAGGGCGTTATCTGCAGCCAGCAGCATTTTTTCAGGGGAAAGATACCCAGAAGGGATGCTTCCGGCTATGCCGAGACTGATTGTGATGTGATCCCTTACTCGGGATGTCTTATGGGGTATGTTTAATCTTTCTATCTGATTCCTTATATCTTCTGCAGCTATAGCCGCGCCTATTGGGTCCGTGTTTGTCAGAATTGCCACAAACTCTTCACCGCCATACCGGGCAAGAAGGTCCCCGGGTCGACCAAGGCGGGCCTTTAATATACCAGCGACCTGTTTAAGACAGTCATCCCCGGCAAGATGACCATAATGATCATTGTATGCCTTGAAATCATCGATATCGATCATGATAAGTGAAATAGGTGAATGTCCCCGTTTTGCCCGGTGCCATTCCCTTTCAAGGGTTTCATCAAACACACGGCGGTTTGAAATACCGGTCAGGCCGTCAATATGGGCGAGACGGTGTAGTTCTGCTTCCATCTGCTTTCGTCGGGTAATATCCCTTGATATGCCCATGGTACCAATGATTTTACCTTCTGCATCATATAATGGTGCTTTATGGGTTGAGGCCCATGTTCTGCGGCCATCATGCCAGGTTTCAACTTCTTCAATTTCCGCTATTTGACCGGTTTTAATTACCCGTTGTTCATCATTATACGCCTGCTGGGCGTGTTCATGGGAAAACACGTCAAAATCTGTCTGTCCCAAAGCCTGTTCAGGATCAGTCAGACCATGCTTGTTGGACAGATATTTGCTTATTTTGATGAACCTGCTTTTTAAATCCTTAAAATAGATAGCGTCAGGAATGGAATTTAAAAGGTTGTTGAGCATATTCTCCTGCTGGACCAGTTCTTTCAGCTTTTGTTGGTATCCTTTTTCTCTTTTGTGACTCTCGCGTAACTCAGCCTCCAGTTTTTCAAGGCGAGAACGAAGATCAGATATCTCATTGACAGTATGTCTTTTTTTTTCTTTCATTTAGCACACTATTTTTTTATCTAGTACTTTTCAGTACTATCCCTTCCCACGGGGTCAGCATCATTTCTCCATTTTGTTGAAAAGGATTACTATTAAAGGCTGTTGACGTCAGGAGTTCAAAATTTGTCCTGGGCGCCATGAACCTTATTGTCTTATTACTGAAATTTAGCAAAACATATATATCCTGTTCTTGTTTTTGATCAGTAAAAGAGCGGATATACCCTAGGATATTTTTCGGAAGCTCTTTTGAGGGGATGATCTTAAGATTGCCTGAATGAAGCGCGGGCGTCTTTTTTCTGATGCTTAAAAATCGCTTATAGCAATGAAACAGGGAATCAGGATCCTTTTCTTGGGCAGCGACATTTCTTTCTTTATAGGAAGGCGTAATTGGAAGCCATGTTTTTACACCTGGCAGACTAAAACCGGCATTTTCAGTATCATCCCACTGCATGGGCGTCCTGCATCCATCTCTGGCAATGGACTGACCGAATTTATGTATGATTGAATGTGCAAATGACGGTATCCAGCTAAAATGATAGGTTAAGGGATCGCGACTCTCTTTAAGGTTCACATCAGCTTGTTCCATCCCTATTTCCTCGCCGTAGTAAATAAAGGGTACACCGCGCGCGGTCAATTGGAGCGCGGCATTCAGTTTGGACTTTGCCATGCGCCCTTTCAGCTTGGAGATCCTTCTAAACATATCATGATTACCAAATACCCATGTGGGGATAAAAGGTTCAGGAAATTTCTTTTCATATAATTGAATCAGCTTGCTTACTTTTTTAGCATTCATTGTGAGATTTAGCGATTTAAAAAGAAAAGAGAGATTCAGGCCATCAGCGTTTTTTCCTAAATATTTTTTTATGGTTGGGATGGATGCCATTATCTCGCCAACCATAAACCGGGAAGGATCATGAAATTCATCTATGGTTTTACGAAGCTTCTTGCAGAATTCAATGGTATCAGGGTGATTTAAATTCATCCTGCTGCTTTTAAAAAAAACATCCATATCTTCGGAAAACAGCTTAAATGTTAAAGGTGAGTCCCTGAGGGCTTCATCTTCAAAAAGTGCGTTGATAATATCAAGGCGGAAGCCATCCACCCCTTTTTTTAGCCAGAAACGGACAAGATCAAGCATCTCCTGTTGAACATCAGGATTCCGGTAATTCAAGTCCGGCTGAAAATTCAGAAATGCCGCGTAATACCATTGGTCTGTTTTTTTGTCATAATGCCAGGGTGAACCAGATATCACTGCTCGCCAGTTATTGGGTGGTTTTTTCCCTCCGGGCTTTTTTCCGTCGCGCCATATGTACCAGTCACGCTTTGGGTTATCTCTGCTTGAGCGGGATTCCTTGAACCATTCATGATCGATGCTTGTATGATTTAAGACCATATCGAAAACTATTTTCATGTCACGGTCATGTATCTCTTTAATAAGCATATCTAAGGTTTCGAGGCTTCCATACTCAGGGTTTACATCACGATAATTGATAATATCATATCCGCAATCGTGCTCTTTGTAAGGTTTCCATGTAGGCGATTTAAAAAAAGGGCTGATCCAGATAGTTTCGATCCCCAGGTCCTTGAGATAGTCAAGTTTTGCGATAATACCATTCAAGTCCCCGATGCCGTTTCCGTTTGTATCAAGAAATGATCGCGGGTATATCTGGTAGACAGTTGTTTTTTTCCACCAAGGTGGGGAGGTGTTGCTGTTTTGTATTATCATTTTCTCTTGCATCAGGTTAGCTGAAGTTTATCCATTATACAAAAAGTGCCTAAAATGCCTAAAGTTACAAGTGCCTAAAGTTGATGTATCGCTTCGCTCTGCCTTTTATTGTATATAATTGGCAGGATACCTTAACTCAGGTCATTTGATTTTAATTTTGTATTAAAACAACATCCTTACAGTTGTAATTGTACTATCAATTTTTATTGTCGCCCGGCCTGATTCCACGGGGATCTCTTCTTGATCGCGTTCCCTAGCATCGCACCGCATCGCTTTTGTGATCAGGCGGTCCTTGTATCTTAGCCTGACTTCACATGGTTCTTTATGATAATATAGAAGCCGTACGATCAGTCCTTTGCCTCTTGATGCTTTTTTAAAAACACTTACAAACACATCATTTCTGTCAATGTGGATGAAAGAATCTGCTGCTTTGTTCACATCAGGGGTGTTGGGTGATACCCATGTGTCAGAAAGGACTTCCTTTGACAGATGGTACAGCCTGTTTTCCTGCCAGTTACCGTTTGGTGTGAACATGACCGCGTAGTCAAAAGTAAACTCCTCTGAAGCGGTTCCTGACGCAGGATGCGCGAGAAGGGGGAGGAAACCGAACGCCTTTTCCCTTTTTGTATTTCGAAGGGCTATCCATTCAAGAATTCCGTTACTAGTGCTGGAGAAACTAGCAGGGCCTCCTGGGAATACGGCCATACCATGGCTGGAAGCGTGATCGGTCATATGAATAAAGTTGATTGCCGGCCAGAATGTCGGGTTATATATTTTGAAAAATGGCCTTTTTACCACACCGCCAGGCACATCCATTGTCAGACCCAGGTCATGAATATTGGTGACAAAACGGCAGGTAATGGTTCGTTGTTTAGCGCAGGAGCCTGTAATGCTCATACGGACGACGGGGGAATTGTTTTTAAACAATAGCCGGCGTATCAAGTTCATGCCAGAAAGTTTTGAATTCACTCCTGCTTCAAGAAAACCATTCCTTTCCGACACTTTTATGGTGGCTGGTTTGTGACTTGTTTTTTCTTTTTCCTTGAATGTACCACCCCAGTATTCATGTCCCATGCGCCAGAGACCGCCTGTATCCTTATAGCTGATAATATCATTCCCTGGTCCGATAAGAAAGGCATCCCTGGATTGGGGATCAATCCATTGGGTAATACAGCCGCCTGATTGTTCATCCAGTTCTATTTTGTAATAGGGTGTTTCCACAATGAGCTTGCCGTTGGTCAGTTGCCACGAAGGGAGGTTTGTTTCAGCTCTGGGAGATGATGGTAAACCGTGCAGGGTTGAAACTTGAGTGATAACGGAATGAGCTTTTTTTTGCGCTGTCATGAGCCATGGCCGCTGCTCTTCTTTCCAGACCCTGTCTGTTGAAGTACCGGTGATATAATCGTGATGGTTAGAAACAGCAAGTGTCTCCCATGCCAGGTTAAGCGCCTTTTCAGCTTCATACATTGCTGACGTTTCTTCACCTGATTTGGCCAGTGAAGCTGTAAGCAGCTTTTCTCCTATTAAAAGATCCTGGCAGAGTTTTTTACATCTTTGTTTCATTTCAGGCCTTGAAGCGTAAAAACCCATCCAGTAAGGGTTGATGTCAAGCGCCAGTTCATGCAGTTTCTCTTTATGGCAGGCGACAAGTGCCATATAGTCATCAAGGCCGGCATTGACGACATAAACACCGGTTTCTTGGTACTGGGTAAGGTTATAACTGTCAAGCAGGGGAATCAGGTTTGGAATTGGATCTACAAAGTCACACCCGATGGGACAGAACATATACGGGGTTGGCGAAAGCGGTGATAGCTGGCGTATATATGAATCTATCTTTTTTGCCACTTTCCTGGGAGATCTTGCTGGGATGCCCACATTATGCCCCATCCATCTAATGATGCCTGTAAGGGCGATCATGTCTCCCTGGAAATAGCTGAAGGCATTCCAGTGGCATAATACACGTGAACTACCAGGCCCTTTCCAGATAAAATCGAGGGTCTTCAGCTCTTTGCCCAGAAATTCAGCGCTTGATCCTGGGCGGGGGAAAAGCCATTTTGGTCGGAAGTCTGTTGCCACAAAATACATGCCGTCCAATCGGGTCAGCGCGATATGATCATAACCAAGGGCAGTGAAAATATCTGGTAGTGCCGGGGAATAGCCGAAGTCATCCGTGAGATAGGCTGTTTGAGGTTCTTGTGTTATATTGTTTTGACGAAGCCATTCCTGACCGATGAGATAGTCGCGAATAAGTGCTTCTGTATCAGGCAGAACCGTATCAGGCGTGGTCATGCCGCTGCCGGATAGACGCATCCTGCCCTGGTTGATAAAATCCCTCAGGATGTCTTGCTGGGCCGGGTTTCGATCCCAAAACATCTTAAGAAAAAAGACACATTCAATTGAAAAAATCCTGAAAGGATCCTTTTCCAACGCATCTATTATCGCACGCATAATGTGTTGAATCCGTTGTTCATAGTACTGCTCTGATGTTAAGAGCCAATTCGGGTCCCAGTGACTGGATTCAGCAAAGATTAACACCTGTTCAGCGTCGGTGGGGATGTTTAAGCGGTCTCGAATTGTTTTTTCATCGTTGGTCATGGGGACCTTTTATAAGTGTCTATAGTATAAGTGTCTAAAGTGCCTAAAGTTATAAAGCTGAGTTGAATAGTGTCGTTTACTATTCATACGAAACTTATGCCTTTGTGGTAAAAGTG
>JANQFQ010000138.1 GCA_028277765.1 Desulfobacterales bacterium
TTCGCCGTAATGATACACGGGGTGAAGTTCACCATCCAGTTCCACAATCGCTAGACAAGATCCTTTCTGTATAATAAATGCTGTATCTTCAATTTTACCCTGCGTTACAAACCTTTCTCCGGCCTTGATGTACTGGTAAGTCATGTTTTCAATAAGGGGGCTGCCGTCTTCACGGAAAAGGTATTTTAAAAACTTGGTTTCCAGATTAGCGGCCCCTTCGTCTTCCCTTACACGCCTGAAGAAATCGCACTTCATGCAGGACTGACGTTTATCAGCAAATGTGCCCTGCACCTTATCTCCGCAAAATGTTCCTGCAACCGCCCAGCAAATCCGGCCAGCATTCTCCCCTCTATTGATGCCGTTAAAAGAAGCATCTTCTGATGCCGGGCAAATCCCCAGTTCTTCAGCTTTGTTACCGCCCGTCTCCCTGCCACATTTCTTGTATTCCCAGCAATTCTGTTTTTTCTCATCCATTTTGCTATTGTTCCTTGTAATTGTTTACATTGGATAAAAAATAAAAAAATATTTACATCCAGAACTCCGGATAACTTCGGCTTTTGGGAATATTATTTATCAAAAGCGCCACAATTAACATGACCATCGCTCCAGAACCTGCAGGAATAAGCACATACAGATAGCCGAGAGCGTGAACTTTCTGGCTACCGATAACAGCAATCAGGGCGGTAGCGCCGCCCGGAGGATGTAATGTTTTTGTGGCATGCATAACTGCAATCGCTGTCGACACTGCTATTGCTGAAGCCAGCCACAGATACTTATGGAAAAGCATAAATGCTGTTACGCCGATGATGGCTGAAAGCATATGTCCACCGATCAGGTTCCGGGGCTGCGCTAGCGGACTTCTAATAGCACCATAAATCAAAACTGCAGATGCGCCAAAGGACCCGATAATCATTATCAAATCACTCTTTCCCAGCAGTTTATAGTGAATAACGGCAACAGTCGCGATCCCCAAAAAGGATCCGATCCATGACCAGAGTATTTCAAAAAGACTCACTCTGGGCGGGCTCTGTGTAGTCCCTTTCATCTTTTCAAAATATTCCATGATGATATCCTCTATGAATACATGCAGTATGACTGTACAAGGTCTCCTCGGGTGACCATCCCCGTCAGTTTTTCGGTTTTATCAATGATCGGTATACGATTTATATTTTTGTCTGTAAAAATCTTCGCTAGTTCAAAAGCATTTGTTTTTTCATTTGCTGTGATTACCGGGGCACTCATGATATCCTTTGCTGCCTGTTTTCGAATAGAGACAGCGATGCACTCTTTATTTTTCAAGCATTGCGATACAACTTTCATAAACGAATTGGTTCTGTCTGCGCCAAAGTGGAAGATAAAATCTTTTTCTGAAATAATACCAAGGACAGCGCTGTCGTCATCAACGATGGGGATACCGGAAATCCCGTTATCCGCCAGCAAATCGGCCACATCGATCAGGGAGGTCTCTATACCGGTTGTAATCACGTTTTTAGTCATTACATCCGACGCCGTAACTGAATGTACAATCCGTTCAACAGCCTGACCATAGGCGATTTTATAAATTTCTTTAAAATCCCCTGGGGTAATATCCAGATACCCGGAAATAGTTTTCATGGCTTTTAAGATATCTTCATCCGAAATATCTACCGGACATGTCTCTATCGGTATACTGTTGTTCATCGTATCTTCCTCCAAACTAAAGTTACTAAATAAAAAGATCTGTGCTCAAATACCGTTCACCTGTGCTCGGCAGGATGACGACAATCTGCTTGCCTCTGTTTTCCTCCCGCATAGCGATCCTAAGAGCAGCCCATACTGCAGCACCTGATGATATTCCGCAAAGCAGGCCCTCTGTCTTTGCGAGTTTCCTTGAGGTTTCAAATGCTTTCTCATTCGAAACGGTTATGACCTGGTCAATCACCGAACGATCAAGGATTTCCGGCACAAACCCGGCACCGATTCCCTGTATCTTGTGAGGACCTGGACTCCCGCCAGACAGGATAGGAGAATCTGCAGGCTCAACAGCGATCGCTTTAAAAGAGGAATTCCTTTCTTTTAACACCTGTGATACTCCCGTTATGGTGCCCCCTGTCCCAACGCCTGACACCAGGATATCCACATTCCCCCCTGTATCTTCCCATATCTCTTCAGCGGTTGTCTCCCTGTGTACTTTAGGGTTGGCAGGATTTTTAAACTGATCAAGCATAAATGTATTGGAATTGGATGCAAGGATCTCTTCAGCTTTAGCTATCGCTCCTTTCATCCCTTCTGCGCCTGGTGTAAGGACCAGTTCCGCGCCCAGATGTTTTAAAAGCTTCCTTCTCTCGACACTCATGGTGTCCGGCATAGTCAAGCAAAGACGGTAACCTCTTTCCGCGCAAACAAAGGCAAGTGCAATACCCGTATTCCCGCTTGTCGGCTCAACAATCAATTTTTCTTTATCAAGCAGGCCGTCTTCTTCTGCAGCTTGAATCATTGAAACAGCAATTCTATCTTTTACGCTCCCCAGCGGGTTAAAAAACTCCAGTTTGGCGAGCACTTCAGCCCTGGCATCCTTTGTAACTCTGTTGAGCTTTACCAGGGGCGTCCTTCCGGTTGTACCTGAAGTATTGTCAAAAATCTTCATACTATTCTCTATGCTCCCGTCAGTTCCATACTTCGATCTTTTGTACCGAACAAATATCCCTCCTTGCGGAGTATTGTTTAAATGAAATACAGAAAGCCAATCCAAAAATTATAAAACTGTTAGAATCCCTTAACTTTAGCGCACTTTAGGCACTTTTTTTACAACCAGTTTAGGCGCTTCTAGTATCACTTTTGTGTCAGGGGGAACCGATTCTGTCAGCCACACATTTCCTCCAACAACAGACCTCGCCCCAATAACCACATCGCCTCCAAGGATAGTTGCTCCTGAATAAATAATAACGCCGTCCTCAATTGTAGGATGCCTTTTTTTCCCTCTAAAACTCTCCCCATCCTCAGTAGGAATGGAAAGCGCCCCCAACGTAACGCCCTGATAGATACGCACATTTTTCCCTATCTCTGTTGTTTCGCCAATAACGATGCCTGTGCCGTGATCTATTCCAAAACTCTCATTAATTACTGCACCTGGATGAATATCGATTCCTGTTTTACTGTGCGCATATTCTGTCATCACCCTGGGAAGCAAGGGTACTTTATAAGAAAAAAGAATATGGGCTATCCTGTAGACCATTATCGCAAATATGCCCGGATAGCTGAAAATGACCTCATCATAACTTTTCGCCGCAGGGTCTCCATCATATGTGGCTGTTACGTCTGTTGCCAGCCTCTTCCGAAGGTCTGGTATCGCTTCTAGCAGATCCAATGCGATTTTCTTCCCCCGTGTCTCACAATCCGCACACTCAAGGTTGTTTCTCATGCAATCGTGACGAATGCTGTTTGTTATCTGCTCGGACAGGATATCAAAAAGATCTGAAACATCCTGCCCTATGCTGTAATTAAGATTCGCAGGATCAAGCCTGCCGCTTGAAAAAAATCCAGGGAAGAGTATCCCTTTAAATCTGCTGATAATCTCCACAGCCGATTTGATCGATGGGATAGGATCAAAGTCTATATGTGTATAAGTGCTTTCGTTCTTACAATCTTCGATAATTTTTTCAGTAATAGAAGGCAAATGATTTCTGTACCCTGAAAAAGAATCAGCCCTTGTCTTGCAGTTTTCTTCCCTGTTTTTATTGTTAATAACCATTCTGTTCACCTATTTAAATATTGAATCAATCTCCTCGCGCCCCTATCTGGAAAATACCGTATGTCGCGAACAGATTCGGAAAAAACGTAACGTCCCTCCCCTGCTTATTGTTTTGCACACTAATTGCCGCTTCTTTGCAGATGCGGAAACCGACCTCACCTGAAAATTTTCTAAAATCCTTTATGCTGAGGACACGTATATTAGGGGTGTTATGCCACTCATACGGTAATTCTTTTGTAATGGGAACATACCCTGACACGAGAAGCTGTGCGCGTATCTTCCAGTGGCAAAAATTCGGGAAGCTGACAATCCCTTTATTTCCAATACGAAGCATTGACTTAATTAACTGTTCCGGTTCATACACCTGCTGCAGAGTCTGGCTGAGAATTACATAATCAAAACTATTATCAGGATAATCGAGAATCTCTTCATTGATGTCCCCTTGAAGTACTGAAATTCCTTTTTCGATGCATTTCTCCACTCTGGATTCTTTAATCTCAATCCCGGTCTCTTCCACCTGTTTGTTCTTCTTCAAAAAATAGAGCAGGTCTCCTTCACCGCAGCCAAGGCCCAAAACCCTTGATCCAGGTTCAATCCAAGACGCTATAATCTGAAGGTCAAAACGGATGCCGTTATTTTCACTATTCTTCATAAACACCTTTCAGAAAACCTTGTACCAGATTTGAAAGCCGTTCAATCGGCATCAGAAAAGCATCATGCCCGCATTCTGCTTTGATTTCACAAAAACTGACATCAAGACCATTCTTCTTCATCGCCTTTACCATTTCTTTTGACTGGTAAGTGGGGTAAAGCCAGTCAGATGTAAATGAAACCACTAAAAACTTTACGTTTGTCCGGGAAAACGCTTTAACGATTGACCCTTCCCCATGCTGCTTTTCAAGGTCAAAATAATCAGACGCTCTGGTGATATACAAAAAAGAATTGGCATCAAACCGATCCACAAACTTATTCCCCTGGTAGCGAAGATAGCTTTCAATCTGAAAATCAGCTCCAAAATCAAAAGAAAAATTATCTTTTCCCTGGAGCCGCCTTCCGAATTTTCGGCGCATTGATTCATCTGAAAGATAGGTAATATGTCCTATCATTCTCGCGACTGCTAATCCAAGGTCAGGGTTTTCACCGAAATAGTAATCCCCTTTGTTCCAGTTCGGGTCCGACATGATTGCCTGGCGCGCTACTTCATTGAACGCGATTGACAGCGCGGAATGCCGGGTGGTTGTTGCCAGCGGGATTGCTGAAACAATCCTTTCAGGATACCTGACGCTCCATTCAAGGGCCTGCATCCCACCGATGGAACCGCCGATAACCGACAGAAGCTTTGTGATTCCCAAATGATCAATAAGAACCTTTTGGGCTTTGACCATATCGCCAATGGTTACGACAGGAAAATCAAACCCGTATGGCTCACCTGTTTTGGGATTTATAGAAGACGGCCCAGTTGATCCCATACACCCGCCGATAATGTTTGAACAGACAACAAAGTATTTATCCGTATCAATCCCTTTACCAGGGCCAACCATAATATCCCACCAACCCGGTTTAGGATCTTCTTTGCTATAATAACCAGCCGCATGGGAATCCCCTGAAAGGGCATGCAGAACCAGTATTGCGTTGGTTTTTTCCGGATTTAACGTCCCATATGTCTCATAGGCCAGGGTCACAGGTCCTAAATTGTTACCATTCTCCAGTAATAATTTGTCAGGCGGTTCGGCGAATGTGTAAAACTTCTTCTCCACCACTCCGACTGAAACACCCGCCTTATCATGTTCAATATATTCGCTCATTTTTAAGTGCCTAAAGTTAATTTATCGTTTCACTCTTCCTTTGTTTTAATATGAAATTAGTATAATTTCTAAATTTAAGGCACTTGTAACTTACAACTTAAGTCACTGTTTTTCCCAGCGCTTGTGAAAGATCATCACATATGTCTTCCACTGCCTCAATGCCGACCGACAGTCTGACCAAGTCAGGAGTAATCGAGAGTTTCTCCCTTGTAGGTTCGTCAAACGACAGATACTGGGAAGAATGAGGATGAATCACAAGAGTCTTGCAGTCACCCAGGTTCGCCAGGTGATAAACCATTTGAAGACTGTCAATAAATTTGAAACATGCATCCTTATTCTCAAGGCCAAAAGCAAGCACACCGCCAAAGCCTTTCTCGTTAAACTGCTTCTTCGCGATGTCGTAAGAAGGATGATCTTCAATCCCGGCATAATTGATCCATTTAATTTCCTTTCGATTTTTAAGGAAACGGGCCACTTCAAGGGTGTTTTCCATATGTCTTTCCATGCGGAGCGCAAGCGTATCAAGACCGATCATGGTAAGATAAGAATGTAATGGTGCCTGGGTTGTACCAAAATTGATATGGTGTTCACGCCAAATTTTATCCAGAAGAGCTAAAGGCCCTTTCCTATCGATAAATGGTTGAAAATCAGGGAACCTGTCCTTGTTCCAGTCAAATCTGCCGCTGTCAATAACAGCACCGCCAGCCGCATTACCATGACCGTTCAAGTATTTGGTCGTGGAATGGATAACCACATCCGCTCCAAGCTCCAGGGGACGGCACAAATAAGGAGATGCCAGGGTGTTATCAACAACCAGCGGGATACCATGATCATGGGTTATTGCCGCAGTACGAGCAAGATCCGGGATATCCATCTTTGGATTACCTATGGTTTCCAGATACACAAATCGTGTTTTAGCATTTATTGCTTTTTCAATCGATTCTGTTTCAGTGGATTCGACCATCTGAACAGTAATGCCGTATTTCTTAAATACCTTGGCAAAAAGAAGATAAGTGGACATAAACAGAGAATTCCCGCTGACAAATTCATCCCCAGCCCTTAGCAGTGCCATACACGTATTTGTAATCGCGGCCATACCCGAAGACATTACTACCGTGCCAGCTCCTCCTTCAAGGTCGGCCAGTTTTTCCTCAAGAATTCGGTTTGTTGGATTGGTCAACCGCATGTAAATATGATCACTTTTTTTACCCCCAAAAGTCAGACTCAAATTCTCCGCGGTTTCATGCACATGGGAAGCTGTCTGAAATATCGGTGCCATCGTCGAACCCTGCCATTCAGAAGGGAATAGGGCTGAGTGAACCACCCGTGTGTTGAAGTTTAAGTTTTTATTATTCTCCATGTTATTCCTTTCTTTTCCTTTCCGGGACTACTTTTAAACGTCGTATTTTTAATTAATAACCATCCCGCGATGCAATTGATTAACCTTAGAAGCAGACCTATGTATCTGCCCTATTGCCGGGCGAACACACAGGTTCACTCCTACATGTTGCAATAACCCTATTTAAAAGAAATGAAATATTAGGGCCAGATCCGGTATTGTAATTAATATCAGAGATGTTTTTTATTTGGATTGACTTAAGTCAAGCTTCAGAAACATACAAGGAATTTATGTGCGAATAATATGCTTAATTTGGCAGGTCTTTGGGTAGTGAACAGCTAGCTCGAGACAGCAGCTTTCTGCCTCTCATACCGCTCCTCAATAATAAGAGCTGATTTGACCAGCATCGTAACAACAAAAATACCGAGGGCAAATATGCCGGCTGTCACCCACAGTTCCACCCAGGTTGGGATATAATCCGTGACTTCACCCATTGGAGACGGTATCAGGCCTGGTACTATCAGGCCGATCCCCTTTTCAATCCAGATCCCTGTAAAAAGAAGAACCGATGCGGGAATAATAACCCTGGGAGCGTTTCTGCGGGGGCTTAAAGCGAGCATGAGTGTGCCGATAATATTGATGCTGATGGCAAACCATATGCGGGGCACAAGGGCGTTATGCCCGTCCAGCCCAAAGAAAAGATATTCAGCTGACAGGCTGTGATGTGTTGGGAAATAGAATTCTTTGAAAACCTCGGAGAAGAGCATGATCAGGTTGATAATCGCTGCCACAACGATGATAATTCTGAGCTTATTAATAATTCCGGTCTCAATCTTAAACACCGTCCATTTATGAATAATCGTCAGCACAATTGCAATAAGGGCGGGACCCGCTGCAAAAGCAGACGCAAGAAAACGCGGACCGAGCAGCGGGTTGTTCCAGAACGGTCGAGCTGGCAATCCCTCATATAGAAAAGCGGTTGTCAGATGAATAGCAAACGCCCAAAATATCGAAAGGATAACAAACGGCCGGTACTTTCGCTCGTCTGCTTCCCTGTTGTTATAATGACAAAAAAGGATATAAAGGGGCACACCAAGATTCAGCAGCAGATAACCGTTCAGGACAATCACATCCCATGTAAGGATAGAAGACGGCCAGTTAAATACACCTATTACAGGCATCAGGTGCCACGCGTTCAGAGGGCCGCCAAGATCAACAATAATAAAAGCAAGACACATCACCAGCGCGCCTGCGGCCACACCTTCACCAATAATAACCACCTTATGAAAGTCCTTGTCCCTGAAAATATAGGCTGGCAGAATCAGCATCACCGCGGCTGCAGCCACCCCCACTAGGAAGGTAAAGTTTGAGATATAAAGTCCCCAGCTTACAATATTATTCATACCGGTCACGGAAAGCCCCTGGTTAAACTGGACCGTATAAGCGTAAAAACCAATGGTCATGCAGATAAAAAGAAGGCCCATGTAGACCTGGTAGATTGTATTACCGGTCAATGTCCAGCGGAGACCGTCCATAAAAAAAGTAAAAAAGCTTTTATCACTTGTTTTGTTCATAATTATGACTTCTCCGGTTTAATCGACAAAATACCAGAACTTGGGATCTGTACCCAGGTCCTCTTTCATCCTGAACACTTTCTTATTTTCCAGCACAAACCGTATTTCACTTTTTGGATCCAGAAGGTTTCCAAAGACCCTGGAACCCGTGGGACAAATCTCAACACATGCCGGGAGCCTTCCGGTCCTAGTACGCTGAATACAAAACGTGCATTTTTCCATTGTCCCTTTAGGCCGTATCCTGTTGCCAAGGTAATGCTGTTTTCGGGTCAGCTCTTCTGCTGGTATATACGGATCGTTCCAGTTAAATCTGCGGCCCCAGTACGGACAGGCAGCCTGGCAATACCGGCATCCAATGCACCAGTTATAATCCACAACCACGATTCCATCATCCTCTCGCCATGTCGCCTTTGTAGGACATGCCTTGATGCACGGCGCGTTTTCACACTGAAAACACTGGACCCCCATGTAAAAATGATTATCCACCGGCACTTCATGAAAATACTTGCCATTGCCGGACTGTACGTTCATCTCACCGTGTTCGATTTCAAACACCCGGATGCACTGGGTCTTTGTTTTCCGGTCAATATTGTTTTCATCCACGCAAGCCTGGACACAGTCCATAAACCCTTCGCATCGTGACACATTAAGGGCAAAACCGAATAAGACATTCGGTATCGGCCCCTTTGAACTGATTTTCAAATCAAGGCCATCCTTGATTTTCGCAAGCCGTTCAAGCCGTTTTATGGTCGCGTTTTTGTCTTCCTGGGACATTAAGGTGAAATTGCCTTTAAAGTATTCCTTAAGTCTTAAAATGTTTTCTTCACTAAAAGGACTGTTATTGCTGCATCCGGCCAGTGTTAGCGAGCTGCCGGCGGCAGCAAGGCCTGCCATGCCTTTTAAGAATGACCTGCGGCCGGTCTTTTTGTCAAATATATCGTCAATGATATCTGAAAATTCTTCCTGTATATATTTACTGGACATCATGTATTCCTCTATTCACTTAACGGAAGTGAATATGTTTTGGGCCAGCGCTTGGTCAATTTGGGCGAATGGGGATCATGGCATTCTGTGCAGTTTTGTACAACGCGCTCCCCTGCCCAGAAGGATACCCTTTTACCATGCGCGCCTCCGACCCAGTCAGCTTTCTCCCTAAAATGACAATGGCCACAAAGCTGATAGCTGTGATTAAAATCAATTTTTACACCTTTTTCTGTCACCAGGAAGTCACGCTCATCCTTCATATGACACGTGTTACAGGCAAGGGGCCTCTCCTTATTACCATGCAGCTTCTTTATGTTTCCATGCGCCACCTTATCCGCTTTCGTAACATGAACTTTTTTTCCTATGTGACATTCGCTGCACTTGAAACGTTCCATCACATCTTTTCGGGTTTCCACCCTAAAAGGAACATCCTTGTGTTTCACCTGTGCAATGACTGTATTGGAAAGAACCATCGTGGTTTCGCCTGTTTCAGGCTGTGATTCCATAACAGTTTTTGCATTTTTAATCCTGGAATTAACATCATTATCATGAGATCCCTGCTGACACCCGTAAAAAAGGAACACTACCTGCATAACCACCATTGCCATTTTATAAAACTCAGAGACTGTTTTCATATACCCTGCTATGATCCTCTTTTAAAGGGTTCAATCTGTTCCACTGGAACATGACATTGCCGGCAATTGCCCCTTAACGGATGCTCCACACGAATCTCTGTGACCGCCCCAGGGCCCACATGGCATGGAACACAGTTCCCCCTCATCAACAGGCTGTGCGGCACAGGGGCCGGAGCACCCGGAAGATGGGCACCTCCTAGACGCGGCGGCGGAACACTTTCCCATCTGTTTTCAACAAACAGGTCTTCTTCTATTGATCTTACATGACACTGCCTACAGCTTGTATGTTCAGGATGCGGTGTGATCGGAGTGTTTCTCTTAAGCTCTTCTGACCAGCCCCCGCTTTCATGACAGGCCAGACACTGAACCTGCTCATCAAAGGTCTCGACAACCGGATGAAGGATGATTGGAGGGGAATCCGGGTACTGTCTGCGTGAATAAAATTCCGCCAGTGTTCTGTCTGTTGAACTCCCCTTAAGGTATTCATCAGCCATGTCATCAAAAGAGCTGAAAATTTTATCACCGTTATCATCAAAATCTTCAATAAACGTAGCAGGCAGTGTCTCATGGTACTCTTCCGGCTTAAACGTAAATGCTGATATAATGATAAATACTGCCGCAATAACACAGCCTGCGAAAACATAAAAGATGATCCTGCTGTTATCCAGATTCAATTTTTTCATCATACCCTCTCAATTTTTACAGCGCATTTCTTATAATCCGGTTGTTTTGACATGGGACAGAAAGCGTCAAGGGTCACTTCATTAATCAAATATTTTTCATCAAAGAAAGGTACAAAAACCATCCCTCTTGGGGGACGGCCTCTTCCGTTTATACTTGCGATCATTACAATCGATCCCCGTCTTGATGTGATCTTTACCTTGCTGTTGTTTACAATGCCTAAATCCGCGGCATCATCAGGATTTAGTTCAACATATGCAGCAGGCATAGAACCATGCAGGATCGGAATGCGCCTTGTCATGGACCCGGTGTGCCAGTGTTCCAGAACCCTGCCGGTATTTAGCCAGAAAGGATATTCCCGGTCCGGAGATTCTGCTGCTGGTTCATACGGCCGCAACCATATCCATGCCTTGCGATCAGGCTTTCCATAAAAATCAAATCCTTTCTGCTCGCATGCTGGATCATATTTTGCGTTAAAGCGCCACTTGGTCTCTTTTCCGTTGACAAACGGCCACTGTACGCCAGACCTTTCTTTTAGCAGGTTATACGGGGCCATCCTGTGTGCCGGGTAATCATGAAACTGAATATATTCGTTCCAGATATCCTTAATGTATGTCTCCTGTTTCCATGGAAACTGTTTTTCAAATCCCATCCTTCTGGCTACTTCAATGATCTGCCAGGTATCACAAATGGAATCCCCTTGGGCAGGGAGGATTTGTTCAAAATGCTGTGTGCGTCTTTCAGAGTTACCGTAAAAGCCTTCCCTTTCTATCCACATGGCAGCCGGAAGAATTACATCCGCCACATCGGTTGTGGGGGTCGGGTAAACATCAGAAACAACGAGGAACCGATCCTTTTTCTGAGCGCCATCCCGGTATCTTTTCAGGTTAGGAATTGTCACCATGGGGTTTGTCACCTGGACCCACATAAACCGGATGTCGCCCCTGTCAAGGGCCCGGAACATTTCAACCGTGTGGTATGACGGTTTGGGGTCAATATTCTTTACCGGCACTTTCCATATTTTTGCAGCTTTTTCCCGGGCCTTCTCCTTCATCACAACCCCAAAAGGAAGCTTATGAGTTAATGTGCCGACTTCCCTCACCGTACCGCAAGCGCTGGGCTGACCTGTGAGGGAAAACGGGCTGTTGCCCGGAGTGGAAATCTTTCCTGTTAAAAGATGGATATTGTAAACAAGGTTATTTATCCATGTGCCCCGGGTATGCTGGTTCATTCCCATGCACCAGAATGAGGTGACCTTTTTGTCAGGATCACCGTATACTGAAGCTAAATACTTGATATCCATAGCTGACACACCGGATATCTTCGCGACTTTTTCAGGGGTATAATCTTTAAGAAAGGTTTTAAATTCCTGAAATGAAGAATTTTGCGCTTTATCCTTAAACTTGAAGTGGTCCTCAATACCGTAACCGATACCTGTCTTGCCTTTGTGAAAAGAACAGTGTTTTTTTACAAAATCCCAGTTCACACGGTCATTCCGGACAATCTCATAACAGATGGCGTTGGCAATAGCCAGGTCAGTCTGGGGATTAAATATGATGGCTTTGTCTGCGGCCTGCCCTGACCGGGTCATCCTGGTCGCGAGATCAATAATTCGGATATCCTTTCTTTTTTTTCTCCGGGCAAGCATACGGGAAAAAAGGACAGGGTGCATTTCCGCCATGTTGTTGCCCCAGGTGATAAAAACATCAGCATGATCAATGTCATCATAACACCCCATGGGCTCATCTTTCCCAAACGAAGTTAAAAAACCGACCACCGCGCTGGCCATACAGAGCCTGGCATTAGCCTCAACATTGTTTGTACCGATGCATCCCTTGAAGAGCTTTGAAGCCGCGTAACCGTCAGGAATCGTCCATTGGCCGGAACCGTACATGGCTACAGAATCCTTGCCGTGTTTTTTTATTGTCTCCTGCATCTTATTTGCGATCACATCAAGGGCTTCTTTTACCGGGACAGTCACCAGTTTGCCATTTTTACGGACCATCGCTTTAGTCAGTCTGTCTTTTCCATACAGGGCCTGTATGGAATGATACCCTTTGACACAGCATAGTCCTTTGTTGACTGAACAGTTTGGATCCCCCTTAACGGCAACCGCCCGGTCACCTGAAACGCCCACAAGGAGTCCGCAGCCGGTCCCGCAGAAACGGCAAGGTGTTTTTTCCCACAGGATCTGTCCTGAAGCACCCTCTTTATTTGTCCAGGCACTGAAACTGATTCCCGGAAACAATGCAACCGCCGTGGCGATCGCGCTGTTGACAGCCGCGGATTTAATGAATTTTCTTCTCGTGATGTCCATGTTTTACCCCTTTTTTATGTTTTTCCTTGCGTCTTCACCAGCATGGCCGAATATCATGTCCAAAGACCGCATTGATTTAAGGTTGGTTAATTTTTTCCAGAGTTTTTTTTCAGCGTCATCATCAGGCGTGTCTGTCAGAATAATCAATATATCTTCATTATCTGCGGGAATAACCTCACAATGATCACACTCCTTCACTTCATTCATCAATTTATCTTTCGCACCTTCAACCGGGTGTGCGAGATAGCTGAAAACCGGCATACTGTTCTCCTATGCAAATTATGTCCAGTTAAAAAGCCTTGCCAAACGAACACGCGGGATATCGGCACACGTCACAGTCAAGACAGAACCCGCCGTGAGCAAGCTGCGCCAGATCCCTGTTATCCGGTCTCTCCCCGGCAAGCAACCTTGGCAGAACAAGGTCAAACACAGTTGCCTTGTGATGCAGTGCGCATGCGGGTATACCGACCACAGGTACATTACCTTTATAAGCAAGTTGAAACATCGCCCCGGGCAATGCCGCGGCACTGTAATAAATTTCCTTTATTCCAGCCGCCTTTATCCCAAGTCTGGTGACATCATCTGGATCAACAGACATCCCTCCGGTTGTGATAATCAAGTCCAATCCTTTGTTAAAATAAGATTGAACCGTCTCCCCGATAATAGTTTTATTATCAGGCAGGATCGACACATCCGTCAGAGATGATCCAAAGGATTCGATTTTTTCTTTAACAATATATTCAAACCTGTCTTCTATTAGCCCTTCAAAAACTTCGTTACCTGTAATAATCAATCCGGCTTTTACAGATCTAAATCTTTTAACAGTAAAAACAGGCGCGCCGGACCGGATGGTTTCAACGGCCCGGTCAAGGGTATCCCTTTCTATAACAAGGGGAATTGCCCGTGTGCCGGCTATAGGCTGCCCTTTTTTGACCGGTGTGTTATTGTGGATGGATGCGCACATCACTTCAGGAGTCATGTTGAACGCCACAAGGGATTTTGTGTTTACTTTTAAAAGACCGTCATGTTTTGCTGTAAGCTGGAGCTTACCTTCTTTCGGCCTTCCATTAAAAACAACTCCTTGCCCAGAAAGCGCGTCTGCCATTTCAAAAACAGCATCATCCTCATGGACCTGGCCCTCCTTAAGGTCCAGGATATAAAGATGCTGTTTTCCAAGCCGCATCAAATGGCATATATCCTTTTCTTCTATTGTCTGCCCTTTGAGAAAAGCCGGGCCTTTGAATTCTCCGGGCCTGATTTCGGTAATGTCATGGGCAAGGGTTAAGCCCACAGCATCTTCCACCTTTATTGTCTTAAATAAATTTTTATTCCGGGCCATACTGCGTCCTTTTTTTCGTGGTTTTTCATCTTGTTGAAAATGTATTATTTTAAACTAGTTGCGAAGGTTAAAATGCTTCACTTTCCTCGGATTTTGGTAGTAGGCTATCCCGGCGCAGGAATGGCAAATCATCTTGTCCTGCTGCCGGACTTCCCTGCCGTCCCGAACTGTAATGCCACATTTCTGGCAAATCGCTTTAAGCCGGGAAGGCCCTGGCACATCTTCCGGGGGTATGTCAACATCTACTTCCTCCACCTCAAAGAGTGCTTCCAGCGGCATAACCTTATATGCTGTCAATTGTTGTTCGTTCTTGTTTTCAATGCCAGGAGCGTATTCTGAAGCAAGGCCCCTTGCTTTTTCGGTTGAAACAATCCGAAAAGCGCAGCCTGTTTCAAGATTTACGAACGTCGCGGCATTAATGCCGTAGTCCATAAACTTCATGGATCTGCGACCAAGTTGAACACCGGTAACATATGAAATAGCATCTGTCGCGCAACGGTCAATTTCAACATACACAATGAGTTTTTTAATCTGGTCACTGTTTTTCGGATCTTCAAGACCAATGAGCTGAAGACCGAGCATTGCCATGCGCACACCAATCACCTGGCCAGCGCATAAATGCCCGTGCGCTGCCGCAGAACCCTCTAAAAGAGTTTCAAAATTATCCATCAGATATTATACTCTGTTTTGCTGCCTGTGTTGTCTGTTGCCTTGCCGAAATGGCTAAAAATCTGAAACCGTAACGAAAATGGTTCGAAGAATCTGTTTGATTAAATAAACTGTGCATCAATCAGTTGAAGATATCTTTCATACACTATAATGTCTACTAAATAAATAGAATTTTTCATCAAATGTGGAAAAACTATCTTGGACCGATGTTTATTTTTGGCTAACATACCGTTTTTATAATCTAATAAAATTAATCATTTGTTTAATTTTATATATATCAGAAATCACAGCTAGTAGAATTGATTTAGGTCAAAAAAAATCGACTTTTTTTAAAAGCTTTATTTGACAGGATAACAGGATTGGCTGGATTTTAAAAAGTAAAGACAGGATAAACCCCGCTAAAGACGGGGCCCACTTCATTACGACAAGCAGGATTAATAGCCCTGGTGAACAGAGATTTTAAATGACAGCAGGGGAAATATACATTTAATGTAGGGGCGAATCTTGTGTTCGCCCTTTTGAGCATAAATTATAACATTGTTAAATACATCAACAAAATGCGATCACAAGGATCGCCTCTACCAAAATTATTCCTCCATCTGTAACACCTTTACTTTATGCGTGAACGATATGATTATTATTGTAAATGCTTATCTTAAAAGCTAAAGTAACCAGTAACTTTACTTGTCGTGATTATAAAATTTTATTTTTATAAATTTTTTTTAATTTCAGAAGACATATGAGCCGTTTTTCAGATATTATTTCCAATACACCGCTGTTTAGAGGACTCCCGCCTGAACAGTTGAAAACACTTGAGCAGATAGCTGCTGAAAAAAATTTTAAACGCCGTGAAATGATTTTTTCAGAAGGGGATGATGGTAATGGGTTTTATGTTGTTGCCCAGGGAAGAGTGAAAATATTCAAAGTATCCCTTGAAGGGAAAGAACACATTCTCCATATCTTCGGTCCCGGAGAACCTTTTGGCGAAGTACCGGTTTTCACCGGCCAGGCTTTTCCCGCCAATGCTGAAGCAATTGAAAAAAGCAGTCTGATCTTTTTCCCAAAAGATAAATTTATAGAACTCATATCAAATAATGTCCCCCTAGTACTGAACATGCTGGCCGTTCTTTCCATGCGTCTTCGTCAGTTTACAACCCAGATTGAGAACCTGTCATTAAAAGAAGTACCCGGCCGCCTTGCTGGATACCTGTTGCTTCTGGCTCAGGAACAGGAAAGCGAAAAGATCGTCAACCTGAATATATCCAAAGGACAACTAGCAAGCCTTCTTGGCACCATTCCAGAGACCCTTTCCAGAATCTTTTCAAAAATGAATGACAAAGGCCTGATTGAAGTAGATGGAAGAAACATAAAGCTTCTTGATGCAGATGGACTGGAAGACCTGGCTGAACATGGCAAAATCTAGAAGCTGCTTTAAAAAAATCTATTAGTTATTTACAAATATCGCCAAATGACCGATTAAGGGACATATTCCTTTTCGACCACGATCACGACCACCGTCCCGCTAATGGCGGGACTGACCACGACCACGTTTATTCTCGACGATAAAATCTTAAAACAGTTTGTAGAGATGCAGATTAATCACACCTTAAAAACATTTTTTAAGTTATCCAGTTAACTCTGTCCTCTTTTCAAAAAAAGAGCCTTCTTTTGATCTAAGTCAATGCAAAAAAACCGGTATGCTTTATTATAAAATTATAACGCATGAATTTTGTTATAACAAAAGAGAAAAAAATGTTTGCTACTTTTAAAGAACCTGAATGGAGAAACAGGGATCCGAAAATCAGGAAAAAGCTGTTGTGCTGCCTGAAGACAAAGAGAAACTTGAGCATGTTATAAAACATGACATTGATAATAAAACTGATGTTTTAAACATTTGAACATTCTTATTTTGGATTTGTTTCGGATTTCGTGCTTCGTGCTTCGGATTTCTCACAGAATATCGTTTTATATTTCTGTCTCTGACCTGGCCCTGAAAAGACCAGGTTTTAATATATTAATAATAAATCAGGAGGGCGTTATGCATGAAGGATGTTCAGGCAGCTTTAAAAACGGAAAACAGATTGTTGATCAAATAAGAATGATGGGATTTAATGTGAATTCAATTCCCGTACCCCTGAAAATAACGTGTTCCAATTGTTCATCAGTCTTTCAGATGACAACAATGGAAGACCGTTGCCCGAATTGCGGGATGGTATACGGGGTCACACCATGTCATGCGTCAAGTGCTGACAATGTAATGCCTGCTGGTATAGGCTATTAATTTGAACTTGACATTAATCTAAAAAAAAATAATCATCCACAAAAGCCAGTTATAAATTTTTTTTTTAAGAACAAAACTGTATATGCAGAAAGGCCGACAAATGAGCGAACCAACACAAGATAATATCTCTGCCCTTGAAGAAATGAGGGATGAAGCCTTAAAGGGCGGTGGAATCAAGCGGGTTGAAGCTCAGCACCGCAAGGGAAAGCTGACCGCCAGGGAAAGGATCGATCTTATTCTTGATGAAGGATCTTTTGAAGAGTTTGATATGCTGAAAAAAGGCCGCGGCGGAGCACCTGGCAAAGAAAAGAGCTATCCTGGTGACGGTGTTGTAGCAGGGCACGGTATGATTGACGGCCGGGAAGTGTTTATCTTCAGCCAGGACTTTACGGTAATCGGCGGATCCTTAGGGGAAGCACATTCCCAGAAAATTAGCAAGGTAATGGACCATGCCGTGCGCGTGGGATCACCCATTATCGGGCTTAATGATTCAGGCGGGGCCCGTATTCAGGAAGGGGTTGACGCCCTGGCAGCATATGGTGAAATTTTTCACAGGAATGTCAACGCAAGCGGTGTTGTCCCCCAGATATCCTGTATCATGGGGCCCTGTGCGGGTGGCGCGGTTTACAGCCCTGCCATGACTGATTTTACATTTATGGTGGAAAATTCTTCCTATATGTTTGTAACCGGGCCGAATGTGGTAAGGACCGTCATACACCAGGATATCTCATCCGGAGAACTGGGCGGCGCCCAGGTGCACACTGAAAAAAGCGGTGTAGCACACTTTTCGTTTCCAAACGATATCCTTTGCCTTCGGGAGGTTCGGAAACTGATCAACTATCTTCCGTCAAACAACCGCCAGAAAGCACCATTTCTCGATCTCAGTGATCCGGTCGACCGGACAGACCCAGCCCTTGATTATCTGGTCCCGGAAAATCCAAACATGTCCTATGATATGAATATTCTCATACGGAGTCTTTTAGATGGCGCGGAATTTTTAGAAATACAGTCGAACTTCGCGAAAAATATCATATGCGGATTCGGCCGTCTTGGCGGACAGACCATCGGCCTTGTGGCAAACCAGCCAGCAGTACTGGCAGGTGTTATTGACAGCAACGCTTCAGGCAAGGCCGCCAGGTTCGTAAGATTCTGTGATGCCTTTAATATACCGCTTATCTGCCTTGTTGATGTACCTGGGTTCATGCCCGGCCCGGAGCAGGAACACGGTGGTATTATCCGCCACGGGGCAAAGCTTCTATATGCATTTGTGGAAGCAACTGTGCCAAGGATAACTGTCATTGTTCGAAAGGCATATGGCGGCGCGTACCTTGTTATGAATTCTAAGCATATTCATTGCGATATCAATTACGCATGGCCGTCAGCGGAAATCGCCGTCCTGGGCGCAAGGGGCGCTTCTGAAGTCATCTACCGGAAGGAAATTAAAAAGTCCCAAGATCCTGAAGCCATACTAAACAAGAGGATGGACCAGTACAGGGAGACTTATATTAATCCTTTTCTTGCCGCAAAAAGGGGGTATATCGATGATGTTATTTTTCCCAGGGATACCAGATACAGGTTAATCCGTACACTTCAGTTCCTTGAAAACAAGGAAGTAACTAACCCCGACCGGAAACACGGTAATATCCCTTTGTGAGGATTTTATGTTTGAAAAGATATTAATCGCCAACCGCGGTGAAATCGCTGTCCGGATTAACCGGACATGCAAAAAACTCGGAATAGCTACTGTTGCCGTATATTCTGAAGCAGATACTCGCAGCCTTCATGTGCTGGAAGCAGATGAAGCCGTCCTGATCGGCAAGGCTCCGGCAACAGAATCCTATCTGTCAATGGATAAAATCATTGCCGCAGCCCTTGACCACAACTGCCAGGCAATTCATCCTGGATACGGTTTTTTATCTGAAAATGCTGATTTCTGCACCAAGGTCTCTGATGCAGGTATTGTTTTTATCGGACCTCCTGATAAAGCGATCGCTTCCATGGGAGATAAGCTCTCTTCAAAAGCCCTTGCAGAAAAGGCTGGCGTGCCAATAGTACCTGGGCACGCAGCTGCCCTAAAAAATGCAGAAGATGCTCTGGCAATAGCTGACCGCATCGGTTATCCTGTACTTCTGAAACCTTCGGCCGGCGGCGGCGGCAAAGGGATGCGGATTGTTTACAGCAAAGACCAGATGGAATCCTCGCTCTCTTCCAGTATCCAGGAAACAAAAAAGGCGTTTGGTGATGATACGATTTTCATGGAAAAGTTTATCGAAAATCCTCGTCATGTTGAGATACAAGTCATTGCCGACAGTCATGGGAACACAATTTATCTTGTGGAGAGGGAATGTTCTATTCAAAGGCGTTACCAGAAAGTGATTGAAGAGACACCCTCCCCTGCGGTAGACGAAACCCTGCGCCGCCAAATGGGTGAAAAGGCTTGTGCCCTCGCCCGTGAAGCTGGGTATACAAGTGCGGGCACTATTGAATATATTTTGGGTCCTGACAAAAACTTTTACTTTCTTGAGATGAACACAAGGCTGCAAGTGGAACATCCTGTAACAGAGATGGTGACCGGCCTTGATCTTGTAGAACTTCAACTGAAGATAGCTGCAGGAGAAAAGCTTGAGCTGCAGCAGGAAGATGTCCATTTTCAAGGATGGGCAATTGAGGCCAGAATATGCGCGGAAGATCCTTCCCGGGGATTTATCCCCTCTACCGGTATGATCACACGATATTATGCCCCCCGGGGCGGGAACATCAGGGTTGACAGCGGTATTCAACCCGGAAGTGTGGTCAGCGTCTATTACGATTCCATGCTCGCCAAGGTAATCACACGGGGCAAGACGCGGGAAGCTGCGAGAACAAGAATGGTAAATGCTCTAAATGGGTACCATATTGAAGGGCTTGAAACAAACCTCTATTACGCCAACACTATCATCAACCATCCCGCTTTTATCCGGGGCGACCTGTCAACCGATTTTATCGACCAATACATGGAAAATCCAAATAATGCCGTGAAACCGCTCCAGGAGCACATGCATCATGTTGTCCTTGCTGCAACCCTGATCTATCATAACAGGCAAAGCCTAATCAGGCATTCCCTTAAGCCGATGACCACCCTTGTGGGAGGCGCAAAAAAGCAAAAAGATGAACATCTGTATGTGGTGAACGGAGGGGATGACGTTTATGAACTTTTGTTATGGGGTGATCCTGAAAAACGACTCTGGATTGTTTTTGTGGATGACCATGAGTACCATGTCAAAACACCTGATTTTGAATTCTACCGCCGCCGTCTCAAACTTGAAATTAACGGCCAGGCATACCGCTTCCGCCTGGACTTCAGCGGTAATTTTATCTGGGGCGCGTATTGCGGCATAACCCGCACATTTGAGATTTACACACCAAGGGAATGGGCGCTGGCTCAGTATATGCCGAAACCTGAAAAAATCACAGCTGATAATATCCTTGAAAGCCCCATGCCAGGCCTGATCGTCAACGTCCTCGCAAAAAAAGGAGACCGCGTACACCGCGGGCAGGATCTTGTGATAATGGAATCAATGAAAATGGAGAGCGGGGTGTCATCGCCTTGTGATGGTGATATTGAAGAGATACTTGTCGAGCCAGGGCAGGCTGTGGAAACAGGAGATGTGCTTATCAAGTTTACAGTCTAAAGAGGAACGCACACTAATTTGTGAGTAAACTTTCTTGTTGTGAATGATACTCAAAATAAAATCCGAAGCACGAAGCACGAAATCCGAAACAATATCAAATGTCTAAAATTCAAATTCTAAAACACAAAGTAATTAATCAAAAGATCAGGCTCTTAAGGTTTTGAGCATTTAATAATTTGTATTTTGGATTTGTTTCGAATTTCGATATTCGGATTTCGGATTTTACTTTAAAGAAAGGCCATTGATGAACATCACCTATGGCCTTTTTTGTCTTTCAGTTATTTAATACTAATATTAATATCCTTCTTCCCACTTGATAATGGTATCAGGTTCAACATCCGGCATGGCATTTACAATCAGTTCAACAATCCCTGCATAAGTCATGTTCTCCTTTTCAAGGAGGTCATACCGTTCAATCATATCACGGATCTGGCCCTTGCAGTTTGAGCATGGCGCGCAAACATATTTCTTCTGCTCAGGCCCGCGACAGTCTGAAAAAGCGTTAAGAATCTGGGATATTTTCTTCCTGCCGGTTATTTTATTCCGCCACTCCGGGATATTGTTTCGGTGCATGATAGCATACCCGCTTCCTCCGCCGCAGCAGTAGTTATGCGGACCATTCGGTACCATTTCCCTGAACTGTGGACAGATTTCAGCCATTATTTCCCGCTGAGGTTTGATGATACCCATCAGCCGCGTAACATTGCATGGGTCATGCAAGGTCACAGGGAAATCATTGCGGGAAGGATCAAGGTTTAAAACACCAGACTTTACAATGTCCCGAAGGATTGGGAAACAGCTTTCACGAGGTGTCTGGAGGCCCGGCGGCAGTACACGATCCGCGATAACCGTCAGGGCCTTATGTGCATGTCCGCATTCACCAAGAACGATCTTTTTAACACCGAGTTTCTGTGCAGCCTGTTCGTGAAGAATCGCGGTCCGTGCAAACTGGACATCATCATAAAAAACACCGTAATTAATACTATCATAGGCGGCCAGTTCGCTCGACATTGTCCAGGAAAGACCGGCTTTTTCAAAAATCAGGGAAAACGCGGCCACATTATCCGGCCATGCCATTACTTCTCCTGCATTGTGAATCAAAAGAATGTCTGCACCTTCCACATCCCAAGGTGTCTTGAACTCAACGCCGAGTTCCTCGGAAAAATCCTCATCAATAAAATCAACATTATCCCTGACCACCTCTTTGGTCATTTTAGTGGATGAGCCGAATTCAAGTTGAAGCATTGAACCGTTTTCATGAAGTTCAGGGACTGTAATGCCCATTTCCTGGCTGAAAATCTTCCGGATCTCTCTTGCCACAAGAGCGTTATCCGCGCCAATAGGGCATGTCTGGGCGCATCGCCTGCATACATTGCACCTGTATGACAGTTCGCCGAGGCGTGCGATGGTTCTCCAGTTAAGATCAACATCACCGTTTCTAAGCCCTGAAAGGATTTCCTTTTTCACATACTTTTTATACAGTCTTCTAAAAATTTCGGTCCTGTATGTGGGCCGGTACATTTCATTGCTGCCGCTGGCCTCAAAAAGATGGCAGGAATCAGAACAGGTGTTGCATTTTGCGCAGTTATCCATGGTTGTTTCAAGCATAGACAAAAACGTCCAGTTGTCTGTGCGCGAAAAGCATTTTTCCATGCCGCTAATAAACTTCTTTACCAACTCTTCCTCTTCTTCCTTTGTTTTCGGCATTGGAATGGGAAGGATGTTAACATCATCAAGTATACATACATTCCGTTCCTTAAGGTCATCAGGTAGCGGCTCCCACTGCTTCTCTTCAGTATCCCAGGGAAGCGGCATGAGGTCTTCATTTGGCACACTTGCCAGCATGTCCGTATCTTTACTTATATCATTTATTTTAAGTTTATTATTGCTCATTGAATTACTCCTTTCCTTCTGCGGCAGCAGCAGCCGGGTTATGTGTAGCAACCTCTGCCCATGTCTTGCCAGTCCCAGCGATATGGGGGGCAGCCCACGTTACCGGGTAGTTAAGCACAACACCAATCTGCTCATCGGTTTTGGGGGTATCAATGTTCGGCTCATCTCCCCAGCGGATATCATGATACAGGAAGTACTTCATGAAAAAATGTGACATGTGTGTCAGGGGTATATAGGCGATGGTCAATACCACCAGAAGCACCTGGATAAGAAACAGGGTGCTTTCCATTGCTGTAAACTTAAATCCTATAAAGCTCACAACAAAGGCGCGAGCCATGTCAAAATTATTATCCACAAACAGCCATGTGATAATGCCAATACCGCCTGTACCAATAAACAGAAGTAGGTTGAAATAGTGTTCAAAAGAGGCGTAATTGGCAAGATCAGGATCTGTTATTCTTTTAAACAATAGACCTGCGGCGCCGGCGACCGTAAGGATTAAACCAGCAGGACCAACCAGGTTGGTCAGCGCATGAATTGCAGACATGAGAGGTGTGCCTGCCATGATACCTGTCAGCTGTGAAATAGCGCTAATACCTATCAAACCGATAAATGCCACAATTAAATAGAGGCCAAGATGAAACGGATAGGTCACATACCAGAGCGGTCTTTTATGTTCCCATACAGCCAGAAGAAAAAGTATCTCCGGGATCATTACTTTCAGTTCGTTAAATTTTGAAGATTTCCTCGGCTTATCCCACCAGTCAACATCTTCAAGGTAACTACCGCCGTAATTCGCCCGTTCCCCTTCTTCATGGGCAACAGGGTAAAGTTCCCACCTTACATGTATAGGATTTTTAATGTAGTGGACAATACGTGATAATACTGCCAGCACAAAAACAATTATCGCCGCATAGGCGACTAGGTAAGTTAATGATGACATGCCTTTTTTCTCCTTTGGTTAAAAATTATAAAATATTTAAATTGTTTTTCCTTTGTTAAAATAATCAATACCTGTTCAAACATTTTGCCGGTCTTTTTCCTGGTTTATTTTGCACGTCCATGCCGGATCAGTTCCTCTTCAGCCATCTTACGCAGTTTATATGCATTATCACGTAATGAGCCGTATACAACCCCGCAACCGGCATCTTTGCGGATTTGATCACCATGATCAGCCAGTTCAAGCATATCATGGCAAAGCTTGATGACACTGTTAAGGTTGTTGTCAATTGCGCTGTCAGGCATTTTTATCTCCTTTTTTTGTCCGAGACACTAAACAAAGCACTTTTTATGCCAAATACGCAAAAAACATCATCAATCTAAAATTATATAATAATTACATATAGTTTTATTGTCAAGCATGCTTTTGATACAAATAACGTGTCTCATTATGTTTTTTGCTGCTTAAAAAATAATGAAAATTATATTTTTCTTATTATTTCAAGAGAATAACTTTTTATGTCTCGAGTTGCAAAAAGGTATCGTGTCTTATTTTGCAAACCTGAGATTATCTTGAGACACGAGACACGCCGCAGGAACGGCGAAATCCGAAATCCGAATATCGAAGCACGAAACAAATTCAAAATTTTAATATCCAAAGGCTCAAAACATTTCAGTACACAAATTGATACAAACCCTTTGTTGTTTCAGCCATTTGGATTTTGGTCATTTGATATTGTTTCGGATTTCGTGCTTCGTGCTTCGGATTTTATATGAACCGATTTGATAAGAAATATGAACTCAGCTCCCCATTATATAGGTTAAATTTTCTTCAATACAAAGTATGGTATGTGGAATCTATCCAGGTCCTCCCTGTCCAAAGACACTGTCTTATGGTCGATAGTATATATCGCATCCAGCTTGAAGTGAGGGCTTGAAACGATCATGTTTTTAAACTCATATGGCGTCCACATTCTCTGGGGATGTTTTTCCCTGAAGGTGAGTTCTTTTCCATGGTCAATCACTTTCATGACCGAGTAATCATGATTTATCCGGTTTTGAAAATCCTGGCTCTCCCTGCCCCAGGTAAAAGATACGTCTATATCACCTCGGAAACCATGCCAGGTCTGGGGTGGATACTCCCGACCTCTTTCACTGGTAAGGCTCATCTGTATGATATACACAGCTCCATCTTTCAGGCTTTCGGCGGTTACTTTCAAATGATCTTCAATATCCTCATCTTTCAGTAAATACGTAAAGCTTCCTACCAGGCTAAAGGCGCCGTCAAAAGGCGCATCAAATACTGCATTTGTCATATCCGCATATAGGACATCAATCCTGTCATCAATTTCCATTTCTCTGCTCTGCGTTTTCGCGAAATCAACGCTCGGCCCACTAATATCATAACCGGTGATATGGATTCCTTTCTTGGCAAACTCCCGGAGCATTCTCCCTGTACCGCAGGCCGGCTCCAAAACTTTTTCTAGTTTATTGAGCCTGCCGTGAAATTTTATCGCTCGCAAAAGGAATTCCGCTTCTTTTGAAAGACTCCACGAAAAAACAATATCGTAATAAAGAGGAAGATCATATAGCTGGTTGGGCTGTGATGTCATTTTATTAAATTAAAATTATATAATAGAAACATCCGGCATGAATCAGCGTTTGAAAATGCACATGTCATAAAACTATCGATTTCAAAAGACGTGATTATTACAAGATAGATATTATGAATAGATGTAATAATATCTATTAATGCAGTATGTGACATTATGCTTGTTTAATAATTCTAAAAACTCTTCGTAGTCTTTTTCGATTTTCATCAAATAGTATACCTGTTGTTTTGAAATATTGATCACGCAACATCTGTACGAGTTCAATACGTTCACGGCTTGAAAGTTTCCTATAATATTTCGCATCAAATGCTGCTGCTTCTTCAAAGGATTTTGCTTTGTTTATCCATATTGTTTTCATATTAATTGTTTATATTTGTTATAGATAATTGTCAATACGAGGTTTTTACTCCATAAAATCATAAGATATTTTTTATAATACCAGTACTCATTTCCTCCAAATATTGGACTTTAAAAATCATATTATTTATGTTATAAAAAAAATTTCAAGTCTAATTGTCTGACATATTTAACAATTTTATACTTTATTTTTTGTTATTATACTTCTGATTTTTTGTAAAAAGTTAAAAGCTTTCAATAGTAACATAACTTATAAAAGTATCATTTTCATAATAATCGGGGGGACTGACAAATTAATCTATACACAAACCAAAAACTCGGTGAGTTTATTCTTGATTGGAACCTTAACGGTTTGAGAAAAGCATTATCTTCAGGCGCGGATCCGGACAGCTCATTTGCCGGAAAACGGATCATTGAACTGGCTGCTCAGGATCGTTTTATTGACGGTGTCAAGCTTCTGCTTGAACATGGCGCAGGGGTCCGCGAAGAATCAATCCACCAGATGGACCTGATGAGTGCCACAGACTATAAAATTAATTCCCAGGAAGATGAAGAAACATATACTGAAATCATAAAACTTCTAATCAAAAACGGCGCGGATCCAATCATGAAGGATGAACATGGCCGCACCCCATCTGATGAAGTAGATAAAAACTGCTTCCCAATATTATATAATGCATTAATGAGCTATAAAACCGATGGTTAACCGCCAATATTGTTTTGTCTAAATTAAAACCACTGGGTTTCCTTTTAAAGCCGGGGGATTTATGTTATGGATGAATAGTTCAACTGGTGGTGAAAGTCCACTTATTTTTTAAAAATGGAAATGGCAGAACATATAAAGATATCAAATATTACCGAAAATTCGGTTAATACCACGTTTTTCGCATAAACAGATTAACAAATTTATTGAAATCGATCCGGGATGCGGGATGCATGTTGCCGGATGTAAATTGGGACATGGACGTTATGAGCAGAAGACCAAACAGATTGAAGGATTACGATTATTCGTCGGTAGGATATTATTTTATAACAATATGTTCAAGGAACAGAAAAAATATATTCGGAAAATATAAAAA
>JANQFQ010000019.1 GCA_028277765.1 Desulfobacterales bacterium
ACTGTTTCTATTGTATTCCCAAGGTGATGGGCAGACACATAGGTCTGCCCCTACAACCTTTTTTATCCTATAATCCTGTTAATCCTGTTTAAAAAACATATAAACGGCCGAGCGAAGCGATACCTCAACTTTAGGCACTTTAGCGCACTTTAGGCACTTATAATTTTATGTCAATAAAGCCTCTATCTCCCCCATTATCTGCCTGCCAGTAAAATGTCTCACACCAGCAGCGCTGCTCGGACAGGCTGTAGAGCAGCTCCCGCAGCCTTGGCACAAGGCTTCATTAACAACAGAAATCCCACGGGCATCGTCAAAACTGATGGCTGAATACGCGCATACGTCAATGCATGTTTTACACCCTGAACATATGTCAGGATCGATATATGATATTTCCGCCCTTGTTCTGACAGTCCCTTTTGATAAAAGCGCAATCGCTTCTCCTGCGGCGCCTGTTGACTGTGCGACCGTATCCGGAATATCCTTGGGACCCTGGCAGCACCCGGCCAGGTAAATCCCGTTTATCGGCGTGCTCACAGGGGCCATCTTAGCGTGGAGTTCCGAGAACCAGCCGCTGCTGTCCCTAGACACGCCGGTGATGCGGCCTATATCATCAGATCCTGGAGCAGGATCGAGCCCAACACTAAGAATAACCATATCCACGGGGAGTCTTAAAACTTCATCTATCATGGTATCTTCTGCGACAACAGTAAGACGCCCTTTATCCATGGGATTATCCGAAACATCCGTAATCTCAGCAACCTTTCCCCTAATAAAATTGACGCCCTCTTCCTGTACCCTGCCATAAAACTCCTCGTAAAGCTTTCCAGGCGACCGGATATCGATATAAAAATTCCAGACATCAGCGCCGGTTTTATCCTTAACAAGATGGGCGATCTTTAATGAATACATGCAGCAGACACGCGAGCAGTACTTTCTGTAATTCTCATCCCGTGATCCTGCGCAGTGTACAATAGCCACCCGCTCAGGCACTCTCCCGTCTTTCATCAGGATCCTACCCCCTGTGGGACCGGTGGCATTGCTGAGGCGTTCAAATTCAAGGCTGGTGTATACCTCAGGGAATCTTCCGTATCCATACTGTTCAATGGCAGCAGGATTAAATATCTTGAAACCGGTCGCTAGAATAATCGCCCCTGTATCGATCTTTATGATTTCTTCAGGCATGTTATGGTCAACAGCACCGACTTCACACACGGATACGCACTGCATGCACTCACAGCAACCGCCACAGTTAATGCACCGCCCTGCTTCACTGGCAGCCTGTTCAACGGTTAAACCTGATGACACTTCATCAAATGATTCTCTCCTGATATTCCCGTCAATATGAGCCGCCGCTGCCCGTTTTGTAGGAACAACTCCCGAAGGTATCTCCTGCCATCTTTCAGGTATCTCCATTGCTTCAGGCACATCATCTTCTTGTTCTGTTTTTATACCCTGTAGAAAATTGTGAATTCCGCTCGATGCTCTGTGTCCGGCGGATATGGCCTCGATAACGGTCGCCGGACCGGTCACCCTGTCACCCCCAGCGAAAACATGTGAGAGCCGGGTCTGCATGGTTGAGGGATTTACCTTAATGGTATGCCGCTCTGACCATTCAATGCCGGGTACATTTTCAGCCCATGGCGCGTCTATTCTCTGACCGATCGCGGGGATAATCGAATCACAGGGAATGATAAATTCAGATCCTTCAATAGGCACAGGACTGCGGCGACCACTTTCATCAACCGGCCCCAGCTCTGTCCGGATGCATTCAAGCCCGGTCACCCTTCCCTGTTCAGATATTATCCGCTTTGGCGTGGTCAAGCATGATAAGGAGACCCCCTCCTCAATCGCTCCCCGCAATTCCTCTTCATACGCCGGCATCTCAGCCTGTGACCGACGATACACAATAGTTACCTCAGCACCAAGACGCCTTGAAACACATGCCGTGTCAACCGCCACATTTCCACCGCCAATAACGACAACCTCTTTACCTGGTGTTTCCCTTGAACCGAGGTTCACCTCTTTAAGAAAATGGATGGCGTCAATAACACCTTTGGTATCATCTTCACCCGGTATGTTCATTTTAATGCTGCTGTGTGCGCCTGTTGCGATAAAAATCGCTGAAAATCCTTTTTCCGACAATGCTTTCAGGGTCATATCCGTGCCAATGGCAACACCTGTTTTAATATCAACCCCCAGCCGTTCAATATAGCCGATCTCCCGGTCAAGCACATCACGGGGAAGTCTGTAATCCGGAATGCCCACCCGGAGCATGCCGCCGGGTTCAGGCAATGCCTCAAAAATCGTAACCTGATACCCCATCAGCCTGAGGTCATAAGCCGTGGTTAAACCAGCCGGACCAGAGCCGATGATGGCTACTTTCTGTTCTCTTTCCTGAATGTCTGGAACTAATAAGGCACTAAAATCAACATGGTCAGCCGCAACCCTTTTCAACTCACGAATAGCAACCGGCGCGTCAACCTCTTTTCTTCTGCATTCGGTTTCGCACGCATGGGGACATACCCTGCCGAGAACACCAGGAAGCGGTATTTTTTCCATGATAACCTGCACAGCCTCTTCATATTTCCCCAGTCCTGTCAGCTGGACATATCCCTGGACGTTGACACCTGCCGGGCAGGTCAGGGTGCAGGGAGCTCTGTCCATTTTATCAACACAGAAGGTCAAAGGCACAGCCTGGGGAAAATTTCGGTAAACCGCCTTTCTGCTCACCAACCCCTCATCATAAGAGCTCGGCATATCCACAGGACAGACGGCCGCGCATTCCCCGCATCCCGTGCACTTATCCTCAAGAATAAATCTCGGCTTTCGCCGTACGGTAACAGAGTAATTGCCGACAAAACCTTCTACATCCGTCACTTCACTATAGGTAAGCATATTGATTTTCGGATGCTGGCCCACACTCACGGTTTTAGGTGTGGAGATACAGGCCGCGCAGTCAAAAGTCGGAAATGTCTTGTCAAACTTGACCATATTGCCGCCTATGGAAGGCTCTCTTTCCACAAGATGGACATCAAATCCCGCTTCCGCCGCGGTCAGGGCCGCCTGCATACCGGCAATCCCGGCACCGATGATCAGCACCGACTTTTTGACACTCACCTCTCGGCTTTGCAACGGCGCGTGGGCATAAACCCTTGTGACCGCAGCCGCTACCAAGTCCATGGCTTTTTCCGTGGCTGCCTCTGAATCATCCGTAACCCAGGATGCGTGTTCACGGATATTCGCCATCTGGAAATAATAGGGATTCAGGCCTGCTTGTTCGCACGCATTCCTGAAAGTAATTTCATGCATACGGGGCGAGCAAGATGCTTCTACAACACGGTTTAAACCTAATTCCTTGATATCATTTATGATCAATTCCTGCCCCGGGTTGGAACACATGAATTTATAATCCCGTGCCACAACCACATGATCCAGCTTTTGCGCGTATTGAACGACCTTTTCAACATCAACCTTAGGAGCGATATTCATTCCACAATGGCATACATATACACCTATTTTAGGCTTATTATATTTCATGGTATTCGCTCGGTTATTTTTTCAGAATAGGAGGGGGAGGTGATCGGCTTATTCGGAATGGGTTCCAAAGCAATCACAGTTGACTGCACAGTATAAGGCGTAATTAAGCACATCCTCTTGGGCTGCTTATTAATCATTTTAAAATCAAAAGCTGAAAACCAGCCTACTTTCCCGGCACGTCTTTACAGATTCACTTATTTATTCTCATAATCATTTACAATCTTAGATATCTGGTCTGCAATATATTGTCCGAGAGACTCCATTTCTTCAGTTGTGACAGCTTTAATATCCGCAGAAAGAGTTTCCACCCTTTCTTCATCCATGTCTATGGTCTTGTCCAGCATAAATGAATCAACTTCTCCATCATCAAGTAGAAGACCGCAGGCACCTACGGCGCCGACAAATTCTTCTTTGACAAATATCGGAACAACCAGCTTTAAAAGACCTGCGTCGCATTCTTCTATGAACGGCTTTTTTGTCTGTTTCGCGATCTCCGCGATATTCATGTGCGCTACAGCGCAGATGAAACTCTGGCCCCTGTCATCTGCCTTGACTTCTGGACAAAGACGGTTTACCCACTCTTTGAACTCAGTAATCCGTCTGCCTTCTGTATTAAAAACATTTGAATCAAGGCCGGACCGTTTATGAATATCCTTTTCAAATTCTATCCATTTGTCTATGGGAAGCAGGTCTATGAGTTCCATCGATTATACAATCCTTTCACGTTATCTCACCTGAAACAGCTTAATTCTGGCTGTCTGAAAGATCAATGGTAATAACATAAAAGAAGGAAATGAGCAAGGTATTATATAATAGTAAAATATGGAATTAAATCAGGCAAAAATGAATGGATAGGTTGATTTGAGAATTAATACAGCAGATTATTCTTCTTCCTGTTCCTGCCTTTTGGCTTCCTCAAGCGCTTCGTTCCGTTTTTCAGTATCAAGTTCCGTAATCCTTCTCCAGTACTGTTCATGCACAACAACTGAATTCATCAGGTTATCAAGCCACAACTGAACATCGGCGCTCAAGGAAGTGTAAACCCTGCTTTCATAACCGCGGATTTCCTCAAGCAACTCTTCGGGATTAGGATTTCGCAGGTTCTCCCTGTCAGTGAGAAAATCACGATATTTTCTATCCATGATCTCCAGTTTTGACTTATATTCTTTTAGCCTTTCGATAATGATCTCTGGATCCATCTTGACGTTCATAGTCACACCTGCTGTAGTCTTTTTAAATGATAAGTTCTATTCTGGTTACTGAATTGTATTTTAACAAATTATAATAATTCAAACAATACCTCAATAAAAAATTTAGGGCACCTAAGGTTTTAACTGAATATTTTCTAGATATTACACAAAATAACGGAATATCACCAACTCGGCTTTAAGAATCTTTACAAATAATAAATGTTATGCAATATTCAGTTTTTATAAGTATAAAAAACGATGCTACTATTTAGCGATATGCTTCTATGCTTATTGAGCTTACCATAAAAAACTTTGCCATCATTGATGACCTTCATATACGGTTTTCCAATGGTCTGACCATATTGAGCGGCGAAACTGGCGCGGGAAAATCGATCATCATCAATGCTGTCAACCTCCTCCTCGGAAGCAGAGCTACATCAAAACTCATAAGGACAGGGGCTGATTCAGCTAAACTGGAAGCCATGTTTGAAATCTCCCCTAAAAGCAGGACCGCTGAAGCCATGCGTCAGAGGGGTTATGAGCCGTCTGAAGGGCTTCTGATCAAAAGGATCATCTCCAGAAAAGAGCGGCATAGGATATATATTAATGGTGGCCCTTCAACCATACAAATATTAACCGATATAACAGAAAACCTTGCCAGCATATCTGGGCAGCACGCCCACCAGAGGCTTTTAAGAGAGGATGAACACCTCTTGATCGTTGACCAGACAGGCAGCCTGGTCCCGCTGAGAAACAGCGTATTTAAGGCTTTTTATGAACTAATGCCCCTTATTAAGGAATTAAAAGAACTCCGGAGACTACAGGAAAAACAGGCAGAGCATGTGGAACTGCTCGGGTTTCAGAAAAAAGAGATAGAAGAAGCCGCCATCACACCTGAAGAAGATATTACCCTTGAACAGGAACGGATCCGGCTAAAAAACAGTGAAGCGCTTTTCGCTTCTATACAGGAAAGCATTGACACACTTTACAGTTCCCATGGCGCTGTAACGGAACAGCTTACTGAAATAAAAAAGAGACTTGAAACAGCAGCAACTCTTGATTCCAGTCTAGCATCCTCCGTAGAAGCCGTGACAGGCACGGCGTTCATGGTAGAAGATATCACTGAAAACCTCAGAAAATATTTAAACACCATACAGATGGATGACCGCCGGCTTGAAGAGGTAGAAGAGCGGCTCGACACCATAAACAAACTTAAACGAAAGTACGGCACGTCTCTGTCGGATATCTTTGCACGCCTTGAAACTGTGGACAAGGAACTTTCAAAAATTGAAAATCTTGATAGCAGAATATCCAAATTAGAAAAAAATCTTTCAAAAGACCACAAAAACCTAGCGAAGATGGCGGATAATCTTTCAAAACAACGGAAACAGGCCGCGAAAAAACTTTCAAAAAACATCGAAAAAGAACTATCTTCTTTAAAAATGACCGGTACTAAAATCAAGGTCTCCTTCAGCACACTCCCTGCGGACAGTAACACGGACATATATCTTACAGCCAATGAAAACACCATAAGCGAAACCGGTATCGACCGGGTTGAATTTCTAATTGCCCCCAACATTGGAGAAGCGTTAAAGCCCCTTCCGGATATCGCCTCAGGAGGTGAACTCTCACGGGTCGTGCTGGCCATAAAATCGATAATGGCGGAAACAGAGTCCGTGGAAACAGTGGTCTTTGACGAAGTTGACGCAGGTATAGGGGGCGGCGCAGCAGAAGTCGTCGGGAAAAAGCTCTCCTCCCTTTCAAACCATCACCAGATCATATGCATCACCCATCTCCCCCAGATAGCAAAATTCGGTAACAGTCACTTCAGGATATCAAAGCGAGTTGACAACGGCAGGACAAGAACAGATATTGAACCCTTGGAGAACGATGAACGAGTAAATGAACTGGCGAGGATGCTGGGCGGTGAAAAGATAACCAGGAAAACGCTGGAACATGCAAGGGAAATGCTTATTGATTTATAGATAAAACTTCTTACATCTCCTTTTTTACTCAAAATAAACATATCATTTATTTGCCAAACCTTTTTTTGAACTCCTTCTTAAAGCTAGCATATGGAAGGTCCTTGTTGTAATCCAGATAATCCCTTATAGCTTTCAAATCTTTAATATTCACATGATCGGCCTTCAGCATTACATCCATCAGCTTTAAAATGCCCCAAGTCTCTATATCTAACGCTTCAGCGAGTTCAACCATGTCGGCATCATCTGTTACTACAGGCATATTTAAAATATAAGCAAAAGCAAGTGCCCGTATATCAGGTTTAGATGCACCAAATTTCATGCTAATATTTTGCTCCCAAATAATACTTGCAGCCACCTTAATATCTTTTTTGTTTTGCCTTGAAAGTTTTATTTTCTTTTTGCGATTTTCAAGATATTCAGGCTCATTAACCCAGTAAAATTTATTTTTAAGCCGCTGATTTTTATTAAATTCTTTTTGAAAATCATCAATTACATAAAGAGTATAATTCGATTCTCCAAAACTCACAAACAACAAAGGATTAATATTTTGTGCTAGTCGCAAGTATGCATTTGTATCCAAGAGGATTTTTGTCTGAGGCATTTATTGTGTGAGCTCCGCGTAGATTTCCTTTGCATCAACAAATGACGTTTCCAGAAGTGTTTGAATAAAACCAGGGGATTTTTTATTTTCTGATAAGTACTTTTTCAAGACATCAAAAAATGGTGTTTCAAAATATTCCTTGGAAATTTTTATATAGTCAGATGCTGTGTATGGATTTGAATCATTCAATCTTTCGCTAACAATATAAAATTTCTTGTTAAATTTTGTTGTAGCTGCGTAAAAGCTATTACCCAAATCTATGTTTTTTAAACCATATTCTGAGGCATAAGCATTGATCGCTTTAAAAACAGTAATCGGTGAAATCGTATGCTTATCTGCATAATCAATTATTTTATTAATTTTCGCTCTAGCACCATTTAGCTTTTGTAATACTTTATACACTTTCTTGGCATTAGATTCCGGAAAAAGGAGAGCCTGGGCAAATGTATCCGCAAAATCTTCAGCCTCATTTTCTTTCAATTTAGGAGCGATAACATGCCCTAGCTCATGGGCCAGCCAGAACTTAAAATCATGAATATTACTGTCCAGATTCAAAAAAACCCATGTGGTTTTTGATGACGGAAGGTAAATATGAAGGGCATTCTCATGGTGCTCTTTGTTTCCCCATAGAACAGGAATAATAACAATTTCAAACTCAATAAACTTTTCTATCAACATATCAAAGCTAATCGGCTTTACCTCACTTACATTAATGTCTTTTCGGATCTTCCTAGCAACCTTTTGAATATATTGATATTCAAGAGAAGGCTGTTTTAATGTGGGTGAATGCTCCAAATTTTCAAACGGAAGGAAATCAACCAGTAATTCAAGAAGCCTACCCATATCTTTTGCCCTCTCAATATGGACATCTTTTGTTTTCCTGTTGGTTTTTCTTCTAAAAGCAATGACAGGTTCAGATACGCAATGCATTTTAATAACGATTTCATTAAATGTTAGCCCGAGTATAACTCCTAATTTTAAAAGCTTATCAGGTTTTGGGAACTTATCTCCCTTGAACCAAGATGTTACGATGGTTCGGGAAACACCCATTTTTTTTGCAAGACCGGCCCTATTTAGGCCTATCCCTTCCATTGCCTCATATATTTTATCTGTATTTAGTTTTTTGTTCATACTTTATATATGGGACATGTGTAAACTTTTGTCAACCGTATTCCTACAGTTTTAAAAAATAATTATCTTTGCTTGACATCCTTTGAGCCTTAAAACTATTTACAGAACTGAAACAATTGATATACGTTGAATTTTCTTATAAAATATTTAATCATTTTCACAATTAGAAAAAACAAAAAGGTCATCAAAAATAAAGTGAGAAATAACAATGGATTTTAATCTTTCCGAGGAACAGCTTCTGTTACAAAAAACCGTCAGGGAATTCACGAAACAGGAACTGGAGCCCGCTGCAGAGGAGACAGACCGCCTTGGTCGACTCCCAGATGACCTGCTTGAAAAAATGGCGCAGGTGAATCTGGCCGGCATGATACTCCCTCCTGAATACGGCGGCAGCGGTTCGAGCTGTCTGGACTGCGTGCTTGCCCTTGAACAAATCGGATATTCAGGTACTGGCGCGTGGTGGCTTGCAGCTTTTACAAACAGCATTCCTGAATGTATCGCTCAATTCGGGACAAAAGACCAGAAAAAACAGTATCTTCCAGACGTCTGTAAAGGCAAGATTTATCCCAGCATCCTTTTTACCGAGGCAGAAACAGGTTCAGATCCGGACGCACTGGAGACTTCAGCCCGGTATGAAAGCGGTCACTACATTATAAATGGTATGAAACGGTTCAGCACATTTGGTGCCAGAAACGGCTTTGCCATCACTTACGCAAAGGATGAGGATGACTGCTGCAGAGCGTTCATTACAGACAAGAACGCTTTAGGGTATTCAGCCGGATCGGAATATAAGCTCATGGGCGCTGGCGGCATTGAAACCGCGGATGTATATCTTGATAATGTTAAGGTGCCTGAAGAGAATGTTCTCGGAGATAAAGAAGAGGGCTTTAGTATTCTTCTCCATTGGATCGCCCATGAAAAAATCCAGCAGAGTGCCTCGTGTCTGGGGATTGCACAGGCAGCCTTGGATGAAGCAAAACAGTTTTCAAAATCAAGAATAGTCAAAAAAAGACCCCAGGCAGGTCTTTTAAATATCCGCTCCATGCTCGCGGACATGTATGCTCGGCTGGAAGCCGCCCGATGGTTAACTTATCGCGCGGCGTTCCTGAAAGATGAGGGCCACTCCGACTGGATGTTGGAAGCAGCGGCCGCAAAGGTTTACGCTGTCCCCGCAGCCATGGAGGTCGTTGAAATATCCAGAAGAATTCATGGCGCATACGGGTATACAAAAGACTTCAAGATTGAGCGTCTTTTCAGAGCTGTTGCGGGTGCTTCCGCCATTGCCGTCAGCCTGGAGATTAACCGGTCAATTGTCTCTTCCGCTCTAATCAGATAACAGGGTGGAAAAAGGATGCCGCTTAGATGACTTGACCCATATTTGATATAACATACAGTGTAAAGCTGAGTTGAAACCCATTATAGCGGGATTCAAACGAAACTTATACCCTTTGGTGTAAATTCTAATTATGTTTTATTTTGTTCTAATTTTTTTCCTGCTACTTATTCAAAAAAAAACACAGCCCCTGTTTTATCCTCTGCTCTTAGCGCTAGCAATCTTTCCCGCCTTGTTTTATCTGACAGGTTTAACTGGGATTAAAATATATCACTCTATTTATCTGGATGTTGCCGCGACTATTATTTTTGCGGCCTTTATCGTTTACCAATGCAGCAAAGCTGTTCTGCGGGCAATCAGTACAGATAAAGATATTTGTCTTAATATTATCGTTATAACTTTTTTTCTGGTACTGTTTTTATGGTTTTACAGCAAATCTTTTGTTTTACCGCTCCATGATCCGATCTTTGCTCCCAGTTTCGGAAAATTGATTTTTCAAAATGGCAGTATCCCGAAAACGCTGTCGCCCATTTGTGATGATATTTACATCTATCCGCCGGGGCTATGTATTATTGTTTCGGTTTTTTATAATTTTGGCAATCCCTTCCTGGTCCTTTATCTTTATAAACTATTGATTATCACCGCAATGGCACTGACACCAGCTATCTGGGCCTATTTTTTCCGAAGGATATATCGTTTTGATTTCATAAAAAGTTTTTATATCCTTACAGCCTTTTACTATGGTTTTTTTCTTTTTGACCGCACCATCATCCTGGCACCTGCTTTTGCTGGTAAGGGGGCAATCATATTCGCGGCAGCTGTTTTCCCAGCAATAATGTATGGTTTTTTGAGGGATAATGATACCATCCGGGACAACATCGTTGTGATCCTGTCCATAGTAGGAATCATTTTGCTTCACTATTCTTCTCTTTATATGCTGTCTATCTTCATTTTTTTTCATATCCTGGCGGATTATAGACTTTACCAAAAAAAGATCAAAAATTTTATCCTTATCTTACTCAGTTCAGGTTTTCTATTTTTTCCATTTTATTACAGTATACATAAATCCCCGTCTGTCGTATCCTTCCAGATCGATTCTCTTTCAAGGATACCTGCAAAATTAATCAATCTCCTTTTTTTCGCGAATGAAACCCTTTTCTGGAACTTTTCCGGGCTTGGGATAAAATGGCCCTATAAAGAAATTCTCCTCCTGTTATTTTTTCTTGTCCTTTCTATCTACTATGCAACAGTAAAATTTAAGGGCCGTCAAAACGACTACGAGAAAGAACGATCTGTTTTTAACGCAGGACTGACTGCTTTTTTATCCATCATAGGGATTATAGTGCTGATTTCTTGCTTGGGCGGTGAAACGACTCTAACCGGCGCCATGGAGACCGAGGTCGTTACTGATACCTTCAGATGGTTTTTCTATAATTTTACTGCCCTGCTTGGATCGGTGTTTTTTGTTTTTATGTGCCTGGTAGCTGTAAAAACGAAAAAAAGCTCTGCTCTTAAACTGTTTCAAATCATTTATTTTATTATTATTCCAACTATCTATTTTTGCTGCTGTAATGATTTCAGCCTGGTACACAAGACATTAAACGCGAAAAAAAATCAAATTTCGCTCCATGAATTAAAAGAGCTTCAGTCTGTATTAAACCTGTTAACGGATGATTGTGAATGCAGTCTGATCATAAAAAGCCGGTCCGTATATTACCATTCTCTCCTGGCGTACGAGCCTCTTGAATACTACAGCGTGATTTCAAAATGTAGAATCTTGAACGGTTCATTTATTACAAGGCCTTTTGAAGGGAGCAGAGATGTCAACGGGTTACCGTCAGCACAATTTTTAAAAACATTTAATAAACAACCTGTATATTTTATATGTGAAGAAAAAACGCTGCGAGAATATTTAAACGCTGTTGACGGTATAACATACGAAGTTCTTGATTACAGGGTAGGTAATTTTATGGTGTATAAATTATCCGGTTCACGATAAACCTGAAAAAACATCATTTTAACAAACTGGAATAATTTCAGGCTCTCAAGATAATCCAACCGGAAGTCAAAATCCTTCTGAATAAATAAATTTTATCCGGTGCTTTAATAAACAGCTTATAAACCCTTTTAAAACTGAAAAACCTAATATACGACTTCTTTATAAAACGAGTCAGCTTGAAACCGGTTACCTGTTCGTAAAACGATTTTCCGGTAAGATAATTGTAACCGCCATTGGTAGTGACATCAATATCCTTATACATATCTCTTACAAGCTCATCAAGACCTGTTCGCTGAAATGTGACAACTTCAAAAAAAGACGCTAAATCCAGTTTTGAATCGATCGCCAGCTTTACTGTCTGCTTGATTTCTGCCACTGTCTCCCCGGGAAAACCGAGCATGAAAAAACCTCTGGTAATCAGACCGATCTGGCTTGCATAGTTGATGTTTTCAATTACTTTACTTATGTCCAGATTTTTTTTGATCATTTTCTGGATTCTTTGTGAGGCTGACTCTATGGCAAATGTAATCGTGTATGTCCCTGCTTTTTTTAAAAGAGCGATATCTTCTCGTGTCAGCAGGTCACCTCTGAGACCATTGGGAAAAGCAATCCTGATCGTCATATTGCTGTTGATAATTAAATGGAGAAGTTGATGCATCCTCTTCCGGTTAAAGTTAAAGACATCATCAACCAGATGAATTTCCCTGATGCCATATTCTTCGTATAATAGCTTTATTTCCCCCAGAGTATTTTCCGGGCTCCGTTCTCGAATTTTTTTTCCAAAAATATTATGACAGTATATACATTGATATGGACACGCTCTGGAACTGATGATCGGTGCATACTTTCTTTCGGCGAGGATGGTATTGTGCTGGATATGGTACCCCCAGTAATTCTTAAAGTCTATCAAGCTATAATCAGGATACGGTATGGAATCAAGATCCCCAATATGCTCTTCTCTAGGGTTGCAGATAACTGTTTCACCATTATAATAAGCGATACCTTTTATGCCTGATATGTCTTTTTTTTCAATATAGCCTGATATAAGATTAAAAAAAACCCGTTCACCTTCACCGATGACAGCACAATCAGTATCAGATTCTAAAAGTATTTTTTCATAGTTGTATGTAGGGAAAGGGCCGCCGACAACTATTTTCGCTGATGAATATTTTTTTATAAAGTCAGCATAGTCAAAAATAAATGACTGTTCAAAAGCAAGAAGACTGATTCCAACCAGATCCGGATTGAACGTTTCAAGCAATTCTTTTAGGGTTTTGTCTTGATCGTTTACCATCCTGAGATCAATAAATGCTATTTCAATATCATTTTTCAGATGTTTTTTCAGAAATGCCGAGAGGTATAATACCCCAAGAGGGACATCAAGTACTTGAGACGTAACCAGCACATCCGGTTTGACTAATAAGACCTTGTATGAATCGCTCAACAAATAAACCTCTATATCATTTTATCTCGAAGTAATCATAATCATATATTATACTCAAATATCTGTATTGTCAATGAAGCTGACTGAAAACATATCTCAAAAATCAGCTTTTTGAAAATACATCGCAAAACTGCACAGGCTGTCGGTGTCTTAAAAACAGGAAAGCCCTCTCTTTTGGATCAAATAGATATCTACGAAAAAACCGACTTTTTTGACAAAAAACCATAAGGCAAACTAATTTTTCTCTAAAAAATTAAGACACTCCCATAAAAAATATGGGGGTATCTAACATTTTTTAATTCTTTACGAAAAAAAGACTTGCTTTAATTGAAAAACACTATATATTAATGTTTTTTATTAATATTAAATCGTTCAGGAAAGAATAATGGCTTTTTGGAGAATTCCTTTTGATGCTGATGAAATTGATGTCAGCCAGGGTACGGTCCATTTTATAGAAGAGCGGTGTAAGGGTTGTGGCTATTGTATCGCGTTCTGTCCTAGGGAGGTACTAAAAGTTTCGGATAAATTTAATCCAAAAGGGTATCACCCACCTATGATCATCAAGGAGGGAGAATGTGTCAACTGCCATTATTGTGAAATAATATGCCCAGAATTTGCCATTTTTTCAGTGGAAATAGAAACAGACACAAAAGAATCAAAGGAGAAGCATGACGGCGGCGATACGGACAGGTGAATATTTTATTACAGGGGATGTGGCTTGCGCTGAAGGTGCTCTTGCGGCAGGATGTCAGTTTTTTGGCGGCTACCCGATTACACCTGCAACCGAGATTGCGGAGCATATTGCAGAAAGAATCCCTGATGTTGGAGGCACCTATATCCAGATGGAAGACGAGATTGCCGCCATCGCATCTGTCTTAGGGGCTTCATGGGCAGGAGTAAAGAGCATGACCGCCACTTCCGGACCCGGTTTCAGCCTTATGATGGAAAATATCGGTCTGGGTATATGTACGGAAACACCATGTGTCATTGTCAACGTGCAGCGAGGCGGCCCGTCAACCGGGCTTCCCACTCAAGGCGCCCAAAGCGATATGATGCAGGCAAGATGGGGTTCCCATGGTGATTATGAAATTATTGTTTTGGCACCCAGCTCACCCCAGGAAATATTTTATCAGACAATTACCGCTTTTAATATGAGCGAAAAATACCGTGTGCCGGTGATTATCATGACAGATGAAATCGTCGGCCATATGAGTGAAAAAGTAATTATTCCTGAAGCAAAAAAAATCAAGACCGTTTCACGGGTTATTCCCAAGGGAAGAAAAGACCACTTTAAGCTGTTTAAACCCGGCCCTAATGGTGTCGCGCCCATGCCCGCTGCAGGCCAGGGCTATAACGTGCATGTGACAGGACTCACTCATGATGAAAAGGGATACCCGGTCATGTCGGTGGAAGCACAGGCTGAAATGATGACCCGATTGACCGGTAAAATCAAAAAGAACCTTGATGATATCATCATAACCGAAAGCTACCGGCTGGATGACGCTGATATCGCGCTGATTTCGTATGGCGTATCATCCAGAACCAGCATGACGGCGGTTGATGAAGCAAGAAGAATGGGAATAAAAGCAGGCCTTCTCCGCCTGATCACTATCTGGCCCTTTCCTGACGACATCATCAGGAAGCTGGCCAAAAAAGTAAAGGGCTTTGTTACCGTTGAAATAAACCTTGGCCAGATACATAGAGAAGTGGAAAGATGCGCCGGGGACAAGGCCCGGGCAGTCCTGGTGGGGCATCCAGGGGGGACCATTATTCCGCCTGACAGTGTTATTGAAAAACTTAAGGAGGCTTTTTGATCATGGCCAGCGTTTCAGGCAAAAATTCGCAAAAACTGGATCATCCGCTGGATGACCTTATCCGTACGGACCGTATTCCTCATATCTGGTGCTCTGCCTGCGGTATCGGGACTGTCTTTGCTTCCTGCCTGACAGCGATAAAGGGAAGCGAACTCGATCTAAACAATTTTGTAATGGTATCGGGCATCGGCTGTTCGGGCCGTGCTGCGGGTTACGTCAAACTTGATTCATTTCATACCACCCACGGCAGGGCGATCCCTTATGCCACGGGTATAAAGCTAGCCAACAAAGATCTGAATGTGATTGTGTTCTCCGGTGATGGTGATCTTTTTGCCATTGGGGGTAACCATTTTATTCATGCAGCAAGAAGAAACATAGATATGACCGTTATTTGCGTAAATAATTTGAACTATGGAATGACAGGCGGCCAGGTCGCTGCGACCACGCCGTATATGGCGAAATCGACTACCACACCGTCCGGGAACCCTGAAGATCCGTTCAATTTGCCTCTCATGGCTTACGCATCAGGCGCCTCTTATATCGCCCGGTGGACCATGCTTCACACTAGGGAACTTACAGAGACTATCCTGGAAGCGCTTTTAAAAAAAGGGTTCTCATTTATTGAAGTGCTTTCCCCCTGCCCGGTCAACTACGGCAGGCGCAACAAGGAAAAATCCTTTGATACCATGAAATTATACCAGGAGAACACGATTATAAAAAATAATGCCGACCCGTCTGAACTTGATATCGATTTCAGCAGGAAGGTGATTTTAGGAAAATTTTTAGATGTGGACAAACCAACGTTCAGCGAAAGATATGAACAAATCTACAGGCCGGAGCCTCAATAGATGATCGGCTGCAAGGCGAGACGGTAAAATAGTCATGGGGAAAAAAAAGATAAAGAAAAAGGAAGTCATCATCACCGGTTTCGGCGGGCAGGGCATTGTACTTGCCGGCCGCATTCTCGGCCAGGCCGCTGCCCTTGGAGACGGCAAAGAGAGTACGCTGATACAGTCGTATGGGCCTGAATCCCGGGGAGGGGCCTGTAATACACAGGTAATCATCGCGGACACATTTATCAATTATCCATACGTAAAACACGCGGACATCCTTGTCTGTATGTCCCAGGGCGGCTTTGATAAATATATTGACCAGCTTACTGATGATGGAATTCTGCTGACCGATCAGGATCTGGTTCAGTTACCCAAAAAAAGTTTAAAGAATTTTTTTACGATCCCGGCTACGCGTATAGCAGAAGAACTCGGCAGAAAGATGATGGCAAATATTATCATGATCGGTTTCTTAACGGCTGTGACACAAGTGATTTCAAAAAAAGCAGCGAAAAGTGCTGTAACTGAATCTGTCCCTAAAGGCACGGAAAAGATGAATATCAAGGCTTTCAGCAAAGGCTTTGACCATGGAATGGCTGTGCTTAAGGGAAAAGAGAAAAAAGCCTCGGGCAAGACAGGAGCGGTTTAATGAAACGGGCAAAGGACAGACTGCACAGGGTCATCGTTGTCGGCGCAACACCTGCTGGAATAGCCGCGGCGAATAAACTTGGAGAGCTGGGCATCCCGGTCATTCTGGTTGATTCAGATTATGACCTGGATATAAAGCTTTCACGGGAAGACTGGAAGCTGGATTCAGGGGTACGGCTTAACTATGCTAACCGCTCGGGGCTTATACAAATTTTGCGGAACCCAAACATAAAATGCGTAATGCCCGCCCAGATCAAGTCCATAAAACACACCCAGCAGGGTTTCCGCATGGTCTATGACCGTCTACAGACGTTTATCAACCCTGAAAAGTGTGTGCTGTGCGGACGCTGCCATGACGCCTGCCCCGTAACGCTGCCGAGCGGGGAAAAAGCCCTTAAGCTCAAGAGCCGTCGAAGCCTTCCCGGTAGGGCCCTGATCGAAAAAACGCGTCAACCCCTGTGCCAGGAAGACTGCCCCCTTGGTGTTAACGCCATGGGATACGTGGCCCTGGCAAAAGAGGGCAGGTTTACTGAAGCGCTTGAACTGGTCAGGGAGCACAATATCCTGCCTGGTATTTGCGGAAGAATATGTTCGCACCCGTGTGAAAACGCCTGCAGGCGCGGAGACCTGGATGGCCCGGTAGCTATCAGGGATATAAAAAGGTTTATTGCTGACTTTGAGCTGTCCAAGCCAGACCGTTCCAAAAAAAATAAAGCAGATATTAAAAAGCCTGATCGCAGAAAAGAAAAAATAGCAGTGGTGGGATCAGGACCGGCGGGCCTGGCAGCGGCAGCGGATCTTGCCAGGCTTGGATACAATGTTACGGTTTATGAAAAAGAAAAAAAACCAGGAGGACTTCTCCGCTATGGGATCGGGCCTCACCGGCTGCCAAGGGAAATTCTCGATAAAGAACTCAACTATATTAAACAACTCGGCGTAAAATTTGTGACCGCCACTGCCATCGACATTGAAAAAGGTACAGACGGCTTAAAGCAGCTTAAAAAAGATGCTGACGCCGTTATCCTTGCGACCGGCATATGGTCAGACCGGATGCTGGGGATCCCCGGAGAAAATTTAAAAAGAGTCGAAAGTTGTCTCGATTTTTTAACCCGCTTTTACAGGCGGAAAACAAAAAAGCTTAAGGAAAAAGTCGCTGTCATCGGTGATGGAAACGCCGCCCTGGATCTATCCCGGGTCCTGAAAAGAATTGGGGCTAATGTAACCATTCTGTCATGGTTCCCGGAAGATCTTATTCCTGCGGATCCCGAAGAGATCAAGGCGGCTACTGAAGAAGGTATCAAAATTAAGTATGCCGCGCAGGCGGTTGCCTTTAAAGGCACGAAAGGAAATTTTGAACGTATTGTCTGCCGTTCCACCCAACCCGGAACGCCCGATGCTAACGGTATCCCCTGGCCGGTAATTATTCAGGACTCCAAGCCCTTTGAGCTTAAATTTGACCGGGTATTTGTCGCCATCGGCCAAATAAGCCCTTTTATCCACGAATTGAAAAGCCGGGTCAGCGTTACAGAACACGGCTATTTTAAGGTTGACGAAAATTTTAATACAAACATGAAAAATGTTTTTGCAGCAGGTGACGCAGTTCATGGGGCTTCTTCTGTGGTTGAAGCAATGGCTTCCGGCAGAAAAACTGCCCGCGCCGTTCATGCGAGTATATGCGGAGAAGAGCAGGCGAGCATTGATCTGGGGAATAAAACACAGAGGCCTGACCGTGACTTTTCGGAAATACCCGAAGATCTTCCTTCGAAGAAACGAGCCACTGTACCTGAAAAACGGCCCGCGGCAAGGAAAAACAATTTTTCCGAGGTTTCCTTGGGGCTTAATGCCACACAAATTATTTCCGAAGCCGGCCGGTGCCTGAAATGCGGTATCTGTTCAGAATGTTTTGAGTGTCTTGAAGCCTGTGGAGCAGCCGGGGCAGTTAATCATAATGAATCGTGCGTGGAAAGCCTTGAGCAGGCAGGCGTCTTGATTATCGCCGATCCCACGATGGCGCCCTCGTCTATCAAGGGAGAAGATGTTATACGCGCCTACGGTCCGAAATCGGCTAAAACCGATGTATATGCCATGATGATCAGGGGATATGCTTCCGCTGCGATTGCCATGATACTGCTCGGAAAAACTTTCCAGCAACCAAAGGGACATGGCATCTCGTTTTCACAGCCTGATCCGGGCCTGTCGGAAGAGGTTCGTGTGGGAATTTTTGCCTGCAAATGCAATGATTCCCTGGGATGGATTGACGATATGGACCGGTTCATGGAAGACATAAAGAATCATAATAATGTTGTCCACACGGAAATTCTCTCTTCGGCCTGTACACCTGAGGGCTCAACCGGCATCATCAGATCCATACACCAGAATGGCATTACCCGGGCGGTCCTGGCATCCTGCGTGTGCTGCCCGCTCAATTTTATCTGCAGTGCCTGTACGGACCAGAGAAGCCGGCTGAAAGAAGCACTCTTCACTGGAACAGGTATCACCCGGTCAATGGTGGAAACCTGTAATTTACGGGGAGAAGTTTTACGGCACGTGGAACATCATCCTTCTGTTGCCGTGGAACGGTTCAAAGGGCTTGTTAGCCGTTCTGTGAATAGAGCGCAATCCCTCCGTTCCTTCCCCGTACCGGCTAGGGACTATAATTTTACAACCGCGGTTATCGGGGATTCCGAGGCTGCCATTAACAGCGCCCTTACACTCGCGGAAGCAGGTGTTGAAGTCTTCTGGTACAGTCCTTCAAAAGAATTTATTGACAAGACATTGATTTATCCGACCATACATGCTTTTAACCTTGCCGCTGTAAAAGGGCTTACAGGATCTCTCGGCAATTTTCATGTTTTCGTGGAAGCTGATAATTTTCAACAGGTGATACAGGTTGGTGCAGTAATAATGGATGAAAAATCCCGGAAAAGCGTTCAGTATATCCATCAGGAAGGTTTGCCCGGAAGAGTTGTTTCTTCCGAGATGCAGAAAGAGGGAACCACCGGTATACCGTTTTTCTATCCGGGTATGACAGCCATTCCCGGGCTGTATCTGTCCGACCTTCCCGGTATCCATGTTTCAAACCGACAAAAGGGAGCTGCTGCGGCAGTTCACGCGGTCGCTGCTATGCCCCATGGTCCGGTCCAAAGCAAAGCTTTCTTTGTAAGGGTCAATGCTGAAAAATGTCGGGGATGCGGGCGTTGTGCTCGCGTGTGCCCTTATCAGGCGATTACTCTCAGGAACAATTCTATTGGTGGCCGGTACGCTTACGCGGATGAAGCGCTGTGCAAGGGATGCGGAAACTGTATCCCGGTATGTCCTTCAAATGCCGCGGACAGCCAGTTCCGAAGTCAGAAATTCCTGGAAAATATTATTGAGGAACTGCTGGAGCAGTAGATCCGTTTAAAAAGACTGGCTGAACACAACTATGGATGATTATAAGATAATACTTTTTTTATGCAACTGGGGGCCACATGTTGCTTTCCAAGCACTGCAGGATGTAAAGGCAGACATTCCCCTTGAGGTAAAAATGGTCCGTGTCCCATGTTCCGGACGTATTAACAAGGCCCTTGTTCTTAAGGCATTTGAAAAGGGAGCGGATGGTATTGTCATCATGGGATGCAAACCCGGGTCATGTCAGCACGGCAGCGGGACCGATACGGCTGTTAAGAACACTGAGGCTATCAAAAAGATTATTGATATCCTGGGGATTGGCGAACAGCGGCTCCGCTTTATTACCTTTGTTCCGGATGAACATAATGAAATGCTGACATTCCTTCAGGACTTCCGTGATGAAATTAAGGCGCTGGGCCACATTCCTGTATCCAGGCCCACAATAACCGGATCGGTTGAGGAGATTTCTGATTCAGTTGAAACAATTGTCGCAACACATGATGTCGCAGCCTGCCAGGACTGCGGAAAATGCACATCCGCCTGTCCCCTCGCCCTTGCCGGGAAGCCCTTTTCACCCCGGGCGATAGCGAGTGCTATTATCGCGGGAGAAATTGACAATCCGGACATAAAAAAAGATGTTTGGGCCTGCCTGACCTGTGGCGTCTGCTATGAAAGATGTCCTTCAGCGGTCAATTTCCCGAATTTTATCCGTGATATGCGCCGATTTTACAGCCTCCGCAAAGAAGACACATACGAGGTTCACGGCGGTTTTTTCCATTCACTCATGCGCACAATGGCCTCCCCGGACCTTGAGTTTAAACGGTGGGGATGGCTTTCAGATGATATTAAAATTGACCAGAAAAACAGTACGCTCTTTTTTGGAGGATGCGCCAACTTCTTTGATATCTTTTTCAAAGA
>JANQFQ010000031.1 GCA_028277765.1 Desulfobacterales bacterium
AAATGGGCGAATCAGGATTGCCCGGAGGGGAAAAATTTGTTTATAAAAGATGGTAGCATTCATAAGACAGACTGTTATTTGAATAATTAGCATAATGCACTCTTAAAACATTATTTTCAAATTAAAAGCTTTATTTTACAAAACTTTAAACAAATTTTTATGAGAAATGCAGGCTAGATGGTAGTGGCAATCCTTGTAATCGCCTTTTGTTGATTTAAAGATTAAGATTGTACGCTCGCAAAAACGGACGAATACAAGAGTCGCTCTACGTTTCATGCGTTTTATACATGCCAATGCTGTAGCGTTAGGTTGAAAAACATAACCCAACGATTTACGAGTTTACGTGATATGAGTGGTAATGAGACGAAACTCAACATTACTATTATGAAAAGTTATAAAAGGCAGAGCGGAGCGATACCACAACTTTAGGCACTTTAGCTCACTTTAGGCACTTTAGGCACTTTGTTTTTAACTTCACTTAATGAAAAATTGTTTGACTTGTGCCGAGTGTTTTCATAATTAAAGTTAAATATCTTTATTATGAACCGTATCTTACATATGCAGACAAAAACTCACCTTTAAGGACTATCAGACAATATCTCTATGAGCAGTAAAATTCTAATCAATGCAGTTGACCCTGAAGAATGCAGAATCGCTAAAGTAATCGATAACAAGCTTGATGAATTTCACCTTGAGACGACAGCTAAGGAGATCACCAAGGGGAATATTTATAAAGGGACTATCACAAGGGTTGAACCAGCCCTTCAGGCAGTTTTTGTCGATTACGGCGCTGACCGTCACGGCTTTCTGCAGAAAAATGAAATCCACAGCGATTATTTCCAGGATAATGCTACAAATGAAAAATCGATAAAAAAACTGGTAAAACGCGGTCAGGAACTCCTGGTCCAGGTGACAAAAGACCCGGTCATGAAAAAAGGAGCCGCCCTGACCACGTTCATTTCACTTCCTGGCAGGCATATCGTGCTGATGCCCGGCAGCAAAAATCGTGGAATTTCAAGAAAAATTGAAGATGAGAAAGAACGGAAACGGCTGAAATCGATCATCGAAAAAGTAAAGCTCCCTGAAGGATACGGGGTTATCATCCGGACCGCCGGCAGGAACTGCACCAAATCGCTGATCGTAAAGGATATGAACTACCTGCTCCGTCTGTGGAAGAATATACAAAAAAGGGTAAAGACTGAAAAAAATATCAACCTCCTTTATAAGGAACGGAGTCTGGCACTACGCTCCATCCGTGACTACTTTACCTCTGATGTAAAGGAAATCCTTATTGATGATGAAACCGTCTATAATGATGTTAAAAAGTTTATAAAGATCATTTCCCCTAGACACAAAAAAATAATCCGGTTCTACAAAAGCGCCAAACCGATCTATTCAAAATACCAGCTTGAAGATCAGATTTCATCTATTTTTGAAAGCAGGGTCAAATTGAAATCCGGCGGATCGATTGTCCTTGAGCAGACAGAAGCGTTGGTAACCATAGACGTCAATTCAGGCAAATCTACAAAAAATGAATCCATAGAACAGACAGCCTTTCAGACAAATCTTGAAGCGTCTGAAGAGATCGCGCGCCAGCTCAGGCTGAGGGACCTCGGTGGCCTGATTGTCATCGATTTTATTGATATGAGGGACCGGAAACACAACGCTGAAGTTGAACGCGCCATGAGAAAGAACATTAAACAGGATAAGGCAAAAATTAAAGCCGGTAAAATTTCACGGTTCGGTCTCATGGAGATGTCCAGGCAGCGCCTAAGACCATCACTGGAATCGGGCAGTTTTGTCACATGCCGTTATTGCAGCGGCAAGGGGCTCACCAAGTCGACAGAATCACTCGGGCTCACTTTTTTGAGAAAACTCCGGCTTGAAACCATAAAAGGGAACATTAAACATGTCACAGGGCTAGTCCCTCTGGATGTTGCTGATTATCTGCTCAATAAAAAAAGAAAAGAACTGCTCGACATTGAAGAAAGACGTGAGATAGAGATAACGGTTGATGTGGACATAACCATGCTTCCAGGAGAAAGCAAAATTATTTGTAAATAAGCAATTTATCATAAATTTATAATTGACCTCCGTCATCTTTTAAAGTATATCAACGCCAATTAAAAAATCTGAATACTGTAATTAAAATAACCATCGCTTATTATATGGTGTTTTTTTAGGAGATAACATTATGTTTGCTACTATTGCATATGCACAGGGCCAAAGACCTGCGGACGAATCGTCTCAAGGCCTCTTTGATCCATCATTTATGATAATGATGATGATCATTTTTGCGATTTTCTATTTTCTGGTTTTCAAACCCCAGCAAAATAAAGCAAAAGAAGAGCAGGAAATGCGGAACAGCCTTAAAAAAGGCGACCGGGTAATAACCAGCAGTGGCATTTTCGGCCGAATAACCGGCATTCATGAAGATAACATCACACTGGAAATCGCGGACAAGGTTAGGATCAAAATCCTGAGGGGGAATATTGCCATCCTTGACAAACCGTCATCCAGTGGGAAATCCGGAAAGAAATGATCGATATAGCAGGTCACCCCCTGATAATAGATATCACGAAAGGAACAATAAATTGAATAATATGTCATGGAAAGATATGAGCAGTATTCTGCAGAACATATCATGGAAAGTTGTCGTTAGTCTCAGCGTTGTTTTCATCGCCATTTTCTTTACCCTTCCTGTCATCGATATGATGATTAACGGTAAAGAAGAGCCTGACATGTGGCCCCGGAGTAAAATAAACCTCGGCCTTGACCTGCAGGGCGGCATGCACCTTGTCCTGGAAGTCCAGACTGAAAAAGCAGTTGAAGGCCAGATTGAAAGAATCTCCCAGGAACTCCGCTCCGGTCTTAGATCAAAACAGATCAGACACCGCGGGATTGATACTGTTAACGGCACCGTCATCAAGGTAAAAGTTAAAGATAAATATATCGACAAATTTAAAGCCTTCATTAATGATGAGTACAGGGGGATGCGCTTAAATGAAGACAAGGAAGACGATCTTACGGTATTTTCAATCGATTATATTGATAGAGACGCAGCTGAAATAAAGAGACTGGCAACAGAACAGGCCCTGGAAACTATCAGGAACCGTATTGACCAGTTCGGTGTGGGTGAGCCAGAAATCCGGGTTCAGGGAAACAGACGGATTCTTGTACAGCTACCTGGAATCAGTGATACAAAAAGAGCAAAGGAACTGATAGGGAAGACAGCTCTTCTAGAGTTCAAACTGGTTGACGAAATAAACAGCCTCCAGGAGGCCCTGAGAGGGAACATTCCGTCTGGCAGCGAGATCCTTTATGAAGAAAGATATGATCCAGAAACAAAACAAACAACAAAACAACCGTATTTGATCAAAAAGAAAACATCCCTTACCGGTGCTGATCTAACCGACGCCAGAGTGCAGATGGATGCACAAAACAATACCTTTTATGTATCCATAAGATTTAATAAAAAAGGGGGTAAAGTTTTTGCCAGGATTACCGGAGAAAACGTAAATAAACGTCTTGCCATTGTCCTGGATAACAAGGTTTACTCTGCACCCAATATTGAATCAAAAATAACCGGCGGTAGCGCGATTATTACAGGGAGATTCTCCGACGCAGAAGCCCATGACCTGGCCATTGTTCTCAGGGCCGGTGCCCTTCCCGCGCCAGTGAAGATCATTGAAGAGAGGACCGTGGGACCGTCACTCGGCAGGGACTCAATCCGGATGGGGCTCATGTCCATGTGCATCGGCGGCATCCTCGTCATCTTCTTCATGGTATTCTATTACAGGGGTGCCGGGCTCATCGCTGACCTTGCCCTGATCATCAACCTCTTTCTTATTGCTGGTACGCTTGCGGCCATACCTGTGCTGATCCCCGGAGTCCGCGCCACCTTAACACTCCCTGGTATCGCCGGTATTATCCTGACCATCGGCATGGCGGTTGACGCCAATGTACTGATTTTTGAACGGATAAAGGAAGAACTGCAGCTCGGCAAAACCCCACGGGCAGCAGTAAGCGCCGGCTTTGACAGAGCCACGTGGACCATTCTTGACGCAAATATCACAACCTTTCTTGTTGCTTTTGTCCTCTTCCAGTTCGGTACAGGCCCTGTAAAAGGTTTTGCAGTTACCCTGAGCATCGGTATCCTGGCCAGCCTGTTCACCGCCCTTGTCTTTTCCAGGATTATTTTTGATTATTTTCTTGTTCAAAAACAGGTAAAAACACTGAGCATCGGCGAATCAATGCATTTCATCAAACCAGGGAGCAGCATTGGTTTTATTGGAAAGCGAAAAATCGCCTTCTGCGTATCTGCGACTGTCATTCTTGTCGGCATAATATCCCTTACCATGAACCAGGGGCCGAAACTCGGCGTCGATTTTTCAGGGGGGACATCCATCAGGATACAGTTTCAGAATTCAGTAAAAATTGAAGATATTAAAGACGGCCTTAAAGAGATAGAGATTAAAAGTGCATCTGTACAGCAGTACGGTGATAGCAGTGAGAATGAATACCTTATCCGTACTAGCAATACAGTCGCCACAGACAAAAATTTTACTGATAAATTAATCCAGGCTCTGAAGACAGCAACGCACCATGCCTCAGAAATTCGTCAGGTAGAGATGGTCGGCCCTCAAGTCGGAGAAGACCTGCGAAAAAAAGCCCTGTTATCCATGTTTTACGCTATCCTTCTCATTGTTATTTATATCTCAGGCCGATTTGAATTAAAATGGATGCTCAGCTTTGTCATGGCAGCTGCCCTGTTCATCCCAGTATACTTTCTCTCAAGCTTCAACATTAGTATCCCTTTAATGATAGCCGCAGCATTAATCGTAGCAATACTGTTATGCCGCTTCCTTGAATTAAGGTACGCCATGGGAGCGATCATTGCCCTCATCCATGACGTGTTTATCACTGTCGGCATTTTTTCAGTGTTTAATAAGGAATTCACCCTGCCGATTATCGCCGCACTCCTGACCATTATCGGCTACTCTCTTAATGATACCATTGTTGTGTTTGACAGGATTCGGGAGAATCTAAAAAATCATGGTAAAAACAGCCTTGAACAGAATATAAATAAAAGTATTAACGAAACCTTAAACCGTACCATCATGACATCAGTAACAACACTTATTGTGGTTGTTGCCCTATTTTTGCTTGGCGGTAGTACCATCCATGACTTTGCATTTGCCATGATTGTCGGCGTAATGGTTGGAACATACTCATCAATTTTTGTGGCAAGCCCGATCCTCATCGCATGGGAGCGGAAAACGTCATAAAGATTTTATTTTCAGCATTATAAAGGCATGAGATCATTGTGCATGATGCACTTACAGCATGCTTTCCTCTGAAAATTATGAATAAGGATGTTCATATAAAAAACATATTCACCACAGAACTCCGCTAAAGCTACGATCTGCGGGCAGAGCCACAGAGTTCACAGAGGACATTTTTTGTTCCGGCCGGGAGACCACGAATGGAACAAAAGAAAAACAATCTCTGTGCCCTCTGTTACTCTGCCCGCAGATCGTAGCTTTAGCGGAGTTCTGTGGTGAAAAAAACCAGGAAAAAACCGAATGGATCATTTACTGCCATGGCTGGCGTTAAAAAGTGTGCCCGGAATTGGGAACCTTCTGTATAAACGTCTTTTGGAAGCTTTTCAGCATCCAGAAGCTGTATTTAAAGCATCAAGGGATGAACTCCTTGCTGTAGACGGTATAACAAAAAAAACAGCAACTGCCGTAAACCATTTTCAGGCTGGAGACACCATAAACCAAGAGATTGAGCTTGCAATGAATAAAGGTTTTCGTTTTGTCACCATGTTTGATCCTGAGTACCCTCCCCTTCTGTATCAGATACCTGATCCTCCCCCGTATCTCTACGTTTACGGCCGTATCCCCCATCCCATCAATAGTATCGCTGTTGTTGGATCCAGAAATGCCACAGGATATGGCATTTCAACCACCAAGCAGCTCTGCAGGAGTCTTGTCTCTTATGGGGTAACCGTCACCAGCGGTATGGCCTTAGGGATTGATACAGCGGCCCACCAGGGGGCGATAGACGGTAATGGACAGACCATCGCCGTCCTTGGAAGCGGGCTTGGAAATATATATCCAAAGGAGAATATCCCCCTTTTCCATATCATTGCGGAAAACGGTGCGGTTATTTCCGAATTTCCTGTGATGACAGATCCGGAAGCTCACCATTTCCCCCAGCGGAACAGAATCATCAGCGGAATCTCCCTGGGAACCATTGTTGTTGAAGCAACCCGAAAAAGCGGATCACTGATCACTGCAAACCTGGCGGCTGACCAGGGGCGTGAAGTGTTTGCTGTTCCGGGGAGTGTCAATTCCTTTAAAAGCACTGGTACCCACGCCCTTCTCAAACAAGGCGCCAAACTCGTAGAACACGCGCGGGATGTGATTGAAGACCTCGCTCCCCAGATGGAAATCACCAGCGATTCTGAAAAAGATAAACAAAAACATTTGACAAAACAAAAACGATTAAATAAGAAACTCCCGCCCCTTGATTCAGAAGAAGCATCTGTTTTTGATTCACTTGGGCCTTATCCTGTGCATATAGATGACATCATTCGCGAGATGTCTTTTGAACCCGGGAAACTGTTAAGCCTGCTCCTTCAGCTTGAGCTTAAAGGCATCATCATTCAGTTGCCCGGTAAACTTTTTGCTGTAAATGAGGAACTGAAGTGACAAAACCGTTAGTTGTTGTTGAATCGCCCACCAAAGTAAGAACCATCAAAAAATACATTGGCAAAAAATTCAATGTTGCGGCCACATCCGGCCACATAAAAGATCTGCCGAAAAAAGAGATGGGGATTGATGTTGAAAAGAATTTCAAAGCCAAATACCTGCAGATCAAAGGTAAAAAGAAAATTATACAGGATCTGAAAAAAGCGGCCGGAGATGCCACTGATATATACCTGGCACCTGACCCGGACCGTGAGGGTGAAGCGATTGCCTTCCATACCGCTGAAATCCTGAAGAAAAAAGGACGCCGTTTCCACAGAGTCCTATTTCATGAACTGACAAAAAAAGGGATCACCGAAGGTGTTGAAACGCCAAACAAACTCAACAAAAATAAATTCGACGCCCAGCAGGCAAGGAGAATACTCGACAGGCTCGTGGGATACCAACTATCTCCTTTGCTCTGGCGGAAGGTCCAGGGCGGTCTTAGCGCTGGACGGGTTCAGTCTGTTGCGGTAAGGATCATTTGTGAAAGAGAACGGGAGATACACGCTTTCAATCCTGAAGAATACTGGTCAATAACCGCGGAGTTTGAAGGGTCTGAGCCACCCCCATTTGAAGCAAAACTCACAAAGAAAAATAGTAAAAAAATTAAAATTCCGAACAAAAAAACATCATCCACAATTCTTGATGAACTTTCAAGCACTCCTTTTCTGGTTGATAAAATATCTGAAAAGACAATTAAAAGAAACCCTCGCCCCCCCTTTATCACCAGTCAGCTCCAGCAGGAAGCCATTAGAAAACTCAGGTTTTCCGCGAAAAAAACAATGATGATCGCCCAGCAGCTTTATGAAGGTATCGATCTTGGTCCTGGTGAACCCGAAGGCCTTATTACCTATATGCGGACCGATTCCACCCGTATTGCAAAAGAAGCAGCTGAAGAAGCGCTGACATATATCAGCGACAGTATTGGAAAAGATTACGCACTGAGTCAGCCAAGATCTTTTAAAAACAAGAAAAAAGCCCAGGACGCCCATGAAGCGATCCGTCCCACATCCGTTATTAACACACCTGACAAATTAAAACCGTTTTTGAGTAAGGACCAGCTTGCTTTGTATACCCTGATATGGAACCGTTTTGTCGCGTCACAAATGGCCCAGGCACTGATCGACCAGAAATCCATATCTATCAAGGCAGGAATTTATACGTTCAGTGCCAGCGGATCAACGGTAAAATTCCCTGGATTTATGAAATTATATACATCAGAAGATGATAAGAGTGAAAACAACAAGAAAAAACAGGCCCTCCCAAATCTTTCAGAAGGGATGGAACTGAAACTCCTTAAAATTGATCCGCGCCAGCATTTTACTGCACCGCCGCCCCGCTTTTCAGAAGCGTCCCTGGTAAAAGAACTTGAAGAAAATGGTATCGGAAGGCCGAGCACCTACACTACCATATTATCTACCATTCGAAACAAGGGATATGTTGATCTGGTCAATAGATACTTCAAACCAAATGAACTCGGCTTTATCGTCAACGATCTTCTTGTTGAAAACTTCCCAAACGTCTTAAACGTTGAATTCACCGCCAGCTTTGAAAATGACTTGGACAAGATAGAGATTGCAGAACTTGAATATATTACCTTTTTAAACAGTTTCTACGATCAGTTTTCCCAAAAACTCGATTCAGCAAAAGATGGCATGCTGAGCGTCAAAGGTGTCGGCTTTCCAACAGATATGAAGTGTCCTGAATGCGGAAAAATAATCCATGTGAAGGTCGGCCGAAACGGTCCCTTTCTCGCGTGCTGCGGATACCCTGATTGTAAACACACAAGCAACTATACCAGGGATGATAAAGGAGACATTCAGCCCGCTGAACAGCCAGATGCAAAACAAGCCGAAGGAAAAGTCTGCGAAAAATGCGGGAAACCAATGGCAGTCAAACAGGGCAGGTACGGCGTTTTTCTTGGATGCAGCAGTTATCCTGATTGTAAAAACACCCAGTCAATAAATGGCGCCAGCAAGAGTAAACCTGTCGGGATTGACTGTCCAGAAGCAAAATGTTCAGGTGAAATTGTTGAAAAAAAATCAAAACGGGGCAAGGTTTTTTATGGATGCAGTAAATTTCCTGACTGTAAATTCGCCACCTGGGATAAACCGATTGACAAGGAGTGCCCTGACTGCAAGGCAAAATTTCTTGTAGAAAAAACCACGAAGAAGCTCGGCACATTTTTAAGCTGTCTTACACCGGAATGCGGTTTTAAACAGTTTGAAGATTGATCATTTGTCTGGATTTTTTCGAAAAAGATGGTGGGCACAGCCCACCCTACGTTTCTGGCAATCGACAAAATCAATCATTCCGTAGGGTGGGCTGTGCCCACCTTTTGTAGCTCCCCTTTACGTTTCTAAGCTTCAATTCTTTCTTTAATATATGCTTCAAACGCCTCTCCATGGGGGTTATTAAATGCAGCTCCCACTAGGAACCCGAACACATTTTTGATAATGACTAGCTGCCTGATTTCAGATTTATCATCATCATCCAAGGTGAAGTTTACAACAATCCTGTCCCCTGGTTTAACAATTCTCTGCTTATTGAGTTTGATCTGCAGGCCGGAACGCGACAGATTCGTAACTGTTAGTAGACCGCGCAACGTATTATCACTGTGAACATATGCGCCAGTAAGATTGGTCTTCAGCCGCTTGTGCCTTCTTTTGTCATCCGGAACAGTATCCGCATCTTTTGATTCCAGCAGAGCATCTACAGAATCACTAATCATTTCCGCGTTTATCGTCTTTGACTCTTTTGCATACGCGCTCAACAACGCATAATCACACAGAGTATCGATAAGCTGAGCATCACCCTGGGAGTACTTATATACTTCTCGCAGGGCGCTGGCAAAAAATATTTGTTCGGTGGTGCCGGCCTTGCGAAGACATCTCCTGATATACGCACCGGTTTCCCGTTCATTCATCATCTCATCTTCAGAAACCACTATATCCCTGTTATCCTGAAACGGCTTTTCTTTTAAATTAAAAAACTCACGATACATCAGGCGACACCTCCAAGAGTTCATTATCTATTATATTATACTATTATATACTATTTTTTCTTGTCAAACTAGTAATATGTTCTGCATTTCTCAAAACTAGAAATGCAGAACCGAAACCCTTATTGAATAGTAAAACAAATTGTGGTAACAGTTGTTTTCTGTTTATTAAGAAACTTTCTATTGTTAGGCATTCCCTTGAATTTAATGCTGGAAGGAGAATAAGATTAATGAAAACTTTTTTAACGGCAATGATTGCCATGATTTTCTTTTCCATCTTAGTTCCCGTTTTTGCTGAAAACACTTCAAATAATGCGGATCAAAGATCTGAAGAAAATATTGAAAATACATATATCGCTGTTTCAGTTATAAGAATAAGGACCGGTCCATCAACTGAGCACAAAGCCGTCGGCCGTCTTGATAAGGGATCAACCGTAAAAGTATATGAAAAACAGGATAAGTGGTTTCGAATTGGTGACAGCCAGTGGGTATATGCTTCTTTTCTTGAAGAACGTGATGCTGCTGTTTCTTTCCGCCCCTTTAAAGTAACTCAAAATATTAATGTCAGAACCGGCCCTTCGGTTGAATCCCCGAAAGTCGGCGTTATTCCAAAAGGAAGCCTCATAAATGCCTATGAACAAAAAAATAAGTGGATACGGATCAGGAAAAACAGATGGGTCTTCTCTAAATTTCTTTCAGAATTTACAAACACACGTTCAGGACCGTATTATATTGTCAGAAGCACTATCAATGTACGCTCAGGTCCTTCTGTAAAATACACAAAAGTAGGTACTCTACTTGAAGGGAACCTTGTAAAGATACACGAAAAAAGGAATCAATGGATAAAAATCGCTGACGGGAAATGGATATCTAGTGACTATATAGAGACAATAGACAAATAATCTCAGTATCTATCCATAATATTATCATAGAAAATTATAATGAGAAAAATTCTTGTTACAGGTGCTACCGGCTATATTGGCGGAAGATTGGTCCCCTGTCTTCTTGAGCAGGAGTATCATGTCAGGATTCTGGTCAGGGACCCGGTTCGGATTTCCGGACGTGATTGGGCTGGTTCCGTTGACATTGCTGTAGGCGATCTGACCGATTCAGCTTCACTGAAATCCGCCTTTAATAATATAGATACAGCTTATTATCTTGTCCACTCCATGTACGATGGTATCGATTACGTTAAACAGGACCGCTTGGCTGCACGCAATTTTGTAAAAGTAGGAAAAGATCTAAAACAGGTTATTTATCTAGGAGGTATACAGCCGCAATCTAAAAATATTTCCCGGCACCTGAAAAGCAGAGCAGAAGTCGGGGAAATTATCAGATCGGCCCTCCCCACAACAGAATTTCGGGCTGGACCTATTATTGGATCCGGATCTGCGTCTTTTGAATTGATTCGATACCTTACCCAACGTCTCCCTTTAATGATAGCGCCTGACTGGATTTTAAATGAAGCACAGCCGATTGCGATCCGTGATATCCTGTCCTATCTTGTATCTGCATTAAATCACGAATCCCTCGGTATCATGAATGTCGGCGCAGAAAGAGTAACTTTTAAACAGATGCTTGACGTATACGCTGATGTCCGGAACCTTATGAAAAGAATTATTATCACTGTCCCGCCTTTTCTGCCCACAAGACAAATAGCAAAATGGTTCGGCCTGGTTGTAACCATACCAAACGCGCTGATTGTACCGCTTATGGAAGGAATCAGCCACAATATTATTGCTGATAATACAAAGGCGAAAGATGTGTTCCCTGAAATTACACCTATCTCATACCGTAAAGCTGTTGAACTGGCAATTGAGCAGATTGAAAAAGAGACGGTTGCCACCTGCTGGAGCGGTGCACAGGGATATCTCCCCGCCTATGAACTGACCGACCGTGAAGGCTTGATCCGTGAAACACGCACCCGTTATACCAACCATAAACCAGAAGATATTTTTCGCAGTTTTACCAGTATAGGGGGCAAACATGGATGGTTTGTATGGAATTGGGCATGGGAAATCCGAGGGATTATAGACATCATGTCAGGTGGCCCGGGTCTACGGCGTGGCCGAAGGCATTCAACTGAACTGCTGCCCGGTGAAGCCCTCGATTTCTGGCGTGTTGAAGAAATTGACGCCCCACACCTGCTCCGCCTGCGCGCTGAGATGAAAATCCCCGGACGCGCCTGGCTGCAATGGGAAGCGATCCCCGACGGAAATGGTACCCGGCTGATACAAACAGCCATGTTTTCCCCAAAAGGATTATGGGGTACACTCTACTGGTACAGCTTCTATTTCATTCATAAACTCATCTTTAGTGGCATGATCAATTCGATTATCGATAATGCGACAATTTCCAGAGAAACCAAGTCAGCAAGTTAATTCCCTCTCTGCTCTATTAAAAAAATAAATTATTTGTTTGCTCAAAAAAGTAAACATATGCTAGTAAATATAGGTTTAAATTTATATTAATTTATGATAATAATTATGGTTCTATAGAAATCTTTTAAAGTAAAATAATTTTTTCATTATTTAATCCTTTTTATATAATTATGGCAAAACAACAAGCTGCCCCAAAAAAAAATTTAATGTCAAAGAAGAAACAGGCTGTAGCAGTTGATATCAGCAATATCCTTAATTTCTTCCAGGGGTTGTTTAAAAAAAATTTGAGGCTTTCAAAAAAAACGAAAACCTCATCCACTTCCAAACTCGTTGGTACCCAATCCATAGGATCTAAATATATTTACGAGCTCCTAGTGGAACATGAAGAGCGGCTTGAGAGAAGACGTATGTCGGTCGGCCCGCTTGGTGAAGACAGCGGGAGTAAAAGTAATTGCTATTATGTTATCTATGACGATCATATCGTTATAAAAGTCCCCCCAGTACCGATTACGGATTTTAAAAAATATATTGATTCCATCAGAAAGGACCGCCTGATCGCAAACAGGGTTAATCCTCGGGAATGTGTCATACCCGGTGTATCGGTTATTCTCAAGCGGGTCCACCTGTATGATGACAGGCAGTCCCTTAATACCAGACAGCTTGAAGAGAGATATTTCAAGCTGCTTAATAAGAACCAAAAGCTTCAGAATTATCTGAAAATCGGTAACTCTTTTGTTTACTTCATGGACCTTGCAACCCATTTTATGTTTGCTGATGTGCTGACCGACATCCAGAGTGAAAATAATGAATATATTCTTGAAGAAATATCTGAACATTTCCTGAGTGTATCAAAATTTGAAGGGTTTGAAGAAAGATATGGACGTGCCTATGAAAAGATGTGCTCTGAAATAAAGACGTGCTATGTTGAATGTGAAGATAAAATAAAGAAATTACTCACGAATATCAAAATATCTCCTGCTGCGTTTAGCTATAAAATGCCTAACTGGTACGCTCTCCATGTTGCCGGGCAGGAAATCGGAGAGGAAGAAAAAGGGCTGTCTATTCCAGTTGTCACCAAGCTTAATCAATTGATCAACTCATCCATACAGGAGACCCTGGGACCGATCAATACATACAGAACGTTTATCAGGGAACTGATTGTCAAAAAAAGGTTTATGTCCACTAAAATTCAAATGGGCAGCATCATTTCCAACATACTTGAATTGCTTGCTTTTCTTGAAAAAAAGCACGTGGCCATGCGGGACCTTAAACCTGACAATCTACTGATTGTAGGGGAACGGAATCGGTATCCACAATACCTAAAATCTCCCCATGAATTCATGATGGGTCTTATTGATGTTGAAACAGCTGTTGCCCTTGACGCTGATGATTATAAAAACATCAAACAGCCACAGATCGGAGGTACCCCTTTTTATGCCACACCTTCTCACTTGTTAAAAAATGATTTCATTATTGATGTGTTTGAAAATTTACCGCGCATTCTTCATCTTCAGGACTGGTTTGCGGGTATTGTAATGATCTATAATGTTGTTGTGGGGGAACGATTATTTGCTAAAACAGCCAGGCTCTTCCCACCGACTAAAAACAAAATTAAAAGCGCTTATATAAAAACCAAAACAGTAAATGAAGATGTCATAAAAGAGATCAGTAAAGATTTTTGGTCAAGCGCTCTTGATGAATTCCGATATAAAACAGGCAAACATGAAAAACAGCTTTCAGGGGTTGATGTAATTATCCTTGAAGACGCGAAAAATATGCTCCGGGAAGAACTAAAAAGGAGAGAAGATCATATTGCAAAAAAGATGCAGCAGTATATCAGCTCCCAGACGATTTTCAAAGATGTCAAAAAACGCCGTCTTCTGTTTAAATCTGATTATAATGAAATAAGTCAACTAAAGGCAAAATGGGAAAGCGGACAAGGTGTTCTTCCTTCCATTAGCCCTGAAGAAAAGGCAAATGTGATAAATCTTTTTGATAACCTTTTGAAACAGAAAATGCAGGTCGAACAGCAGGAATGGATAAAAAAACTGTTAAAACAGCCAGAGCCTGTTATTTCAGCCTTTGCCCTTCTAAAGCTTATGTTCAATATTATTCTTTTTCATATGTATAAAGAAGAATGGGGGCCTTTAACAGGTGCTCCCAGTGGTGATGACAGCAACCAGGAATTTGATGATATTCTTGGGGTAACGATGCTATAAAGTGTAAAAGTCTAGATTTGACTTTACAAATTAAGCTTAGACCTGAGGTTATTTACTGTTAATAATGCCATCTACACGCAGTAGTTCTTTTTTTGTGAAGGATTCTCGACGTAGATTACCCACCTTGACATTTTTCTCTTCATCGGTCAGTCCCTGGCTGGACATAATATCATTAATCCCCTTCTTATAACTTTCCACACGTGTACGCCATTCTGCCCGCCGATTGTCAAGCTGTCTGAATCGTTCAGCAGCTTCCTCTCCAAAGGCTTCAGTCCTTAAGTTAAAGATTGCATCTTCACTGGCGCCTTGCTCCTGCATTGATTGAACCATATTCGCCACTTCAAGACGTCTTTCTTCTTTTTTTCTATATTGAATGATCTCTTCTGGAAACTGAGTATCAAGATTGTCAATTTCAGCAACTTTTTCATCTTCCGTGAGGTTATGATCCTGTATAATATCAAGGCGGCTTAATGTGATCCGGTCATACATTTCCTCTTCGCCAAAAAAAGCCTTGGCAACGTCTTCCCCAAGATACCTGCGCCGTATCTCCATGCGATGTTTTAAAATGCTGCTCAGCTCATGTGTATCTATTGTATCAGACGCCATCTCAAGTTCAGGTGCTGGGTTCTCTTTTTCAAGTTCGTATAGGTGATATTCGTATTCTATGTAGGAATCGAGGATTTTCAATGCCTGTGAAGCAGCTGGTTCGTCAAGTATTCCAATGATATAAGACCTGATCCGGCTAATCGCGGTTTCAACAGGCTCTTCGCCTGTTGCTGACAAAAAATAGTCAAATATCTCCCGTACACCGCGGGTGACGATAAGGTTTCCTTCAAAGTCGATGGAAAGATAACCATCGATATCAGTCCCCTCTAATGAATAAGGGAGCCCTTTTGAAAAAGTCTCCTCCTTTTCCAACTGGATCTTATCCTTTATGGAAGGTACCTGTTGCTGAGAAACGGTTTGAAGAGGAGATCCAGTTTCCCCCTCAGTTATCTTGCTGTCCTTTATAACTGTTTGAACCGGCCCTTTAGGCGGTTCTTGACAGATCAGTAAGACAAGGGCCGCTGTAAACACAACGGCCCCGAATATTATGATTCTTTGTTTCATTTATCGTTTACAATCCTTCTTTCTGAAGGCGATTCGCATGTTTCCTCATAACAGTAATGGGGCAAGCTGAAAATGGTTTTCGGAGTCCAAACATCATATTGATTTCATCAAGATGGTTCCACGCATAATCTTCACTAATAACCTTGCCAAAACGACTGCTGTTTACCGTCACCAGACCGTCGTGCTCATAATTACCCACATTGTCGATCATCTGCCCGGTCATCACGAATAACAGATCAACAGGATCAAGGACATTGGTCATACCCCCTTCGTTTCCTGTCCATGAATAGTAGTAAATCCTGTTGCCGTCGACTATTTCAGAATACGCGCCTTCGCCAGTATCAGATACAGGCACACCAGCGCACGGATACTTGTCATTAAAGGCTTTACCGCCATCCATAAAATCTTTCATTAGGCCCGCTGCATCCTGCTCATAATCGTATCCGCCGAGGATATTGAACATTTCGCCGAAAATATTCAGGGCGCAGACCAACAGATCCTGTGTCTCCTGTGGATATTCAACAAATGCATCTGCTAAGGGTGTCCCCTTGTGAACACCGGCAATTGCTGTCACAGAAGCGACCAGGTCCGGCCTTACAGCCGCCACATAACGTGATGTGGTTGTGCCATGGCTGTGCCCGATGAGATTCACCTTTTCCGCACCGGTTTCAGCAAGAAATTCTTCCACCTGGGCCAAGAGCTGCTCACCCCGCAATTCCGTACTTGCTACGGCGGAGAGCGATGTACACCTGACCACAGCACCATCCTTTTCCATGTTCTTGGGTATCTGGTACCAGTAATCGACAAAACCGATTAGGGTATCAAAACCGGACACACCAGGGACAAGCATAATCGGGTACTTGGTTTCACAATACGGTTTTTCAGGAACAGGTGTGGCGCTCATACCGAACGCTGTTGAAATGCCAAAAAACACAAAACAGACAACCACTAATACGATTAACTTTTTCATCTCTTCCCCCTCACTTAGCAATGTTAATATTTAGAACATTATGGCTGATGCTTAATAAATATCACAATCAATGCAAATCAGAAAAAGTATCATTTAATTTTTTTTAATACTGGTAATGGCAAGAGTAATTATTCGCAACCGACTATTTGAGAGCATTATTACACAAAGTAGGAATAAAACAATATTGTATATTCCAGTACAAAATCATTAGGAAATCTACTGAACATTCAGATCACTTAAGTGACTGTAGATAGGTTCGGAGGTTGGCTTTTTTATTTGTCAGACCAATTTTCTTCCTGATGTTATACCGGTGTGTGTCTATTGTTTTAGAAGACATGTTTAAAAGATCAGCAATATCTTTTGATGAATTGCCCTGTTTGATCAGTTCGGCTATTTGGAGTTCCGCGGGTGTAAGCTTTAAATACCTGGATGACATCTCCCTGGCAAACGGAGAAACAATATTATCCAGGTTTGCTTCGATAATCTTAATAAAAGACCGTTGTTTGTTGTTCAGTTTTGTACCCTTTAACTTGTCCAGAAACGGTTCGATCAGTTCCTTGACGTTCAAGAGCATTTTCTGCTCCAGTTCTTTCCTATCACCCTCCCTGCTTTTAAGCAGAACCTTAAGCGCTGTATTTGCCTCCTCAAGATTGGCTGTGCGCTCCTTTACCATCTGTTTTAGTTCTCCCTGTATTTTCATCAGCATCTCTTCTGCTACTTTACGCCTTGTAATGTCCCTTATGATCGTCAGCACACCTGTTAATTCACCTTCTCTTTCAATCAGCCTTGAATTCGCCTCAATGGTAACCGGAGTCCCGTCCCTGTGAAAAACATCAAGTTGAAACGTCGCATTCCCTTCATGACTGGAAAATGCTTCAGTCGTTAGGTCCACGATCGTCTTCATGGTTTTCTTGGGAAAAATATTTTTCCCATCTGTATATTTTTTGCCGATTATCTCTTCCGGCTTGTAACCAAAAATATCCTCAACCTTTGGATTCACATCAAGTATTGTTCCGTTTAAAGATGTATATATAATTTCATCATTCGCATATTCGAAAATCGCCTTAAATTTTCTCTCACTATCCCGCAAGCTTTCCTCTGACTCTTTCAGCTCTTCTATTTCTTTGTTAAGGTCTTTTATCTCTTTTTTTAGTTTTTTTACCGTGCTCTCTGAAGTCATTTTACCCTGCCTGTTAAAAGCAAAAAACCAAATCCTTTATAAAATACTGAAACAATTATCATTATTAAACTACCTGTTTTTATATCAAACACCGGATTATAAAGCAAAAGAAACAACCATATCTCTATACACCGTTGATTTTTATACCGATATAATATATGCTTTGCGTAAATGAATATAATCACTTAACAACGTTAGGGTTAAATAACCGCTCATTATCGTCAATCCAATTTTTTCTTTAAACATATTAAGCTATGAATAATACTATTTTGGATAAAAACAACAGCAAGCCTGAACCATTATCATCCAAAAAAAATAGAATAATGGATCATATGGATAATATCGCAAGCAAACGAGATTTTTTTATTGAAAAAAATGAATGCTATTACAAAGACATGGTTAAATGGCTTAAATTCAGCATCCCAGAAGGGAAAAGCGTGCTCGAAGTCGGCTGCGGCACCGGCTATGTTTTAAACGCCCTTTGCCCTTCAAGGGGTGTCGGTATTGACATCTCTGCTAAAATGCTTGACATTGCCAAGTCAAAATACAAGGACTTGACCTTTATTAATATGGATGCTGAATATATTGATCTGGACGAAAAATTTGACTATATCGTTATTTCAGACACACTCTGTTATCTGGAGGATATTCAAAAGTCTTTTCAGGAAATATTTAAATTAACACATGCTGGTACACGGATATTCATTTCCCTGCACAATTTTTTATGGGAACCTTTTTTAAAGATAGCTGAAATCTTAAAAATTAAGATGCCTTCTCTGAAACTGAACTGGCTTAACCAGAATGACATCATCAATATTCTTCTTCTAGAAGGCTATGACATTGTAAGTCAATCAAAGCGCCTGCTGGTCCCAAGGTACATTCCCTTTATTTCAACTTTTTTCAATCGTTATATTTCTCAATTACCTTTTTTCCGCAACTTTTGTATTACTGAATATGTTGTTGCGCGTCCTCTTTTCCCAAAACCGGATAATAACAAATTGTTCAGTGTAAGTGTTATTATACCAGCAAAAAACGAAAAAGGTAATATTGAAGCTGCCATAAAACGAACCCCTGAAATGGGCAAGCATACTGAAATTATTTTTGTTGAAGGACATTCCCAGGATGGAACACTTGATGAAATAAAAAGAGTAGTCAATGAATATTCTGATAAGCGTGATATAAAATTCACAGTTCAGGATGGTACAGGAAAAGGAGACGCGGTTAGAAAAGGCTTTAACATGTCCTCGGGAGATATCCTGATGATACTCGATGCAGACCTTACGGTTCCGCCGGAAACACTCCCGAAGTTTTATAATGCCATTGCCACAAATCGGGGGGAGTATATTAATGGCACCCGCCTTGTCTATCCCATGGAAAAACAGGCCATGAGGACTTTAAATCTTATGGGAAATAAATTCTTTTCTTTTATGTTTTCCTGGCTGCTCGGCCAGCGACTTAAGGACACCCTTTGCGGGACAAAAGTGATATCCCGTGAAAACTGGGATCAGCTTAGTAAAGGGAGAAGTTACTTCGGAGATTTTGATCCTTTTGGAGATTTTGATCTTATATTTGGTGCCGCAAAAATGAATTTAAAAATCCTTGAGGTTCCGATCAGATATCAGGAACGTAAATACGGCGAAACACAGATACAACGATTTGTTCATGGATGGCTGCTGCTAAAAATGACCGCGTTTGCCGCTTTAAAAATCAAATTCATATAAAGATGATCTATTACCTGAGTAGTTGTTCAATCTTTTCTATCAGTACATTACGGTTAACCGGTTTTTCTAAAAAAGCATCAGCGCCGAACTCCACGGCAAGCTTGCTGTAATTCTTTAATCCCCCACTGCTGTCACCCGCAGACATGGCGATTATTTTTACTTCAGGAGCCTGATCCTTTAAGATCCCTATGGTTTCGACCCCATCCTGTATAGGCATAATCAGATCTGTAACAATAAGATCAGCTGGCTTGATGCTAAAGAGTTGCATGCCAATCTTTCCGTTCAGGGCCCCTTCTGCTTCATAACCAGCGTTCTCCAAAATACCCACAATGATATTCAAATAGACTTCATCATCTTCCATTACTATAATTCGTGTCATGTGGGATCCTAAACAAAAAAAGTCAGACGTTTAAAATAGTAACTTCATGATCTCATTAAATATAATAACAAACAAAAGTCTTATTTACAACAAAAAGCCTGATAGGCTGGAAATCCAGAGCCACACTTTATAAGGAATTAAATATAATACATAAGCTCATAAATGATTAACCCAGACAAGGAAAAACCTGTCTGATTCAGATCAGCAGGTTTCATTCCCTCGAAGAATCACGTGGTTTCATTTTAGAGACTAATTTGTAAACTTCCTTGAACGTATCCAGCCAGTCAATACGAAAACGCTCGTAATAGGCTTCCGCACTTTCATGCCTGCTTAACAGAAGGTAACTGGAAGTGAGGTTGGAAGCAATGATGACCGTTCTCAATTCATCAAATTCAGGCGGTAATGGTTTTAAGTCCATGTTCTTTCTCCTTTATCATCCTTAAAGAATCCAATTGGGCCTGTTTTTCATATAATCTTCAATAATCTCCTGTATCCAGCCATCCAGACCGGAAGCAAGATAAAATTCCGGGAAAAGAAGATCATTGTCCGGTTCTACAACGCCTTGTTTAACGGCAATATCAGCAAGTGCCGTGAAAGGATATATCCTTATACCTATTGTTACTTTCATTATTTCCAAATCAAGGGAGTCAGCAAAATCAAGACTCCTTAAGACAGTTTCTCTGGTTTCACCCGGTCCGCCGAGCAGTAGAAACCCAATCTGGTCTATGCCATTATTTTTAAATAGACATGAACAGTCCCTCACTGTTTCTGGAACGAACTTTTTATTCATCAGTTCCAAGACCTCTGTAACACCACTTTCAAATCCCATGGGGACAGTAACGCATCCCGCGCGTGCCATCTTATCAATAAGTTTTTCATCTGTTTTATGAGGGTAAATAATCGCCTGCCACTTTACATCAAGCCTCCTTTGAATAATGCGGTCGCAAAGAGCCTCTGCATAAGAAGGTGGAATATTAAAATTGCTGTCTGTAAAGAAAAACTGGTCATATCCGGCTTCCTTGTATTTCTCCAGGATGCTTACCACAGAATCGATATCATACTTTCTTATCTTCCTCCCCTCAGTTATCGACGTTGTACAATAGGAACAATTCATCGGACAACCCCGGCGTGCCTGAAACGGCAGCCATACTTCATTTTGATCAATGTCCGGATGGGAAAGCATATTAGGCTCGGGCAGGTCCGACAGATACCTGTCCAGGTTTTTCTCAAACCGCATATCGGACAAAGGGCCACGACCCGCGATAAAAAGTCCTGGTATACTGTCAACAGGTTTCTTCCTTTCAATACTGTCAAGCAATGCCACAAACGACACCTCTCCCTCACCCTGAATACCCATGTCAGCACCAAGATATTCAAGCGTGCTTTGCGGGAAAATACTATAGCCTGCTCCGCCGAGCACAATCACCGCTTCAGAAAGCTGACGACACATCTTTACAATCGGTTTAACAGATTCCAGAAGGAACACTGGTGATGCCATACACTGGTCATCAATGTTCCGTATAGATATGCCGATAACATCCGGTTTAAAAACATCAAGCGCTCCGGGAACAAGAGCTTCAATATCCATAGGAGTCATGGCATTAATGGTTTGTACTTCATGTCCTGCCATTCTGACAGCTGTTGCCACACATGCCATACCATAAGGCATTGCCGGCATATTCAGCTGGTTTGTGTTGGCCGATATTAAAAGTACTTTCATATCACTTTATATAAAAAAACTATCCATTTAAAATTATCTTTTAGGACTTGTCTCGGGAGTAAAGATCCTGGACCAAAGGACCAGGCTTTTAAGTAGCCCCTGAAAGGGGATAGTATGTGAAAGCTGTGACTCTGTGGTGAAAAAACAAAAAAAACTATTCAGTTACTCTTTTCTGATTCAATGGTCATAATATAATCATTAAGGATTCTCTTACTGTCATCTGAAACATCATGAAACATCATGCCTACTGACAATATATTTCCGCTAATTGTAAAAAATTTAACTTCTCCAGTAATCTCCTGTTCTTTCTCTTCTTTTGAGAACTGACATTTCAGGATAATACTTTTAACCTTCTCCGCATCAATCCCATCATTTCCAGAGACAAAAAAGTTACAGCGGCAGCCCTTCATGCTGATATCCCGGATGATGCCGTCCTTTATTTGATCCTGCAGTAAACCTTTGACCGGCACAAAACACTTGGTCCTTTTTACTGCCCGGCGTTCCTTCTTAACAAGTTTCTCGGGGTATTCAAAAACCAGCAAAGGGAGTGGGTCTTTAACAGTCCTTTGTAAGCTGGTTTTAAACTGGTACATGTCACCTTCTGAAACAAACTTTATAAAAACCTTTTCTAAAAATGCATCTTCTATTGGACCATCTAATTTAGGCGGCGTTACAACCACATTTGTTCCTTTTACACTGCCGACAAAAGAACTCTTTACAGAAACATCATTAACTTCAAAATATATTCCTGTTCCAGTTTCCAAACGCTCAAGTTCCTCAAGGCTCACAACCTTTTCAACGCCATCGTTCATGTATTCTCCTCTTATGAGTCTCATTAAATATTGTTCTTTATTCAATTTTTTTACCAGGCCGGATTAAGTATATATTTATAGAATTCTTTTTTTTTCAATAATTTATACATTATTATAAAACAATTAATTATTATAGCAACAGTTTTTCTTTTTTTTATGGTAGTTGCAATTCAATGATCATTTCACTATATTATATAGGAAATGAACACTGATCACAAAGCAATTATATTATTTTTATTATTCTGTTTTTCGATATTAAACGTCCGTGCCAATGAATCGGTTTACCCTGTTGTGTCTGATCTTAACGTCAGGATAAAGCCAGAAACTCAGAGCAAAATAATAGGTAGATTGCCTGCCGGGCAATGGGTCAATGCTGAACAGGTGAATAATGAATGGACAAAAGTTTTATTTACAAATAATCAAGCGGGATTTGTCTCCAATAAATACATTACAGATTTATGGATAAAAGTGTTGAAAAAAGAGAGAAAACTGCACCTGATGTCAGATAAAAAAAAGCTAAAAACGTATACCATATCCCTTGGATTCAACCCGCTTGATGATAAACACAAAAGAGGTGATGGATGTACGCCAGAGGGCAGGTTTTACATATGTGAAATGCTTTCTGATCCGCAGCCAAAAGAGAAATACGGCTCAAGAAGCATGCGTATTTCCTATCCTGATATTGAAGACGCCAGGCGTGGTCTAAAAGACAAGATCATATCCACATCTGATTATCACACCATTCTGCGTCAGGTTAATTCAATGAAAAAACCCCTTCAAAACACAATCCTGGGAGGGTCTATCCGGATTCACGGCGGCGGCATTGGCAGAGACTGGACCCTTGGCTGTATCGCCATGAACGATAGTGATATCAATGAACTGTTCTCAAAGATACCTGCCCGTAATACAATGGTTGAAATATATAAAAACCAACACGAAGATGAGCGTATAAATAAAACCGGCTCTATAAATACCCGGGTTCTGAAGGCGTCAAAAAAAATCCTTACATCAGGATGCAGTTACACAAAAACCGCAACAGGTATTATCAAGATTGGTTTCCCAATGGGTGACTTTGACCCTGGCATCGGGGTATGCACGGATGTTGTTATCCGAGTGTTACGGGAAGCAGGCCTTGACCTGCAGGCCCTGCTGTATGAAGACATCAAATTAAATAAAAACCGATATCCTGGCATCTCAAAACCTGATACAAACATTGACCATAGAAGAACCAGGAATTTAAAAATCTGGTTTGATCATCATTCAGATACACTGACAAATACCGCACCAGCACTGGCACCGGAAGCGTGGCAGGCAGGAGACATTGTTATCATGGATACAGGTATCTCAAACGGAACCATATACGATCATATTGGAATTGTGAGCGATATAAAAAAGAAGAAACGGCCCCTGGTGATCAACTTGTGGACGATTGGGTCAAAAATTAATGAAATGGACCTTTTGGATGGAGAATATCCCGTAATTGTAGGTCATTACCGTTTACAACACCCCTTTAACTATTAACATCACAGCCTATCACACCTGACATTCGCGAGTTTCTCTTCCAGATAACGGTCCATGAGATCTTTGAATTTATCCACAGAAAAATCAGTGCCGCAGGACCTGCAACGCAGATATACTTTCCGTCATGTTTTATGAAGGTATAACCTCCCGCTGCATTTAAGGCATTTTGCTTTTTCCATATTTTCCCGCCATGCGTTTACGAAATCGCATTTCTCACAAGTCTGTTTCGTTCATTTGCTTCATTAACGTGAAGACCACTTAAGTCTTTATTTTATAATAAAAATTCTATTTTATCCATCTTAAAAACAAATCCTTTATGAGGAATATGGTCTAATCTGGTTGCGCTATATAGTTTATTTTGCTACAAAAAGCCAGATTATTTTTAAAAGGATAGCGGACATGAAAATTTTAAAATGTAAAGGATTTAAAGCAGGAGGTGTTTCCGCCGGGATCAAAGCAACCGGTGATAAGGATCTTGGTATTATTTACTCTGAAACACCTGCAGATACAGCAGGGGTATTTACAAAAAACCTGGTTCAAGCAGCATGTGTAACATACAACCAGGATCAACTAAAAAAAGGGACCTGCCGCGCTATTATTGCTAACAGTGGTAATGCAAACTGCTATACTGGGGTACAGGGAGAAACAGACAATAAAACCATGGCTGAAGCTGCTGCTTCTGCACTTGACATTCCAGCAGATTCAGTACTCGCGGCTTCAACAGGTGTTATCGGAGAACCTCTCCCTGTGGACAACATCAGCAGGGCTGTTCCACCCCTTGCTGCCTCCCTTTCTTCAGAAGGTTTTAAGGATTTCTCTGAAGCGATAATGACAACCGATAAAATGCCCAAAGTAGTATCTATTCAGGGAAAGATTGGCGGTCAATCATATACTGTGACAGGGACTGCAAAAGGATCCGGCATGATAAAACCTGATATGGCGACCATGCTCTGCTTCATTTGCACAGATCTTAAGGCGGATTCCAATATACTTCAGGAGGCGCTTAACGCATCGGTCAACCAGTCTTTTAACCGGATAACAGTTGATGGCGACACAAGCACCAATGACATGGTTATTTTAATGGCAAACGGTCAGTCAGAAGCAGCAATTCAATCTCCTGAGGATAAAACAGCGTTTCAGGCCATACTCGATAATGTCTGCCTTGATCTTGCTAAAATGATCGTAAAGGACGGCGAAGGTGCCACTAAACTTGTCAAAATAACCGTAAAAGGGGCTGAAACAGATGGGGACGCTTATGCAGTCGCAGATACGGTGGCTGAATCGAGCCTGGTTAAAACAGCCTTTTTCGGAGAAGACGCTAACTGGGGCCGAATCATCGCAGCAGCAGGCAGGGCAAAAGTAAAAATGATACCTGAAAAAACAGACCTGTATTTTAACAATATTCTTATGGTTAACCAGGGAACAGGATGTGGTAAAACCGCTGAAGCCAAAGCAACAGAAGTGCTAAAAAAATCCGAGTTTGAAGTGATCATTGATCTTAATATCGGTAAGGGTACATCATATGTGTATACCTGCGATTTTTCAATCGACTATGTAAAAATCAATGCAGATTATAGGACATAGATGTTTTTAGTTGGATTGGTTTTATTGGTTGGATTGGTTGGATTGGTTTCATTGGTTTCATTGGTTGGATTGGTTGGATTGGTTTCATTGGTTGGATTGGTTGGAATTCATTTTTTATCTAATAAGATCATAACTAACCGTTTCGATTATGCGTTTACAAAAATTCCTTGCCCATGCCGGGCTCTGTTCCAGGAGAAAGGGTGAAGAACATATAAAAGCCGGACTTGTAACGGTCAACGGCCTTGTGGTTACTGAACTGGGGACAAAGGTAGATCCGGAAAAGGACAGAATCGAATTTAATGGAAAACCGGTTCAGATTGAGCATGAAAAAATATACCTTGCCATCAATAAACCTGCCGGCTATGTTACCTCCTGTAGTCAGCCCAGAGAAAAAATTATTGTTGATCTGGTAAACATCTCTCGCAGGCTTTACCCGGTCGGCAGGCTTGACAAGGATTCAACAGGGCTTCTCATCCTAACCAATGACGGAGATCTCCACCAAAAGCTGTCCCACCCTTCCTTTGATCATGAAAAAGAATATGATGTGACAGTTGAATCACGCATTTCAGATTCTGCTCTCAATAAGATCGCATCAGGTATAATGTTAGATAGCACAAAAACGCGGCCCGCTGTTATTAAAAGGATATCACAAAACCGCTTCAAAATTATTCTCAAGGAAGGACGGAACAGGCAGATACGAAGGATGGTTAAAAAGGTCGGAAACAAGGTCGTCGCTTTAAATAGAATACGAGTGGCCAATATCCACCTTAAAAAGCTTGCCCAAGGTTCCTGGCGGTATTTAACGAAAAAGGAAATAAAAAATTTAATGGATATTGTTTAAAGAAATATATTTAAATCCAAAATTTAAAACACAAAATTATTGTTTTAGTCATTTGTATTTTTGTCATTTGGTATTGTTTCGGATTTCGAGCTTCGTGCTTCGGATTTAGAATAATGAATTGCATCATTATTTATTGATCTGTCTCTGCTCTAAAGACTTGGTAAAAAAACACAAAATGCACTATGAAGGTCCCATATACCGTCCGCCGAGTGAAGCGGATTCCCTTCTGATACAAGCCACGATCGGCTGCCCGCATAACAGGTGTACCTTCTGCATGGTCTATAAAAACGGACCCAAATTTAAAATACGTAAAGTTGTTGATATTAAGGAAGACCTTGTGGAAGCCCGTAAAGCATACGGAGAAAGGGTCAGGACGCTTTTTTTCCCTTCAGGCAACAGTATCATCATGCGGACAGCCCATTTGTGTGACATATGCGGATATGCCCAGGAACTGTTTCCTGAATTAGAACGGATCACTGTTTACGGTTCTTCTCAGTATATACATAAAAAAGGGGTGGAAGATCTTCAAAAAATAAAGGAAGCCGGTCTCTCCCGTATTCACGCGGGACTTGAATCAGGCGACGATATAATTTTAAAAAAAATAAAGAAAGGGACCGACAGTGCTCAACAGATTGAAGCTGGCCAATGGGCCATGGAAGCCGGCATTGAAATGAGCCTGTATGTGATCCTCGGTATCGGCGGTCAAGACAGGTCCCGTCAGCACGCTATTGAAACCGCCAAGGTACTGAACAGAATTTCACCTGATTTTATCCGGCTCAGAACCTTTGTTCCAAAAATCAACACCCCCATGCTTGAGGAAGTACAAAAAGGGACATTTGTTATGCTCGGTCCCCACGACATTCTAAAAGAAACCGCCCTGCTGATTGAAAACCTTGATGTATCCTCAACCCTGACCAGCGACCATTATACGAATTATATTAACATCGAAGGGAAACTTCCCGAAGACAAATCAGTTCTTCTTGAAAAAATAAAGACCGCCCTTGAATATGATGAAAGTTCATTCAGGCCTTTTTTTATCGGCAATCAGTAAGTTAAGAATAAGCCCATGGATATCTCACCCAGGAAAGTGCCTAAAGTTACAAGTGCCTAAAGTTGTGGAATTCTGCCATTCTTATTAAATAAGCTGTATTGAACACGACTTGATCTTACATACAATGTAAGATTTTATTGAGTTTCATTTGTTTAAAAGGTCTTAATGACGAATCGACATCCAACACTTTATGTATGGTCAAATCTAAATTGATTACATTTAATGAAATGTAACCAACCATCGTAGGGTGGGCT
>JANQFQ010000056.1 GCA_028277765.1 Desulfobacterales bacterium
GAATATTAATGGCAGTATACAGGTGGTCCAGATTGATGCCGTTTTTGTCAAAATCATTACAGATGTCAGGGAGTTTTCTTCCCCACAAGGATTTACGCGCGGTCCAGGGTTCAAGGAAAGAGAAACCGAATCCTTCGGTAATGCTGGTTGTGATAAAACATTGGGCTGACTGGACGAGATCAATGAAATCACGTGTCAGTGCAACCTCAAAGTCAACATTCAAACTATGATCATTGGAAAACTTTCTCCAGCCTTTGTAGCTGTTAGCATCTTCAGGACTGTTTGGCGGACGGGTAATGGCTAGTTTTTCATGGTTTTTAAAAAAAATTGAGACAAGTACAGCTTCGCCGATATTCTTTCTTCTTATGGCCCGGACAGGATAAAGGATAAAACTTTCAGACTGGAAGGCATTGGCAGGTGAGGGGAGGCGATTTACCGTATTGGAAATCATGTGAAGACCTTCGGGTTTCAAGCCTGATCGGAGAAGGATCCCGTAATCACGGGAATTGATCACGCCGTAATGGCAATCCTGGGTATATTCATCATCAAAATAGTATGATGATGGGCGACCATCCTCAGCAAAATCGTGAATCTGGATAAAAAGCGTGACACCTGTTTTTTGCAGTTTCTTAAGGATTTTGAGTAAGTTTTTGTTTTTTGCCAGGCAGGGATTATGTACGTGGAGTAGATCACATCCACCTTTCCATCTTGAGAAGATAGCGTCGGTTGCCAGTTCAGCTGTTTCCTCAGGGTCTGATGAAATGTTACTATATTCATCGTAGCCTATCCCTGGAATGCAAACCGTTTCAGCAGGAAAATCCGGTTCAGCTGGTTCTCCTGTCAGTACTAAGATTTCACAATCGTTTTTTAGTGATTCGATCTGCTGTTTGATAACAGTTGTTACGCCACCTGTTTTCAGGTGGAAATGTATAAATGCGATTTTCATTTTATTGTTAAATAAATAGTAAGGATAATATCTGACCTTTTAAACACCATAGCAGATCAGATCCCCTAAATCAAATTTGGTAATCAATTTAATTATCTTTGTCTTGATACAGGAATGATTTTCGTATATAAGTATAGAGTACAGGTGCAATTAAAAAGATTTGCTCTACCATATAAAAAGCACCTATGACCTGTATTTAAAGTTGAATTTTAATAGCCCCGTTGAAATGACCTTCAAATTTAACGGGAGTAACTTAAAATATTTCAGGCACTCCGAAATTTGTCAAACCCTTTCAGGGGTAACAAAAAGCACGGTCATCCGGGCTGGAATAAACATTAAATAAAAAAAAGATGATCTGGGAGAAAGAGTTATGGCACGAATACTTGTGATTGATGACGTTGATGAGATCAGAGAGGCGCTTAAAGAGATGTTTGAACTTGAAGGTTATGATGTAAGTGACGCTCCTAACGGTAAAATCGGACTGAAACTTTTTCATGAGAAAAAGATTGATGTGGTCATAACTGATGTGTTGATGCCGGAAAAAGACGGAATCGAAATGGTGATGAAGCTTAAACAGGAATATCCTAAAGTGAATATTATTGTCATGACCGGGGGGCCGGTAGGATTTCTGAAGGTTGCTGAGAAATATGATATAAAGTATGCTTTTAAAAAGCCTATTGAGCGAAAAATAATGCTAGATGCTGTCAGAGATTTGCTGAACGAATAGTTTTTAACCTGATTTTTAAATTTATAATCCGAGTTCAATGTCGAAGTTTTAGATCAAGTACTGCGGTGACTGTGATCCAGCACTTAAACTTTTATCCATTCATCTTCAAGCAGTTTTTAATTCATGAATTCCATTGAAACAGTACAATCCGTAAAAATGTTTTTTACAGGATTGTTTCAGACATTAATGGTAGTTTGATATATGTTTCATGCAATTGTAAAAAAATCTTGTCAACCAACTGCTTTTAATGTCTTGTTAGACAAATATAAATATCATATTTTTAGAGGGCCTTTGTATGAAACCGACATATGAGGAACTTGAACAGCGGGTAAAGGATCTTGAGAAAGCCATGGCCGATGCCCGCGTTACAGAGGAAAGACTTCGTGAGAGCGAAGCTAAATTCAGGCTGATTTTTGAAAATGCCAATGATGAGATCATACTCCTGAATAATGACGGCATCATTATTGATGTGAATAGTAAAATATATGATTTCTTCGGATACAGGCCTGAAGAAGTTGTTGGGAAGCATTTTACTGAATTTGATGTTTTGAACACGGAAGATGAACAGATGAATATCCATTATTTTGAGGATATTATATCTGATAATTCAATTGGTTATTATGAATATGAGGCGCCGCACAAAAACGGAAAGGAGAATGTCTTTGTAGAAGTAAATCCAGCACCCATAGAGATTAACGGTGAAGCCAAAGGTGTGCTGGCAATTGTGAGAAATATTACCAAAAGGAAAAAGGTAGAATCATCAGTAAGGGAAAGCGAAGAGAAATTGAGACTGATTTATGAAAATGCCAATGACACGATTGCTTTCCTGTCTGTCGACGGTGATGTCATTGATGTAAATAATAGAGTGTATGATCTTCTTGGGTATACGTATGAAGAGTTGGTCGGCAAAAATTTTGGTGAATTTGATCTTTTTCAGGAGGAGGAGGAATTTGATAAAGCGTTTACGTTTCTACAAGAGATTGTAGCTGGGGAACCAGCACCTATGTTGGAGTTTGATGTTTTACGAAAAGACGGTACCATGATTATTATTGAGGGGAATGCCCGTGTGATCAAAAAAAATGGTGATGTGCAGGGGGTCATCATTATTCTCAGGGATATAACTGAACGTATACAATCAGAGCTGACAATCCGTGAGAGAGAAGAAAAATTCAGGATGATTTTTGAAAATGCCAATGATGTTATCGCATATGTGGATATGAATGGACAGATAACTGATGTAAATAGAAGGATGTTTGACGTTTTTGGGTTTACGAGTGAAGAAGTGATTGGAAAGCATTATACAGAGGCGGGATTTTTAACTTCTGAAAATATTCCAATGTCTGAGGAACTTTTTGAAGAGTTTATGACAGGAGAGGATATTCCAATCATAGATTTTAGCGGTACACGAAAGGATAACAAGGAGATTTATATCGAAGTAAGCCCCAGGCTTATAAAGCAGGATGGAAAAATGCAGGGTATTCTTGCTGTCATCCGGGATGTCACAGAGCGTAAACTCGTGGAGGCAGAACTCCGGGAGAGTGAAGAGAAATTCAGACTGATTTTTGAGAATGCCTATGATGAGATTATTTATGTGGCTAGAGATGGCACAGCAATTGATGTCAACAAGAAGGTTGAAGAAATTTTTGGATATAAGCGTGAGGAGATTGTCGGGAGAAACCTGAGAGAGTTTACTTTTTTTGATGCAGATGAGTTTAAACGTGCGGAAAAGTTGTTTAATGATGCACTGTCAGGCGATCCAACAGAGATAAGGGAATTCAAGGCGCGTCACAGGGATGGCACGCCCATCTATATCAGTGCGAGCTCAACCCTTGTCAAGAGAGGGGGAGAGCCAGAGGGAGTTTTAAGCATTGTCAGAGACATCACCGAGCAAAAAAAGACAGAGAAGATCCTTAAGGAGAGTGAAGAAAAGTTTAAGCTGATCTTTGAAAAAGCCAATGACGCGATTTTCTATTTTGATAAAAACGGCGTACTTATAGACGCGAACAGTAAAACATTTGACCTGCTAGGATACAAAAAGGAAGAGACAATAGGAAAAAAAATATCAGAATTCAACCATATTAAGCCCAATGATATCGAAGATGTTGAAGCGGTTTTTAAGGCAGCGGTTAATGGTGAAACCGTGCCGATGTTTGAAATGGAGCTTTTGCACCGGGATGGAACACCGGTTTTTATTGAAGCGAACTCAAGTGTCATCGGAGAGAATGGCTGGATAGAGGGGCTTGTTGTTATTGTGCGGGATATCACGGACCGGAGAAAGGCTGAAGCAAAATTGCGTGAGAGCGAAGAGAGATTTAAAACAATTTTTAACAGTGCCAATGATGCTATTATCAACATTGATATCAACGGGATGGTTGTAGACGCCAATGAAAAGGCCTTTGAGTTGTTTGGATATAATCCAGAAGAAGTGTTGGGAGAAAATTTTGCAAAGTTCACTTTCATGAAGCCTGAAGACATGGAGAAGGCTATCAATATATTTAATGATGTAATGAGTGGCCAGCCAGCCCAAATGCAGGAATTGCAGATTTACAGGAGAGATGGGACGCCTGTATATGTGGAAGCGAATGCGAGACTTGTCAGGCAGGGCGGGAAGATTCGGGGTCTGCTGAACATCCTGAGGGATATCACTGAACGGAAACGAGCGGAAAAGGCCCTGAAGGAAAGCGAGGCCATGCTTGTAAACGCCCAGAGGGTTGCCCGGTTGGGGACCTGGCACCTGGATTTTACTACAAACAAGCTTTCCTGGTCTGATGAACTGTATAGGCTTTGTAAAAGAACGAAAGAGGAAGGCCCTATAGAATTTGATAACTGGGTGGAGCTCATCCATCCGGATGATATGGAATCTGTATCAAAATGGTTTCAGAATGCGGTTGACATCGGAGTGGAATACAGTCTGGACAGCCGTCTTATTTGCACGGACGGTGAAATCCGATATATTCATTCTGAGGTTGAGGTGAGGAGGGATGAAGCCGGCAATCCAATAGGTGTGCTTGGCACAGCACTTGATATTACGAAAAGAAAGAAAGCTGAAGAGGCGCTTATAGAGAGCGAAGAAAGATTTAAGATGATCTTCGAGAATGCAAATGATGTAATCGTTTACGTGGATATTTCAGGAATTATTATTGATGCAAACGCGAAGATTGAGGCTTTTGGATATACTCGTGACGAGGTAATTGGCAGAAACTTCACAGAGTTTAAAATATTCAATCCTGATGAGCTTAGAAGGAGCACCCGTTGCATGGAAGATACGCTGGCTGGTGAACAAAACAATATGTTAGAATTTGAAATATATAATAAAGAAAAGAAAATGCTTTTTGTTGAGGTGAATTCCAAGCTTATTTATGAGGATGATAAACCTAAAGGTATTATAAATATTATAAGAGATATTACCGAGCGAAGGAAGTCTGAGGCGGCTTTAAGAGAGAGCGAAGAAAAATTCAAAACAATTTTTGAAAACGCAAACGATGAAATCCTTTACGTGGATATGGAGGGTGTCGTTATTGACGTCAATGATAGGGTAAAGGATATTTTCGGATGGGAACGTGAGGAATGCATTGGGAAGGATTTTCTTCATTTTAACGCACTTGGACCTGAGGGCCTGCAACAATGCAGTGGGCTTATAAGCAACCTTATGGAAGGCAAAACCGGACACACGCTTGACGTTGAGGCCTTTAAAAAAGACGGCTCACAGATATTTGTTGAAGTAAACGCAAAAATTATTGAAAGGGATGATACACTAAGAGGTATCGTCATCATTATCAGGGATGTTACAGAACGGAAACAGGCTGACGAAGCTATCCGTAAGGCCCGTGATGAACTGGAATTGAGAGTTGAGGAGAGGACGGCTGAGCTGAAGATGGCCAACATGGAGCTTCAGGCAGCTAAGGAAGCGGCTGATATTTCAACTAAAGCCAAGAGCGAGTTTCTGGCGAACATGAGCCATGAGATCCGTACGCCATTAAATGCTATTATTGGAATGGCTGACCTGTTGATGGGTGCGGGTATCACAAGAAAACAGCATAAATATCTAAAAATTATCAGCTCATCTTCCCTGTCACTTCTTGAAATAATCAATGATATCCTCGATTTTTCAAAAATTGACGCCGGCCGGCTGGTCCTAGACAGCCTCCCCTTTTCACCAAGAGAACTGGTTGAAGAGGTGGCAGACATGTTCCTGGCCAAAGGACTTGAAAAGGAACTTGAGCTGATTGTAGATGTTAAGTCTGATGTACCTGAAAGGCTCCTTTCTGATCCTTTCCGTATGAGACAGGTCCTGCTAAATCTAACATCCAATGCATTCAAGTTCACCTCAGAAGGTGAGATATGCATTTCGGTTGAGAAATTGTCAGGAGAGAATGATTTAGTGGAACTCGTTTTCACTGTTCGTGACACCGGTATAGGGCTTGATCACAAACAAAAGGAGAGCCTTTTTGATGCATTTATTCAGGCAGATGGTTCCACCACCAGAAAATATGGCGGTACTGGACTCGGTCTTTCCATCAGCAGGAAGATCGTTAATATCATGGGCGGAGAAATATGGGTGGAAAGCGAGCAGGGCAAGGGGAGCTCATTTTCCTTTAAGGCAATGTTTAAACGGATAGCCGGCCCTTCGAGAGTAAAATACGTGGTTCCGGAGGAGCTTAAAGACATAAAAGTTCTTATTGTTGATGATAACCTGACAACACTTCTCATCATGAAGCGTTATGTGGAGTCTTTTGGCCTTAGCGCTGAAACAGCAGAATCAGCTGAAGAGGCCCTGGAAAAATATTCGCAAACAAAAGAGGGTGAGCGGTTCGGTTTGATACTGATGGATATAAGAATGGGAGGAATAGACGGTATTACCGCTTCAGAGAAGATCATCAATGATACACGCCAGGTATCGCCTCCAATTATAGTGATAACAGCATATGGCCACGAGCAGGAGATTTACAGGGCAAAGGAAGCCGGGGTAAAGACAATATTGGTAAAACCAGTAAGAGCATCCATGCTGTATAGTGCTATAATGGAACAGTTCGGATACAGTACATCGATTACAAACAGGGAAAAAGATTATTTTACAGGTCCTGCGAGATTTCCGGGTGTTCGGGTGCTGCTGGTTGAAGATAACCCATTAAATCAGATGGTTGCGAATGAAATTCTTGTTTCAGCTGATATAGAGGTCGAAAAGGCATCTAATGGTATTGAGGCTGTGAAGATGGTGGAAGTAAACACCTATGACGCAATCCTGATGGATGTTCAGATGCCTGAAATGGATGGCATTGAAGCGACCATGCATATCAGAAAGAAAATGGGTATGGAAGATATCCCGATCATCGCCATGACCGCAGGAGTTATGCTTGGAGACCGGAAAGAGTGTATAGATGCAGGCATGAATGACTATGTCAGCAAGCCAATCGGCCCGGAGCAACTGTTTTTAACATTAGGTCAATGGGTCAAGACGGAAAAGGCCGACCCTGAAGCAGATGCTGTTGCAGAAACGCTAGTTACTGAAGTACATCCTGAATTTAACCTGCCTGACAGTATCCCGGGAATAAATATTGATGACGGCTTGAATAGGATAAACCGGAACAGGAAACTGTATCTAAAATTGTTATACAGCTTTTTAAGCGACAACATTGATTCCACTGAAAGGGTAAGGTCAGCGATTGATCAAGGGGATTTAAAAAAAGCGAGTCAGATTCTCCACATTATCAAAGGGACCGGGGGGAATATTTCAGCCTATGGCCTGTATGAGTCCGCAAACGATTTGATTAACGGACTTGAACAGCATGATCCAGAGATAGATAGACTCCATGCGGTTTTCGAAGAGGACCTTGAAAAGGTACTTGTTGCCATCAGGGATCTGGAACGGTCTTTAAAGGGCGCATTTCCAGAACGACTGGCTGATCTGGAAGATGTATCACATATGAGTCCAGAAGAGCAGGAAGAGATGATGAACAGACTAGATGGTCTCCTTATTAAAAATGATCTTGCAGCTGATGAATGTCTTGATATATTAAAAAAACATTTAAGACCGATGCCAGACAAGGAAGTGGTGAAATTGGAACAGCATATTGACAAATTTGAATATTACAGTGCGCGCCGTATATTGAAAAGGATCGCACAAGCTATGGGGATTAGACTGACAGGAGGTGAAGATGGTTGAAAAGAATACCCTGTATAAAATAATGATTGTTGATGATATTCCCACCAACATTAAGGTCCTAGGGGAAACATTAAGAGCCGACCATGAGATTACTTTTGCAAGGAGCGGTCAGAAGGCCCTTGAAATAATCGAAGAGAACCCTCCTGATTTAGTACTTCTTGATATCATGATGCCAGGAATTGACGGGTATGAAGTGTGCAGAAGGCTGAAAAAAGACAAAAGGACCAGGGATATTCCGATCATTTTTATTACAGCCAAGGGTGAAGATGAGGATGAAGCAAAAGGGCTGGAACTCGGAGCGGTCGATTACATTGCTAAACCCTTCAATCCTGTTGTAGTTAAAGCAAGGATCAATACCCATCTTGAACTCAAACAGCACCGTGATAACCTAGAAGATCTGGTAGAGGAAAGGACTAGTCAGCTTATCCATTCAGACCGTCTGGCCACACTCGGTACAATATCTGCGGCGATTGCCCATGAAATAATGAATCCGCTTTTTTCAATAAGCCTCAATGCGGAACTTATCCAGGAGAGTTTTGCCGGAGAGAAAGAAGGGGTTGTATACAGTAAAATTGAAAAGATTATTAAAAACACCAGAAGGATATCAGCCCTGGTGGACGGGCTCAGGGGGTATTCGAGAAAAAGCGATATAGAAAAACAGAATTATATACTGACTGAAATTATCGGTGAAGCTTTGAATATCCTAAACTACCGTATCGCTAACGCCGGGATGACGGCGGATACGTCAGGTGTTCCCAAAGACATGACGGTTTATTGCGATTATCAGGGATTATTTCAAGTGTTTGTAAATCTTATTACAAACGCGGCTGATGCTTCAGATACCGACGAGGGGGGGACTATCATCGTAAGCTCCCACCGAGAGGGTAATAATGCTGTGATCTGTATCCGGGATAATGGCCCGGGGATGTCTGAACAGATGCTTAATAAAATATTTGATCCTTTTTTTACGACAAAAGGGAGGGACCAAGGAACAGGCCTAGGCCTTTATATTGTAAGCAATATTATTGAAATGCATAATGGCAGGATTTCTGCTATCAGCATAGAAGGGACGGGGACAGAATTTGAAATTGTTTTACCCATGGGAGAGTAAGGGAATATGGAATTAAGGGATTTAGAGATTAAGGAATTTATGGATTTAGCGATTAATGGCTGACACTGCCGTTTACAGTGGAGATAACCTTTTTACAATCTCATGACAGCATTGACACGTTGTACGGGAGACCCCGCAACTGTATCTTATATCATATATCCTTACACAGATACTCTACACTCCGACACATAACCGGCCCAATCCAAAAATTCTTAAATCCTTTTACCCTATACCTTTTACTTTATAATGCCAGAAAATAAGAAAGAAAAAATCAGTATCCAGGAAGAGATAGAACGGAGAATCCTTCACGGTCTGGCCTGTGAATGGGAAAATTCCCTTTGGGTATTAGATCCAATATATCAACGGAAAATGAAAAAACCGATGTTTAGCTTGAGAAACATGACGAGCAGGTACGGGTTTTGGGATGGACAAAGACGCGAAATCTGTATAAGTCGGGGCTTAGCCCTTGATTACACGTGGAATGACGTGCGTGATGTCCTCCTCCATGAAACTGCTCACCAACTGGCTGAAGAGGTCCTGAACGCTGGACAAGAGACCTCTCACGGTAATGTTTTCCGCCGGGCGTGCCGCATGCTCAGAGCAAATCCTGAAGCATCGGGCAGATACAAGCCCCTAACTGAGCGGGTATGTGAACAAACAGCTGGGGAAGAAGATAAAATTATGCTGAGGGTGAAAAAACTGCTTGCCCTTTCTGAAAGTGGAAATCATTATGAGGCGGAGGCTGCCATGGCCAAAGCGTACCATTATATAAAAAAATACAATATCGACCTCCTTTCATTTAATGAAAAAAGGGATTTTATCAGTATTTTTGCTGGCAAACCTGCGCTTCGACATTTTAGGGAAGTATATCATTTGGGGAATTTGCTGAATGATTATTACTTTGTTACCGTTATCTGGGTGTCCGCTTATGTGGTTGAGAAAGAGAAAATGGGGAGCGTAATGGAGTTGAGTGGCACGAAAAAGAATGTTGAGATAGCATCCTATGTTTATGAATTTGTTAACCATTACATTGATTCAAAGTGGGCGGAGTTTAATCGTGATGGCAAACTGAACCGTTATCGGAAAACCGATTTTGCCACAGGTATTATCGAGGGTTTCAGGACAAAATTTAAAAAACGGGAAATAGAAGAGAAGGAAACCTCCAATGGCAGAGAGGTTTTAAAGATAGAAGATCCCATGCTTGTTCAATATATTGATTCCAGGTATCCCCATGTAGCCAGTATGAGCAGGGCTGTTCCAGATCAGGACGAAAAAGTACTGAAGGAAGGGAGGAAATTCGGCAGGGAAATGGTTATTTCCAAAGGGATCACACAAACAGGGAAACAAACAGGCCTTATGATTGAGGAGTAACTGTAAAAGTCTAAACTTGACATTACATACAGTGTCAGATTTTATTAAAAACTAAGTTTCTAAATAAAGTTTTAAATGAGATGTCTGGGTAAAGCTTGTTGCCATAATAACAAAATATGTTTATAATGAATTTAAAAGATTAATATGTTAATTGAAATTCAGGAGTAGATATGATGATGTAAATTGCGTGCGCCTGTTTTGCCTCACGCATGGTTAATAGCATCATCATTCTATATCCTTTTATAGTAAAAAAATGAGAGCGAAATGGGTGAACGCTTAAAAATTAAAACAACACATATCCCTGATGAAAACGGGTTTGATCCAGATAACGTCCTTAAAGAAGCCATGGAGGAACGTGAACGGCTTCTTGAAAAATCTCCAGATTTAAGGGGTTTTCAGGAAGAAATTGACAGAAGACTAAGAAATTCAGGCAGCGTTGAAAACCGTATGGCTGTTCTTGGAATAATGAATGAAGCAAGGGTAGAAAAGGGCCTGAACAAGCTGACATCTTTATTAGGATTGTTGAAAAAAATGAGAGATTTTTTTTCACAGGGAAAGTAACTATTTATGCTTTCTTTCTGTTCTAATAAATATAAGATACTGTTAATCCTTTCATTTATTGCCATTCTGTTTCCCAACCAGCTTTTGGCTGGTTCTGGGAATCCTGATGATATTTCCTGGTTATTTCTAATTATCGGTCTGCTGGGTGGTTTGGCCCTGTTTCTTTACGGGATCGAAAAGATGAGTGAAGGGATGAAGAAGTCTGCTGGGAACCATATGCGGTCTCTCCTTGCTGCCCTTACTAAAAACAGGCTGATAGCACTTTTTGCAGGTGCTTTTGTTACGATGGTTATTCAGTCGAGTAGTGCCACAACAGTAATGCTTGTGAGCTTTGTTCAGGCAGGATTGATGAGTTTTGTTCAGACCCTTGGTGTGATACTTGGCGCGGATATTGGTACAACTGTCACAGCGCAGCTTATTGCGTTTAAACTGACGGATTACGCTCTGTTGATGGTTGCTATTGGTTTTGCCATGAGGATGTTCGGGCAGAGTACAGATACGCGTAATGCAGGAGAGATCATCCTGGGTTTCGGGATTCTGTTTTACGGCATGAAACTGATGAGTGATTCAATGCGGCCCTTAAGGGATTTCCAGGCTGTTATTGATTTAATGAAGGGCTTGGAACACCCCCTGCCCGGTATCCTGGCCGGGATGCTTTTTACCGCTATTATTCAGAGCAGCAGCGCTTTTACAGGTGTTGTCATTGTTATGGCGCAGCAGGGACTTATTACACTTGATGCAGGTATACCCCTTATTTTTGGCGGTAATATCGGGACCTGTGTAACAGCCGGTCTGGCCAGTATCGGGACGTCCAGGGAGGCAAAACGTGTGGCATGTGCTCATGTTATTTTCAAAGTAGCAGGTGTTTTACTGTTCATATTTTGGATTCCCGAGTTTGCTGATCTAATCCGGAATCTTGCCGTACGGTTTGAATCAGGGATCGCCCGTCAGATAGCAAACGCGCATACTATATTCAATGTGGGGATTGGCCTGGTGTTCCTCCCTTTTACAGGTTTTTTCGCAACATTAATACTGAAGATAATTCCTGTAAAAGAAGAAAGAAGAGACCAGTTTAAGATGGTTACATTACACCTTGATGAATCATGCCTGTCAACGCCAGCGCTGGCCATTGACTTGGCGCGTGCTGAAATATCAAGAATGGCGAAGTTGATTCACAGGATGATGCGGGCGATTATTATTCCTTTCATGTCAGATGAGCAATGGATAGACAAGGAAAAGGTCGGTCCTGTGGAGGCCGAACTTCTTGTACAGGAGATTCCGAGGAAGGATGAGTTTTTTCCCAAGCTCAGCCTGATGGAAGGTATTGATATGCGTGAGGAGAAGATCGATTTCCTTGAAGAAAAGATAAAGGACTATCTTATCCGTGTATCAAGGAGGGAACTGTCAGATGATCAGACGGTGGAAATATACGGCATGATGTCGATTATTGCAGACCTGGAAAGTGTTTCAGATATTATTCACAGAAACATGGTGCCACTTGTGGCAAAAAAGGAGGCGCTGGATAAAGACTTTTCGCTTGAGGGGAAGGAAGAACTGATGATTTACCATGAAAAGGTATGCTCCCAGATACGTCTGCTGGAGCAGGCGTTTGCTGAAATGGACCTCATAAAAGCGAAACAGATAATGGAAACAGAACGGATATATCTGGACCTTGAACTCCAGTATAGAGTAAAACACCTTGAGCGGATCCTCCATGAGCATGAAGAAGCTATTAAAACCCATGAAGTGCACGTGGAATTGATGGATCTTATGAAGCAGATTGTTGTTTATTCATCTAATATCGCTAAAATATTCCATGACGCCTGCGTACCAGGAAAATAGTTTGGTTACGGTTTTTTATAAGTACTGTTGACGGATGCTGATTTGTATTTTATATTCGCTTCAACATGGATAAAACATCAGGAAAAGGGAAAGATGAATTCAAACACCAAGGATGATCCGGGTGATGTTTTTTCACTTACAGCTGAGATGTCCGACAACTTCACCTTAACCCTTGAGAATGCTTGTAAAATTTCTGAATTGATACCGGAAAATACCAAGGGAGATGCTGCCGCCAGATTTTCACCCTGGCTGGACTGGGATCTCCCTTTTGCAGAGGTGGAACCAGAAAATTCACTGGAGGCATCAATAGGAATAGATACGATCGCTGAACTGAATGCAGCGTATCAGATTTTAAACACACATAAGAATGCCGCCGAACCCAGATATGACAGGGTAATCGTTGCTGATCTGGAGCCAAACCCATACTGGAACATGACTTCTGACAAGCTGCTTATGTCTAGGGTAAAGTTTTGGGCAGTTGTCATCAATGAGGCTGGAGCAGACCGTTTTCCGGATTGTACGATGACGGTCAGGCTATACAGCGGCAAATACCAGGTGATAAATCATCACTACCAGTTGGCGGCTTTGCGATTGCTTCAGATCAAAGCAGTGACCGTCTCAATTATTTATTTGACAGACTTACAAATGGAAAGAAGCCTAAGGCTTGAGAGGACTATCAATTAAGAGTATGTATTTACTCCGTTTAAGCCTGGCCAGCGGCAAATTATGCAGCAGAAGCCGGTACTGATGAAAGACGTTCACCTTATGCCATCATCATCAGGTTAAGGGCTGAGTGTACCCGTCAATTATCTGTTTTTGTAATAATCAATAAAATCTGTAAACGGTTTTTTATAATAACATGGTATCACTTTATTTTATACTCATCATTGTTTCATGTCTCTGGATCATGAAAGCATGTGCTCCGTTTGAAGAAAGCGCTAACTTTCTGGGAAGGAACATGACAGCTGGCATAAAGGGCGCGACTGTAAATGCAGTCGCCAGTTCAACACCGGAACTGATTACGACCCTGTTTTTTCTTTTTATGTTTCAAGACAGTGCAGGCCTGTCATCCGGCATAGCGACAATAGCCGGTTCAGCGATTTTCAACGCCATGGTCATCCTGTCTGGTTTTATATTTGCCGCACTACTTTTAAGAAAAAAGAAACATGTGGTGCTGACAAAACAGGCTGTTATCAGGGATGGTCTCTTCTTTGTTCTTTCAGAACTTATACTTATTTACATACTCTCTTTAACACAACTCACCTTCTGGCATGGTGTGTTTCTTGTAGCGATTTATTTTGTATATGTTATTTATATGTATTGGCAGAACAGGACAATACCTCATGAGGCTAAGAAAAATGATATTTCAAATGTTGCGGAGAATAAACAGTCCTGGCTGATCAATTTTTTTAACTTTGATTACAGGAACATGCTGCACAGGAATCGCGAGTTTACAACCAAAACAGCTTCAGCAGCACTGCTGCTGTCTGTTGTGCATATTACGATTGCGTGTTTTCTCCTGGCTGAATCAGTCATCAAGATTGCTGACTATTTTGAGGTAAACACGTTTTTTGTTGCGATCATCATGGCCGCGGTGGGCACATCCATACCTGACATGGTCATATCTATTAAAGACGCGATGAATGATAATTACGATGATGCGGCTTCAAACGCCATTGGTTCGAATATCTTTGATGTATGCATTTGCATAGGCTTTCCGGTTCTTTTGTACAGCAGTATGTATGGGCCAATAGAGATAATGGGCGGTATCAACATGCCTGAGCTTCCGTATATTGTTCTGGCAGTTACCCTGCTTGTGACTGTATTACTGATTTTTCCGGAAAAAAAAGGATATTTTACAGCATGGGTGCTTATCCTGGGATATATTATCACAGCTTCATATGTTTGGTGCAGAGGGATGGGGATGGGGTAGATTAACTATCCGGTCTGTTTCAGACTTTTTTCAAACTCAACCCCAATTCCGGAAGAGGTTATTCTAACGACTTTTCCCTGAACCTTGATATACCGTTCTTCATTTGTAAAAGGTATCGCCATGCTGAGTTTTTGACCGATTTCAAAGGTTTCGGTGGTTTCAATGAATACCCCGCCGATGCTGATGTCCCGCACGTATTCTTCACCAAAACTATCCCCTGATGTGTACATCGCAGTAATTTTGCAGGGTCTTCTTTCATGTTTACGCAGTTCAATCCCTTTTTGCTCTTCTTCATCTTCCAGTTCCTTTAAAAGGGCCTTTTTTCTCTCTTCGGAAAGATTGCGTATGATATCAATAAGGCGTTGTGTAATATCTTTTTTATTTTCTTTTGTTGGCCTGTTTGAATGATCCATGATAAAACCGCTTCCTGCAGTTGTATAAATAAGAATTGGTTATAATAGACTAATCAATTTTATTAATTTGTCAAGAAGATAACGTTTTTATTAAATATGGAGTTTATTCAGCTTGTAAAAGACCTTGCAGAGGAAACAATATCTGTTTTGTTTCAGGTTTTGATATGAGGATGTTTCAAGACTATGGAATCAGCAGTTTGAAGCCAGTACGGGAATCAAAAACCCTTTTTCCTGTACTGCCGATAAGTTCAAACATAATAATTTCAAGTATTTGCCATGTTTTAACCCCGCTCCTGACACATCCCGTTACAGTCTTCGCTTTTCTGCCACATGCCGCGTGCATGTGAAGGACAGGCATGCCATTGTCGTCAGGAAAGATGGTTCCTGTTCCAGCGACTTCATATACATCATCTAACATATGTTCCATGGGTGTAACCGGTTCTTCTCGCCCTTGCTCCGGCCCGACTACAAGTCTACTTCCTTTATCAGCTCCCCCGATAATGATCAAGGCAGCCGCAGTTATCGATTTTTCTCTTGCAAACCGTTCAATCTCTTCATGAATGATATCGCCGTCTTCAAGACGTATAACAAACGTTCGCCCCTGGCGGGCTTCAGAGTATTTCATTTTCCTGCTCCTTATTTAATAGTTTTACCGCAGTATCCTTGAGCATTTGTGAGAAAGACATCTTATATTGTTTATGAAATTCTTCAAGTTTTTTAATTGAGGCTGCTTTTTTTTCAGGGGAGGCGTTCATCGCCTTGAATACAGGGCACTCAGTACAGGGAATATCTTCCCGAGGTTTTTCCCTGCCGAGGAGCATCTGTTTCGCGTATTGATATTTTTCTCCAAACAAGCATTTTTCAAGTCCCAGCTCAAAGACGTTGCCATAATCACTGAATTTATTCATGCAGCATCCGAGGAGTTTGCCGTCCCAGTTGATCTGGGGGACTGCCCAAAGCTGTCCGCATGAAGTAAGGTTATATGCCTCTTCATGGATCTCCTCGAAATTACTTAACGATGATGCCTTGACTTCAGCTTTATTTCTTACAGGTTCACTGCTTTTTATTGGTGCGTATTCTGGATTCAGGTTTAGTCTTACCACAAAGTCCATTTTCAGGGAGGCAGCCATCTTTTTTGCCTTATCAATCTCATGTTCGTTATGACTGAAAGGGATCATCTGCCACACCAGTATCGGCAGGTGTGAATGGTAATTCTCCTTGAATTCATTGATTTTTTTTATGTTTTCGATGGCCTGGTTAAAGCTGCCGCCCTGCCTGTATATGCTGTATGTGTTACTGCTGGCGCCGTCTATTGATACGCTGAGGACTCTAAACCGGTATTTAACAAGGTTTTCAAGGGTGCTTTCCTTTACCGTATTCAAGTTAACGCCGTTAAAGGCTTCAAGGGTGATATTTTTTTTAAAAGCATATTCAATGATTCTGTCAATGTCAGGATTCAAGAATATTTCACCGTTGTTTGATATTTCAATATTGCTGAAGTTCGGGTATGTATCGACAAATTCCTTAAAATTATCAAATGTCAGATACCCCTTCCCAAAAATACCCAGATCTCCTGATGCTTGTATACAGCAGGGACAATTGAGCTGGCAGAGAGTAGACGTCTCTATCCTGATCCAGTCACCAACAATACCCTTACGGAAATATACCAAGAGATTATTTTTCAGGATATGGTATGTGTTGGAAAAACCTTGTCTTTTTATTCCAATAAGCAGATTTTTTATGGTAGGGATCATGATAAGTGCCTAAAGTGAGCTAAAGTGTCTAAAGTTAATGTGTCGCTCCGCTCTGCCAGTTTTCAGGTTTTCATCTAGTATCCCCGCTAAAAAGAAGCGGGATCTACGCTTCGCTACGACCAGCCATCTAGTATCTAGAAATAAGTGCCTTAAGTTGTGGTATCGCTCCGCTTTGCCAGTTTTTTTAAAAATCGTGGTCGTGATCGTGGTCAGCGACCAGAGGGAGCGGTGGTCGTGGTCGAAAATGGTGGGCACAGCCCACCCTACAATGTACTAAAGTTACAAGTGCTTAAAATTGATGTATCGCTTCGCTCTGCTGTTTTTAAATATTTTAAACAGGAATAACTGGATTTCAGCTCAGCTCCAGCATAGCTGGAGGGTTGCGTTTTTTTATCCTGTTCATCCTTTTATCCTGTCAATAATTTTTTAATCTGGGAACAGCCTGTCTTGGTTTTCGATTGTTAAACCGCTATTTTTATTTAATACAGCTACCAGCCCCAATGTCTTGGGGAGTTCATATTCAAAGAAATAGCGCATGGTAAGAAGTTTTGACTGGTAAAAAGCAGAACCGGCATCAGTGTCACTATCTCGCAGTTTTATTCCAGCGATAGTTCCCTGTAACAGCCATTGCCATGCGATGGTTGTTATTCCGAACAATTCAAGATATATCGTTGCATCGGCCATGGCGTGTTCCTGGCTATTTGATTCAGCCAGGCTGAGAAGATGGTCGGTAACCGCCTGGAGGTTGTCCAGGGCTTCCCTGAGCTGGGCTGCAAAAGGCTTGATCTGTTCAACGCGTTCTGCCTGTTCTACGGTTTTATTGACTTCAGACATAAAAAGCCTGAAAGCCCGGCCGTCCTGCATAACCACTTTTCTGCCAAGGAGATCGAGACCGTGTATACCGGTTGTCCCTTCATGGATGGGATGGATCCGTATGTCACGGTAATACTGCTCTACTGGAAAGTCATCACAATAGCCGTAGCCGCCGAAACACTGCAGGGACTGACTCACGGAAAGGATACCCATCTCTGATGGGTAACTCTTTGCGACTGGTGTTAAAAGATCCAGAAGAAGGGTATATGTCTCTTTTTTTTCATCAGGCAGAACTTTTACAAGGTCAGCATACAGGGAACACTGGGTGAGCAGGCAAATGGCGCCCTCGACAATCCCCTTCTGAAACAGGAGCATCCGTTTAACATCCATGTGTTCAATGATCGGTATCTGGGGCAGGTTAGGATCCTTTTCAGAGAGTTTTCTCCCTTGGCACCGCTCGCGGGTATAGTCAAGGGCTGCGTAATAGGCAGCTGACGCAATAGCAGCGGCCCAGGAACCAACCCCAAGCCGTGTTTCATTCATCATCTGGAACATATAGCGGAGCCCGCTGTGAGGTTCGCCAACCAGAAAGCCGTGGCAATCATTATTTTCACCAATACCAAGACCAGTGCTCGGAGCGCCGCGATAGCCGAGTTTATGATATATCTCGGATGTGGTAATATCGTTTGATATAAGGTTTCCGTCCTTGTTAAAACGTTTTTGGGGCACGATAAAAAGGGAGATGCCCTTAACACCCATGGGTGCCCCTTTGATCTTTGCCAGCATCAAGTGCACGACATTCTCCACAGCATCATGGTCCCCTGCGGAGATAAACAGTTTTCTTCCTTTAATCCGGTAAAAACCGCCTGGATCCAGTTCGGCAGTCGTCCTAATGTCAGCCAGGGAACTTCCTGCGTTGGGTTCTGTCATGGCCATGGTGCCCTGCCATTCACCACTCAGGAGTTTAGGAACGTATGTTTGAATCTGGTCCTGGTTTCCAAAGGATATGATTAACCCGGCCGCCCCTTTGTTCAGTGCTGCATAAACGCTTGCGGGGTAATTTGCGGCGCCAAAGATGAAACCGCATATATTGTCAATCATGACAGGAAACTGACTTCCGCCCAGGTCAGCCGGAAACACGGAACCGATCCAGCCGCCTCGTCCAAGCACTTTTAATATCATCCGTATAGAAGGGTGGACGTTAATGCTGCCGTCTATCAGTTCAGGGGGAGACTTGTCCATCTCTTTCAGGACAGGGAGGAACATGTCCCGGGCCATATCCATGGCTGTGTTTAAAATTATATCAAAAGTTTCCCGGTCATGGTCCTCATAATATCCATATTCGGTTAGTGCCGTTACATCAAACACTTCGTAAAGCAGGAACTCCAGATTTTTTTTACTGACAAATTTTGTTGGCACTCGTTCTCCTGTCGATTATCCGCAGTATAAATATGAAAATATTTTTTGTCCTTGTCCTGGGGTGTTGAGACAAAAGGATTAATTCAGTTTCGCGAATATTTTGTTTTTCTTTTTGTTTACAGGTTTTCCTTCTAAATAGAGAGATACAACATCAAACCTGCCATCCACGTATGTTTTTTCAGCAATATGAGTGGGACTGACCGTATGCCGGCCCAGGGTGCTTTGTGTGGGCCAATCGAAATCTGTAAAGGTGACGTAAATCAGCTCAGAGCATACAATCCGGTCATTTGTTTCCACATCAAAATTAAAGTCATAAGGTTTACCGATTTGGCGCAATGTCCGGATGATAATGTCTGCCTTTTTTTTGTTAGTGAGTTTTTTACAGCGCAGCACAGCAAGGTCGTCAATATTCAGAAAGTGGGGCACACTGCTTAAGGTTACGCCGGGCCTTAGTGCTTCGGCAATGCTTTTCTGCTCACGAATGCTGTTGTGATATTTTTTTACAACCGGATGATCCCATATCCCCAGGTCTTTAATTTCCTTTTCCGTTCCGATCCAGATCGCCACATGGCCCCAGTAGCCGGGGATAAATTTGTCGGTCAGTCTGAAAGGCGTTTTTTCCAGCAGAATATCACAGGCCTTCAGTGTATCTGACACCTCCGTCTGTACATCTGTTTTGTCATACAGTAATCCTTTCCGGGTCTGTATGAGGCCCACGGAGTTTCCGAAAATCAGGCTGAAAAGATTAATCCCGTCATCTTTAATTTTTTTCATTGTGTCTGAGGTTATACCGGACATGAATTTCCCGTACCGGTTTATGACAAACAGAGGTGATTTTTTTAGGGTACTGTTATAAGAAGGGCTTTGCTTTATCAGAAGATACAGATAGCTGTTCTCATCTGTATGTTTGAAAGACTTAAGCTGTTTTCCCCAGTTTGAATCAAAATACTTAATACCCCGGCGTATCCTGTGGCGTTTATTTATAGAGTTGTACTGTTTTGTAACGTCAGTAAGCCGGGAATGTGTTATTTTGTACCCTTTATTACGTTTATTGATATAGCGCCGAAGTTTTTTATCATCTTCAAAAACAGATATGGCGAGCAGATAGTTGTCATACAGCATAAGGGCGGCCGCTAGAGAGAGCATGATACCCTGTAGCCTTAGCTGTTCGTCTTTGACGGGACATTTTTTGTCGAGCCAGCACTCATAGGCATACGCGGTTTCATATAGCTGTTGCCGAAGTTTGAGGTGTGCCAGAATCCCTGTGTTTAAAATCTCCATGTCTGCACCTGAAAGCGGTATATCCTGCTGGAACTCTTTTTTAAGCTTCTTATAGACTTTCAATGTCTCTGCACGGTAAGTAAACGCCTTTTCCACCAGCATCTGGAAACGGGCGATGTCACTTGCCATGGTCCGATATATATCCTCATGTTCAGGCATCAGAAAGCCGTGGCAGTCATCCTGTATGGGACAGCGTTTAATTGTTTCAGCTTCATTACATGTCGCTGTCAAGATAACGGCTGCTAGGATTAAAATGATTTGAGATGTTTTAATGAGAATTCTATTTTCAGTCATTTGCCACCTCGATTGATTTTCCTGATCATCATCAGGGCAGATTAATAAAAGGACAAGAGGTTGAAAAATAAATATATATTAAAGAATACGAAGGAGGAAGCTGTCAAGGGTTAATTGTTTACAGGCGGCGGGCGATATTCTAGTATGTTGTCGTCTTTTACTATGATTACCCGGTCAGGATGCTGTTTATAAAACTGTTTTGCCAGATTGTGCGGGAAAAAGGTTTTATCAACATTAACGATATCTTTTGTGAATTGGTAGAGGAAGATGGAAATAAGGTATCCGCAAAACAGGCCGTCCGCGTCTGTGCTGAAGCTGTTTGGTGTGAACGGCTTTCCTGAAGCAGTTAAAAGGATATCATAGAGTTCGGCTCCCTTTTTTAATGACAGTTTCCACTCAAAAATTTCGGTTGCAGATGTGGGGATTTCTTTGCGAAAAGCAAGATAGTCATTAAGTGACGGTGTTTTATCAAAAACCAGGTCACGCTGGCGCCTTGCAGACACACTCCCCGCAGACCCGTAACCACCACCAGGATCCCAGAACAGGGCGCCTTTGTCAGGAGAATAAATCCTCAGAGCTGAATGGGCGCATGAGTGCCCGGAATACATGATCAGTATTTGAAGGCAGGCCTTGTCCGGAGTGTCCGTGAGATTCTGGAGCGGCAACCTGCGGTGCTGCCAGTTTTTTTCAAGATAAGGTAAGGGTGAATGGACGCAACCGGTTGCAAGAGATATCAACGCAAGGAGGATGATTGCTTTCAATTTCTTTTGTATAAAAAACCTGATCATTTCTTCTGCAAGAATAATACGTACTATAGCGATACCGGAATAATCAGGTTATCTTGTCTGGCCTGTTTGATTATCCGGGCAGCTTCATCAAGATGTTCTTCAATCAGGCAGGAAATATATTGGTTTAGTACGATCATCTCTTTGTTTGCTATAAGTTTTTCATATATTTTTTCCTTGTATTTACATATTTCTGTTGTTTTTAAACTTGTTAATAGTGACTTTTCTGAAGACGAATCCATTTGCCGGAGCATAAACCAGCCAGAAGAAGAGGGATTGCCAGGAAATTTTGAATGGCTTGCCATGATCAAATTTTCTAACGTCTTTTTTTCAGGGCTTGCTGAAAACCGTTTTTTAAAAGGCGCGATCTCTCCCAAAGCTAAGCAGAGTAGCATCTTGTCTTCATATATCTTGTGATATTTCTCGTAAAACACTTTATAGTCGACAGTGTATTGCTGCTCACTCACCAGTATTTTTTTAATCAGAGCATTTTTATATCCCCTACGTGTGCTTACTGAAGGGAGCCTTTTAAAATTTGCCAGGGCGCTCTTGAGCACTTTGTCAACATCAACACTCTTATCATACTCAATGAGCCCGATCTTGTATGAGATAATATATGATTCTAAAATCGCACGTTCAGTTGGATATTTCGTCTTGTTCAGCTTTTTTAATTTTTCTTTCAGCAGGTTAATATTTTTTTTGTACAACTCAATAGTTTCGCTGTGATCGGTTTTCGATCTGTGTTCAGTAATCTCCAGTGCGTTCGCCTGATTATCAACCTCAATGTTATCAAGACGGTTTGCCAACTGTTTTATTTCGTCATCCATCCTTAAAAAACTGTATAAACCGAACGCGGTGCCAGCCAGATTCGTGTTTTTAGGTGCCAGGAGAAGGCTTTTATTCATATAGTTGAGCGCTTTTTTCATGGACGAGTGCGCTTTCATCTGATCAATTATTCTCTGCTTTTTATTTTCATCATCATAAAGGTAGGAAAAGAGGTTGAGGGACGGACTGAAATCGAGAACGTCCAGGTTGATATGTTTTGCAAGCAGATCCCGATAGACTTTTTTACAGTGATAATCGGATGAATTAGATAAAACAATGCTGCTGTCCGGAGATAAGGCGACAGCCTTATCCATGTTTTTCAATGCCTGGTTGTAGTCGGATTCATTTTTACCCACACGGTATTTAGCCATATAGACAAGGGCGATATTATTCAGCATGGAGGATTTAACAGGAAGTGTTTTGTAAACAGCGATCGCTTTTTGAAAATAATTCAAGGCCTCTTTTTTCTTATCATCTATTTCAGCCTTATATCCTTTTGTTGTGTACAAATCAGCCTTTGTGTATGGATTGCTTGTATCGGCTTTCTCAAGCCATTTAATTTTTTCTTCTTGATCTTCAGCGAGCAGTGACAGATGATAAGCGTAATTATAAAGGTCTTCTTTCTTCTTTGCTTTTTCATAAGCTTCAACAGCGTACTCCTTTGACTGGGTTTCAGCGCCTAAGTCTCTTAGGATTGAAGAGATTGAGTAGAGGACACTATGGGATCGGTTGTATTTATCCAGGAGCGCGTTGAATAATGCCTGGCCTTCGGTTTCCTTGCCCAGCCAGTAGTAAACTTGGCCCAGGTAATACTGGTAATCATCGGTATCTCCTGCGTAGCCTTGAACAGCGAGAAACGTCGTTTCTGCATCTTTTAGCCCTTTTTCCCTTTGAACAGTATCCTGCATGACCATGGCCCTGTTCAGCATGACAATACCAAGATCAAGGGCTACGGGAACCACATGGGTTGCTTCCTGGTATTGGTTCAGCAGGCGGCTCAATCTCTTAGATTGGTTTCTTTTTTTGATGAAATACTCGTTAACCATATTATCCTGTTCCTGTTCTGAGGCAGCATTATATTTTGTATAAAAGGATTGAGGGGCTTTGCCGTCGTTCAACTCTTTAATAGTATTGTCCCAGATTTTATCCAGCATGTCGGTATATGCTTTTTCAGCTTTGCGGTATGCCTGCAGATGTTTATTCGTATACGGTTTCAATAAATTATAGGCTTCATCGGTTTTATTGATGCTGACATAATGTTGACCGAGAATTCGTGCGCCTTCAGATATGCCGAGTTTTTCAATGTGCCGGGCAAGTATCTCTTCACACCGTTCGCAGTTATTTAAATATTCTTCCAACATGGCCAGATCTATTGCCAGATTCATATCTTCAGGTGAAACCGCGACAAGGTCGGTCAACAGGTGGTATTGTTTCTTTTTGTAGCTTGTAATTACATTTTCGTCAGTGGATAATGATACAATCATGTCAGCCAGCTGGTTTGCCTGTAATTTATTCGATGCTTCATATTTTGCAAACAACTTTTCAACCCTGGTGATGATGCCCGGAAATAGCTTTTTGAGGCGAACCGCATATCTCATAACAGCTACCGCGTTTTCCGGAGATAGGCTGGAGAGATTTTCATCTGAAGCAATACGTACAAACTCTTCCCCAGCCGCCTTGGAATATTCCGTTCGGCTGTCATATGCCATTTTCAGGTTTTCAAGGCCGATGAAGTAATCATTATTTGCAAGTGCTTTTACGGCAGCGTTATAGTTTTTTTTAGCCATATATTCCGGAGATGACATATAGCTTTTAAGACCGGCGTATAGAAGCAGTGCAACAATACAGAGGAAAACGCATAGATTGCCGCCCCTGGCCATTCCTGAAAGATTCCCCTTGGCAATCACATATTCTTCACTGTTTACGCCCTGGATCAGGTATTTCTTGATGGGGAGGGTAGGTAAGAATAAAACAGTAAAATAAAGCGTTTTTTCATATAAGTTCTGGTCCTCATCAATCATTTTCTTTCCATACAGCCTTGTGCCGAAACCGTAGATGGTGAATTGGGCCGGCGCTTTATCAACCGGTGTGTAGCCTAGATCTTCTATTGATATTTCCTGGTTCATTGTTATTTCCTTTTATTCACTTTGGGTTTTATATGATTGTTTCCAGAATAGCTTAAAGAATAGATAAATCATTATCGGTTTTGTATGGGTCTTTGCAGTTCAACACCATCCACTACCATTTTCCATACACCAGCTTCCTGGTATGGTGGTTTTGATACTTCAAAAGTAGTTTTGATAAAACCAACTCCGACGATGAAATTGTCTCCCTGGAATTCTTTTATCGGCCCTGATATTTCTGTTGTAGCGCCGCCTTTCAATCTTTTGTATTGTACGCTGCCGTCTTCCAATATCAGAAGATACATGGCCTTGCTTTTCCACTCGCCAACATAATCGATTTTATCCGCAGGCACTGGTATGCCGCACGAGGAAATGAAAGGAACCATACATAATAAACAAAAAATATGGCTGATTCGTTTAAGCGTCATGTTTTTCTCCTTAATTGTCAGGTAAGTTATTTATTTGGTTATATAAATCATTGTATGCCGATTGTCAATTGATGGTTTGGGATAGGCAAAAGAAATGATCACGCAAAGTCGCTAAGGCGCAAAGAGATAAAAAACGGGGGACAGACAAAAATACGGTTGGTAGGAGCGATCCTTGTGATCGTCTTTGTTGCTTCAATGAATAATATTGTTTTGTCTGCGAGAGAAAGGCGAATACAAGATTCGTCCCTATAGAAATTAAAATTTTGTCTGTCCCTCTTATTTCTACAGGATTTGTTGTATACATAGAAATCGGAAAAAAAGAATAAAAAGTATTCAATAAAATTAACTATACAGCATGAAAAAACAATAAAATGAATAAGATAAACCAATTAAAACAAGTTTAAGTGTATTCTGAAGAATACGGAAATATTGTAATTTTATGCAAAAAGACTTGACCGGATTTCATATCGTGGATATTCAGCCAAGAGAGGATCTGAGAATGTAAACAGAAGTTTTTACCTGGAGATTCAGAAAAAAACAAAAAAAGAAAAGGGGACAAGAAAAAGGGGACGGATGAAAAAAGGGGACGGATGAAAAAAGGGGACAGACAGATTCTGCATTCTTTCATCAAACAGGTAAAAAGTCCAGATCTTTGATCCTTTCCAGAAAATGCGTTATTTGTCTGTCCCTCCACTCATTCACCACAGTCACAGAGAGCACAGAGGACATTTTACTTGGAAAATTTATTCACAAAAGGAGAAAAAATGAGGAGAAATAGAAAAATGAAAAAAGTCGCAGCAGTAACTGTCGTGATGGTGATGATCCTGACCTTTGTTTTTGCTGAAATCAGCAGGGCGGCTATCACCAGTGAAACAGACCCAACTACTAAAGTGAAAGTGCAGCAGATTAAAAACTATAAACATTCTCAAAAACATGACTCTCCGGAATATATTCCCGGTGAGGTCATTGTTAAACTAAAAAATAGCGATGATATTTTAGAAAATAAAAAAATGGTTAAAGGGGAAACATTATCGGTTTTTTCATCCAAAAAACAATCTTTGAAAAAATTGATGGATAAACATCAAGTTACAGATGTGAAAAAATTTATAAGGAGAAACCTTAAGCAGCGGAATCGCAACGCGAAATTAAATGAATTGGCAAATGGGCTGGATAGAATAAAAAAGTTCAAAATCAAGACAAAGGATATGAAGGAAGTTATAAAAGATTTTAATGCAGATCCAAACGTGGAATATGCTCAGCCGAATTTTATTTATACGGCACAGTATATACCGGATGATCCCTATTATTCGTCTTCTGGAAGCTGGGGCCAGTCGTTTGATGATTTATGGGGAATCAAAAGGGTTCAAGCGAATGACGCGTGGGATATTAATGACGGCGCAGGCGTGGTTGTAGCGGTTATCGATACCGGCGTTGATTACAATCACGCGGATCTGTCCGGTAATATTTGGAACAATACCGATGAAATTGCTGGCAATGGAATTGATGATGACGGTAATGGATATATAGATGATGTTTTAGGGTGGGATTATGTGAATGATGATAATGATCCTGCTGATGATCAAGGACATGGCACCCATTGTTCCGGTACAATCGCGGCAAGGACCAATAACTCCATCGGCGTATCCTCTGTGGCGCCTGAAGTAGAAATCATGGCGCTTAAGTTCTTGAACGCTAGCGGTAGGGGTTTTACGGATGATGCTTGCCTGGCGATTACGTACGCTGCAGATAATGGAGCAGATGTATTAAGCAACAGTTGGGGGAGTGCGGGCAGCGACCCGGCTTTACAGGACGCGATTAATTACGCGTACGCAAAGGATTGTGTGATCGTATGCGCGGCAGGCAACAGCAATATGAATGTGAGCGGTTATTCGCCGGCAGGGTGTGATAATGTTATCGCGGTTTCAGCTACCGACTTTCAGGATGAAAAAGCGAGTTTTTCAAACTATGGTTTTGGCGTAGCCATTGCCGCTCCGGGTGTTGATATCCTTTCTCTGCGGGGAGCTGGAACAGATCTTTATGGAAACGGTTCCCATAAGATCGGATTTAATTACTTATACGCATCCGGAACATCCATGGCCTGTCCTCATGTGGCCGGAGCAGCAGCACTGGTAAAAGCCGAGAAGCCGGCATTTACAAACTGGGATATCAGGAATGCTTTACTGGTTTCCGCGGATGATGTGGGAAGTTCCGGGAAAGATTTTTATTTTGGGAGCGGAATCGTTGACGCGTCTCAGGCGCTTATCACGGATCCGCAGATCCTTCTCTATATGGACGCCTATGAATTGCAGGATATTAATGGAAACAATAACGGTAAACTGGACCGTGAAGATGGGATATGCAATCTTGCTGTGGATATCCAAAATGACTGGCTGATTGCGGATAATGTGGAAATAGCGCTTTCACTGGCTGCGGACGATCCGTATATAACCATTATTGACAGTGATAACGCAGTCGGGAACATGACTGCACCGTCATCTTCCACACAGACATTCTCATTTTCAATAGACAGTGGCGTGCCTCTGCCCCATACGGTTGATTTTCTGGTGACCATAAACGCCGACGGGTATTCATACGTGAACGAAATCAATATGCCGGTTGAAATGTTCACGTCAAATAACGGCTGGCCGGTTTACAATGAGTTTGTCTGTTACACTGCACCGCCTAAGGTAGATATTGGAAATGCAGTGGTATCTGATATTGACGGAGATGGATATAAGGAAGTGATAGTGATGACAGAACAGTATAATGAAAGCGATGAACATTCTGTTTACGTTCATGTCTACAATAAAGATGGTGTTCTTTATTCCCAGAATTTTCCCGTTGTCATCCCTGGTGTAAAAATTCTAAAGCATATAGCCGGATCTGGTGTTATGGCAGGGGATATTGACAGCAGCGATGATGAACTCGAACTTGTGGCTGTATTATATGATCATGATGATGTCATGAATCAAATTACATACAAGACATATGTTATCAATCATGATGGATCGCATTTCTGGACCGATCCTTTTGAAAGGGTATACGCGAATACAGACGGTAGACCAAAATCTACTTCCAATGTGATTGGTGATCTTGATGCTGACGGAGAAAAGGAAATTGTCATAACCCTCAATAACAATGTCGTGGCTGTTTCTCCGGACCAGACGGTTTTATGGGAAAAGAATTTGAGCGGTTCTTTCGGTATTGAATCAGCGCCGGCTGTTGCCGACCTGAATCAAGACGGGGATCTGGAAGTCATCCTGCTGGCAGACAATTTTTATGTATGGAATCCAGATGGATCGGATTTTCCCGGGTGGCCCTATATTGTAACAGATATGAGACCCCCCAACGGTCACCCGGCTCCCGTGGTTGGAGATATCGATAATGACGGTGACTATGAAATTGTTTTCACCGGCGTTCAGATAGGAGATGGTCCGCAGTTTCATGCTTATATCAGCGCGTTCCATCATGATGGAACAGTTGTGAGCGGATGGCCGAAGTATATGGGGATATTCAATTTACTTTATACCCCTGCTTTGTCAGATATAGATGATGACGGTAATCTGGAAATTATCGTCAGCGGATATGCTGGGGCAGGAGATGGATGGATCAGTGTCTACCGCCACAATGGAGATACAGAAGCCGGCTGGCCTGTTGAGACCGAAATGACCGGCCTGGGTTCTTTATATTATTTCCCAAATTCACTTGCCAATCCTGCTGCGGATGTGGATGGTGATGGGGAGATTGAAATACTGGCTGTTGGATATAACGGCGACAATCCGGTTATATACTGTTTTAACGATGACGGATCACCTTTGGAAGGATTTCCCATGGCAGTCCCATGCAGCAATATGAATTCAGTCCCAACCATCACGGATGTGGATAATGACGGGCTTTTTGAAATGGTTTTCAGCCATTTCACGATGCCTTTGTTTTCGTGTCAATGGGAAATAGAGGTACTTCGATTTGCCGACTGGCAGCCGTCCACCATCAGCATGATGGACTGGCCCATGTTTCAGCAGAACACAGAACACACAGGCGTCTTCAATCCCGATAAAAATATTAGTGTGATGGCGATGGATTTTGGCTCCAATGGTCTTTATCTCAAGCCTGAAGGCCGTGGATTCATGAATTATATTCCCCATAAAGGGTGGGATCCTGAAGAGGTTGTGTCCTGGAACAACATGCTGGCCATTGATTATGGATTAGGAGGATTGTGGCTATATGACGGCACCCGGTTTATTGAGCCGCTACATGATTCCTGGGATCCGGAAAAACTAGTGGACTGGGGTGACAAGTTGGCCATCGATTTTGAAGATAAAGAAGAATATGGAGATGATGTAGATGTCTACTGGTATGATACAGATAACGGTTTTGTTAATACCTATTCTTTCAGCGAATGCGGGGATCCTGAAGATGTTATTGCATGGGGAAATAAGCTGGCCATGGATTGTGGCGATAATGGCGTTTATTTGTATGATACAGATAACGGACTAACACCGGCGCCAGCCTGCACGGATTGCTTGAATCCTGAAGGCATCACTGCATGGGACGATAAACTGGCCTTAGATTGTGGCGATGAAGGTGTCTACATATATGATGGAACGAATTATTACCCTGCATCAACAACATGTCAGCCAAATTGCTGGGATGCGGACAGTATCACACTCTGGGGAGACAATCTTGTGATGGATTTTGGTGCCAATAGCGTTTACATATATAATGGGACTGATTATTCGCCTACATCATCCTGTAGACCTCCAAAATGCTGGGACGCGGAAAGTATCTCTGTCTGGGATGATGATGATCTTGTTGTCGATTTTGGAGATAAAGGGCTCTATGTATATGACACGGTAAACGGTTATTCCCCGCTGCTTGATTGTACCAATTGCTGGAATCCTGAAAATATTACACCTTGGTATGATTTCCTGATGATTGATTATGGTATAGACGAAGGGGATGGTTCAAGCGGCTGTTATGTATATGATGGTGTATATGATTCCATTACAAAAGTTTCAGATATGGATCCGCAAACCATGATGGGAGTAGACCTTGCGGATTAAAAAGTAGGGCGTAGGTTTTCTTTTAACCAATCCCGCTACACTTCAGCGGGATTGGTTAAAAACATCCAGTCTATGGCATTTTAGGCACTTCGTAACAAGTATGACAATATTATTCCGCTTCAGCTTTTATTCTTCTTCTTGAATTCTATTTTGAATTAGATAAAAATATTATTTAAATTAAGCAGCTCAATATAATACAGGGAAACATAGGGAAACAGGTAAACTAGTATTATGAAACCAAATGATGTTGTTGCAAAAGAGACGCTGCTTGACAGTGCGATCTATTGCTGGATGCACGATCAGCAGGAAGCCTGCCTGTGGGGAATTATTACCCTGGATGCACCTCTATCGGATGATATCATAGAAAAAGTGCTGGCAATATCGATTGAGTGCGTACCCATTATCAGCTCAAGGTTAAAACGGGGTTTGTGGGGCGGGAAATGGCTCTTTGTGGATCCAGGGGATTTGCGGCGGCTAATTGCCAGGCATACAGCATCGAACAAGAAAGAGGCTGAGCAGTTATTAAAGGAAGTCATCAGAAACCAGATCGATACTGACGATCCGCCCCTGGTCAGAGTAACGTCCATTGATACATCTGATGAACATTATTTAGTACTGCAGGTCCACCATATCGTGATGGATGGCGAAGGTTCAAAAAAGTATTTTGAATTGTTCGCGAAAATTTACAGGGAGCTTGAAAAAGATCCAGAGTGGCGGCCAGCTTATATCTCTGCTATGAACAGGAGCTGGTTTCAGCTGACTAAATTTTTAAAATGGCGTTATTACCCGCTTATCCCTGTGGCTGCTTTTAAAGATTTTCTCATGGTTTTGAAACTGTTATTCAGGTTGAAAAACACCGCCTCAATTATTATGGGCGACAGACCTGGTCATACAGACAGTATCTATCCTGAAAACCCGCTGTTTGAAACCATTGGGATCAAAGGAGACGAGCTTGATAAGATCAAGAAGAACAACAAAGGGATAAACGCCACGATAAACGACTTTATCATGGCTGCTCTCATGACAACGGTAAATGACTGGAACGCTGCTCAAGGGCAGTCGTTTTCATATGTAGCCACTGGATATACTGCGAACCTTCGCAGATGGTGGGGATGGCCTAAAGGGATATTCGCGAATATGAGCGTCATATGCATGGTCATGGCTGGTAAAGAGGAGCTTGTTGATGCGCATAGGGCGTTAAGAACCCTTAAGCCGAAATTTGACAATGCCAAAAAGGAGTTTGGATTAAAAGAACTGTTTGACCATGTAATATTATTTATCCAGCCTGAAATTGCCGGAAGGCTGGTCGCTTATGCCATTGTCAGGCTGGTGAAATATACTCATGCCCTTACCAACATAGGCATAATACCTGATCATGCAGGGGATTTCGGGACAAGTAAGGCAACATCTTACTCGCTATTGGCACCGCCCATGCCAAGCCCGAATATTATTTTTACAGCATCAGGCTTTAAAAACAGCGTGACCATTCACATGAACTATAACCCCGGGCATATGAACCCTGAGACAGCTGGAGCGTTCTTGCGTCAATTCAAGAAAAACCTTTTAAGCCTATCAAAAGGACAAATTAAGGCTGCCACCGGATAACCCCGTTTTGATAATCAATCGTATATCTGACATGCCGCAGAAAATCCATCCCGAGCAGACCGTCGTAATTCAGCTTTTTTCCTTTATGCTCAATAATCGTTATATGTGGTCTTTTAATATTGTATGGGCCGATTGTCATGGACATCAATTCAGCTTTTTCCTCTTCAGAAAGACCATCATAACGTTCCTTGAAAACTTCCAGCTTATCAGTATGCTCAACCGGAATTTTAGATTTGTCATCTACAAAGTGTACCTGACCGTTTTCATCAGTATATTTATAAAATTCAGCAGCAGGTTGGGATGGGAACCATAACAATGAAATAAGTAAAAACGTGATGGTGAATTCTGTTTTCATGGAAGAAATAGTGATAAGTTATCGGTATACGGTTTTTATAATCGGTTAATCGTAGATGCCATATAGCCGGCTCCGAAACCATTATCAATATTTACGACAGCGACATTTGAACTACAGCTGTTCAACATGGCAAACAGGGCGGTAAGGCCGCCAAGAGAGGCGCCGTATCCAATGCTTGTGGGTACGGCGATTACAGGGCAGCTGACCATCCCTGCCACGACACTTGGCAGGGCGCCCTCCATACCCGCAGCGACAATAATCACTGAAGCGGATTCAATGATCTCCCTGTGGTTGAAAAGCCTGTGAATGCCGGCTACACCAACATCAAAAATTGTCTCAACATGGTTTCCCATGGCCCAGGCAGTAAGGAAGGCCTCTTTTGCCACGTGCATATCTGATGTGCCGGCTGATATGACAAGGATGGTTCCTTTACCTTGATCAGAAATCTCTTTTGTCGCACATATAATCATTCCTGCATCTTCATGATAGTCAGCATCGGGAATTTTAGAAATGACTTTTTCCGCGTTTTCTTTGTTTACCCTCGTGACCAGGATAACATCTTCCTGGATCATCATTCTCTCCATGATACCGATAATCTGGTCGCTTGATTTGCCCTGACCGAAAATAACTTCAGGGAAACCTTTTCGCAGGGAGCGGTGATGATCAATGTGTGCGTAATCTATGTCTTCGATACTAAGATTCTTAAGAGAAGCTATTGCGTCGTCAACAGGTGTTTTCCCGGAAGCGACCGCGTTCAGTATCTGTTTTAACATGTCGATGTTCATGTCGGCAAATAACCTGTTTAGTCAATATCCTGTTCAATAATTTCCGATGGGCCTGATGAAGATGGTGCTGTGTTATCCTGATTTACGGAAGAGGTCTTTATGGGATTCGATGGGGGTATTGTTTGAACACTCCCTCCTGAACCTGAAAGGTTGATTTGTTTTTCAAGTTTCTGGAGTTGAGACTGAACAGATAGCAGTTTTTTCTCAAGATTATTTTTAAGACGGGTCAGCTCTTTTATCTCTTTCATGAGCGAAGCGTTAATTGTCTTGTTTTCCGAAGTGGTTTTAGAGAAATCTGACTTGAGTTTGCGCATATCACTGTTTATTTTTACGACTGAACTGACCATATCTTTAATCTGTGAATTGATGTATTCCAGGTCTTTGTTAACAGGGGCAAGTTTTTTATTAATTTCAGATACAGCGGTATCAATTTCTTTTTTCTCGGCTTTTTCTGATAACAATTTATCCGATTTTTTCCGCTTAACACTTAACCAGCTAATATCTTTTTTCATGGTTTTTGTTGAGGCTTCGATTTTTGAATATTTATCGGTCAGTGAAGCGATTTTTTTCTCCAAGTCCTTGGAAACACTATGAACTTTTTCGCTTCCAGATATATTAACATTTTTCAGCTTATTGTTGATGTTGAACCAGGAGAAGACCAATAAAGCGCAAAATAGACATGTAATAATAATTCCTGTCAGAATCACCTTTGTGCTGAATTTTTCAAGACGTGATTCACTTGCTTCCTGCCGTAAATGAGCAGTACTGGTTTCATCATCAAGGTTGATTTTAAACCCGCCGGTTTCGTTTTCTTTCATAATCTTATTCCCATTCTATTGTACTTGGTGGTTTTGAGCTGATATCATAGACGACCCTATTAATGCCTTTGACTTCATTGATAATCCTATTGGCAATGGTCCTGAGCAGCGCATGCGGCAATTGCGCCCAGTCCGCTGTCATCGCGTCTTTACTGGTGACCGCTCTTACTGCAAGGATATTCTCATAGGTTCTTTTATCTCCCATAATACCGACACTTTTCAGGGGGAGAAGAACACCAAAAGACTGCCACAATTTTCTATAATATCCGCTTTTTTTAATCTCTTCCATGAGGACGGCATCTGCATCCTGCAGAATAGCTATCCGTTTTTTTGTGATATCACCGATTATTCTGACCGCTAACCCCGGGCCGGGGAATGGCTGGCGCCAGATCAGGTCCTCATCAAGGCCGAGTTCCTTTCCGAGCAGCCGCACTTCATCCTTGAAAAGGTATTTCAAGGGTTCTATCAGTTTTAATTTCATGTTTTCAGGCAGACCGCCTACATTATGATGCGACTTGATAACCGCTGTGGGGCCGCCGAATGCTGACTGTGATTCAATAATGTCAGGATAAAGGGTTCCCTGGGCCAGGAATTCCGCTTTTTTAATCTTTTTCGCTTCAGTTTCAAATACCTTTATAAAGATCCCGCCGATGATTTTCCGTTTTTTTTCCGGGTCAGTAACATTTGAAAGGGCAGTTAAGAATTGTTTCCCGGCATTGATATAGCGGATATTGATATCAAGATTCTGCTTAAAGGTTTTTTTCAGTTTTTCACCTTCATTTTTCCTCAGCAGCCCGTTGTCCACAAAAATACAGGTCAGTTTTTTTCCGATAGCCCTGTGAAGCAGAAGGGCGGTGACCGATGAATCCACACCGCCGCTAAGGCCGAGTATAACCTTCCGGTCTTTAACGGTGCTTCTAATGTTATCGATTGATTCCCGGGCAAAGGATTTCATGGTCCATGACCGCTTACAGCCGCAGATATCAAAAAGGAACGTGCGGAGCATGTTTTTTCCTTTTTTGGTATGCTCAACTTCTGGATGAAACTGAAGGCCGTAAAGACGTTTGGAGGTGTTCACTGCTGCTGCAATTTTTGTGTTTTCAGTTGACGCTGTTATTTTAAATCCTCTGGGAAGCTTCATGATTGAATCCCCGTGACTCATCCAGCAAACGGTTTTATCAGGGATTTTTTTAAAGAGGTCTTCTTGTTTTTTGATACGGAGTTCCGAGAAACCGTATTCCCGTTTTTTTGAGCTTTTTACTTTACCGCCGAATGCATTGACCATAAACTGCATGCCGTAGCAAATGCCAAGCACAGGGATTCCAAGATCAAAGATCGCTTTGTCAATTTTCGGACTGTTTTTTTCATAAATACTTGCCGGTCCGCCGGAAAGGATGATCCCTTCAGGTTTCAGGGCTTTTATATCGTCAATGCCAATATCAGGAGGGTCTATCTGGCAGTAAACACGGCACTCCCTGACACGCCGGGCGATGAGCTGATTAAACTGTGATCCAAAATCGATAATAAGTATCATAATTTATATGTTTTTTAGGGATGATTGTTTTATAACATTAAGGATCACCGGCACGAAGAATGAGCGCCAGGTGTATCCGTTTGTTGGGATTTGATTTCATCGGGATCGAAATCGCTATCGAGATCGAAATCGAATTGCGCGGTTCCATAGGAAGCGCATTCTTCCTTTACGCAATAGCCCCGACCGCCCAATCGGCTGAGCATTGCGGCAATACGATCCAATTCAATCTTTCGTTCCAGGCTTTCTTCGCGGTCGAGAGCCTTGCCAACTACCAGAACATCCTGAATCGCCGCGCATTCCAATGCCGAACTGCGTGCGATTTCGAAATACCGTCTTCGATCCGCCTTTGTTGCCTTGCCGTTACTTTCGGCAATATTTAACGGAATAGATTGACTGGCACGAAGCCACTGCTCCCGTGCTGACCGATGAATTCCTGTCAGAAATTCCGCCTTTTCATAGACCCATGCCACGTAATTTATCGCCAAGCGGCAAACATCCAGTTTTTCGTGTCCTAGCCCCATGTCTTTTCGATTTCGATAGCGACCCCGATTTCGATTCTCCCAACCTTTAGAATTAATGGTTATCGTAGTTTTAGAGGAAAACCTGCTTTGCTGAACTATATAACTCATAATAATATTTATGTTAATTTATTGATAAAAAGTCAACTTTATTTTATGCAAATTTTCAGAGTGAAAAAGAAAGTGCTTAAAGTATAAGTGCCTAAAGTGCGCTAAAGTGCCTTAAGTTGTGGTATTGCTTCGCTCTATCATTTTTAAAAATTCGTGGTCAGCAATAAGGGCAGTGATCAGTAATCAGTTTCCAGTATCTGGTTTATAGTATCCCCGCTAAAGAGAAGCGGGATCTTTGACAAGTATCTAGAGTGGTCGAGGTCGGGTTTGAATAAGTGATCAGTTTTACCACGACAATCTCCCCCAGCCCCTCTTTGCTAAAGAGGGGAGCAAAAATCTTCCCCTTTTTCAAAGGGGGATCGAGAGGCAAGATGGTTTTTATCATTATAAAGGTTCCCCCTTTTTCAAAGGGGGGTTAGGGGGGATTATAAGACAAGCATACATTCATAATAAATGATCAGCTTTCAAAAAAACCGTGGTCGTGGTCAGCAAAGCGGTGGTCGTGATCGGGTTTAAAAAAGTGCGCTAAAGCGCCTTGTATTGCTTCCCCTCTATCATAAAATAAAAACGCGTTTATTAGACATGGATTGAAAATATGGAACATATTAAAATACAGGTTTATGAAATACAGGAGCCGGATGAGGCGGAAATGCTGATTAATATCGGCGTTGACCATATCGGCAGTGTTATTCTTGAGGAAAAAGAATGGAAACAGCCTTTAATCAGGGAGACGGTGAACATGGTGAACCAGGCGAATGCGGTTAGTAGCCTTATTCCGCTTTTCAACAACTTGGAAACAGTTTTCAGGGTTATCGATTATTATCGGCCTTTTATGGTTCATTTTTGTGAAATGCTGATCAATTCCAAGGGTATAATGGATGGAATGGAAAAGCTGGTCAATCTTCAGGAGGAGATCAGAAAAAGGTATCCAGACGTGATGATCATGCGATCTGTCCCCATACCGTTGAGGGGCATCTCTGGGTTTGATTTTATCAAAGAGATTGCCGGGATTTTTGAACCAGTAAGCGACTTTTTTTTAACAGATACGCTTCTGGTTGAGGAAAACAGAGTGGATACGGAAAAACAGCCGGTAAACGGGTTTGTCGGGATCACCGGGAAGACATGTGATTGGGAAATCGCGTCAAAACTTGTTGATATATGTCATATCCCTGTGATACTTGCGGGGGGGATTACACCGGACAATGTTCTTAAAGGTATTATGAAAGTTTGTCCTGAAGGTGTTGACAGCTGCACAGGAACAAATGTACTTGATAATAACGGCAAACCAGTAAGGTTTCAAAAAGATATGCAGAAAGTTAAGCAGCTTGTAAAAAATGTCCGCAGGGCGGAAACAATAATGATGGAGGAAAAACAGAAAAATGTATGAATGCGGTGATTTAAGAAAAGGCTTGAAGATTGCAATTGACGGAGCACCCTATGTAATCGTGCAGTTTGAATTTTCCAAGCCAGGGAAAGGCCAGGCTTTATATAAGTGTAAACTTAAAAATATGCTAAACGGCAGTCAGTTTGATAGAACGTTCAGATCCGGTGATAAATTTAATGAAGCTAATCTTGAAGAACAGGAGATGGAATATCTTTACGCTGACGGCGATGGTTTCTGTTTTATGAACAATTCAACTTATGAACAGGAATTTTTAACCAAGGAGCAGATAGGGGATTCCGTGGAACTTTTAAAGGAAAACACGGTATGCACGGTTCTCTGCTTTGAAGGAAATCCGATTGGTGTTACCCTGCCAAATTTTATTGAGCTCAAAGTTGCGGAGACAGAACCGTGGGTCAAGGGTGATACTGCGTCCGGAAGCACAAAACCGGCAACACTTGAAACCGGTTATTCTCTCCAGGTTCCCCCGTTTATTGAAAAAGGGGAGGTTCTTAAGATAGATACTCGGACAGGGGAGTATGTGGAAAGAGTGAAGGGGTAGGGTATTTAAGTGCCTAAAGTGTTTAAAGTGCGCTAAAGTGCCTAAAGTTGATGTATCGCTTCTCTCTGACTGGATCTCAGTAGGGTGGGCTTTGCCCACCAATTGTCCAAATCGAAATCGTGACCAAAGGAAATCCCGTGGGGGAAAGACATGGGGTTTGGACACGAAAAATTGATGGAACCGAGCCATTCGATCCCGATCCCGATGAAACAACGTCCCAATAAACGGATACACCGGACAAAAATACCTTAACTTCGATATTCGGATTTGAACTGACGTGCGGGGTTTCCCCGCTCAAGCCACTCAGTCCTAAAAGTAAAGACATACCACAGTCAGATATGCCACCAGCCAGATAAAACCGTATAATTTCAGAAACTTCTTATAGACTCTGATAATTGTCATAGAAAATCCAGCGCCGAATCCGATGGCCAGGATCGGGATCAATTCCATCGAAAAAGCGTACAACACATCACCACCGCAGATATTTTGTGACTGGATTGAACACATCATAAGGTATCCCGCAAAAGGGAGTATCAGCGGAATGGAAAGGTGGAGTATTTTCCGGGCTTTTTTAGGGAAAGGGCTTTTGGAAGAGACAAGAAAGAGAAGAAAGCAGAATGTCAATACCAGAAGGATAGCAGACCATATTTCGTTTCTGACAAATAAAAATTTATACCCGGTACTTATATACGATATCCACCAGGATAGGACGAATAGCGCATAAATGGCAGATACGGTTATGATTAATTTATTTATAAGAAACATATATAAGATCTAGGTCCAGATGGTTTTAAGCTGAGAACATAGGAATAAAAGGATAAACAGTATCATTGGTTTAAGTTGGTCGAATTAGTTAGATTTGTTAATATTAATATTAGAACCAAAAAACCAATAAACCAATAAAACCAATAAAACCAATGAAACCAAAATTTCTTAATTCTCTACTCTATATATTTTACACATCAGACTTTTATATGGCGCGCAGAGGCCTGATGGTCCGTTATGTCCTGCTGGCATCAACTGGTTAATGTTAACGTCCCACATACCAAAAAGTGAAAACTCGGGGTCTTGTTTTTCAGGAAACCACCATCCGTGTTTTGCGTTGACCACCCTGGGATCTATAATGGGCGTTAACGCGGCTTTCTGTCTGCATCGACCCCGCTGATTTTCAATCCAGACCCAGTCACCATTTTTAATATTAAAAGAAGCTGCTGTGTCAGGATGGATCTCAATCGTCGGATCAGGTTCGATTTCTCTTAACTGTGGGACCTGCCGGTGCTCTGAATGGAAGTAACTCCAAGATCTTGCGCCGGTAGTTAATACCAGGGGATACTCTTTAGCAAGATCAGGCCTGCTTAAAGGGCTTTCAGGGGGCTCTTCATAATACGGAAAAGGGTCGAGACCAATCTTTTTAAAAACCGGATTATACAGGTTAAACTTACCGTTATGGCTGTTAAACCCAGGAAGACCATCTGGTCTGAGCATCCCTTTTTCATGTTTTTTGTAATGAAACGGTGCATATAAGGGTTTTTTTTCGCCTTCCCTCAACTCCTTGAAGGTCACCCCGGTATCTTTCAGTAGCCAGTCAAGCATCTGTTCTACGTTTTCCCATGGGAAGCTGTCTGGGTTGAGCCTTCGTCCCACATCCAAGAGGATCTCTTCATCGGATTTGCATTCTCCCACCTGGATAACTTTGTTTACAGCCCGCACCGGTCCCCACCAGCCGCCGACAAATTCAGAGCGGATGCTGTTCCGTTCAAGGGCTGATGCTACCGGCAATACAAGGTCAGCAAGGGCCATGGCTGTGGGAGTCATAAACAGGTCAGCTAACACGATAAAATCGAGCCGCTGCATGGCTTTTAATATTTTTTTAGGGTCTGATCCCATATTCGCCAGGGGGTTTGTTGCCTGGAGCCATGCCATCTTAATCGGATATGGTTTGTCCGTGAGCATGGTTTCAAGCATAATATCCGGGTGCGCATATCGGCAGAAAGGGTATTCTTTTGGGCCAAGGGTTTTTTCAAGTACATCCGGCGATACATCCTCAATGCCCCAACCGAGCGGAGGAACATAATATTTGATATCAGGACGATTAACGATATTGCCGCCCGGCACATCAACATTTCCTGTGAGCGCCCAGAGGTCCTGTATGGCGGTCAACGTGGACATACCCATCTGGTGCTGTTCAACAGAGACTCCCCACTGGATGGCGGCTGGCTTGCTTTCAGCATACAGCCTGGCAGCACGGACAAGTTTATCTTTTGGTACCCAGCTGATCTCTTCCACTTTTTCAGGGGTATATTCAGAGGCCCGTTCTTTTAGTTCATCAAAGCCGTCGGTCCAGTTATCAATAAAATCAAGGTCAACCCACCCTTCATTGATAATGATATTGATCAGACCAAGGGCAACTGCCGGATCTGTACCCGGCCTGACTTGGAGCCAGACATCAGCCCTGGAAGCCATCCAGGTGAGCCTTGGATCGATGACGATCAGCCGAGTTCCCCTTTTCATGCATTCTATAATCCAGTACCCCATAAACGAATCAGGATTTGAAACCACAGGATCATTTCCCCAGATGATCATGCATTTTGGGGGCACCCATTCTGGATTGTCATACCGGTCAGGGAACATTTGGGAACAATCAGCCACAATAAAACCGCCAAAGGTTGTTCTCATGGAACTTATTTTAGGCACATAACAGGCAAGACCGCTCAGGAACGCGGCGCCGGTATTGGCACTTTGGAAAGCGGAACAGCTTAATTTATGAACAATGTGGGTGATATTCCGACCTGTCCCGGTGAGTGTGGCGATCGCTTCAGGTCCGAATTCTTTTTGAATCTTCCTGACGTTTTTTTCAATAAGATCATACGCGTCATCCCAGGTAATCCTGTCCCATTTATCCTGACCCCGCTTACCGGCTCTTTTTAGTGGGTAGGTTAGCCGGTCAGGGTGATGAACAACTTTTGGCAGGGAAAGGCACCTGATACACAGACGGCCTTCGCTAAAGGGGATTTCCGGGTCGCCTTCAATTTTCACGACCTGGTTGTCTTTACTGTACACAAGAATACCGCACTGATTATGACATCCAGGGCCAGACCAGGCCATGGTCCTTGTTACAGTGTATTCACCTTCCTGCCATTGCCAGGGGCTTATGCGCGGCTGTGAGAGCATGGTGGAGTCCTTATGCAAGTAATGAAGTTAATCAAATTAATAATGGTCATATCATATTATGTGTTAATTGTTAAGTGCCTAAGTTACAAGTGCCTAAAGTTATAAGTGCCTTAAGTTAATGTATGGCTTCGCTCTGCCAGTTTTTAAAAGGAATCGTGGCCGTGGTAGTGATCGAAGGAAGATTTTGCTTGTTTCTATTCTATTTTACAATTTGGTAGAGGCGATCCTTGTGATCGCCTTTTGTCGATTTAATAATTAAAATTATTCGTGCGCAAAAATGGGCGAATACAAGATTCGCCCATTCTTCGGTAAATGCATTTTCGCATGCCTCTGTCGATCACGACCACCGCTCCCTCTGGTCGCTGACAACGACCACGGTTACTTTAAAATTGGCAGAGCGAAGCGATACATTAACTTAAGGCACTTATAACTTGTAACTTAAGGCACTTATAATTTAAATCACGCTATTCAGAAACATATCACACCGGTCCGCTAAGGATGGATTCGGTTGTGGGTGAAACGTCTTTTCCGGCCCTGGTTTCTTCCAGTCTTCAGGACAGCCGGAAGCTAGCCAGGCAATTCCTCTTGCCGTGGCTTCTGTTTCTGCAGGCCGGATCACAGGCAATTGGGTTAAGTCTGCAAGACGGCAGCACAGTTGATCATTTCGAGAGAGCCCACCCGTGACAAAGATGTCTTTTACGGGAAGGCCGGTATCGGTTATTCTCTGAAGGTTAGCATAAATCATAAAAAGGATACTTTCCGCAACCGCCACAATCCGCTGCTCCATATTTCCGTCTCCGATAATGGTCGCTTTTGGCCCGGGTTTCCACCAAGGTGAGCCAAGACCGCCGATGGTATTGATAAATACCGGTACATCTTTGTGTGTCCGCATCCAGTCCGGTAGCCGGTCCTTTATATTTTTTACAGACCAGTTTTCAGCAGCCCATTCCAGGGCAGCGCCAGCACCATTCACCGTGCCTTCAATGGCGTATTCATTCTTTTTGAGGCCGCTGCTGGTCAGGCCGCTTAGCAGGACTGAATCAGGCACTCGCTTATTGCCGGTAGGGAGAAGGATAAACGCGCCTGTCCCGATATTGATGATGGCCCTGTTATGTTTTGGCCTTCCCATACTATATACAGCGGCATTCTGATCACCATTAACAGCCGTAACAGGGATGTCCGCCGCATTCAGCCGACCAAAAGAATGAACAACCGGCTTACAGTCAGGGAGAGTATGTAACGGGATATTGAAAAGGTTCAGGAGTAGTGGATCCCATTTGAGAGAATCAATATTAAGAAGTTGAGTACGGAGGGCGTTGGCGTGATCAGTCTGAAAAGGCTTTCCCTTAAGAATGTGAAAGAGAATAAAACTGACCAAAGGTCCCATGGCAAGGCGTTTCTCTTTTTCAGCCTTTTGCACGTCAGGCACATTATCAAGATACCATCTGAACTTGGTAGCGCCATAATGTGGAGACAGCATAAGACCGGTGGTTCGCTTAATATTGATGGACTTATCCTTAAGCTGGTTTACCATGTCTGCATTGCGGAAGTCTTGCCAGCTGATGACCGGTGCAAGCGGTTTCCCAGTCTCAATATCCCAGGCAGCCACACTCGACCGCTGGGTAGCGATACCAGCACAAGATATGCCTATACGCTGTATGGTTTTATCTGAAAGGATTTCATCAACAGCAGTATGAACAGAATTAATGATTTCATCAGGATCCTGTTCGATGATGCCATGACCGATGGATTTAAGCGATATGCTGGAAAACGCTGAGTGTTTTATAATGCCTGTACGATCCACAGCAACGGCCCGAGTGGCATGAGTCCCCTGGTCGATGACTAGAGTCAAGGGGGAGGTAGGGGATTTACTGGTGTGATTTGTATTCATCTGTTGTTCCTAACATAGGCACTTTTAGGCACTTAAGATCACCTCATCAACTCGGGAAAGTTCGTAAAAACGCCATCCACACCAAGTTCTTTCATCTGATAGATATCCTCTTTTGTATTCACAGTATAAATAAAAATTTTCAATCCGTTTTTGTGAATGTCGTCAACAATCTGTTTGTTAACGATTTTATGTTTCACGTGTATAGAAGCTGCGTTCAACTGGCGGGCTACATCTTTATAATCAGATGGTAATTCACGAAAAACAGGGGAAATGTTAATGTCAGGGTTTAGTTTTCTAACAGTCATGAGTTCGTCAATGTCAAAGGAAGAGCATAGAAACCGGTCATAAGTGAAATTGTTTACGTCCACATATCTGGTGATAAGGGAGACGGTTGGTGCGGCAGTGTGGGGTCCTTTTAATTCAATGATGATTCTTGTATCAGGTTCTAGGACATCGAGTATTTCAGACAGAAACGGTATCTTTTCACCTTTGCCAGCGTCAAGTGTGCGGAGGTATTCAATTGTCTGAACCGAAATCGGGCCCTTACCACTGGTGGTACGATCCAGTGTTTTATCATGGATCACCATCAGCTGGTCTTCAACCAGAAACACATCGACTTCGATCCATGTTGCGCCCATTTGAATGGCTTTTGCCACAGATCTCAGTGTGTTTTCTGGCTCATGGCCGCTGGCGCCGCGGTGGGCGATGTAAACAATATTTTTCATCAGGAGATGGCCGTGTAATAACTTGCTATTATTTAAGTTAAATATTATGTACATTATAATGTCGGTATTAATTTAATCAATGAAAAATCGTATGAAAAAGTTTGAAACCAGAGTAATTGTGATCGGAGGCGGGGCAACTGGGACCGGTATCCTGCGTGACCTGTCATTACGCGGAATCAGGTGTGTGCTGGTGGAAAAGGATGACCTGGCATCTGGAACCACTGGAAGAAATCACGGCCTTCTTCATTCTGGTGCCCGTTATGCGGTAAAAGACATTATATCAGCAAAGGAATGTATTGCTGAAAACATGATCCTGAAGAAGATCGCGCGTCACTGTGTGGAGAATACCGGCGGTTTGTTTGTAGAGCTTCCCAATGATGATAATACGTATTTTGAAAAGCTTGTTACAGGATGCCGGGATGCCGGAATAGACTGCAACGAGATTCCCCTGAACCGTGCGATGGAAATAGAACCGAATCTTAATGCTGAAGTGAAGAGGGTATTAAAGGTGCCTGATGCTACGATTGATCCTTTCCGGCTTGCTTCTGCCAACACACTTGATTCTATGGAACATGGAGCGGTAGTACTAACGCACACAGAAGTTGTCTCCATGATCATGGATCAGGGAATAGTAAAAGGGATTCGCTGTTTTGACAGGCTTGGCCAGGAAGATATTGAGATCTATGGCGAGTTTGTTGTAAACGCGGCAGGTATCTGGGGACAGCGGATATGCAATAAAGCGGGGATACAGTTCCCCATGCATCCCTCCAAGGGTTCAATGGTTATCATTGACTACCGGGTAAATAATGTTGTTGTGAACAGGTGCCGGGTTCCTGCTGACGGGGACATCATCGTTCCCGGAGATACTGTATCCCTAATCGGTACAACATCAAAAATGATACCTTTAGAAAAGATAGATGAGGTAACCACAGATGATGATGACATTGATGTTCTGCTTAATGGCGGGGAGGCCTTGATACCGAATATTTCAAAAACCCGTGTGCTTCGTGTTTTTGGCGGTGTTCGTCCGCTTGTGGCAGATACGGGTGATACGCGGGGCAGGGATATTTCCCGGGGAATAGTTCTAACAGACCATGAAGAACGTGATGGATTAAAAGGCTTTGCTACTATAACGGGTGGGAAATTGATGACATACCGGCTTATGGCTGAAAAGACAACGGATCTTGTATGTGAGAAACTGGGAATAAACCGCAAGTGTGAAACCCATATCATTCCGCTTCCTGGTTCTGAAAGAGAGACGTTGTCAGATAAACAGACATATAAAAGCATTCCGGAAACAGTGGTCGGTTCAACCCGATTCCGTCATGGTGAACGGGCGTATCGTATATTAAAAGGGGATAGAAAAAACTACTCCCTTTCCTGTGAATGTGAAATGGTTACATCCGGTGAAATAGAATACGCCATTGAAAATTTACAGGTAAAGGACTTGGTTGATCTCCGCCGGAGGACCAGACTAGGCATGGGGCCCTGCCAGGGTACCCTGTGTGCTTACAGGGCTGCCGGTATTTTTTTTGAGACAGGTGCTGCGGATTATGAAAACGCGGCTAAAATGCTGATTGATTTTATGGAGGAGCGGTGGAAGGGTATACGACCTGTGCTATGGGGGGATACCCTGCGTGAAGCAGAATTTTCATACTGGATATACCAGGGACTGTTCGGGCTGGGCAATCTCGTGAAAGAGACAAAAGGGAGAGGAGAAGGGGTTGTGGTAGAAGAGGAGTATTGAATGAAATATGACTGTATCATTATAGGAGGCGGCATATCCGGCCTGACGTGCGGGATAAAATGCGCTAAAGAAGGTATGAGCTGCGCGGTTATTACCGCTGGTATGAGCGCTCTCCATTTTTCATCAGGTTCAATTGATCTTCTGGGTTATTATCCTGACAATACAATTGTTCATACGCCAGCAGATGTACTTAACTCCTTTGCCGTCAACAAGCCGGATCATCCCTATGCTAAATGCGGTCCCGACATTGTCATGGAGGCGTTAAACTTTTTAAGAGAAGAACTGTCGGAGCAGGAGCTTGAACTCTGCTCCAATGGAAACAATAACCATTTTCACGTAACACCGGTGGGAACGCTGAAGCCGACCTTTTTATCCCAGAAGAGTGTTTTTAATGAGAATATTAATCAGGCGTTTAAGAAAAACACAACCATTTCTATTATCAACTTTAAAGGTTATAGGGATTTTAATTCAGATATCGCGGCAGTTAATTTAAAAAAACACCGACTTTTTACCGACTGTACGATTACCTCGAATTCAATCGATCTGCAGGACCTCCAAGGAGCAGTAAAGGAAGCGATTGAGTTGAGATCAATAGATATCTCCAGGATATTCGATAAAGATGAGAACCTCCATGAAATAGCTGAAAGACTAAAAAGAGCTGCTGGAGATTCTGAATTTATAGGTGTTCCAGCAGTCGCAGGCCTTGAAAATCATAAAACAGTATATGAACAACTGGTAGACCTGACAGAGAAGATCGTTTATGAAATACCAACACTCCCTCCTTCTATACCCGGTATGAGGATTGACCGGGCGCTTAAATCAAGGTTTTCAGGGCTTGGCGGTGTGCTTATAACCGGTGACAGGATCATTGGCGGAACCATCGTAAATGATCAAGTAACGCGTGTCTACACGAAACACCACCAACAGGAAGGGATGACAGCACGAAATGTTGTGCTCGCAAGCGGCAGTTTTTTTTCAGGTGGTATGGTGGCTGAAATAGGTAACATCAAGGAGCCTATATTCGGGTTGCTGGTAGACTATCCTAAACAAAGGGAAGAATGGCGCTCTCAGCTGTTTTTCCAGAAACCAGCCCATCCCTTTTTAAGCTTTGGTGTGCGGACCGATGAGAACCTAAATCCGAATGTACAGAACGGCCCTTTAGTAAAAAATCTTTTTTGCGCAGGAGCCGTACTCGCCGGTTATAACCCGATTTCAGAAGGGAGCGGAGGAGGTGTTGCCGCCGGCACAGGATACTATGCGGCCCTGCAGGCAAAGAAAAGATGTGATGACATTCGGAAAGGGAACGAATGATTAATCTTGAGAATATCAGCTTTGACCACTGCATTAAATGCACCGTATGTACGGCATACTGCCCTGTGTCACGCGTAACTGGCCGTTTTCCTGGCCCGAAACTGGCAGGGCCAGATACTGAAAGACTTAGAAAAAAGAATCCAGAACTTCTGGATAAATCCCTTATCTATTGCAGTAACTGTAAGCGGTGCGAAGTCGCGTGTCCGTCTGATGTTAACATCGCGGATATCATTCAGGCAGCACGATGCAGTTATCTGGAAAATAGTTTCAGGATAAGGGATTTTGTGATGAGCCGGACCGATATGGTCGGTGGAATGACCACCTGTTTCAGCTCTCTGACAAACTGTTTATTAAAAAACAGGCTGATAAAAAAAGTTCTGGAATTGTTTATTGGTCTTACAGCGAAGCGAGAACTTCCTGATTACAATAAGCGTTCATTCAGGCAATGGTATGGCACGGTCAAAGCCCGTCAGCACCGCTTTAAGGAAAAAGCGGTCTATTTTCACGGTTGCTATGTTAACTACAACGACCAAGCTCTTGGAAGGGACGTAATTAAACTCCTTAATGCCATGAACAGAGGTGTTATCATTACAGATGAAAAGTGCTGCGGAGTGCCGCTTATCGCGAACGGATATCTTGAAAAAGCGAAAGTTAACGCAAAGTTTAATATTGATTCATTGAAAAGTGCCGCAGATAATAACGGCATGAGAATTCTCTCTACATCTTCCACATGCATGTTTGCCTTAAAACATGAATACCCTGGCGTTCTCGGGATTGACAATACATCAATTTCAGGCCGGCTTGATTATATTATGAGTTATATCAACAGACTTTTTGAGCAGGATGATATACCGGTTTTGGAGGCGATGAATATTACCGCAGTTTATCATTCACCGTGCCATCTGGAACGTCTTGGCGGTGTTATCGATACAATCGAAGCGCTGAGGAGAATTCCAGGTTTGAACCTGAAGAACCTTCACTCTGAATGCTGTGGTATTTCCGGAACCTATGGATTTAAGAAAGAGTATTACCAGATATCCCAGGAGATCGGACGAGAACTGTTTCTGGCCATCAACAAAATCAAGCCTGACATCGTTATTACAGACTGCGAAACATGCAGATGGCAGATAGAGATGAATACGCCCTTTGAAACCGTCCACCCGGTGACGCTTTTGGCAAGGGCTTTAAAAAAAGTGTAGCAATATTAGAAGTAATAAGTTATAAGTGCCTTGTATAAAAAAGTGCCTAAAGTGCGCTAAAGTGCCTAAAGTTGTGGTATCGCTTCGCTTTGTCAGTTTTAAAAACCGTGGTCGTGGTCAGCGCTAAAGGTAGTGATCAGTATTCAGTAATCAGCTTCCAGTATCTGGTCTCCAGTTTCTAGTTTCTAGAACTTGGTCAGCGCTAAAGGCAGTGATCAGTATTCAGTTTCCAGTATCTAGTTTCTAGTATCCCCGCTAAAGAGAAGCGGGATCTTTGACAAGTATCTAGAATGGTCGTGGTTGGGTTTGAATAAGTGATCAGTTATCCAATCTCCCCCAGCCCCTCTTTGCTAAAGAGGGGAGCAAAAATCTTCCCCCTTTTTCAAAGGGGGATCGAGGGGCAAGATGGATTTTATCATTGTAAAGGTCCCCCCTTTTTCAAAGGGGGGTTAGGGGGGATTATAAGACAAGCATACATTCATAATAAGTGATCAGCTTTCAAAAAAATCGTGATCGTGATCGAAAATGGTGGGCACAGCCCACCCTACAATGTACTTTAGGCACTCATAGTATTAGACACTTATCATGTCAGACACTAAACAAAAAAGGTGAAGAATAGATGAAAATTCTTGTTGTCGGCGGGGCTGGATATATCGGTAGTTTTATGACCCGTGTTCTTCAGGAGCAGGGGTATGAACCGGTTGTCCTTGACAACCTTTCAACTGGTCACAGGGCGTCTGTTGATAAGGTCGTCACATTTATTAACGGCAATATATCTGATCCGAATCTGCTTAAAGACCTGTTTAAAACACACGCAATTGAAGTGGTTATGCATTTTTCAGCGTTTTCCCTGGTTGGAGAATCAATTCAGGCACCGTTACTCTATTACAGGAATAATGTAGCAAATACCCTTCATCTCCTATCAGCAATGGCGGATGCTGGTGTTGAAAAATTTATTTTTTCGTCAACTGCCGCTATTTTCGGTAATCCCGTGGAGGTCCCGATAACGGAATCCCATCCTAAAAATCCGATCAATCCCTATGGCCATTCTAAAAACATGATTGAGCGGATTCTTGAAGATCTGTCAGCTGCATCAGGATTGCGTTATGTGTCTTTGCGGTATTTTAATGCAGCAGGCGGACATCCAGCCGGCACAATGGGTGAGGACCATAGAAATGAAACACATTTAATCCCACTGATTCTCAAGTCACTTCTTGATACTGGTAAAGAGAAAAAATCTTTGACTGTATTTGGCACAGATTATAATACAACGGACGGCACCTGTGTGAGGGATTATATCCATATCCTTGACCTTGCTCAAGCGCATATGCTTGCCTTAAAATACCTGATCAGCGGCGGGGTGAGTGATTGTTTTAACCTTGGAAACGGTAAAGGTTTTTCGGTCCTTGAAGTGATCAAGGCTGCAGAAAATGTGACAGGCAGAAAGGTCCCGGTAACTTACGGGGAGAGGCGGTCCGGGGATCCAGCCGTCCTGGTGGCTGGTTCTGGAAAAATAATTGATGCTTTTAACTGGAAACCGGAATTTGATTCGCTTGAGGAGATTATCGGCACAGCGTGGAAATGGCACTCATCTTTTCCGGAAGGGTATAATGACTAGATTTAATGTACACTTTTTTCGGGAACAGAAAACAAAATGAGAATACTTGTTTGTGGATGTAACGGCCAGCTAGGGAGTGATTGTGTCAGTGTATTAAAAGCTGAAAATGAGGTCATGGGTGTTGATCTGCCTGAATTTGACATTACTGATGCTGACCAGGCAGCTGATACGATTAGCAGTTTCAAACCTGACATTATTTTAAACTGCGCCGCATTTACCGCTGTTGACGCCTGTGAGACAGAACAGGAGCTGGCATGGAAAGTCAATGCTGACGGACCTGGCAATCTTGCTTTTCATGTTGAAAAAAACGGGGGTGTACTGATTCATATCTCTACTGATTATGTTTTTGATGGTGAAAAAAACGTACCAGAACCGTACCTTGAAAGCGATAAAGTGAATCCGCTTTCATATTACGGCAGAACAAAACTTGAAGGTGAACAAAGTATTATCAGCAAAACAGACCGGTATATTATTCTACGGACAGCGTGGTTATATGGCTTTAATGGGGCAAATTTTTTAAAAACCATATTGAAACTCGCTTTAAAGGATTCCGGGAAAGAGATCAAGGTTGTCAATGATCAGTTCGGATCCCCAACATGGTCCCGCAGCCTAGCCCTGCAGGTTGAAAAATTGGTTCAACACGGGGGAAAAGGGATTTATCACGCCACAGATGAGGGATACTGCTCATGGTATGAATTTGCCACATATTTTCTAAGGAAAATGAAAATTGAGCATCCTGTTGTACCGTGTACTACTGAAGAATACCCGACAAGAGCTGTGCGGCCAAGAAATTCAATACTTGAAAATCAGAGGCTTAAAAAGAAAGGAATAAACTGTATGCCTGACTGGCGGAAGGATATTGATTTTTTTGTAACAAAATTCAGTGAGAGTCTGATGATGCAGGCAGATACGTAAACATATGTCACGGTGCCGTAATATTCACGTACGGAGATATTAAATATGGAAAAAGTACTTGAAAAGGCGGGAATTAAAAAAGATGAAATCGTCGACAGGGGTATGCTGGTTGAAGATATTGTTTCACAGTTGGAGATTTTTGAAAGAGGAGTCACGTTTATAAATCTGGACCGTCCTTGTACTGCTGGGGACGGTATAGAAGTTATTAGCGATGAAGAGACGACCAGGCTTATAGAGATATACACCGATGCGATCCAGTCAGGCAGGGGCTTAAAATTTGTTCCCGCGTCAGGGGCAGCCACGAGAATGTTTAAATCATTACTCTCCCTGAGCAGCGATTATGATCAGATTGATACTGACTTACTTATGGGCGAACAGGCTGCAAGTGAACCTGTTCTTGAATTTGGGAATACATTTATCAGCTCAATAGAAAAATATGCCTTTTATAATGAACTTAGAAACATCATTTCAGCAAATGGCCTAGATATTAAAACCTTAATAAAAAACGGTCAGTTCAGGGATATTATCGATTATACGCTGTTCGATAATGGCCTGAATTATGCTGCACTTCCCAAAGGATTGATAAATTTTCATCAGTATCAGTCGGGTGCGCGGACTCCGATTGAAGAACATATTGTTGAAGCGATTAATTATGTCCAGGACAGAGATAAAAAAGTAAGACTTCATTTTACTGTATCACCAGAACACCTGGAGGCTATCAAGACTCATGTTGAGAGTGCGTGTGACATCTATAGAAAAGAAGGTATTGATATTAAGGTCGGTTTTTCTATTCAAGATAAAACAACTGACACCATTGCCGTTGATCTTGAGAACAGGGTGTTTCGTACTGAGAATAACGATATTCTTTTCAGGCCCGGCGGGCATGGCGCTCTTATTGAGAATTTGAACAATATTAATGGAGATATCGTTTTTATAAAGAACATAGACAATGTTGTTCCAGACAGGCTCAAAGGGGAGACATACAGGTATAAGGCTATCATCGGCGGTCTTCTTGTTGATCTTCAGCATAAGGTTTTTGAGTACATCAGGGACCTTTCGACAGGCAAAGTTGATGAAAAACGTGTGCGGCAGATGGCGGTATTTGCGGATAAAAGGCTGTTTATTGATCTGCCCAAGAATTTTCACAAAATGTCGTTAAAAGAGAAAGTGAATTTTCTGTTTGTCAAATTCAACAGGCCCATTCGTGTTTGTGGTATGGTGAGAAACGAAGGTGAAACCGGTGGCGGACCATTCTGGGTAAAAAATCCTGGAGGCACCCTTTCACCACAGATCGTTGAAACATCCCAGATTAATATGGAATCACCCGACCAGAAACGATGTGTTGAAAGCGCCACTCATTTTAACCCGGTTGATATTGTATGCGGTCTGTGTGATTATAATGGAGAACAGTTTGATCTTACAGGTTTTGTCGATCATAATACCTGTTTTATCGCCAAAAAATCACAAGCAGGCAGGGATTTGAAAGCACTGGAACTTCCGGGTTTGTGGAACGGTGCTATGGCATTTTGGAATACGGTTTTTGTTGATGTACCCTTGATTACTTTTAACCCTGTTAAAACAGTTAACGATCTTCTGAGAGAAGAACATCAAGAGGGATAAAATTACTAATGAAAAAAATAGTTATTACAATAGATGGACCGGCTGGAGCAGGAAAAACAACTATCAGTAAGCTACTGGCAGACCGCATAGGATACCGATATGTGGATACCGGCGCTTTGTACCGGGGTATTGCTTTTGAAGCTTTAAAAAAGGGAGTTGCCGATAATGATGACGTAGGCCTTGAAAAACTTTGTAATGAAATCGACATTAAGCTTGTTTTAAAAGAAAGCAGCTTGAGGCTGCTGTCAGGCGATAATGATATAACCGATATTATACGGACACCTGAAATAACCATGATGGCCTCTGCTGTCTCCGCGCGGCCTGCTGTACGGAAGTATCTTCTGGATGTCCAAAGAAACATGGGACAACAAAAAGGGGTTGTTTTTGAAGGGAGGGACATGGGCACGGTTGTGTTTCCTGAAGCGGAAATGAAGTTCTTTCTGGATGCGTCACTAAAAACAAGGGCTTTAAGGCGGTTTGTGGAGCTGGGAAACGGCTCTGTTCAGTCACTTGACGAAGTTAAAGAAGAGATGAAAAGGCGTGATGAAAATGACAGATCCCGGAATATTGCACCGCTTAAGCCTGCGCCGAATGCAGTTGTTGTCGATACAACGGATCTTACTATTGAGGGAGTAGTTGACCATCTATTTGATTATATTGTTAAAAAGCTAAAAGCGTCCTAAATCTAGCATCTAGTACCATATCCCCTTCCAGAAATACATAAAGCCTTTCGGCCGGTTCAGGATAATCAGGCCTTATGAACCTGAATTTTTACTTTTTATATAAATTGTTGTTGATTTTTCCTTTAACAGCATGATATCAAATTTTGTTTGTACTTATTCTAAATTAGTACAAAAAAAAACAGGAAAAGGGGAATTAGTATTAATGGACAATATGGTAAACAGTGATTCAGAAAAACAGTTTAAAGACGATGATGTAAAGGAGATGGCAAATTCTCTACCCGATGATGATTCTTCCAGTGAGCTTGAAAACAAAAGCATGGATGAATTAATGGAGATGTATGGGGGATTTGACAAATTCACCGAAGGTCAAGTTGTTTCCGGCAGTGTGATTTCTGTTGACAAAGAGTATGTTCTTGTTGATGTGGGGTATAAATCCGAAGGAAGGATTTCTATTCGCGAATTCAAGGATGAAGAAGGGAATGTTACTGTCAGTACCGGTGACAAAGTTGAAGTAATGGTGGAATCCTGGGATGAGGAAGAGGAAAGCCTTGGACTTTCCAGGGAAAAGGCTGAAAAAGTCAAAGTATGGGAAGATATTAAGTCGGCTTATGAAGCAGATAAAACCATTGAAGGCGTTATCACCAGCCGTGTAAAGGGCGGATTTTCGGTTGATATCGGCCTGCAGGGGTTTCTGCCAGGGTCACAAGCTGATCTTCGTCCCATTCGCAACCTTGATGAAATGGTTGGGCAGACCTTTACTTTCAAAATCCTTAAATATAATAGAAAAAGAAGCAATATTGTTCTATCAAGGCGGGTGATCCTGGAACAGGAAGCCGTGGCCCAAAGATCCGCGACACTTTCTGATATTGAAGAAGGTAAAGTCATGAAGGGAATTGTTAAAAATATCACTGAGTATGGTGTATTTATAGATCTTGGTGGGGTTGATGGTCTCCTTCATATTACAGATATTTCGTGGGGAAGAGTAAAACATCCTTCTGAATTTTTTACTATCGGTGATGAAACAGAGATTAAGATTCTCTCGTTTGATCCTGAAAAAGAGAGGGTATCTCTCGGCAAAAAGCAGCTGACACCGGATCCGTGGTCTATTGCTACTGAAAAATACGCCATCAATACAAAGGTGTCTGGCACGGTCGTCAGCCTGACTGATTACGGTGCTTTTGTTGAATTGGAACAGGGAGTTGAGGGTCTGATTCATGTTTCAGAAATGTCATGGACGCGTAAAATCCGGCATCCGTCCAAGGTTGTTTCCGTTGGTGAAACAATAGAAGCAGTTGTTCTTGATATCAAACCGGAGAACAGGCGTATTTCCCTAGGGATGAAGCAGGTCGTGCCAAACCCATGGGCTGTCATAGGTGAGAAGTATCCAGTAGGGACAACGATTGAGGGTACGATAAAAAATATAACCGATTTCGGGCTTTTTATCGGGATTGATGATGACATAGACGGCCTTGTACATATTTCAGACATCTCCTGGATCAAGCGGATAAAACATCCGTCAGAAATTTATAAAAAAGGCAATGTCATTCAGGCCATTGTTCTTGATATCAACAAGGAGAATAAAAGATTTTCCCTTGGCATTAAGCAACTGGAACCGGATCCGTGGGAAACAGTAGCCCAGCGTTATGAGGTCGGTAAAGAGATTTCTGGCGTCATTACAAATGTGACTGACTTTGGCATATTTGTAGAGCTTGAAGAAGGGATTGAAGGTCTTGTCCATGTGTCTGAAATAAGCAAAGAGAAGATTAAGACACCAGTTGGCCAGTATACTGTGGGCGATGAACTTACTGCTAAGGTGATGAATATTAATACAGATGACCGGAGAATCGGTCTTTCAGTCAAACGTCTTGAAATTGATGATGATAAAGACCTTCTTAATGGTTACGTAAATAATACGACAGTGCCCCCGACACAGATGGCAGAGCAGTTACTCGATTTTAAAGAGAGAATAGGCGCGGCAGATGCAGGCAATGCAGCTGAGGAAAAAGCAGCAGCTGAAGAAAAAGCAGCAGCTGAGGAAAAAGCAGCAGATGAGGAAAAAGGAGAGGTCGAGGAAACAAAAGAAGCAATATCAACGCCAGAAGAAGGCACCGATGTTTCAGATGATGAGGGTATAGATGAAATAAAAACCGAGGCTACGACCGAGGAAACATCTTCATTGGATTCTCCGGAAGACCCGGAAAGCAGTGATGATACACCGCCAGATACCCAAGGGACAGATCTGGAAGAGAAAGAAGAATAAGCCCAAATTTTTATGCAACGTTAGGGTATACTTTAGAAAAACTTTAAGGGATTTGAAAAAATCTATATTATATCGCGGACAAAATCAAAGCTGACCGCAGCATAGGCGATTATAAAATGTTTTCCCGAAGACATCCTTATCTGTTTTTCATGCTGTTTTTTTCAACCATCATTACGTGCGGGGTTGTATGCCTTGCGATAATTATATCTTTGAGTACAAGTACTTCTGAATTTGAATTCGGTGACAAGGTCGGTGTTGTTGAGATAACAGGAGTCATGGATGAATCAAAGACGGTTCTGAGTGCTCTAAAAAACTTCCGTAAGGATGAATCCATCAAAGCGATCGTCCTGAGAATTGATACTCCCGGCGGTGGCGTCGGACCTGCCCAGGAAATTTTCCGTGAAATAAGAAAAACAGCTGAAAAAAAGAAAATAATTTCATCTCTGGGGTCTGTTGCAGCTTCTGGGGGATATTATGTAGCGGCAGGTACTGACGGCATTATCGCCAACCCGGGAACAATCACCGGAAGCATCGGGGTGATAATGGGTTATACTGATTTTCAGAAGGTTTTTGAAAAAATCGGATTAACATCGGTCGTTATTAAAAGTGCTGAATATAAAGACATTGGATCCCCGGTACGGGATATGAGTGAAAAAGAAAAAAAGATACTTCAGAATTTTGTTAAGAATATTCACAACCAGTTTGTAAGAGATGTGGCTGAAGGGCGGAAAATGGATATTGAAGAAGTGGGAAAAATCGCTGACGGCCGTATCTTTACAGGTGAAGAAGCAAAATCTCTTGGCTTGGTTGACCGCTTGGGAAATTTTGAGGATGCGGTTGAATGGGCAGGCCGTCTGGGAGGTATCAAGGGTGAAGTAAAAACTGTTTATCCCAAGGTTCCTGAGACTTCCCTTTTCAGATATATAACCGGCTCTTCTTTAACTGAATTGCTTCAAGATATCTTACATCCCATGGTTTCTGCCGGTTATCTATACCGACCTTCTGACCAGAACTAACCAGAGAAATGTTGGTTAGCGGAAGATGCTGACGTCCCCGATCCCTTCCCGTATTATTATAGGCGTATCGTCTATCATGTTTATTACGCTTGACGGTTTCCCGGTTACAGGTCCCCCATCAATGACGATATCGATTCTCTTGCCGAAATAATCGTGTATCAAAGAAGGATCATAAAAAACAGTTCCATCAGGAGCAGCAGCGCTTGTGGAAATGATAGGATTTCCCAGAGATTCAACGATGTTATGGCAAATTTTGTTGTCAGGAACGCGTATGCCGGCGGTTTTACGCTTTGTCAGCATAATTTTTGGTACCAGTTTGGTGCCGGCCAGGATAAAGGTGTAAGGGCCCGGCAGCATCCGTTTCATTGTTTTATAAGCATAGTTTGAAACAATGGCATAATGACTGATATTTTTAAGATCAGAACAGATAAAACTAAAAGGTTTTTTTTTGTCGCGATTCTTTAATAGATATACTTTTTCAATCGCTTTTTTATTTAATATGTCGCAGCCTATTCCGTAGAATGTGTCGGTGGGGTATGCGATAATTTTTCCGGATCGGAGCGCTTCTGATACCTTAACAATGAGACGCTTCTGCGGATTAAACGGATTTATCTTTAAAAGCATGGTTCAAATATCTTCACTTATTATTAATGCCGATTACCTGTATGGTCGATTTGATAACCATGCCAGTGGTGAAAACAATATCAAAAGAAATGTCATTATGACACTTTTTCTAAAGAATCAACAGGAAATGAGGCTAATTAAATAAATTAAAATCGACCTTGTAAGTATTACGCTTTTTCAAACGGCTGAAATGACAATCTATTATAATAAGTTAACGATATTTTTCTTTTAGATTGAAATAAATGATTGATAACAATGAATCCATTTGCTACAAAAAAATTTATTAAATTTATTGTTTTTTATCCTGAGCTGTTATTTTTCGCGGAGAGACTTAATGAAAAAAAATACGCCTGAAGAAGCATTTTCATTTGATGATATTTTACTTCTTCCCAACTTTTCTGAAGTACTGCCTAAAGATGTTGATGTAAGTACCCGGCTAACACGGAATCTTACATTGAACATTCCTATTGTAAGCGCTGCCATGGATACGGTTACTGAGGCACGGACAGCCATAAGCATGGCAAGGGCCGGGGGAATAGGCTTTATTCATAGGAACACAAGCATCGAGAAACAGGCTATGGAAGTGACAAAGGTAAAAAAGTCTGAAAGCGGCATGATCATCGACCCGGTTACAGTCGGCCCTGACTTGCCGATAGGTGAGGTGCTTAAACTGATGGAGGAGTACCGGATTTCCGGTGTGCCGGTGACAAAGGGCGACCAGCTTGTGGGGATTGTAACAAACAGGGACTTGCGGTTTGAAACAGATCTTGAGAAAAAAGTTTCTGAAGTCATGACAACTGAAAATCTTGTAACAGTACCTGAAGGGATATCACTTGATGAATCTAAGGTGCTGCTGCATGAACACCGGATAGAAAAGCTCCTTGTTGTGGATAAAAAGGGACTTCTGGTCGGCATGATCACTATCAAGGATATTGAAAAGCTTAAGAAATATCCAAATGCCTGTAAAGATCAGATGGGGCGACTTCGTGTGGGAGCTGCCGTGGGTGTCGGAAACGACATGGCAGAACGCTCGGATGCGCTACTAAAAGCTGGGGCTGATGTTATCGTGATTGATACATCCCACGGGCATTCGAAAAATGTGGTTGATTCTGTTAAAAGATTGAAAAGCGCTTTTAGCGAGATTGAACTTATCGCTGGTAATGTAGCCACTGAAGAAGGTGCGTCAGAACTTATCATGGCAGGGGTCGATGGTGTTAAAATCGGTATTGGTCCCGGCTCCATATGCACTACCAGGATCGTCGCAGGTGTGGGGGTTCCCCAGGCCACAGCCATTATGAACTGCAAATCGATTTCAGATAAAAAGGGTGTGCCGCTTATCGCGGACGGCGGCATTAAGTTTTCAGGGGATATCACAAAAGCCATCGGCGCAGGCGCCCATGCTGTGATGATCGGCGGGCTCTTTGCAGGAACCGAAGAAAGCCCGGGTGAGACCATACTCTTCCAGGGGCGCAGTTATAAAGTCTATCGCGGCATGGGATCAGTAGAAGCGATGAAGGCCGGGAGCATGGACAGATACTACCTTGGTGAAGAAGAAGATGACAAGAAGCTCGTTCCAGAAGGGATTGTGGGACGTGTTCCATACAGGGGACATATAGCTGATAATGTTTTTCAGCTGGTTGGCGGATTAAAAGCCGGTATGGGATACGTGGGTAGTCGTACAATTGAGGAGTTCAGAGAAAAAGCCAGGTTTGTCAAGGTAAGCGCGGCAGGTATGCGAGAGAGCCATGTCCATGATGTTATTATAACGAAGGAGGCGCCGAATTATCGGTTGGATTAGCTCTGAAATAAAGTGCCTAAAGTGCCTAAAATGCGCTAAAGTGCCTAAAGTTGTGGTATCGCTTCGCTCTGACAGTTTTTATAAAAAGTAGTAGGTTGGGTAGAGCCGGTATGTATTTGTTGGGTTGAAAAACGTAACCCAACCTACGATTTTGAGGTCTTTTAAATATTAATGTTGAAGAGGCGAAACCCAACATTACTTTAGGGTAAAGCAGTATGTATTTGTTGGGTTGAAAAACGCAACCTACGATTTTCTTACAATTAGTATGTATCGTTTCGCTCTGCGTTTTTTAATAAAAATGACAGAATTCCACAACTTTAGGCACTTGTAACTTTAGGCACTTATTATAGTAAGAAGTTTCATTTCATCGGGACCTTCTCCCAAACAGGGGATTTTTAAATTGTTTTCCTACCCCTAGCAGGTGGTTAGATGTCAGATATAGTTTCAGAATTCACTCATCTTCACATTCATTCTCAATACAGCCTTCTGGACGGCGCTATCAGGCTCGATGACCTGTTTGCCCGTGTTAAAGAATTCAATATGAAAGCTGTGGCCATAACCGATCATGGTACCATGTACGGTACACTTGAGTTTTATGAAAAGGCTGTAAAAGCAGGGATTAAACCGATTATCGGATGTGAATGTTATGTGGCGCCCAGAACGATAAATGATAAAACACAAGCTGACAGCAGACGGCTGTCGCATCTTGTCCTTCTGGCTGTAAATATGGAAGGATATCAGAATCTGTGCAAGCTTGCGTCAATTGCTCAATTGGAAGGTTTTTATTACAAACCCCGGATAGACAAGGAGGTGCTCAGGCAGAACAGCAAAGGACTTATCGGCCTATCCGCGTGTCTCCATGGGGAGATACCGATGCTGATACGGGAAAACCTTCAGGAAAAAGCTGATGAAACAGCCCGATTTTACCAGGATATCTTTGGAGAGAACAATTTTTTTCTTGAAGTCCAGAACAACGGGCTCCAGGAGCAGGATGATGTGAACAGGAGGCTGCTGGAGATGAGCGGCCGGCTTTCAATACCGATGGTGGCCACCAATGACTGCCATTACCTCAATAAGGGTGACGCCCACGCGCATGAGCTTCTTTTATGCGTCCAGACAGCAACAAATGTTAATGATCCCAAGCGGTTTAAGTTCAGGACCGAAGAACTCTATTTTAAATCCAAAGAGGAGATGAGCAGGGCTTTTTCTGATTTTCCAGGTGCACTTGAAAATACAGCTGAAATTGGGAAGAGGTGTGATGTGGAATTTGAATTCGGCAAATTTCATTTCCCGAAATATGAAACTCCCACTAACCAGAGTGTTGATGATCTTTTTGAGATGGAAGTGCGTGACGGATACCAGGAACGCTTAAAGATATTAAAGGAGAAAAATTCTGATATTGAAATAGCCATATATGATGAACGGCTCAATTATGAAATTGACCAAATTAAAAATATGGGCTTTCCAGGTTATTTTCTCATTGTTGCTGATTTTATCAGGTACGCAAAAGAGAACGGGATACCGGTTGGACCGGGACGAGGATCAGCAGCAGGCAGCATTGTTGCTTATTCCATGGGAATTACCGACCTCGATCCGATTGAGCATGGGCTAATCTTTGAAAGGTTTTTAAATCCCGGCCGGATGAGTATGCCTGATATTGATGTTGATTTCTGTATTAACGGTAGGGAGAAGGTATTTAAATATGTGGTCGATAAATACGGCGGCAGTGATTATGTGGCGCAGATCATTACGTTTGGTAAGCTCAAAACCAGGGCTGTCATCCGTGATGTGGGCCGGGCGCTTGATATTCCTCTGCAGGAAGTGGATACCATCGCAAAGATGGTCCCTGATGTGCTTAATATTTCCCTTGATGATGCGCTCTCTCAGGAACCCCGTTTAAAGGAACTTGCTGAAAACAATCCACAAGTAGCTGACCTATTTGACGTCTGTCGCACACTTGAGGGGCTTCCTCGGCACGCATCAACCCACGCGGCCGGTGTCGTTATCGGTGACAAAGAGCTTGTTGACTATATGGCCCTTACAAAAGGGAAAAAGGGAGAAGTCGTCACACAGCTCGACATGAAGTATGTAGAACAAATCGGGCTAATTAAGTTTGATTTTCTGGGTCTCCGTAACCTTACCGTTATTGACAATACGATCGCCCTCATAAAAAGACAGGCAAAGGAACCCCCTGACCTGGTCAATATCGATTTTGATGACAAAAAAACATATGAACTTCTCGCAGAAGGAGATACCACCGGTGTTTTTCAGCTTGAAAGTTCAGGGATGAAAGACCTGCTTGTGAGGATGAAACCAGAAAGTTTCGCTGATGTGACAGCCCTTGTCGCGCTTTACCGTCCAGGTCCGCTTGACAGTGGTATGGTTGATGATTTTGTGGAAAGGAAGCACGGAAGAAAAAAAGTTGAATACCTGGTGCCCCAGCTTGAGACGATTTTAAGAGAGACATACGGTGTTATTGTTTATCAGGAACAGGTAATGAAGATCGCCAGTGTTCTTGCAGGATACTCCATGTCAGACGCTGATGGTCTGCGGAAGGCAATGGGGAAGAAGATCCAGGAAATGATGGTCAAGCACCGGGATCTGTTTATGAAGGGTGCCGATCGGAATGGTATACCGGCTGATAAGGCAAAGCAGATATTTGACCTGATGGAGAAATTCGGCGGGTATGGATTTAATAAATCTCACAGCGCGGCCTATGCTCTTATCGCGTACCAGACCGCTTACTTGAAAGCCCACTTCCTGATAGAATTTATGGCAGCCCTGCTCACCAGTGAAATGCGATCAATTGACGGTGTTGTAAAATATATTTCAGAATGCCGCAGTCATGACATCAATGTCCTGCAGCCTGATATTAATGAAGGTGATAAGGAATTTACTGTATCTGGGACAAATATCGTTTTTGGTTTGGTCGCAGTCAAGAATGTTGGCGAAGGGGCTATCGAGGCGATTGTTGAAGAGCGGAATGAAAACGGGAAATATAAATCGTTGTTTGAATTCTGCGAGCGTGTAAATCTCCAGAAGATTAATAAGAGGGTTGTTGAAAGTCTTATCAAATGCGGGGCCTTTGACTCAACAGGGGATAAACGGTCAGCCATGATGGCATCACTTGAAGAGGCGCTTGATTACGGCCAGAGGACACAACGGGAAAAGAATGATCCACAGATGGGACTTTTTGATAATGAAGAGAGTGGGGCCGTCATAAATGCACCTTCGATCATTCAACTTGAAGAATGGGATGAAAAATATCTTCTTGCCATGGAGAAAGAGGCGCTCGGTTTTTATATCTCCGGCCATCCATTGGAACAATACACCGATGTTATCAATAAATTCACAAACGCGGATGCTGTTTCCCTGCACGAATTTAAAGACGGCACTATGGTCCGTATAGGCGGAATGGTCAGAACGGTAAAGGTTATCAGGACAAAGAGGGACGAATTAATGGCCTTTGCCGAAATAGAAGATTTGAACGGAACCGTTGAAGCTGTAATTTTTCCTTCTATTTACACATCGGTCAGTAATCTACTGACGGATGATGTGCCTGTTTTTATCCAGGGTAAACTACAGCAGGAAGAAAAGTCTCTGAAGATACTGGCAGATACAGTGATACCTATGGACCAGGCAGATGAGATATGGACTGCTGAAATACATTTTAATCTGGCTGCTGAAAAAACAGACAGGGAAACACTTGAAAAACTGCATAATATCCTAAAACGTCACAATGGATCTTGTAGGGCTTATATCCATATCCGGGTATCTGATAAATCTGAAACCGTTATTGAAGTGCCGGAAACCGTGACACTCAAAGCTGGTCCGCAACTGAAAAAAGAGGTGGAGAGATTGCTGGGACATAACGTGATGGAAACTTCCTGCATCAGGGCTGTATCAGCCGGTGATGACCGTCAAAGAAGAAGATCTGGAAATAAATATTAAAAAGTCAATCTCAACAATTTTTTTGTCTAATCCCCTTGTAGGGTGTATTTATTCATCTGAGCGGAGATACAACAACGGTGAGGGTTACGACAAAATTTGTAGATGATTTTTCATCCGTTTTCGGTCTATAGGGCATGACGGTCAAGAGAAAATTTAAGAGGTTTTAATTTTTTGCAAAAAAATGACAGTTCGGGCGCATTTGCCCGTGTGAAAAATAGCTCCTTGAAAATAAGGTTAGATGTGATCAGGCAGCTTTTTTGCCAATGTAGTAATGATTGAGCAGACCTCCGAGAGATGATTTGCAACAGACCTTTTCAGGACTTGCCGGTTCAGTTGGATAATCAAAATCGACCGGGACCAGATTGTCAATTCCCTGATGAGGTCTTTCTTTGTTATGATGGTTTTCGATATTTTTCAGCATAAGACGGAGATGGTGACCACCAAGCGGGATGATATTGTTCAGCGTTTCCCTTGCTTCTCTCACAAACCTTTCCGCAAAAGCATTGCACATAGGTGCTTGAGGCGGTGTTTTTACGATTTTTATATCTTCACATTTTATGATGAAATCAAAAGGGATATAACTTTTGTGCCGGTCATGGATGATATATCGGCATTTTTCAGGAATATCATCAATCATCATTGAAAAGTTTCTTGCCATCTGTTTTGTCCATGTTGAATTTGGATTAGGCGTGCACCCCGCGATATGAACTTTTCGTGTTTCAAGATGAATGAAGAACAGGACATAATAAGTAACAAGCCCTCTCATGGTCCAGACCTCTTCGGTAAAAAAGTCTGATGCCCATAGCACATCCATATGGGATTGAATAAACTTTTTCCAGGACAATCTTTTGCGAAAAGGCGAAGGCGGTATGTGTGATTTGCTTAAATACTATCATAATCTTTCCCAATTTATTGATCATATGATCAACGTCAATTATTTTTGAGGTCTAACGACAATTATTTTTGAGGTTTTATCCCTCGATATTATCTCTTAATTCCTTTGCCTTGTTCTTTTTGTAATCAATATCCGCCCTGGTCGTTCCATAAATCAATACGGGGTACGTGTGATTTACTTTTTTTCTATCATAATTTTTCCCAAATTAACTATCGAACGATTCTGGCCGTTTTTTGCTGTTTTTTTAAATTAACATAGTCTTTTGGAGAAGCATTATGACAGCTTGGCTATTTTTTCACCTTGTTTAATTATTTATCATTTTCCCAAATTCTTTTTCAGATATGGTTTTCTAAATTATCGAATTAACGGCGTACTAAAAAACTATGGTCTCTTTTTTAATCCTGTAGAAAAAAACTGAATGTGGGATGTGAGTGGGGTAAATAACACTTCAGCGCAACCCAAAACGAACGATCCAAACCAATCAGTTTTGGTCTTTTTTTTTAACTTTATAGGTGGCAAGTTGCTGACGAAGTGCAAGGTTCTCAAGAATCAAATCACCCTTTGATCGAAAGACGGCTTTGATAGTTTTGAAAAAAACAATGAATAATCCAATTACCAGTCGATACATTTGTCCCTTTCCCCCGCAATTTATCGTAAATGGAACATCTTTACTGCTTTATTTCAAAACTCCAAACTAAATTAGCAAACATATTGTTGACTGAAAATATTTCAGGTATGATGATTTTATCAGCTACAGTTTTTAAGATATTTCAAAGCGTTATAAATTTAGAAGTTTATTTACTAGGATATCAACGTCTGTATATGGATTGAATTCATAAATTTTTTTTCCGCTATCAATTTCGTGTTGATAGTTTTTGCGAATTCTTACGGCATGGGTTATTGCTGTTTCAGTTTTTTCCTTTAACCGTAAATAATTATCATCGCTTTTTTGGTAGCCTGTCATATAATTGCTTTTTAAGTGCCGAATTAATTGATCAGCTTTATGAAAAGGTTTGCTTGTTTCAGAAAAATGCAATAAAAACCAATATTCGAAACTGATACTTGAAAAAGCGATATTAATCTTATTCGCATATGCCTGGTCAAAAGCATGAGGATGTTTTGTATAACCGTCTTTATCAATAACAACCCATACATCATCGTATGGGTTTCTTTCGTTTTGGGCAGTTTCTTTAAGAACCTTTGCCTGGATAACCAATTCTTTGCCAGTAGTTTTTCGTGAATCATATACTTCAATTCTTAATGCCGCTAGTTTGTTACGCTGGTGCTTGTCCCTCTTTAATCCTTTAAAATAATTCGGCTCAGTCTCCTTACCTTCACAAAGAATTAAAATCCTATCTTTTGGTTTTCTTCTATCTTTTCCTCTTTTTTTGGGCATTTTATAACCACTTCTGATTGAATCCACTGATAACAGGCAATGCACCAAATCTTCCACTTAAATACCACTTGTCAAAAGGTATGTCAGAACGTACTTTTTTATAATCAAAATCACTTAGTGAATATAATGAGGTTGCGCCATATTGATCTTTTTCGGTAAACCAAACCTGGTCCCGTCTGAATAATTCAGGAGTCAGAAATGTTGTATCATGAGTTGCAAATATCAGTTGTGCATTTTTTTTATTCGATTGATGAAAAAGATTAATGAGCGCCTGGGTCATTAAAGGATGAAGACTACTGCTCAGTTCATCAACGATGAAAGAATAGCCGTGATTCAAACAATTAAGAATCCTGCCGGCCAACTCATACAGTTTTTTAGTGCCTGCTGATTCTTCATCAATATCAAATGCAATATTTCCAGCTTCATCCTTCCCTTCAAACAATTTATGATATATTTGTGGCCGATGAGAAATATTCTTGATTAACTCTTTTTTTATTTCTTCAGGTAAATTGTCAGGAAGGTTCATATCCTTTTCCTTAATAATAGAGATATTCATATATTCAATGCCAACATCAGCAACCTTTAAAAAATAACTTATTAATTTTTCGTCAATATGTTTTAAATTTTCATTTATACATGCATGCGTGGTAAAGTCCATTAGAAAAGGAGGTTTAAAAACCGGTTGTAAATCAATATTGTCTAAAAAATATAAATAAATATTTTCTAACAGCTTATTATTACTGTTTGCAGCTTTAGATAGAAATAGATTGTTTTTTAAAAGCTGCTTTTCAATTGTTCTTGCCGGTCCTGAAAAATAGTCACCAAATTTAATTTTTTTTCCTTTTTCCCTGAAATAGAGATTTGCTTCCTGGCCTTTTGGGAAAAAAGACAATGCTTCCTTTAGTACTTCTTTTTTATTAAATTTAATCGAAAAACGATATCTAATTAAGTCAGTGCCAATAAATTCAATCTCAAACATTGAAGGCCTGTTAGACCAAGCCTTGTCCAGTTTAAACGGAAAATAAAAAGGAATTTCATCGTTCAATTTTAAATCGGTAGATCCCAATATAAAGTTTTGAAGTGTTTCAAATGCATTTAAAATATTACTTTTACCGGAAGCATTTGCTCCATAAATCACAATTGATTTTAAAAGACGAATATCTTTTTCATTATTTGGAGCAAACGTGTTTTCAGGATACTCTTTAACATTAGTAGCCAACGCACTTATTGTGACAGGTTCTTTAATTGACTTGAAATTTGAAATTGTAAGATCAATTATCATATTAGTTTCCGAAAATAAATAGTATTTTGTTGTATTTTATACAATATTTCTTAAAATATCGTATATGTCAAGATGTATTTAATTTTTTTATACATATGATCCTGTCACAGGAGAGAAAGTAGCTGAAACAAATGCTTTAGAAAAAGTAACCCGCTATAAATACAATGATCTGGGCCAGGTAGAGAATGTATGGGGTGATGCTGTTTATCCGGTTGAATATATTTATGATGATTACGGACGCATGGAGCAGATGAATACATGGCGGACAGGAGATTCCTGGAACAGCGCCACATGGCCGTCAGACATGGCTTCATCAGCAGATGCCACCATCTGGCATTATCATGAACCATCCGGTCTTCTTGAGGCAAAAGAGGATTCAT
>JANQFQ010000066.1 GCA_028277765.1 Desulfobacterales bacterium
AGCGGCGTAATGTATATTCACCGCATTTATATTCAAATGAGATTTCAGGCTGTGTCAGTATTGTCAGTCCCGCAGGATTTGTGTATGCTGCTGTCGCGTCGTCAGCAAGACCTATAAAAGCGCCTCCCATTGCGTTTGCCCTGGCGCCGGGGACATTGATTCGAAAATCAAGGCTTTCACCATCTTCACTCAGAACCAGGGCCCAGGCTTCAGCGCAGAGCAGGACAATACAAATAGAGAATAAACATGTTCTAAAAATGTTTTTTGTCATTATGCCAGATCCTTTCATGTCGTATTGAGCAGGTTAGAAAGATAATAAGTAGAGCTAAGTTCAAGTTTATTCTTTACATTTTAAAAAATTCGAGGCTGAAAATTTCAAATCATAACTGTGTGGAACAGCAGTCAGTTGAGAAATATAATACCTAATAACTATAACCTGAAATCACGAAAAAAACAATTTTAAAATCAAAAAATGATCTTATACTATAAAACTTTTTGCCTTATCCTGTAAAGCCTCGGCAAGCGAGGAAAGGTCAACAGCACTGAGATTGACTTGAGAACTGTTTTCAGACATATCTTTGGCATTCTGGTTAATCTTGGCAATGTCATCGGCTATTTTTTCAGCAACCCCGAGACTCTGGGAAACATTTGAACTGACTTGTGTAATCCCCCGTGATGCCTGGCCGACATTATTCGCGATTTCGCGAGTGGTAAGGGATTGCTCCTCCACGGCTGAGGCAATTGAGGATACAATGTCATTGCAGTCGTTGATGACGCTGGTGATAAGGTTGATCTCGGTGACAGTATCTCCGGCTGTATGCTGAACACCTTCCACCATTCCCTTTATTTCCTGTGTGGCTTCGGATGTCTGCCTCGCGAGTTCCTTGATTTCACCGGCCACAACCGCAAACCCTTTACCGGAATCCCCTGCGCGTGCCGCCTCAATCGTGGCGTTTAAAGCCAACAGGTTGGTTTGCTCGGATATCTCCGTAATGGTCTCTGTTACCTTGTTGATATTATTCGCCTCTATGCCAAGGCGTTTAACTTTTGTGGTGGCGCTTTCCGCTCGTTCAACAGCATTATCAGTGACCTCTCGGGCTTTGTCGGAATTCTTTGAGATCTCATTTATGGTGGTTGTGGTTTCCTCAACAGATGCGGCAACCGATTCCATGTTGGCTGCAGCCTGGTCCATGGCGGACGACGCGGATTTCATGTTTGTACTCATTTCTATGGCTGCGGATGTAACTTTGTCTGTCTGTTTGGACGTCCCGCCAGCTTTATCCAGCATCCGGCTAGACAGAGTGGATAGTTTTTCAACCATCTTGATATTTTCAGCGGCATTTTTTTTTATTGACGCGATAAGTATGTATGTGTTTGATATCATTTTATTGATGTTCCTATTAATGTCACCGAATTCATCGCTCAACTTCTCATCCATTTTTTGTGTTAAATCTCCGGTTGAAAGTGCTTCCAGGCATTCATTGATATTGTTGACAGGTACAACGAGTTGTTTTTGGAACATGTTTGTCAGCCCAACATCGCAAATGGCAACAAAGGTGATTCCGATTAACAGACGGAGTATGGTAAATTCGGCTGAAAATAGATACCCTGCTGCAGTAAAGGTTATAATAGTGAAATATATATTATTGATTATATGTCTATGCATAAGAGAACGCTTGAACATCAGATAACTGATTGCAATACCAGCAATACTTAACACATAACAGATGACGCAGGTAATTAAAATCTGGTGTGTCGGCATTTGACAGTCCTCCAGAAAGAAGTTAAAAAATACGAATTTATTTTTTTTGGGCTTAGTTATTAATTCTCAGATTTATTTTTTTTAGTCAAGAATGAAGATGTTTTTTTTTGCGAATGATTCAAATGGTTTTCATAGGACCAAAGATAACTATTTGAAAAACAAGAAAAATTGTTATGTTAAACAAAAATCAGCTCAATTTGACACTGGAAAAGGAAAGCGCAAACCATATACAAATAGGAACAGAATTGTTAGGAGAGATTGATAGAATACCCGGCTTTGGCGGTTAAAAAAAATCAGGCAGTTTATACTGTCGCCCCCGACAGCTTAAAATTTTTCCCCATAATAGTAAACTTGTCTGAAACAAACGGCATGTGGCGGTCTTTTAGAAGGATGTTCCAGTAAACAAAGTTAAACATCAGTTTGCCCCAGTGGTTTACTCTTGTTTGCTTGACCAGTGAAAATGGTCCAAAATCCTGAAGCGGAAAAAGACCGGGGAGGGCTTCGTAATAATAGCAGAAATCGATAAGAAAAGCCTTGCCTTTCCCTGTTTCGATAAAGCAGTTTGCATGGCCGTCAAAACATTTTAAGGGTTCGCGGCCCTCAATTTCAGCCATGAGATTATCAGCAATGATGGGAACGCTGAAGTGGGCTACAGATCCTGCCTTTGACGTCGGAAGATCAGAGCCGTCGCCGATAACATATACCCTGTCAAGGAAACGGGCTTTAAGTGTATGCGGGTTAGTCGGTACATAACCAAGGTTGCCATTATCCAAGCCGGTTTTCTCTATGAGTGCGTCACCAAAATTCGGTGGTATAATCACCAGGAAGTCAAAGGGGATCTCTCTTTCTTCACCGGCTAGCTCTATGACCTTGTTGTCTTCAACGGATTCGGTTGTAAACTCGGTTATGACGTCGATATTTTTTTCTTTGCAGGTTTTTGCGAGTGCGTCAGCTACTATGTCCATTTTAAGGAGTTTCGGCATGGGTGTTGAGAGTACGATATCTGTTTTATTCCTTATACCTCTGCGTGTTAGATAATCGTCCGCCATATAAGCGAATTCCATTGGGGCAACAGGGCATTTATAGGGGACTTCAGCGATATTAATCAGCAGCCTTCCGCCGTCAAAATCTTTTAACGCGCCTGCAAGGGCTTCCGCACCTTCAAGAGAATAAAAATCAAAGGCTTTTTTCCGCCATATGGTGTCCAATCCTTCAACCACTTCATGATCAATCCTGCACCCTGTGGCCAGGATAAGAAAATCATAATTAATCGTTTCATTGCCGGCTGTTTTCACAGACCGTTTCTCCACATCAAGGTCAACCACTTCATCGACGATAAATTTAACGCCTTTATCAATATATTTCTGTTTTGGGCGGAGCACTTTTTTACGGTTAATCAGGTTGAAAGGTATATATAGATAACCCGGCTGATAATGATGGGTGGGATCTCTATCGAGACAGACAATGTCCCATTCTTTATCTGAAAGTATTTTACGAAGATGGTTGGATATCATGGTTCCCGCGCAGTTGGCTCCGATAACAGCGATTGTTTTCATTATATAATTCTCCTGTAAAAAAGGTTAATTAACGTTGGCTTATATCCTACCTTCTCATAATATAGCAAATAGGTATGAATTAGTATAGAAAAAAAATTTGAAAAAGTCAAATGGGTAGAGAAAATTTTGAAGGGGATTCAGCGGAACTAATTCAACCAACTAAAAGCAATTAAATTTCTTGTTTTAATCATTATTTCTGTAAAACCGCTACCGCTGTAATCCCAGAGAAGAGCCATTCACCTTCGATTTTTTTAAACTTGCATTCGAGTTCATGGGTTTCATCTGTGCGTTCGCCTGACGTCAGTTTCCCTGACAGCCTCACGGTCACTTCAGCTTCAGCCTTGTCTTCCTCTGTAATTTCAACGTTAATATCTTTAAATTCAAGGGTAAATCTTGAAAAATAGGATCGGCTTGAAATAAGGAGAGAGGAAATATCACCATGTGTAAAAGAGCCGTCAAGGGAATAAGCCGGAATCTCCAGCCGGGATATTTCAGCAAAAAGGTCCCGTGTGTTTTTTGCTTTTGTAACAGCTGTCACTGGTTTTTCACCTGTTTCCATGGAGACATGTTTCCCCAGAAGTTCCAGCTGCAGCTTTACCTTGTCTTCCTCACTTTTGTGGAGCAAGAAATAGAGGATGGCTACTGCTGCCAGCACAATGACAGCTATGATGATGTTTTTATTTTCTACCATAAGGGTACCCCCGTAATTCTTTTTATTGATGTCTGCCCAAAATTGTGCCGCTCAATCGGAACACTCCTGTTGTCCCCAATCACATAGACCTTGTTTTTTTCAACTTTTCTGGGAGAAAGATTCCATTCACACGGAAGTTTAATGTAGGGTTCATCAAGTTTTTTACCGTTAATTAAAAGTTTTCCGTTTATAAATTCCACGGTTTCTCCCTCGGTTGCTACGATTCTTTTGAGGAGCATCACTTTTTCACCGGCAAGTCTTACGGTGACCACATCGCCCCTTTTAGGGGTCGAAAAGAGGTATTTCAACTTGAAGCAGAGATTGATACCACCGTTTCTGTATGTGGGTTCCATGCTGTAACCTTTTACACGAAAAGGAATACATACAAATTTAAAAAAAATAAACGCCAGCAGGGCGACAGCAAGAACCCTTGCCATATACCTGGGCGTTATTTTTGGAAAAAGAAATTTACTGAGGTTACTTTCTGAAGGCATAAGTGTTTTTTTATAGAGTTATTATCCTGCTGGAGCTTTTGGTTACTTTGATATCACGGTATCTGTATGTGAGTCAAATAAGTACAGGGTTTCTTAATAATTACTGATGTCAAAGGATTTACTACGGTTGTGGTGAAAAGAGATGTGATGCTAGATCCTAGATCCTGGATGCTGGATGCTAGTCATAGCAAAGCATAGATCCCGCTTCATTTTAGCAGGAATGTTTGAAATATAAGAATGGAGAGTAGAAAGCATCGTTTAGGTTTCAACAACCCCAAGCGTTATGCCTTTAGCCCTATTTTTTAGTCTGATTTAAAAAGCCTGGCCCTATGTGCCAGGATCTTTACATCCAGCATCCAGTATCTAGCATCTAGTATCAATCTGCTGTCAGAAAAAATGATGTTAAACGAACATCATTCTATACTTTTTTAGATATAGAGCGTTCTTGACACCAAGTCCTCTTTTTGAGATAGTTTATTTTATAAAAATAAGTGCCAGTCATGTATTTTAAAACATTTTAACCTATTACACACTGATCAAATTTTAACAGCCTTTAAAAGGAGGAAACTCATGAAAAGATTACTTGTGTTACTGATTGTTTTGATGTTTACCGCTGGATGTGGTCTCTCTATCAAGGACCCAAAGGTAATGGCCTGTGAACAGGCATGCAAAACCGCCCTTAAAAAATGCAAAAATGATTACGCGGACAATACTGCCAAGATTGCCGGGTGCCAGGTTACATATAAAGCATGTATTGACGCATGTAATTAGCCTACACTTTACATCCAATAAAAAGGCTTACAGATATTTTTCTGTAAGCCTTTTTTTTTGAGAAATAAAGGATAAACAGGCAAAAAAGGCAGAATACTTTTTTGATTGCCTTAACCTCAAAAAAAAGATAGGGTTTTTAAATAAAATTGCTATTAATTCAAACAATTAATGGGTTTTTTAACTGTAACCCAGGATGCGGAGCTTTCTATTTAGTTCCATATCGTAAAGCAAATTTACAAATGATAAAACCTGTCATAGAAGTCAGGAGTGATGTTTTTGTTGAAAAACAGCTTGTATAAAGGAGTAAAGAAAACAGATGCACTTGTTGCCAGAGGATATATGCGGTTGCTTCGCAATGAGCGTAAGGCCCTTATCGTATTTTTAGTTCACAGCCTCTTTAAAGACCAAAGTGAAATTGCCAAAGGTTATGTTGCTCCTCAGCAATGCATAACAATAGCTCTGTTCCGGGAGCTCATTGAGAATCTGTTAGATGCTGATTATCGTTTTATCTCTCACAAAGACATCCTTCAGGGTTTAAATTCTGGCGGGAAATACGTCTTACTTACATTTGATGACGGCTATGTGAACAATCAACGGGTATTACCGGTGTTGAATGAGTTCAGCATACCTGCTGTGTTCTTTATCTCCAGCAATCATATTTTGAAAAATCGTGCTTTCTGGCCGGATGTTTTATATCGCGGAAGAAAAAAACAGGGGCGGTCTGATCGGTCCATTAAAGCGGAAAGTGCTTCCCTAAAATCATTATCTCACCAAGGTATTAACGAATATTTGTTAAACGCGTTCGGGCCGGAATCATTAACCCCTGTCGGCGAAATTGACCGGCCGTTTACACCCGGTGAACTAAAGGTGTTTGCTTCTGAAAGCCCCCACGTGTTTATTGGTAATCATACGGCAGATCATGCTATTCTGACCAACTATGATGAAAAAGGAATCCGCGATCAGGTAAGCGGCTGCCAGGAGGCTTTAAGTACTATTGCCGGCAACAAACCGGAAGCCATCGCCTACCCAAACGGCAACTATTCTCAGGGTGTTATTGATATTTGCAGAGAATACGGCCTGCAAATCGGGATTACGCTTGACGCCAAAAAAAATTACCTGCCCATCCGGCCTGGCTCCAAGGCTGCTATGCGGATTTGCCGGTTTATTCCTGACGCTTATTCACCCATATCAAAGCAGTGCCTAGCATTTCGATCCGACACCAATATGATTGTGGAAAATACTTTACGGTCGGTCAAGTCCAGATTAAAGTGGTTTTCTTAATAAATAATGCGGTTTAATAACAATAATATATCGGCATCAGCCACAACTGACAGTAAAGCTTATCGTATACGGCCTTACAGGGAAGACGACCGGTATAAGCTGGAGCAATTGGTTGACGAGGTTATGCCTAACCTTGGACCGTCAGGCCTGACCGATCGCTGGTGGTGGCACCATGAACCCCCACCCATAATGTTGGCTGAAACCGATGATGGTTCGTCGATAGTAGGCTTATGTAGCGCCATGCCCTTTTCTCTGTTTAATGCCGGAAAATACTACGATGGTGGATGGGTGGTCGATTTCCATATTTCACCGCAGCATCAGCGTAAGGGGGTTGGATCTCGAATAACCGCATACTGGATGGATCACTTAGAAGTGGCCGCCACTTTACAGCATTCAAATGCAGCCTGGGCAACATTTAAAAAAGCCGGCTGGGCGCAGCGGTGGTTTTTCCCCAGATGTGTAAGCCCTTTTAGTTTGTTACCAGGTTTCAGAAGTCTGGTCGGTCTGTTAAAAAAACGCCGCAATACTGGTATCGAATGCAATCGTATTACTGGACCGGAAGTATTCGATGAATCGTTCGATGGTTTATGGAACAGGCTGAAAGATAGCCTTGGACCCGTTGTTGTCAGAAACCGTGAGGCGCTGCAAAAGCGCTATGCTGGATTTCGCAGCGGTCGCTATGAACTACTGACATGTCACCAACACGGGGAATTGTGTGGATATATGATTCTTCGCAATTTGGCCAGAGGGGAGTTTTTATCCTTACGAAGATTCCGGGTGGGTGCTATTGTCGACTTTCTGGCTGATATTGATGACACCGAGGTGTTTGGTGATTTACTTGAATATGCCATCATCAGGATGATGGATACTGGTGCGCAGTTGTTGTTCTGTATGACCAGTGTGCCCGGATTTATTGATATCCTTGCCGGACATGGTTTTTTTCACCCCGGCCTGCCGCTGATAGGGAACCATTTGAATCGTCTTTATACGACGTTTACCTTTTTTTCTAGGGAGCACGGCGCGACATTGGATCACCGACCCTGGTATCTAACCATGGGGGATTGTGACGTAGAACCCTGTTGAGGTTAATTACATAAACCTTCTGAAAATAGATGAATAAAAGAATACTGAAAAATCTGATGGAGTTTATATTTTACATCACTATTCATCAATTGCCCAAAAATAATATCTGGAACAGACTGCGTGGTTTAATCTTTAAATTTTTTGGCGCTTTTTCACCCTATTTACATCTAAATAAAGGCGACAATGTGCTTTACGGTGGCTGTTTTATGATTGAAACTGTAAATGAGGTTACCAATGCGATTGGGAAACAAGGGATGATGTATGTGGCTGAAGCAGACGAGGAATGTGTGGATAGACTAAACTTCGATATAGAAAGAAGATATATTGACAATGTCAAGGTTTTTAATATGGGGGTTTGGGGAAGAAAAGAGAAGATCGAATTTGAAATCAGCCGAATAAGTCACAGAAATCAGATTAAGGATAAAACTATATATTCAGAGGCAATTTCAGAATCAGATTTTGATAAAACAAAAATAATAGAAGTGGATTCCATCGATAATATTGTTCATCAACTCGGTTTAAAGAAACTGGACGCTGTGTTCCTGACCATAAGCGGCGCTGAGAAGGAAGCACTTTTAGGCCTGAAGAACACGATAAACAAGTTCAGTCCACATTTAATTATAAGATGCGCCTTTATTGATAAGACAACTGAAAAGCCGGTTTACCACCAGATAAAACAGAGCCTGGAATCGAGCGGATTTAAAGTTTATTTGGGGAAAAAGAATAAAAACAGTGCAGTCAGAAATATGTATGCGTTTAAAAACGTTCTGAATGGGTAACTGATGCCACAGGATTTTAATAAAGGTACGGCCTATATGCTGGGCGGGTTTGGCCTGGGTATGGTTGTTCATTTTCTGGCACAGGTGGTCGCCGGCCGGGCGATGGGGCCGGAAGTGTATGGTGTGTACGGCCTGGTGATTTATAATGCGGCCCTGATTACCGGTTTTTTCGATGCCGGTCTGGCTGTGGCGATGACGACCTATACGGCTGACGCAGATGCCCAGAATAACGGAGAAGCCGTTGGACAATTTGTCCGGGCAGGGGTGGCTGTTGAGGTTGCCATCGTTGGATTATTTCTGTTTTTATGCTTGTTATTCAATGATTTTATCACGGAGCGTTTTTTTCAATCATCTGGGGTTTTGGTACTATTTTTTGTGGGACTGGTGGTTGTTCAGGGATTTTTCGGGCTTTGTGGTGGTGTTATTTCTGGCCTGCGGGAATTAAAAGTTAAAGCCTTGGTCCGTCTAATTCAGCAGACTTCTCTCCTGGTTGGCATGGTTATATTCATCGAATATTTTTCCGGGGGGAGCAGGGCCGCTTTATCAGTCCAATTATTTTCCATCTCTTTATCATTGTTTATCATCTTTATTTTTATAAAAAGGATTTTTAAAAAAAGAGGATTTTCAGCTCCTTCCCGGCAGGTCATGGCGGACAAGAAAAAAATCAAACTGGTTGTGAAAACAGTGCTCCCTGTATCCGCGGCCTTTGTCGCTTTTTCGTGCATCAGGTATTCCGGGCCGGTAATTGTGAATGCTGTAGCAAGTCCCGGTGATTGCGGAAAAATCCTCGGGCTGCTTGTTGTTTTACTCTCTTTAGGCCGGGTTGCGGACAGTCTCTTTATGGTTATTGCCCGATCGCTTTTTCCCTATTTAATAAAATGGCATGCTGAAGGTAACCAACAGCGGTCCGGAAAATATATAAGTACGATCATTTTGCTGCTCATCGGGGGGTATGGCGTTTTGATACTGGGCTCATGGGGTGTGGGAGAAAAAATAATCGGACTGGCTTTTGGCCGGGTATATATAGCGGCTGCCAGGTATCTTCCTGGTGTTTTTCTTGTGTTCGGCCTTTTTTCTGTTTGTACGCTCAGCAAGATTGCGCTTTATTCCATAAAACAACAAGGCGCCTTTCTGGTGATGAATCTTATCGGTCTGGCTGTTTTCGTATTGTCTGTTTTAGCGGGTTGCTATCTCTTTCCGGTAAGTGATTCGATATGGCTGGTATTATTATCCATGGGGGTATCCAGTCTAACGATTACGGTGATGTCTTTTGGTTTCTACAGGGGGAGAGTTGAAGATAGTGTTGCACTCGATTTTCACGAATATCAGGATCTGAAATGAACGGATAACCAGTTAACCTTTGTTAAAGCGATGATACAGCTAGTTATCATAAGAAAAAAAGGAAATGAATTTTCATGAAAGTTCTGTTTGTCAGAACCCCTATGCGGAGTTTTTGGGGAACAGCACCAGGTTATCCATTGTCCATAGGTCTACTGGCTGCATATCTCAGGGATAAGGTAGAAGATATTGAGGTTGATTTTTTAGACTTTGAGTTCATGGACCTTTACCGGCCGTCTTCTGAAGGCGGGAGCCGCCTTTCTCTTGTTAAAAATTATCTGGTGAGTGAATATCCCCGAGTCATGGCGTGCCAGAAATACTGGGAGTCTGTCCATACCGACGGTTCGCCGATATGGGCGAAGATGTGCCGGGATATACTTGAGCAATCTCCGGATATTGTAGCCATCCAGTGTTACACTGTCAATATGACCAGTGTGAAAATCCTTTGTGATCTTATCAGGGAGAACAATGATGACATAAAAATAGTTCTGGGCGGCCCACACATCACTCTCAGGGCAGAAGAGACCATCACTGCTTTAGGAAGTGTTGATTACTGTATAGAGGGTGAAGCTCTGGAGGCGCTGCACCAGATCGTTTTAATTGAAAAAAATAAAAGTTATAAAAACTTGATGGACTTGCCGGGTGTCTGGTTTAAAAAGAACGGACAGCGTCATTCCGGCCAGGGCCAGGCCTGTCGGATTGACATTGATGCACTCCCTTTCGCGGATAGGTTTCTGGGGAACGTTGCTGGTTATGCGCCTGGTCAGCATATCTTCACCAGTTTAGGGTGCGCTTGGAAATGCGCTTACTGCTCTGCCCACAGAATTAACAGGGGAAAGGTTTTCTTCCGGTCCATGGAGAATGTTATTGCGGAGTTGCGCCAGCTTCAATCTCAGGGATTTAAGAATATTAGAATAACGGATGACACTTTTACTTATTCAAAAAAGAGGGTAAGGAAATTTGTCGAACTGGTGAATTCTTCCGGGCTGTCGGATCTTGAATTTTCCTTTGGCGCCAGGGTGGATACTATTGACCCGGAACTCCTTGAGATTATCTCTGATTTGAACATATCGTATGTTTCACTGGGTGTCGAGGCCGGGACCAACCGTATATTAGAAACAGTGATGAATAAAAAAATAAAAATTGCAGACACGATAAGCGCATTTGACCTTTTAAATCAGTATAAGTTCAGGACCATGGCGTTTTTTATGCTGGGCAATCCCGGCGAGACTATAGAGGAAATGCGTGCCACGTATGATGTTGTCCCGAGGATTAAGCCGTCCCAAGGAGCCGTGTCGATTGCTTCCCCACTGCCAGAGACGGATTACGAAGCATATGCCAGAAAAAAGGGAATGGTATTTACGATTGATGATTACTATAAACTTACAAACTTCAACCCTTTTAACCACAACCTTTCCGAAGTGAAGGATGACGATCTGGACCGTATATACAGAAAATTTAAAGACCGTATTCTAAAAATTCAAAACAAGTATAGAATTAAAAGTTGGTCTCGCCTTATTCTAAGTAACCCCGGACTTATCTTAAGTTTTTTAGAGAGAAAGATTAAATTTTTTAAAATGTTTCGTAAATGATTGGAAACAGCGATGAAGGTTTGTCATGTCATCCCCAATTATTACCCGTTTTATGCCTCACCCTATGAATATACCCGGTGTCTGGCAAAAAACGGAATATCAGTCAGTGTGATTGCTATGGGCCGTCCAGCAGAGGCCGGCCGGGAAGTCATCGACGATGTTCTGGTTAAGCGGATTAAACTGCAGCCGCGGCCCCGGTTTTCGCTGCCGGTGCTGACACGCTTTATCCAGTTTGCCTTGAAGATGGTTAAATCTCACGATTTTGATATTATCCATGTCTATGCTTTCAGGGGCTGCTCCCTGCTGCCTCTTCTCGAAAGAAGCGGCCGGCAGCGATGGGTACTTGACTTTCGGACCGGCAATGTAAAATTCAGCCATCCTCTGCTGAATCGGTTCCTGAACCGGCTTTTGGCAATAGAAAGCCTCGCCTTCAATGGTTGTGCGGTTATCAGTAAACATGTCGGTGTAAAGCTCCTGGGCAAAACCAGACCATTTCATATATTGCCGCTAGGCGCTGATGCAGAAAGGTTTACTCCCGGACAAAACATTTCTCTACGAAGAGAGTTGAATATAGAAGAAAATCGTATGGTCGCCGTTTATTCCGGCTCCCTTGAACCCGGCAGGTCAATAGAAACCGTTATGCACGGCTTTGCAAAGGCCCGGCAAAAACACCCTGAGCTTTTTCTTCTGATGGCAGGGGATGGAAGCAGCCGAACAAGTCTTGGTGGACTGGCAAAAAAGCTGGGGGTAAATACGGATGTCTGTTTTACCGGGCCGGTGCCGTTCCCAGACATCCATCATTTTGTAAAGGTCGGTGATATCGGCTTGGCCTATGTCCCCATTTCAACTCAGTTTGATCAACAGCCTGTCCTTAAAACAATGGAGTTTTTGTCCTGCGGTCTCCCTACCATTGCTACCCGCACCAGAGGAAACATGCAAATTATAAAAGATGAAATAAACGGCCTCCTAGTTGAGGACAGCGCAGAAGCTGTCGCGAATGGTCTTCTTCGCCTAGCGGAAAATCGGGAATTGAGAGAAACTATCGCTGGGAATTCGCGTCAATCGGTAGCTGAATATGACTGGAAACTGATGGTGAAGGACCGGTTAATCCCTTTATATGGTCTGCTTTTGGGACATCCATATGAAAAGACAAGTATTTAATTGGCTGATAGGCATCCTTTTATCCTCCTTTGTGGGATGGATAATAGCATTAGTGTGTGTGGATTCGACAACTGTCTATACTTATAATGAACAATTGAAACGCTGGATTCATCCAAAAGGGAACCATTATCTTCGCAAGGAGGGATGGGCGAAGTCACAGATTGGTGCTTTAGGCATTACCGGCATTGATGATGTGAGACTTGAGACACGGCCCAAGGTGATACTCTGGGGGGATTCCCATGTAGAAGGTTTTTATTTGTCAGATGATGAAAAAATGGCACAAAAGGTAACCGCATTGTTTACGTCTCGCTTCCAGTCAGATACGATGGGTGTCGGCTTTGCCTTGTCAAGCCAGACTGTAGCGGATTATGTTTTCCAGATTCAGGCAATCGAAGAAATGCTGTCAAATATTATCGCGCACGTTATTGTTGTTACTGATATATCAGATATCTCGCCCAGTGACCTGATAGGGCGGCATTCAATTCGGGCCAATTTTTTAGCAAAGCCCCACTACCATATTGAGAAGTCCCGGTGGGTTCCGCCAGATCTGAATAAAAGTCAATTTTTTCTAAAATATCGATTGAATTCAATTCGACGTGCGTTTGGTAATGTTCGTCATAAAATGGAATCTTTTCATTTTAAGCCGGGCCCGGTTAGAAAAATACCGCAAAAGAAACAGCCAGAGCCCAGTCTTGAGGATCTATTTCCAGCTTGGGAATATTTAATGAAAACATTAATAGGAAAAACGCAAAAACCACTTTATGTTGTATATGCGCCGGCGGTCCCTGTCTTGAATTCAGGCAAAGTTGATTATATTGATCAAAAAGAAATTGAGTTTAAGGCATTTGAAACTGTATGCAAAAAAAATAATATTAATTTTATTAATCTAGAGACACAATTGAATATTTTTTTTAAAGAAACACATGTCTTTCCAAGAGGGTTCTTTAATTCACCTCCAGGGACAGGCCATTTGAATAGGCATGGCCATCAACTTGTTGCAGAAATGATTGTTTCTGCTGTTTCGAAGCAGAGAGAGATGAATCGTGCTTTTCTCGAGAATTGAATTTCTAGTTTTTTTCGGTGCGGTATTATTGTTTCTTATTTTTGTTAGAAACAACCGGTCAAGAAAACTTTTTTTACTTGGCGCCAGCTATTACTTTTATGCTTATTGGGACTGGCGTTTTTTAATCCTAATTTTAATATCGACGATTGTAGACTATTGTGCCGGCCAGGGACTTAAGGGGACTGAAGCGCCTGTCAAGCGGAAATTCATACTGTTCCTCAGTCTGGGGGTAAATCTCGGCTTACTCGGTTTTTTTAAATATTTTAATTTCTTTATTGATTCCGCGAAGCTTATTCTAATTCCTTGTGGTCTTCATGTCGAGAATTTAAATATAATTCTGCCGATAGGCATCTCATTTTATACGTTACAATCTATTAGTTATACAATTGATGTGTATCGAAAGAAATTTCCGCCAACAGATGATTTTTTTGATTTTGCCCTTTTTGTCGGCTTTTTCCCACAATTGGTTGCAGGGCCTATTGTGCGCGCAACGGAGTTTTTACCGCAATTAAACACCCCCCGTGTATTAACGTGGCGACGCGGGTTTTGCGGTTTTCGTCAATTTACGCTTGGACTGTTTAAAAAGGTTTTCATTGCCGATCAAGTGGCCTTGTTTGTGGATTTTTATTTTGAAAATACAGGCGCTTTCGATTGTATAACAACGTGGCTGGTTGTACTGGCCTATACGGTTCAGATTTATTGTGATTTTTCAGGGTATTCTGATATGGCGATCGGAATCGCGCGGATCATGGGATATGATTTTAACAAAAACTTTAATTACCCCTACCTGGCACGGCGGATAGATGACTTCTGGAGACGATGGCATATATCCCTCTCCTCATGGCTGAGAGACTATCTTTATATCTCATTAGGAGGCAACCGCAAAGGGCGTGGCCGGACCTATGTAAACTTAATGATTACTATGCTACTGGGCGGTTTATGGCACGGCGCCAGCTGGATGTATGTCTTATGGGGCGCGTGGAACGGATTGTTTTTAGCAATAACTAGGTTTTTCGTGGGGAATTTAGCCAAAGACTATGAAAAACAGCCTTTTCGGCTTAAGCATTTCATTGGATGGCTTGTAACGATGCAGATTGTTTTCGTCGGCTTCGTCTTTTTCCGCTGCGTGACATTGAAAGATGCCATCCTTACACTCAGGCAGCTTTACTTCCCCGAGCCTGGTATACAATGGCTTTATCCCTTTGCCATCATTGCCGTACTGATTATTGCCGTATTGCATGTATTAAAGCATAAGGGGAAGGATTTTTCTGTTATTTTTACCCATGATAAGTGGTATACACCGACCGTTTTACTCTCCATGTGGTGGCTTGTTTATATCTTTTATCCCAAGGGATTTCAGCCGTTTATTTATTTTCAGTTTTAATTTTTAATCTCGGTTAACTTTTTTTCAGGCTGAATCTTTGAAACATGACAGACACTAAAAAGAAAATACTGCTGGCTAGCCCTTTGCCGCCCCCATATTCGGGGTATGAAAAAATAACCGAGTGTATTCTTCGGTCGGATCTCGCCCAAAAATTTGATATCATACATGTTAATACAAGTAACAACAGAGAGACGGGCACCCGAGGTCATTTTAATCTGACCAATCTTCTGGCTGGATTAAAAAAACTGGCAGCACTGTTTGCCGCTCTGGCTGTTCACCGGCCAGCAGTAGCAAATATACCCATTGCAAGAAACTGGACTGGTTTTTTAAAGTATTCCTCATATATTCTGTTGGCTGCCCTTTTCAGATGCAGGATAGTATCACGCTTGGGAGGAGATAATTTTGATGTGTTTTACAGCCAATCGTCAACGTTGTTCCGGTGGTATATTGTATTTGTTCTAAAACAAATTGATATTTTGATCGTCCGGGCAGACAGGCTCCGGGAACAGTTCTCTGGTGTGATTGATCCTGAAAAACTCCGGACGGTTTATCTTGGCTTTGATGTTGATCATGATCCGGATATTACCTTTGCAGACAATCAACCAGCTGACTCCAAAAAAAATAATGAAACGGTTAATGTCCTGTTTCTGGGATATATATCCAAGGCAAAAGGGGCGCTTGATCTGCTCGATTCCATTAAGCGTGTTGTCGCACAAAACAAAAATGTCCGTTTTATCTTTGCCGGCCCGATGATAAGGGAAGAGAAAAACATTGTTCACATTAATAATCCAAAAGATACAGAAGTCTCTGTCCGCCGTATTCTTGAGAAGAGCTGCTGTCAGGACCATATTCGTTTTCTGGGCGAGGTTATCGGGCGGCAAAAGACAGATGCCTTTATGGGTGCAGATATTTTTGTCCTGCCATCTTACTCTGAAGGGTTTCCGTTTGTTGTACTGGAAGCTATGGCTGCCGGTCTTCCCCTTATCACTACCCGTGTGGGCGCACTTCCGGAAGTCCTGGAGGACGGTAAACATGTGTTGTTTGTTCAAACCGGTGCGCCTGATGAGCTGGCAGAGAAAATAGTGGCGCTGGCAGAAAATTCTCAGCTTCGGCGCAGGATGGGAACGGAAAATCGCAGATTGGTCAAGGAGAAATTCAACCTGACTGTTTTTGCACAACAAATGGAAAAAATTTATAATGATGTATAAATGAATCGATTATGTCTGCTCTGAACACACAATTTTTAACTGACAACATTCAGAATATCCATTTTACTCTTCTTATATCGATTGTCAGTGCGATCTGCATGATATGGCAGCCGTTGATAACAACTGCTATCATATTCGGGACACTTATTATCTTTGCCTGGTATCGTTTTTGTTTTCATAAGGCAGATTTGAGTTTTGCGGAAACACTTTTTTTTGTGTTTGTCGCAGGGACCTTTGCCTTTAGTAAAAATTTTTCTGTCCTTCATTTACAAATAATGGACCTTCCGTTATTTATTTCCGAGGCCATGCTTTTTATTCTTTTAGGATTTCTTGTCCTTCCCCGTTATATTAGCCAGAGTGCCATGTCATGGCGGCATCCGTTATTTTATCTGCTGCTAGCCTATTTTTTTCTGGGGCTGTTTAATCTGATCAGAGGGGTTCCGTCGTACGGACTTTTCGCATTAAGAGATGCGGCTGTGGTCTACTATGCCGCTTTTTATCTCATTACCATCGAAGTATTTGGCCAATTCGAAAAAATTTTCGTCTTATTCAGGATGCTCTGCGTAAGCGCGGTTGTCTTGTTAATCCTCGGGATCCTGTTCTGCCTGCCGATTAATCTGTCGTCAACTTACTTACAATACACGAAAAATATTAATATAAATTTTCTTTACGGTCTTGTATTAATCTTTCTTTTCGCCTTTTACACGATGATGGGTTCTAAAAGAAAATGGGCGTCTCTTTTTTTTCTAGCCATTTTATTTATGGTTGTTTATATGCAGGCAAGGACCACCTGGGTGAGTTTAACTATTGCTTTTTTCTTCTTGGCGATAATGATGCGACGGAGACTGTTGCAGATCATGCCAAGAAATATTCTTATCTTTGTGATCATATTTCCTATATTGTTAGGAATGGGATATTTGGTTAACAAAGAAAAAATTCTTTCCCTTGGGATAGAAATAACTTCAATTTTTAGAACGGATATGGATCATCGTTCAGCGGCAAACGTAAGATGGCGGCTGATGCTGTGGGAGCAGGCAGCACTAAGAGGAATAAAAGAGAATCCATTAATCGGCGCGGGATATGGCGCGGATTATCATTTTATGATTAACGGAAGATATATCGCAGACATTAAAGGTGCCGGGGCAAGTTCAGGAATTGTTCCCCCTCATAATGGTTATGTCGCATTATTTTTTAAGATGGGGATACTGGGCCTTGGAGTGTTTGTTTTGATTAATGCTGTTTTTTTCTTTAGCTGTATGAGATACTACATGCGCTGTGATGATGAGTTCAGGAAAAAGTTTCTGCTGGCAGTTATGGCCTCGCAAATTCATATTTGTGTCGGTGCTTTCTTTTTTGAAGCTATTGAGATACCTCAAGTGGGAATTTTTCTCTGGATTCTAATGGGCCTAGGCGTATCTGTCATGCAGAATAACGGTGAACATAAAAGCGAACAGTAATAGTATCAGTATGACAATTCATGATTTTTACCTGCCTTTTCAAAAGTACTTCCGAACCAAACGGATGAATACTTTTGAGCGCAGGTTCAAACCAACTTCCGACACCTGCATTCTCGATGTAGGCGGGACACCCTTTAACTGGACACTGATAAAAAAGGGACCAGCAATTTATTTTATGAACCTGGTTGCTCCTGAAGGCGATGCGACTGGCAACTGGATTGTAGCCGATGCCAGGGCACTACCGTTTAAGGATAAATCTTTTGATATTGTTTACAGCAACTCTCTTATTGAACACCTGGGAGATTTTAACAGTCAGCGTTTTTTTGCAGATGAAGTCAGGCGTGTGGGGCAAACCTATCATGTGCAAACCCCTAATAAATGGTTCCCTGTTGAAACACACTTGGTAACACTGTTTGTTCACTGGCTTCCAAATAGAATACAGAAACGGCTCTGGCGGTGGTTGTCTCTCCGCGTTTTGTTGGCGCCAAGAGAAAGCTTGGCGTTTATGGAGAATTTACGCCTTCTAACCGAAAAAGACATGCGCCGGCTTTTCCCGGACGCTGAAGTATGGCTGGAACGATTTTCAGGATTATGTAAGTCAATTATTGTTGTCAAAACATGATAATTGCGATATGCGGCATTCCTTTTGACTGTAGGGCGGTTCGTGAACCACCACTACCCCTTAAAACATTTGGAGAAAAAGAATGAAGCCTGATTTTATCGGTCTTGGTGTTCAAAAATGTGCGACAGCATGGCTTTATACGATTCTTTCAAAACATCCTCAGATTTCAATGGCCTGGCCTGAGGGCCGGGATAAAGATACTAAATTTTTCAGCTGTTTTTATGATAGAGGGTTTGAATGGTATGAAGCCCTTTTCCATGACTGCAGTGGAGAAGTAATCGGTGAATACTCAACATCCTATTTTTATCACGTAGAATCTCCTGAACGGATTTACGACTATTCACCGGAGATGAAGCTTGTTGTCAGTTTAAGGCATCCTGTTGAAAGAGCCTTTTCAAACCATAAACACGAAATCAGGCTGGGGCGCGTCAGCGGTGAAAACACAGTTTTTGAAAATGGTTTAAAAAATAATCCCATGTATTTGTATCAGTCGTTATATTATACCCATTTGTCCAGGTGGCTGAAATATTTTCCACGGGAACAGCTCTTTATAATTATCGTTGATGATTTAAAAGATGATTCCAAAAAAATAGTCCAGCAACTCTACCGATTTTTGAATGTATCTTACGAAAACATCCCTTTGATACATAATCAGCGTATTCATGAAACACATATCCCGAAAAATAAGGCTTTGGAACGGTTAACAACAGGGATTATAAAATGTTTCAGACAAATAGGCCTAGGGGAGTTGCTCGATTTTTTGAAAAGCAAAGGTTTGAAAAAAATTTTGGATAAAGTTAATACAAAAAAAGAACAAGATGTTTTCCCTCCAATGAAAAAAGAGACAAGGGCATCTCTGCTGAAATATTTTACCGAAGAGAATGAAAAACTGTCTGCTTTGATTAACCGAGACTTGACAGCCTGGGGGCGATAGTTGAAAATGATTAGATTAAGAGACGCCTTTAATGGTGTTATGACCTTTATTATCAGGCGTATGCACAAACCACTTCGCTGGGATGATCGTTGTGGCTATATAACTGTTTTTCATGATTATGAAGGGGCATATTCCAGCCCAAGCCGTAAGGAACCCTCATATCGAGGTGTCACACAGTTACTTGAAATAGAGAAAAAACATAATGTCAAAGCCAGTTACAACATTGTCGGTAAACTTTTTGACGATTGCCCAGAAATAATCGAAAGGATTATTTCAGAAGGGCATGACATAGCCAGCCATTCTTATAATCATAAGGTAATAACAAAATTTTCACTTAAGCAGATAGATGAAGATATGAAAAAGTCAAAAGAACAGTTTGACAAATATAACGTTGCCTTTAATGGGTTCAGATCTCCCCAGTCAAGGTGGTGCTTTGGCCTGATAAGATCTATGCAGGCGAATGGCCTCAAATGGTCCGCTGAAAGAGATAGAAGCGATTATCCTTATATCATTCATAAAAAGGGGAAAGACTCGATAATAAGATTTCCGATAAAAATGGATGACTGGGATTATATTTCGGATAATGTTTCATCAGACACGATGTTTAAAAAACTGATTGGCGTAGTTAAAGAGATAAGAAAGAAAAGGAGTTATGGTGCCATTGGTTTTCATCCCTGGGTTCAGGGAGAAACCAGTGAACGGCTTGACATGTTTGAAACTTTTTTAAAAGAAATTATAAGCATGGATAATTTAAAAATAAAATCTTTTGGCGAAATGTATAATTCGATTATTAAGATCTAAGGGGCCTTTATTTAACGTCATGATGGAGAATACCGCAAAACGGTTAAACGTGCTGGGTGTGAGAATTAGCGTGACAAATATGTGCGAGGCTATTGAGATTATACAGCGATGGATAGAGAGCTCGGAACGACATTATGCTTGCCTTGCAGCGGTTCATGGCGTTATGGAATGCCAGAAGGATGAAAGCCTGAAACAGGTATTCAATCAGAGCGGACTTACACTTCCTGACGGCATGCCGCTGGTCTGGGCGGGGCGGCAAAAGGGTTTTTCTGCTATGGGCCGGGTTTACGGACCTGATCTTATGCTTGAACTGAGCGAAGTTTCCGTGGGCAAGGGATATTCCCATTTTTTGTGCGGCGGCAAAGAAGGGATTGCAGAAAGACTCAAACTCGAATTGGAGAAAAGATTTCCAGGCATAAGGATCGCCGGCACATATACTCCCCCGTTCCGTCAGCTTGATAAACACGAAGAGGAGGAATTGATCAGCCGTGTGGCAACGCTTAAACCGGATATCTTCTGGGTCGGAATCAGCACACCGAAACAGGAAAAGTTTATGGCTGAATATATCAGCCGGCTCAACACTCGGGTGATGTTGGGTGTGGGCGCGGCTTTTGATTTCCATACTGGAGCAGTTAAAGAAGCACCGGCATGGATGAAAAGAACCGGCCTACAATGGTTGTTCCGGCTATGTCAGGAACCTAAGCGACTTTGGCGAAGATATCTGTTCAATAATCCCCTATTTGTATATAAGTATATTAAACAATTGTTAAAAGGTAATGAATGCTAAAGAACGCTTTTTTTAATCTTTTTTTTAATACTATTCATATTCTGATCGATTTTGTCACAATCGTAAGCGCCATTATATTTTCGTATAATCTATACTGGATGATGGGAATCGGCAAACATGTTTATTATGAAATTACCAACTACACTTTAATGAGTGTTTTTGCCTCGTTTATTACAGTTGTTGTTATGCACAGTTTTGGCGTTTACAAAAAAGAGTCGAGCCTTTTAAACGTGGAAGAGATTAAAAACACGGTTAAAGGTATTACTGTTAGCTTTATGCTTTTTGGAATCGTTTTAGTTTTTGGAAAGATCCTCCTGTCAAGATATGTATTGTTGTTTTCGTATTTTTTCACCATTTTTTTCGTAGTAATGGAGAAAATGATTTTATACAACTTCGTCCCGATGCCTGTAAAGGGCCTTCATAAAAAAATATTGATTTACGGTTCTGGAGAGCTTGGGCAAGCTCTTTACAGGGAAATTGTTAATTCTCCCAGGATGAGAATTGTTCCAATCGGTTTTGTTGATGATGACCCTGCCAGAGGGAGTATGCATTTTCACCAAAGCGGTTACACTCGTTCAGGTAGTATAAATGTGCTTGGTACTGGTGATGATATACTCCGTTTAAAGGATGAGCATGATGTTGATGAAGTGTATATAGCGATTTCAAATATTGAGCAGGAGAGGCTAATCAAAATTCTTTCGTATCTGAAATCGAAAAATATAACAGCGTATTTTGTTCCAAACTTATACAGGATTTTTGTGCATAAAATCAGGCTAAGTACCATTGGAAACATCCCTGTGGTAAAAGAAGAGGAGAGAAAGGCAGGGACATATTTATATTTTAAGAACAAAATCGATGTCTTCTTTTCTGTAGTAGTTCTGCTTATTACTTGGCCTTTATTTTTACTCATTGCATTATGGATCAAGCTGGATTCAAAAGGGAGTATCTTATTCATCCATGACCGGGTGGGAAAAGACGGCAAAAAATTCAAGCTTTACAAATTTCGCACCATGTTTACAGAAACAAACCCTTATGAAGTCAATCCAATGAGTCATGATGATCCCCGGATAACGCGTGCTGGACGATTTTTAAGACGGACAAGCCTGGATGAGCTTCCGCAGCTTATTAATATCTTAAAAGGCGAGATGTCCTTTGTGGGGCCGAGGCCGGAAATGCCATTTATCGTGGAGGAATATGATGAGACCCATATGGAACGTCTTAAGGTCCTGCCTGGGGTCACAGGCCTGTGGCAGCTGAGCGGAGACAGGGACAAGCCGATACATTACAACATGGATTATGACTTATATTATATAAAAAACATTTCATTTTTCCTTGATATCACCATTGTAATCAACACCTTCTTTTTCGCTTTAAGAGGAATTTAATCATGAAATGTTTTTTATGTTGTCAACTCTGACCTAAGGAAAAGTATAATTTTGGAGAAAGATATAAACTGGCTGATCACAGGCGGATGCGGGTTTATAGGTTCAATGCTTATAAAGGAACTGGCGGCAGAAGGAGGACATAATATCAGAGTATTTGATAACCTGTCTGTCGGGAAACGCGAGGACCTTTCTGCTGTCTGCGACTATACTGAAATCTCTATTGCTGAGGTGGCAACCATGAGGCGGGAAATGGATACCCAGGTTGAGGCATCACTCCATCAAGAAAAAACCATCTCATATCCTACTAAAGGGAAGACATCAGTCGAACTGATTGTGGGTGACATCAGGAATGATGAAGTGTGTCATAAAGCCGCAAAAGGGGCAGATGTGATCGTTCACCTGGCGGCGAGCACAGGTGTTGGGCCGTCTGTTGAAGATCCGTCAAATGACATGAGTAATAACGTCATCGGTACGATTAATATGCTGGAGGCTGCGCGGCAGTGTAATGTGAAACGATTTGTGTTTGCCTCATCCGGCGGTGCAGTTGGCGAATGTGAACCACCGATTCATGAAGAAATTGCCCCGCGCCCTGTATCACCTTATGGTGCGGGAAAGCTGACAGGAGAAGGATATTGTTCAGCGTATTTCAGGACATTCGGAATAAAAACAATAATGCTGAGGTTTGGCAATGTTTATGGCATCGGTTCAGGGCGTAAAAATAGTGTTATCGCAAAATTCATCAAACAGGCCTTGAGCGGAAATAAGCTTGAAATCTATGGGGACGGTACTCAGACAAGGGACTTTATTTTTATTAATGATTTGATAAGTGCTATTAGGAAGGCAGTAAATCCATCCGGCATCAGCCTTATGCCATCAGATTCTTCCCTTCCATCCTATCAGCCTCCCTGGGGTGAAGTGTTTCAAATAGCTACGAACAGGGAGACAACTGTGGAAGAAATGGTTAATATACTAATATCAATTTTAAAGGGAAACGGCATCAAAGATGTGACTATTGTTCATGGTGAAAGGCGTTCCGGTGATGTCATGAGAAATTTTTCAGACACAACCAAGGCCAAAAAGATACTTGGCTGGCAGGCAAAGATGGGACTGCAGGAGGGATTGGAACGGACTGTCAGCTGGTTCCTGGCACAGGAACAGGACAGGTGACAGGATCGCAGACAATACACAGCGGGCGATGACTACAGGGTTAGCCGGATGTATCATCTGAAAAAAAGCGATTTAATACAAGGTGCTTAAAAAAATGGAAACTTTTTTAAAAGGAAAACGAATTTTTGTTACAGGCGCATGCGGTACGATTGGAAAGGAACTGATACATCAACTTATCGCAGAGCATGACGTGGGCGAACTGGTAGGGATTGATAATAATGAAAGCGAACTTTTTTTTCTGGAACAAGAGTTTTCTCAACACCCACACACAAAGTTTTTTTTAGCAGATATCCGCGACCGCGACAAGCTGACCCGTCTGATGAAGCATATTCAGATTGTGTTCCATACCGCGGCGTATAAGCACGTGATTTTGTGTGAACGATCTCCATTTGAAGCGGTCCAGACAAATATTATAGGTCTCCAAAATTTAATAACATCCGCCTCCGATAACCAGGTTGAACGGATTATATTTACAAGCTCTGATAAAGCGGTAAATCCCACAAACGTCATGGGGACATCCAAGCTAATGGGAGAGCGTTTAATAACTGCCGCTAACAGTAATATTCGTAAATCCAGACAGATTTTTGCTTCAACGCGATTCGGCAATGTGTTGGGTTCGAGGGGTTCTGTTGTGCCGGTCTTCAGGGAACAGATTAAGAACGGCGGACCGGTGACGGTAACTGATGAAAAAATGACGCGGTTTATCATGAGCATAAAACAGGCAGTAGAGTTTGTTATTGATTCTTCAGTACTTGCATGCGGTGGAGAGATTTTTATCACAAAACTACCGGTAATAAAGATACTTGATCTCGCGGAGGTAATGATAGAAACGCTAGCCCCCGTATACGACCGAAAACCGGAAGATATTGAAATAAAAATAATCGGGACAAAGCCGGGTGAAAAGATGTACGAAGAACTTATGAACCATGAAGAAACAAGGAGGACATGGGAGATTGATCGATACTTTGTAGTAATACCTACATACGGCAGTCTTTACAGGAATATTAAATATAAGTACGAAAATATAATCTCTACAGAAGTGGCAGCCCCTTATCATTCCGGTAGTGAAAACCCCCTATCAAGAAAAGAACTTTTAGCATATCTGAAGGATATTAAGCTGCTTGACGAAGATCGCGATGACCGCCATGGACCAGCGGAAAGATACTGGCCGTGAAGATTAGATTGTCGGACAATATATCATTCAATCCAGTATGCTGAATGAGAAGGAAAGAGTGAAATAGTTTATTACTCCGGAGGTAAACAATGCGTGTATTAATATTAGGGGGTGACGGATATCTTGGCTGGCCTACTGCCATGAACCTCTCAGCCAGCGGTCATGACGTTGCGACTGTTGACTGCTATCTCAGGCGGAATATCTGCAGGGAAGAGAACATCTCCCCGCTTATTGATGTGCCGGATCTCAATAAGCGTGTTAAATTATGGGAAGATATTTCGGATCGCAAGATTCCAGTTTATATCGGTGACCTCAGAAAATGGGATTTTATTTCCCAGGTATTCCGGGACTTCAGCCCCGACGCTGTTGTGCATTACGCGGAACAACCCTCTGCGCCTTATTCCATGCTTAACAGAAGAGCGGCAATACTAACTCTTCAAAACAATCTTGATGTGACCGCAAATGTTGTTTTCGCGGTTCGAGAATTTGCTCCTGATGCACACATTATAAAACTGGGAACAATGGGAGAATACGGTACGCCGGATATTGATATAGAAGAAGGGTGGATCGAAATTAAACATAAAGGGCGAAAGGATAAATTTCTTTACCCGCGCCAGGCAGGCAGTCTTTACCATACCACGAAGATTATGGATACGGACTTGCTGTGGTTCTATGTGCGCATGTGGGGAATCCGGGTAACAGATCTTATGCAGGGTCCGGTATACGGCCTGCTTACTGATGAAAATGAGAATGACGAACGGCTTTATCCATTTTTCAATTATGATGAACTGTTTGGTACAGTCATCAACCGATTCATTGTTCAGGCGGTTGCAGGTTATCCGCTGACGGTTTATGGTAAAGGGGGGCAGACAAGGGGTTATCTCGACATAAGGGATACTCTTCAATGCGTGCGTCTTTCCATTGAAAATCCTGCCGATAAGGGAGAATTAAGAATCTTTAACCAGTTTGTTGAGACTTTTTCTGTGAACCAGCTCGCGGAAAACATCAGGCGGGTTGGGAAGAGCCTGGGACTGGACGTTGATATAAAATCCGTGGAAAATCCTAGAAAGGAAGCTGAAGAGCATTATTACAATCCTGCCCATAGCGGACTTACTAGCCTCGGTCTTAAACCTCATTTCCTCACAGACGATGTCCTTGGGAAGATGATCGAAACAGTCATAAAATACAGAGACAGTATTGACACAGATACAATATTTAAAGGCGTTAAATGGTAGGATTTGGTATAACCGAAGCTGGACTGGCTTATACCTGAGTGTTGTGATTATTTTTTTTAACAAATTCATGTCGCCATTACTAAAAGATGCTCTTGATTTATTTAACCTTTTGCCGCTTCCCCTTTTAGACGGCTCACATATTTAAGAAAACCTACTCCCGCCGCAAAAAGCTATGCAATACAGGGGGTTTGCCGCCTACGGGCCGATGGTATCAATCACCATTCATACTGGATCGTACTGCTGATACTGGTATTATCAGCACTTTACTCCTGGGTCCGATGAAATTTATCGCGTCTCTGTTTTCAGGTATTCCATTTTAAGATTACCATGCCGTTTATCCTATACATGATCGCCCTGGTTCTAGGGGTATTTTTATTCGGCGGGATTCATGCCTATGCTTATACAACTGTATTTGTGCTAATACTGGCTGGCAGATTTATCCAGCTGATACAGAGCATGGAGAAAGAACCAGGCGGTAATTTCTTTCAGGTAAAATTGGTAAAGACACCGTTCGACCTGTTTTTTGTTTTTTTGTTTGCTTTTTTTGTTTTCCAGATCATTCCGCTTCCACCACAGGTGCTGAAAATTATTTCGCCTGAATCATTGAAAATCGGCCTGATGTCCCTTCCCATTACACAGACCGCTGGAAGCGAAAGTAATCCAGCCCCATGGTTTTCCATAGCGCCTTACGCGCATCCTGTCCGTCTCTCCCTGGTCAGGCTTACAGTGTACTGGCTTCTTTTTTCAGGGCTGGTCCAGATTTTAAATTCGCGGAAACGGATTAATACGATTGTCATCATCATCCTCTGCACCTGTTGTTTTGAATCCCTGTACGGTATTGTGCAGACATTTTCAGGTTCTGAACATATCTGGTGGTTTAAAAAAGAACATTATTTGGGCAATGTTACAGGGACCTATATTAACCACAATCATTTTGCAGGCCTGATGGAGATGGGACTGCTCCTTGCGGCTGGCTTTTCTGTTGCCCTATCATCTAGGAGCGGGAAAAAAAGAACCGCCCTAAAAACAGGAAGAAAAACTGTAGCGCTGTTTCTGAAACTACTGCCGTCTGACCAGATGAAGCATAAACGGTTTTTAATCCTTTTTTCCGGCGTTGTTATGGGGATCGGCCTGATCTATTCAAACTCCCGAGGCGGCATGATTTCAGCAGGATGTGTTATGCTGCTCACTGGTATGGTTTTATTTTTCAATAAAAAGCATCGAGGCAAAGGGATTATCCTAGTATCTCTTTTTATCCTGCTGTCATGTTATGCAATCATGATCGGGCTGGATGCTCCTGTAAGAAAATTCAGTTATATTGATAGTTCCTTTACAGAGAGGGTGAGGTTCGCTAAAAAAACACTCGACATGGCCAGGGATTATCCAATTGTCGGTACGGGTATAGGCGGTTTTAAGTACATTTATCCCAGGTACAAGTCAGATGAAGATGTTCATCACTTTATACGTTATGCTCATAATGACTGGGCACAGTTCCAGGCTGAGGCTGGCATTGTCGGTATGTGCCTTCTGGTATCTGGGATCATATTTTATCTGTTTAAGACAATACCTTTCTGGATGAGACGACGTGATCTATATGCGGTAAGCTTTTATTTTACATCTCTAGCAGTTCTTTTGTGCCTAGGGATTCATTCATTGTCGGATTTCAATCTCCATTTTCCAGGAAACTGTGTGGTCCTGGTCTCCATCTGCGCAGCAGGATACAGCGCCCTTTATTTAAAAAAGAGCCGGCGTGGGGAAAGAATGCTGTATCCAGAGTATAATATCTCCTTAAATGGAAAGGGAATGGTTATATTAGGGATTTATGCGAGCATTATCGTGTGGACAGGGGGTGTGACAATCCGCCATTTTATGGCGGAGACATATTGCCATACGGTCCGGAACACGACCTTAAACCGAAATACCCAGCCCTTGTCAAGAGATGTCAAGATGGCGATTAAGTGGGACAGATATAATGCCGGATATTGGTATAAGCTGGCCAGTGCCCTGACCAGTGAAAGGGACCAGGCATATAATAAATTAAAGCATCAGCGTATGGTGATTGAAGCTCTTGAAACTGCTGTGCGCCTTAATCCGTGTGATTTCTGGCAGCATATGGTTTCAGCACAGGAATACACGTATACAGGGAAGATGACCCGTTATTACAATCCATGGTTGACATCAGGAACAAAAGCGGTCAAACGGGCGGATTATTTCGTAGGGAACAACATTAACCGCTTGTGTGCCATGGGAAATTTCTGGG
>JANQFQ010000080.1 GCA_028277765.1 Desulfobacterales bacterium
ATGAATCAGTAGATGGTGGGCACAGCCCACCCTACGATGTTATTTGTTCTAACCAACAAGATTAACACATTGAATGACCATGCTTTTATTTCGATTTTGAAGTTTAATTTTAATAAAACCTGACACTGTCTGTAAAGTCAAATCTAGACTTTTACATTTAACTTCTTTTTCCCAGCATCTAGTAACCAGTATCAAGTATCTTTACTGAGCAAAGAAGAATATTGATAATATAAAATATCCTTATTGCATGTCACAAAGTGCAGTGTGCACCTCTTTTACATGTCCCTTTACCTTAACCTTTTCCCAGATTTTTTCAATAATACCTTTGGGATTGATCAAGATGGTTGACCTCACCACTCCCATGTATTCGCGGCCGTACATCTTTTTTTTCTGCCAGACACCGTATTTCTCCATTACATTATGGTCAGGATCGCTTAATAGTTCAACCTTAAGACCGTGCTTTTTTATAAAATTTGCGTGAGACTTTTCTGAATCAGCGCTTATGCCGATGATAACAGCTTTCAATTTTTTAAACTTGGCAATGTTTTCAGTAAAATCGATTGCTTCTTTGGTGCAGCCAGATGTATTGTCTTTTGGATAAAAATAAAGGACAATCCATTTGCCCTTGAAATCTGAAAGTTTTACCTTTTTACTGTCTTTGTTGTTCAGCGAAAATGCCGGTGCTTTTTTTCCTGGTTCAAGTTTTTTTATCATGGCTGGCTCCTTTATTGTTTTTACGCATAAAAAAATGTGCAAAGAGAATGCCATGATTTCGCAAATAACTGTTTGGCATATATATTGCTAAATTTTTCATTAATAAAAAAAATAAAACAGGAGGTGGCAACATGAAAAAAATGATAAAAAAGGTGTTTCTCATAACCATATTAGTCACTGCAGGGGTTATAGCTGTTTCTTATGCAGGCCCTAACTGTAAGTCTACGGCCGGTGGCGGTTTTAATTATCATGGCTGTTTTGGAGATATTTACAACATGGAAGGGCTTACAGATAAAGAAAAAAAAGTTGTTGAAAAGGAAAGCACTGATTACCTCAAGGCGACAGATAAATTAAGAGCAGATATTTACAATAAGTACGCAAGGTTAAAGGAAGAGCTCTTGAAGAAAAAGCCTTGTGGCAAAACAGCAGCAAAGCTCCAGGGAGAGCTATCCAGTCTTGAAGCAAAGCTTGCTTTAAAACGGATTGAGCATCTCCTTAATTTAAAGAAGATCAACCCTGATATCATTGATAAAGCAGCAGCCCAATGCCCTTACAAGTCTGTATGTAAAGGAAAAGGGAAGATGTGCGCTGGTGCGAAAGTGAAAAAAGGGAGCGGGGCTGGGTGTCCGTTTAAAGGGAAAAAATGATTATGATACGGTTTTGTATCATGAAAAAGATTGGAACAGCTGAGCTGTAATGCTTGTGTTTTCAAGTCGTTATATCTATAGGTGGTGTTGTTAGGGTTTGAATGTAGACAGGATGAAGCTTATTTCCTTAAAAAATAACTAAGAAAGAAATTTATAATATTTATGCTCTCCGCATGAAACATACTGATTATTCAAGACAATTTAACATCATGACGGCATTTGTCGGAACTGGCACGCATATTGAATTAATCAAGGCATCATTTCATAAACTATACGGGGAGTATTAAAAGATGAAGCCTTGTGATCAAAACATTGTAAAAGCCATAGAGATTGCAGAAGAGATGATTAAACTGGCTGCCCAGGGAGATGCAGACAGGGAGGACAACGGCTGCGGCATACTTTATGGCATTATCCTGGATTCAGCGTATAAGATAAAAAAGATTGCTGAAGAGGAGAAAGAGGCTCATATAAAAAAAGGATGGTGGGATAAAAACAAATAACCAGGGACAATAAACAATAGTGAGGAAAAAAAATGGCTCAAATTTATGATGCAGGTGAAATATTTGAGATGGCCGTTCAGATGGAAGTAAACGGTGCAGAATTTTATAGGAAAGCAGCGGAAGGGGTATCTGATAGTTCGAACAAGGAACTTCTTCTGAATCTTGCGGAAATGGAAGTCGTCCATAGAGAAATTTTTACGGCTTTGCAAAAAGAATTGTCGGCAGATCTGTCGGATTATTTCGATCCAACTGGTGAAGCGGTAAAGTATATCCGTGCGATAGCAGACACAAAAATATTTTTTGAAAGAAAAATTGATACAACAACCATAGAAGGCATCCTTAAAGAGGCCATCCAGGCAGAAAAGGATTCAACGATTTTTTATCTCGGCATGAAAGACATGGTTCCGAGTGAAGAAGGAAAGGCAAAAATTGAAAGTATTATTGCAGAAGAAATGGGACATGTTCGTATCCTTAGTGAACTGCTTGTGGAAGTCAAATCGTAATAAATAACAGGAGGAATGTAATGTCGTTTGATTTTAATGTAGACGAGATATTGAAGATGGCTGAACAAATAGAGAAGAACGGCGCGAAATTCTACCGCGACGCGGCAGAAGGTGTTTCAGGATCACCAAACAGGGACCTTTTACTGGAACTCGCTGACATGGAGGATGAGCATGAGAAAATATTCGCATCATTACGGGCTCAACTTTCAGACAGTGATAAAGAGCAGACAATATATGATCCTGAGAATGAAACCGGGAGTTATCTGAAAATGCTGGCAGACATGCATGTTTTCTCAAAAAAGGATATTGATGTAACTAATATCGAAAACATACTCGATTCCGCTTTGGCAGCTGAAAAGGATTCAATTGTGTTTTTCCTTCAGTTAAAAGATCTGGTACCAGAAAGGCTTGGTAAAGATAAGATTGATAATATAATTAAAGAGGAAGTAGGGCATATCATAACTTTAGGGGAAAAAAAGGCTGAATTGGAAGGAAAAGGAAAAGCCCAGGGATATGCTTAACAAGAATAAGAGAAAATTAGGAGGACAAGATGACATCATGGAAATGTTCAAAGTGCGGATATGAAGTAGAAACAAAGAATCAAGGGCCACCTGAAGAGTGCCCTTCCTGCAAAGAAAAGTGTGTGTTTATTGACAACACATGCTACACACCAGACTGTGGTCAGACTGGGACTGATCAGAAAATATAATACAAAGATATATACTGGAGATGTGAAAAGAGGGGCGATTAAAGCTTACTATAAGGATGGTGTATTATGAAAAACTGGAAATGCTTAAACTGCGGCTATTCTTTTAAAAAAGAGATAATCCCGGAATGGTGTCCTTCCTGCGGTGAAAATCATGTTTTCGTAAAATTTACATGCAATATACCTGGATGGTGGTATGCGGGTCCTGAATATGAAAAATACTTCAGAAAAATAAAAACTGAATGTGTTCTACAGTGACATCTAGGATTACTCAAATGTTTTAATTCAGGAGGAAATAATAATTATGGATGTTGTTTTTTTATCACGACTGCAGTTTGCGGCAGCAACAATGTTTCATTTTCTGTTTGTGCCTCTTACGCTGGGGCTGTCTGTGCTGATTGCGTATATGGAAACCATGTATGTGAAAACAGGCGATGAGACTTACCTGAAAATGACAAAATTCTGGGCAAAACTTTTTTTGATAAACTTTGCCCTTGGTATTGTTACCGGTATCACACTTGAGTTTCAGTTCGGAACAAACTGGTCTCGTTATTCAGAATATGTAGGAGATGTATTTGGTCCGCTTCTTGCCGTTGAGGCAACAGTTGCTTTTTTTCTTGAATCAACACTTATAGGCGTCTGGATTTTCGGATGGGATAAGATTTCAAAAAAGGCCCATGCCATTGTCATGTGGCTTGTTGCGGCAGCCGGCACTTTTTCCGCGATCTGGATTCTTGCGGCAAACGCCTGGATGCAGCATCCTGTAGGATACGAGATCAGAAACGGAAGAGCTGAGCTGACCGATTTTATGGCGATTGTTACCCAGAAGTTCGCCATCCTGGAGTTTTTCCACACAGTAAGCGCCGCTTATATCCTGAGCGCTTTTTTCATTATGGGTGTCAGCGCGTATCATCTTTTAAAGAAACAGCATGTAGAGATTTTTACAAGGTCATTTAAGATCGCGCTTATATTCGGCCTGTTTTTTTCATTGTTTGAAATTGTTGAAGGACACATGCATGGCGCGGATTTAGCGCACAGCCAGCCGGCAAAGCTGGCAGCCCTTGATTCCCACTGGGAGACCGAAAAAAAGGCTCCCCTGTATCTTTTTGCCATACCAGATGAAAAGAATGAAAAGAACCTTATCCAGTTCGGGAAAATACCAGGGGGACTCAGTTTTCTTGCATTTCATGATTTTAACGCGGAGGTCAAGGGACTAAAGGATTTCCCAAAAGATGAGAGACCGCCGGTACTGATAACGTTTTCTGCATTTAAAATTATGGTCGGGCTTGGATTCTATTTTGGACTGATCACAGTTGTCGGCTGGTTCTTAAGGAACCGGCTTTTAGAAACACCATGGTTTTTAAAAATAATGATTCTGTCAATGCCGCTGCCATACATTGCCATTGAGCTTGGTTGGGTGGTAGCAGAGGTTGGTAGACAACCATGGATTGTATACGGTCTTATGAAAACAAGCGATGCGGCTTCACCTATTGCAAGCGGTCAGGTGGCTGTCTCGTTAGTCGCGTTTATCCTTGTATATGGCCTGCTTGGGGCGGTCGGATTTTACCTCATTGGTAAACATGCCATAAAAGGACCGGACTAAAGCTGTAAAGATAAATTTGGAGTTGTTTATATATTTATAATTCAAAATTGAGGTAGTTGTTTATTATGAAATCCGAAGCACGAAGCACGAAATACGAAACAATATCAAATGTTCAAAATTCAAATGACCGAAACTTTCAAGATTAGAATTGAATTTGAAAAACATTATGAATGTTTTGAGAATTAAGATTTTGGATTTCAGATTTGTTTCGATATTCGGATTTCGATATTCGGATTTCCGGCTTTGCCGGTTGGGGGTTAAATGGAGATATTACAATCAATATGGTTTTTTCTGTGGGGATTATTGTGGGCTGTTTTTTTCATGACTGATGGTTTTGATTTCGGAGTAGGGACGCTTTATCCTTTTCTTGGGAAAAGTGACGAGGACAAAAGGGTGATGATGAATTCACTCGGTCCTTTATGGGACGGGAATGAAGTGTGGCTGCTGACGGCAGGCGGTGTTACATTTGCAGCGTTCCCTGCTGTCTATGCCATGATGTTCTCTTCTCTCTATTCAGCGTTGATGCTTATATTGTTTGCCCTGATTCTTCGCGGGGTCTCTTTTGAATTCAGGCACCAGGTTGATGATTCTCGGTGGAAAAAGATATGGGACACATGCTTTTTTGTGGGCAGTTTCTTCCCAGCGCTACTGTTTGGTGTGGCTTTTGCAAATATTTTCAGGGGCCTCCCGTTTGACAGCAACGGCTATCATGGCACCCTGTTGTCACTGCTTAACCTGTATGGCTTGCTTGGGGGAGTGCTGTTTGTGGCGCTTTTTCTTCAACATGGTTCCTTATGGATCTGTATAAAATCCGAAGGGGATCTCATGGAACGTTCGGACCGCATGGCAAACAACATCTGGCCTGTTCTTCTTGCGGTTGCTGTTATTTTCTTGATCGCGAGCTGGTTTGCTACAAATCTGTATGATAATTATTTGGAACACCCAGTGCTTTTCCTTGTCCTTATTATTGCGGTGGCGGCACTTGTAGGGATAAAATATTTTCTTTTACAAAAAGCTTACTATAAAGCCTGGTTTTCTTCAGCCCTTACGATTGTTTCGTGTACATTTTATGGTGTTATCGGTCTATATCCAAACATGTTTCCGTCAAAGATGGATCCGTCCACTAGCCTGACCGCGCTAAACTCATCTTCCAGTCCCCTTACCTTAAAAATTATGCTTGGCGTTGTGATCGTTTTCATCCCGATTGTTATCGGCTACCAGGTTTGGACTTATTATCTTTTTAAAGGAAAAGTGAAGATTGAAGAGTTGAAGTATTAACATGCCATTTGTGAAAATAAAAGGATTGCAAGGCAAGGTTTATGTGCCTGAAAAGAACATCATAAACCAGCCAAAGAATCCATGTAAGGACTGTTTTTCATGTCAGCAATGCGGTGATGACCGGTGTGAAGTCTGTTTGCGCCAGAGGAGCTGTATTAAAAGCCATATTCAAAAAGTCGAAAGGAAAAAACATGCATAATGAAACCACAAAAGCGTTGTATGATTTTTACAAGCTTGAGGACAAAAATGATTTTTTCCCGGCCTATCTTTACCTGAAGTATATACAGCATTTTATTAGTTATGTTGTTAAAAACCTGGGGATACCGACAAAGGAGCTGCCGTATGAGCTGGATGAAGGCCTTGAAGAAATGATCGGCGGTTATTACCAACAGATAGCTGAAGCCGGCGATAGCGCTGAAACCAGCGTGTACAACGCAAAGGTGCTTAAACTGAAGGACGCGGTAAAGCTTTTCACCCAGGAACAGAACCTTCATGTGCCGATATCTGAAAAAATAGTCCCTTTTAAGAACGCCAAATACATTATAATGAACAATCCTGATTCAATCTCCATCGGCACTTGTCCCTGCAGAGAGACGTCTGAAACTCCCTGTGTTGACGATCCCATGGAGGTGTGCCTGTTTATCGGCGATCCATTTGCGGCGTTTTTAAGGGATCAGAACCAGAAATTCAGGAAGGGGTCTCAGGAAGAAGCGGTAAAGATACTTGAAGACTGCCATGAAAAAGGGTTTGTTCATACCGCGTGGTTCAAAAAGGACCTTGGCAACAGTTTTGCTATGATCTGTAATTGCTGTTCCTGCTGCTGCCTGGGGATAAGGATGTGGAACCTGCTTGAGGGATCGGTTCCGATTATGGCGCCTTCCGGATACGTGGCTGAAGTTAACGAGGAATGCGTTGGCTGCGGTGATTGCGTGGATGAACACGCGTGCCATTTTCACGCCATCAGTATTGATAAGGAGAATGAAAAGGCGGTGATCACATATGAAAAATGTATGGGTTGCGGTGTGTGTGAAGATGTGTGTCCCAACAGCGCTATTGAGCTTAAAAGGGATCCAGAAAAAGGCGAACCACTTGATATTGAGGAGATGAAAAAACAGGGTAATGCTTAGCTGTGACATAACTGATGGCCCGGAAGTTTATAAATCCGTTTTAAATGCAGCGGAACTCTGGGATTTGCAGGTCAAAGAGATACGGAAGGACATTGAAATTGCAGGCAGTCCAGAACGCTGCGAACTTCGATTTGTTGTGCAGGATAGTGATGACCGGCTTTTTGTCATGGAAAGTATTTTTGATGAAGATATTGATCACAAGTTAAAGATAATATTCACACTCGATTTTTTTTCAAAACAAGGTTTGGCAGGAATTCAGCCGTATCTGCGTAATGTAAGCAATGAATATATTGTCCTCTGTGATGAAAGATTTTGGCAGGTAATGCCGTTTGTGGACGGTATCAGCCTTGACCGTCCCGGATATGTCTTTGATAAATGGCGTGGGAAGGTCCTGGCCGGCTTTTTGATAGACATGAGAGCAAGGTCTGAGAATGTCCCTTACTTTGACATCTCAAAGACATTTTCCATTAAGACCTATATATATGAACTTGCAGACCAGATAAAAGAACATGAACTGGAGTTATCGCAGCGTATCACACCTGTGATTAAATTCCTTGAAAAGAACTTCATGAATGTCCATGACAACCTGCCTGCAGCCTTCTGCCACGGAGATTACCATCCTTTAAACATCATCTGGTTGTCGGATACTATTAAGACGGTAATTGACTGGGAATTCCTTGGATATAAGCCTGAAGCGTATGATGCTGCGAATATGGTAGGGTGTCTTGGCATTGAAGACCCTGAATGTCTGGATGAAGAACTAGTTGAGGATTTTCTCCTGAAATTAAAGATGTCGGATTATTTCTCAGACTTAAGCTTCGAATATTTATTTGAACTGGTGGTTGCGATAAGGTTTGCCTGGCTGGCGGAATGGCTCAGGCTCGAAGACAGGGAAATGATCGGCATGGAGACGGAATATATGTGTCTGCTGATGGATAATGCGCTATATTTTAAAAAGGCGTGGTCAGTAGCATAGTGCTAAGAGCTTAGGGTCAAAACAGTTGGTTTTGTTTGATTGGTTCCATTGGTTCTAAAAATGATGTTAACGAATTCAATGAATGAAACCAATTGAACCAACTAAAACCAATCCAGCCCTTATCCTTTTAGCTATATGCTCTCAGCTTTCACTTATAATTTGAGGCACGATACTTGCTTATTACTTGTTCATGATTATGTTGAAAATAGAGCGTTTAGAGCCTTAATGGATAATATGAATTACATGGTGTATATATGCTGATCAATAGAGCCATAAATTTATCTGAACCAGGATATGACATAAGACCGGTGATCCCTGACAGCATGGTCAGGAGATATACAGACCGCATTATATCCTTGTTAGATCAGAAAGCAGAGATAGAGAGGCGGACATACGGTTTTGAATATGAACTGCTCCCCACCCGGCCTCTTGATCTTGATGATATGGAGATGCTTTACAGATTTTTTAGCCAGAGCGGATTTGATAAATCAGGCACGTCGTTTATATATTCCAATGGGTTATCTGTTGCATTTGAACCAGGAGGACAGATTGAGTACCAGAGCCCACCTCTTTTTGATGATGATTATAATACTTTTAATCGTATTCTTAATAGTATGGAACGGATTAACCGAAATATATATAACGAACTCGATATCAAATACAAAGGGACGGATTATTTTCCGGGCAGGGATAAAGCCCCTTTATGCCTTACATCAAAACGTTATAGGGACATGCACGAAAGAATGCTGACCTGCGGAACAAGAGGTAGGGAAATGATGAAGGGGACAGCATCCATTCATCTTCATGTCAGTATAAATTCCTCGGAAGAAGTGGCCCAGTATTTCCCTTTACTACTGCGCCTGGCTTCTGATAAAGATTTTCGTATGGGAGAAAAACGTCGGGACATATGGGACAAAACAGATCCCTCACGCTGTGGCATGCCGTATAATAAATCTGCTGCTGCTGGGCCGGAACCGGTTATTGGGGATATTGTCCGGTTTGCATTATTAGCTGACGATATCAGTAACAGCATGCCGTTTTACCTAAAGGAAGATATCTCTTTTGAAATCTTTCTGTACCATATGACAACGCTTTTTACAGATATTCGGTTGAATATGAAAGGGCCTACCTTAGAATTGAGGACACTCGATAGTATGCCGTTTGATCAATTCAGACCAAAGTGGGTAAAGTTTATTTCTGCCCTTAATCCACACTATCAGGATAAATGGAGAGAGGAAATGAAATAATTTTTTCCTTTATACTTGTGGATGTTATCGAACTTAGATTGGCTGAGGGGATGCCTCTTGAAGATGCTGTTGTGGATGCTAGCGCTGTCCGGTTCAGGCTGATGATGCTTACAATTGCCGCAGTTGTAATTGGCACGTCTGTGATTCTTTTTGATCAAAATTTTAAGGCTTTGCCATATCACTCATGGTGGGAAAATAGCGGCCCTGTTTTTTTCAAAAATGACGGTTCCTATCCTCTATTTTTTACATAAAAGATATGTTGATGAAGGTGTTTGACAACAGAGAAGCAAGTGATACACTTGTGTATCACTTGCTTGTTGTTGACAGGAAGCAAATTATTCAATAAATACAAAGGCATATAAAGAATTCAGTCTTTTTGTTTACTCGTTGTTACTTGGAAAGGAGCCTTTTAGAAGCACCTGGTGTTCATTATGATTTTTCATTAAAGTCATTTGTCTGGATAACTATTTAAATTAATTGCTTTAATTGTTTTGTCGACAATCCGGTTATTTTGGCACACCTATTGTATTATACGTTAAAGGCCAAATAAAGTTTCTATAAACTTGTTGGAAATAATTATTAATAATAAAAGAAAGGAGCTTGGAATGAACAAGTATGTATGCGGTGTATGTGGTTATGTTCATGAGGGTGACGGCCCTCCTGAAAAATGTCCCCAGTGCGGAGCGGCACAGGAAAAGTTCAGCGAAAAAGCTGAAACAGCAGGCCGTGAGTGGGCGGATGAGCATGTGATCGGTATTGCTGAAGGCGTGGATGAAGAAATCCTTGAAGGGCTGAGAGCTAATTTTACAGGAGAATGCACGGAAGTCGGGATGTATCTTGCCATGAGCCGACAGGCTGACAGGGAGGGGTACCCTGAAGTGGCGGAAGCGTATAAACGGATAGCTTTTGAAGAGGCTGAACATGCCGCAAAATTCGCAGAACTTCTCGGTGAAGTCCTTGTGGCTGATACCAAAGCAAACCTGGAAGCAAGGGTTGAGGCTGAATACGGTGCCTGCCAGGGGAAAAAGGGCATTGCTGTTAAAACTAAAGAGCTGGGTCTTGATGCTATTCATGATACAGTCCATGAAATGTGCAAGGATGAAGCACGCCACGGCCAGGCATTTGAAGGCCTGCTGAAGCGGTATTTTGGGTAAAAAAAGAAGGGTATCACAGGATATTCGGTATATGGGGTTGGGGCGGGGTGTTTCCCCGCCCATAGACTCAGTCCTCAGTCCTGATAAGAGTAACCTATATTCAATAAAAAATAGTGTTGTTAGAAAAAAAACACTGGCATGCCTGTAACAGATTTGTTAAGGACAGTAGGTCTGAAGGAGTGATTACATGAACGATATTCAGGATGCTGTTTACGAAGTCCTTATTATTGGTGGTGGGCCGGGTGGGCTTAACGCTGCTCTTTATACGTCACGGAAGGTTTTAAAAACCATTCTGATCAGCAAGACCATGGGTGGTCAGGTAGCGGACACCTATGATATTGAAAACTATCTTGGGTTCAGCCAGATTGAAACGTTTGACCTAATACAGAAGTTTGAAGAGCATGTTGAGAAGTTCGGCATTGAAAAGATCATCGGAGAAGAGGTTACCTCTATTGACCTGACAGGCACGATCAAGAAAGTCTCTGTCAGCAACGGGATAACGTATCAGGCAAAAACAGTGATTATCGCAACAGGCAGCCGGCCGAAGCCATTGAATGCAGCTGGTGAAAAGGATTTTGTGGGCAGGGGAGTGTCTTACTGCTCTACTTGTGACGCACCTTTTTACAGGGAGGCGGATGTGGCTGTTATTGGCGGTGGCAATTCCGCCCTTGAAGCTGTTATCGATCTTGACAGGGTGGCAAAAAAAATCTACATGGTTTCCCTGACTCCACTTACTGGCGATAAAATACTCCAGGACAAAGTCAGCGCCATGTCAAAAGTTGAAATTTTTACAGAGTATAATACGGAGGCGATTAACGGTGAAGCCGCTGTAAACGGAATAGAGATAACAGCGCTTAAAACCGGAGAAAAAAAGCTTCTGGATGTGGAAGGTGTGTTTATTGAGATCGGGCTTATGCCGAATTCAGAACTTGTTAAAGGTATTTTACCTTTAAACAGTATAGGTGAAATTAAAGTTGATCATCTGTGCCGTACTGGTATTGAGGGAGTCTACGCATGCGGTGATGTTACAAATGTGCCGTTCAAACAGGTGGTTGTCGCGGCCGGTGAAGGGGCCAAGGCAGCACTTGCCGCTTATGGTTATCTTGTGGGACAGGCGCCCGGGTATTTCAGTTATTAAATCTTTTAAAAGGATATATGTCATTATGAAATGCAGAGGCAGGGGTTTATTTTTAGTATTTCTATTGGTGCTGTTTTTTAACAGCGGTTTAAGTGCTGAAACAGGTGAATTTGAAGTTGATCAGTTTATATCTCCGGATGTATGCGGTGACTGCCACACTGATATATATAGCCAATGGGAAAATTCCATGCATAACCTTTCGCACAGGGATCCGGTTTACGAGGCGGTTTCAGCATTCCTTCTAAAAGGGCTATCGGATAAAGATGAAATAGCGGAAGCGGAATCATGCGTGAAATGCCACACTCCTGTGGGATTTGTTACTGGCAATCCTAAAAAGCGATCAGATGACTTAAACAAGGTGCCTGATATCGCCAAACAGGGGATTCAGTGTGATTACTGCCATTCAGCGGTGAGCGTTGAAAAAATGTACAATAATGGATTGCAATTGAGCCCCGGACATGGAGAGGATGATCCCGGGATAAAAAGGGGACCGTTTGATGATTCTGAATCTGATTTCCATGATTCCGAATTTTCAGAACTTCATACAAAGGCTGACATATGCGGTACGTGTCACGACGTAAAGCATGTTGTGTTTAAAACCGACCTTGAGACAACTTATCAGGAATGGAAAAAAGGTCCCTATAATTCACGAAACCCTAAAAAAAGGATTACCTGCCAGGGATGCCATATGTACCAGCGGCCCGGGGTTCCGGCAACCGGATCAACAGAAAGGCCGGCAAATCCAGGGTATGCCTCAGATGACGGGCCTGAAAGGGATCATATTTTTACGCACTATTTTGTGGGGGGAAACGGTTTTATTCCGGGAAATTTTAAAGACAAAGAAAAAACCATAATGGCTGAACAGCGTCTAAAGAACGCTGCGTCGATTTCAATTGATTCAAAAAAAATCAGAAAAGGTAAACTGAAGATCAAGGTTACAAACTCGGGCGCGGGCCACTATCTTCCCACTGGCCTGACTGATTTCAGGCAGATGTGGCTTGAGGTTACAGTAAAGGATGGAAAGGGGAAGGAACTGTACGCGTCAGGAAAGCTTGATAAAAACGGTTATGTGCCGGAAGATGCGGTTATTTACAATACGATTTTTGGGGATGGAAAAGGGAATCCGGTCGTCAATATTTCAAAGGCCCGAGAGGTCATTAAGGATAAAAGAATAAAGCCCTTGAAGACGGTTAAAGAGACCTTTAAGCTGCCAAAGGGGCTCAAGGGGGATCTTATTGTGAAAGTAAGGCTCCTTTACAGAAGCGCTCCGCAGAAACTGCTAGACATGGTTTTGGGAAAGGGGACGATATCTTTTCCTGTGATTACAATGACTGAAGCTGAAACAAAAATTTAAAACAGTTTTTTATAATTTGTATTTTATAATAGAAAAGGAGAGAATCATGCTTAAAGATGGTGAAAAGGGTGCTGTACTACAGAAGGGTAAAGAAACGTTTGCGATCGCTCCGCATGTGGCGTGTGGCGTTATTACACCGGAAAATTTGAGGAATCTCGCGGATGTGGCTGAAAAATACAATGCTGCCGCGCTTAAAATCACAAGTGCCGCGCGAATAGCGGTTGTGGGTATAAAGGAAGAGGATATTGATAATGTCTGGGAAGATCTTGGTATGAATCCCGGTCATGCAGTAGGTCTTGATACTTCTGACGCAGAGACCTACTGCATGACCGGGA
>JANQFQ010000028.1 GCA_028277765.1 Desulfobacterales bacterium
GATCTTTTCTGTGTTTTTTCCGGGCGTGTTCAGCAGCACGGAAAAACGGAACAATCTGCCACTGCGGGCTTCAATAAAACCGGCCCGTGTACTTATACCTTTTAAGGTCCCTGTTTTAAATAGCTCATTACCGTCTTCTTTCAGAAGGTTACGAAACGGTTCGAATTCTTCAAGAATTCGATTAAGCATGATTGCGGACAAACGGTTGCTCCTTGATATACCAGAGCCTTCAGTAAGTATGATACCCTTTATCTTCAGATTTTTTTCAGCATAGGCAGATGCTGCTTGTATTCCTTTTTCAAGGGTTCCTGGTGCGCCATAAGCTTTAGCACCTGACGCGATGAGCAGCTGGTTCGCGGTAAAGTTATTTGAATATTCAAGCAGTCTGGAGATGACCTCAGGTAGTGTATATCTTGAATAGTAAGTGAATATATGTTTGTCATTAAGTTTAACCCGCCCAAGCCTGATGGTTCCTTTGGCGTTAACTTTTTCCTTGCCGAGAAAATAGTTGAATAGATGTCCGGCATATAGACTGGATTCATTATTGGTGTTTGTGAGAACGATTCTGCCATTTTTGAGGCCAGATGTTTTTATCTTTGTCAGCGCAAAGGGGAGAAGGGGGGTCTGGGATTCCGCGGAGATCCAGGCGCCGTTTGACTGTTTAAAATTTACTGTGTTGAAGTTAGCGCACAGTGCTCCTATTGGTGCGTCATAAGGCTCTAGAGATATGGACCTTCCGGGTATTATTATCGGGTTTGTAAAATAAGTATCATCTAAAACAATATCGTTGACCTGATTAATCTTCGTTTCAAGTCCCTTTGCAGCTTCCACGATAGTTTCAGAGATAAGGAGGGGATCGCCGTAACCTTTTATCTTGAGGTTTGATTTACTGTCCAAAAAAAAATCTGTTTTAAACCGGTGCTTTTCTCCAAGATAATGGATAGCAATCAAGGATGTCAGAATTTTAAGGGTGGATGCAGGTATCCGTTTTTTTTCAGCATGTTTGGAAAAAACTATTTTTCCAAGATGGTCTGTAATCAGAATGGAATCATGGGGACCGATAAGACTGTCCAGTTTCAAATATCCTTGAACAGCAGCTACATCTGTCCGAAAAAATGATAAGCAAACAGATATAACGATAAGCAGGGTGGAAATAAATTTCATTTACTTGCTCTCGATTATCAGGGTTACTGGTCCGTCATTCACAAGGGAGACATCCATCATGGCGCGAAACACGCCTGATTCTACCTTGATTCCTTTTAGTTGTACCTGCTTGATGAAGTGTTCATAAAGCGCTTCAGCCTTGTCAGGGGCCGCGGCTTTTGCAAAAGAAGGCCGTCTCCCCTTACGGCAATCACCAAGGAGCGTGAACTGGGATACAACGAGCATTTCCCCTTCTGTTTCAAACAAAGACAGGTTCATTTTACCGTTTTCGTCTTCGAAAATCCTGAGATTTACTGTTTTATCGACCAGGAAGTCAGCCTCGTTTGTGGTGTCCCCTTCAGCTACTCCAAGGAGAACCAGCAGTCCGTTGTTGATATTCCCAATAATTTCATCATTTACAGATACAGAACTTTTTTTTACTCTCTGGATAACAGCACGCATATTTGCCTTTCCGGACGGAAGTGTGAATGGTTTTAAGTTAAAATTCTAGTCCGATATAAGCCTGGCCCTCTGGGCCAGACTTTTTTACTTAACTGGATTAAAGCGTGTATCAGAACATGTCAAGCAAAAACAATCTGGTATGATAGATGTATCAAATATTAAAGTTAGGTTCTTGACAATCAGAGATATGAGTCATATCTATATAAACTGTTCGATTTAATAATGATGAAAGGATAATAATGAAAGAGTATAAAATTGTTTTAGCAGTTCTGTTTATTTACTGTGTCATTTTTTCTTCAACAGGATTTTGTGGAGAAAAAGACGTGAGCACAGATGGTAAAGTGCCCAAAGCTGAATTTCCAGAACTCTTATACACTTTTAACGAGGTGCTGGAGGGCGATGACATACTTCATGATTTTATCGTTAAGAATGTTGGGGATGCTGTGCTTGAAATTACAAAAGTCAAACCCGGCTGAGGCTGCGCAGCTGTTTCCTATACGAAACAGATCCCTCCGGGCGAAGAGGGAAAAATATCGATAAAAGTAACCACCAACAATAGCGGTGGTAAAAAACTCACAAAAAAGATCCAGGTTTTTACAAATGACAAGCGGAAACAGAATGTAAAACTAAAGGTGTCCGGAAAGGTTAAAAAATTCGCTGATATCAAGCCGCATTATGTGAGGCTTTCAGGGACAGAAGGTGATGATATTCATAGAACCGTAAAAATTGCTCCCTTGGATAAGTATCCGTTTAAAATAAAAAAGGTCCGCGCAAAAACCGGAGAAAATATCAAACTTTCATTTAAAAAAGTAAAAGCAGAAGAAAAAAAGACATATGAGGTGTCTGTTGAAAACCTGAAAAAGACACCTGGAAGTTACAGGGATGTTATCTATATTGATACCAACAGCAAATTAAGACCGGTTTTGTCGCTCAATGTAAGCGGCACGATCAAAGCAAAGAAACCGCCCCAAAGGATTAAGGACGGAATCTCAAAGAAAGAGATGCCTGAGTTTACATTTTATTATAATGAAAAATCGGACTTTCTTGAAAAATCGTTTACATCCAGGCTTGAAGATATCGCTAAAGAGTTAACATCAGGGAAATTACATGACAAGCGAATTTTAATACAAGGACATTCGGATAATTTAAAGCCGGAACCAGAGAGTATAAAAGCTTCTTTTGAGCGGGCTAAGGAGATAAAGGACATACTCGTTGATCAACACGGCATAAAGGAGACACGTATAAATATCGAAGGGGTTGGGTTTGAAAAGCCGGTTGCCAGCAATAAAACCGAGAAAGGACGCGCAAAGAACCGGCGGGCTGTTATTCATATTCTAGAGGGCTTTAAAAGCGGAAAACCCAAACTCAAATAATAGGAGATCGCGCAGGATAAATTTTTCATCACCAGAAGATATAATAGCCCTTTCTATTGCCATTCAATGTCGGCATTCTGATCAGGTTACATCCAGTTATGTATATTAAAATTGTCATTTTTGACTGTGACGGAGTTATGTTTGATACCCGTGAGGCCAATAAGGCTTATTATAACAGTATATTGAAGCATTTCAACAAGCCTGAAATGACATCGGAACAGTTCGGTTTTGCCCAGATGCATACAGCAGAAAACTCCCTTGACTACCTTTTCAAGGGTGATGAAAAGAACCTTGAAAAGGCGCGTCTGTTTCGTAAGAAAATGAGTTATTTTCCGTTCATTAAGCAGATGGAGATAGAGCCACACCTGAAACCGCTTCTCAATAAGCTGAGGGCGTCCTATAAAACAGCTGTAGCCACTAACCGGACAGATACAATGGGGCGCGTGCTTCAAGATCACGGTCTTGAAGGGCTTTTTGACATGGTTGTAACCGCCCTTGATGTTGACCAGCCCAAACCCCATCCTGAGCAGCTTCTCAAGATACTGACGCGTTACAGCATCAAGCCGGACCAGGCTGTCTATGTGGGAGATTCAAAGCTTGATGAGATGGCGGCTTCTGCCGCTAATGTACCCCTTGTTGCTTTTCAAAACACCTCTCTGGTGGCAGCTTATCACATTACAAGTTTAAAGGAGTTAGAGGGAATCCTTAAAGCTCGGCAGGATGAATGTTCTGATACGCAGGAAGCGGATTTGTAGCAGATGACTTTATCAGACAGGAAAATATTCGGCACCCTTTTTTTTTCAGTTTTTACGGTTGTTACCGGCATCGGAATTGTTGTGCCGCTCCTGCCGATATATGCCCATGACCTGGGCGCAAGCGGCTTCTATATCAGCATGATATTCGGAATTTTTTCCCTTTCAAGGACCTTTCTTCTCCCTTATTTCGGTCGAGCTTCAGACAAAAATGGACGGAAGCATTTTATTGTTGCCGGCCTCATGGGGCATGCTGTTGTTTCAGCGGCGTTTATCTATACCACAGATGTCAACACACTACTGATTATACGATTTTTCCAGGGGGCTACATCCGCCATGGTGATGCCGGTGGTTCAGGCGTATATAGGCGATATCACGCCAGAGGGAAAAGAAGGTTTTTTTATGGGGATTATTAACCTTTCCATGTTCCTGGGCCTAAGTCTCGGCCCTCTTGCCGGTGGATTAATCAGTGATAGTTTTAGTCTTGACGCTGCATTTGCATGCATGGGCATTCTCTCGATAATAAGCGCTCTTTTCAGCCTTTTTTTCCTCCCGCCAGTTAAATCTGAACGAATTGTTATGAAAAAAAAGGAACCAGAAACGTATGGCAGGCTCTTAAGGGACAAGGTTATTGCCGGGATTGTGTTTACAAGATTTGCATATGTTTCAAGCATCGGCATTATATGGTGTTTCCTGCCGGTTTTTGCTGACGCGGAATTCGAGCTATCAAGTCCAGCAATCGGAATTCTGGTTATGCTGGCAATCTTTATAAGCGGCATTCTGCAGCTTCCCATGGGCTGGTTGGCTGACAGGATCAACAAAAATTACATGATCATTGGGGGATTTCTGTTGGTTGCTTATGCGTCCTGTTCGTTTGCCTGGGCAGATGGATTTTACGATATCCTTATGGCAGACATTTTGTTCGGTATTGGCGGGGGGATTGCCATGCCGCCTCTGATGGCCATATCAGTTATAAAGGGACAGGAAACCGGATCCATGGGATCGGTAATGGGACTCCTGACAACCGGACACAGCATGGGCATGCTGATCGGGCCTATTATCGCTGGGATAACCATGGACTTCTTTGAATTGCACTATGCCTTTCCCATGGGGTCGGTAGTGATGATGGCAGGTGTGTTAGTGTTTGTCTATTGTATGTATGAAAAAGATAAGAGTAGTGAGCTTAAGGCGTAGGACTATAACTCTTCAGGTATAAAAGCAACAACATCGGCAACATCAGCCGTGCCCGCCAGAAGCATGATAAGCCTGTCAATGCCAAGAGCATTTCCTGCGGCTTCAGGCATATTTTCTAATACGTTCAAAAAAATGTCTGGTATGGGCCATACGCGGGCCATGGTTTTTTCGCGTATGGCGAGGTCTTTTTCAAAACGTTTTCTCTGCTCATCAGGATCTGTCAGCTCAGTATATGCATTACATATTTCAAGCCCGCCAATATACAGTTCAAATCTTTCAGCCAGAGAATTGTCTTCCGGCTTAAGCCGGGAAAGGGCTGATTTTGAGGCTGGATAGTCATACAGAAAAACAGGCTGATCCAGGCCAAGTTTTTTTTCGATGTCACCGTCCATGATGTCGTCAAACCGGTTTTCATCAATCGCCTGTTCCATTGAAACCGGAGCGTAACTTTCAAAAGCTTCGGCTACAGTTATCCTTTGCCAGGGGCTGTCCAGGATGATGGTGTTCCCCTTGAATTGAATATACTTTCCAAAACCTATTTCAGACACGACAAATTGTATCAGGTTTTCACATTGCTTCATCATGTCAAGATAGTCTTGACCGGCAGTATACCATTCAAGGAGTGTAAACTCAGGAAGGTGTTTTTTTCCCCGCTCATTGGCTCGGAAACACTTGCAGATTTGAAAGATTCTGTTATAGCCCGCGGCAAGGAGCTGTTTCATGCATAGCTCGGGTGATGTCTGAAGGAACCATTTTTCTGAGGCATAAGGGTCGATATATGCTTCAGGGGCAGGTGCCGGAACCCTGACCGGTGTTTCAACTTCAAGGAAATCGTTACTGATAAAGAAAGTACGGATTGCCTGGATCGTCCGGGCTCTCAACCGCAGGTTTTTTTTTATGGATGTTTGCCTGTAAAGGTCCATGCTGCGTTTACCTCATGTATGAACCGCTGTGCATTATTGTTAACTCTTCCAGACAGGAATCGTAAACCACAATATAAGGGTTTTTATCATAATTACCCAGCAAATACAAAAAAAGTCAATAATCTCAGTTGAATGATGCCAAATTGGGCAGAGGTGATGAACTTTCAAGGTGTGGAATTTTTCTTAGTATATGATGAAAGATGTTTTCGATAAACAACGAAGGAGGTCATTACGCCTGAAAGGTTATGATTATTCTCAACCCGGATATTATTATATTACGATCTGTGCGCAAAACCGAGAATGTCTGTTCGGGGATATAAACCATCCTCATATGAATCTCAATGACTCTGGTAAAACAATAAATAGGATCTGGAAGGAAATTCCCCAATTCTAAAATGGAGTATGCATTGATGAATATATAATTATGCCTAACCATATTCATGGGATTATAATAATTAAGGATAGCGACCCTATTGGGCAGGCACAGGGGCCTGCCCCTACGATTAATTTGCCTGATTTGATTAAAAGATTTAAAACATTAACCACACACAGATATATTGACGGTGTACGAAATAATTCATGGAAAACCTTTAAAAAACGATTGTGGCAGCGCAATTATTATGAGCATATTATCAGGAACGATATTGAACTGGACGAAATCAGAAAATATATCACGGGAAATCCCATAAAATGGGTTGAAGATAAAGACAATCCCATTAATATCAAACGGTAATATTTGATATGGAAAGACACGCATACTGTGCGAATGACGCCATCTGCCACTAGTATGTATACAAAAATCAGAAAGCAAATTAGTTGAGCATTCCATTTCTATGCTGAATTTTCAGAATGGTTTGAAAAATCAGAGGTTTTGTTATATTGAATAAAAAATCAGTGAAGACAATCAATAAAAAAGAAAATTACGGCTGTTGTAACTGTAGATTATTCAATGAAGTAGACCACATAAAAATGGGATGAACCAGACAGGAAAAAGCTGCACTCCTAATGTCGTATTACTTTTTCCTGCTAATTATCCAAAATGTTAGACAAAGAATTATGAATTATGATTTAAAATTGATTTCTGAAATGTGCGCTGAATTAGGATTTGAAAATGTAAATGAAACAGATAATTCAGTAGAAATTTCCTTATTTGATGAGGGCATTTTGGTATTTCAGAATCTTCAAGATGAAAACGATTCTTTAATAGGATTTCTTAATACACCCTGGCATAATCATGGAAATATTATGTTTTCAGGCAAAGATGGTAATTATACTGAAATGGATTACCTTGATATTCTCGAAGGACTAAAAAAAGGTACGGTTCTTATCTGTGAAATATTACTTGAAAATGAACTAAAGGATCGTTACTTAGTCCACAGGGACTATTTTGACGAATTAATGTTCATTCAAGCAGGAGAAGAAATCAGATTAAGAAGAATTGCCTAACCTGTTGGTAGGAACGAGGAAAAACGCAAGCGTTCCACATCAGCACCGTTATGTTGATAGAAATACACAATGAATAAACCCGTATCAGTATATTTTATAAGCGGCTTTTTTATCATAATTGCTTTTGCAGTATATATTGCGGCTATATGGAATTATTATTCAATTTATAAACTTGGCATGTTGAACCGGGAATATTTTTCACAGCACGGTATGATTGATTTGGCTAAATTTATTTTTTTCGGTCTGTGCGCAATATTCTCGTTTATGTTTTTTAAGTTAAATCCTTGGGGCCGCACTGGACTTGAGATTCTATCTTATATATTTATTTGTTTTACTTTATTATCTTGTATTTCAACTTTAATCTTTACCCAAGACCTAATTGAATTGGGTGGCAAATCAATAGCTATGGGACAAATATTAATTATTGCTGTTGTTAGTGTAATTTTTGGTTTAATAATCGTATTGCTTAGAAGTGACACCATTAGAGATGCTATACAAAACTCAACATAACCAGCACGTGGACCACATAATAGAGAAGGGTGACTTTCAAAAAGCATAGTCATTGTTTCCAAATTATGTGTCAATTTTAGAAAGGTATGAAAATGTTAAAAATGCCTCAACTTCATAAAAAATTCTTGGGATGACTGGCAAAATATAATTGTCAAGATAATTATATTTTGTTAGTTATAACGTTGTGTTCAGCAGAACGATGTCGCTGTCAATATGAAAGAGAAAGATATGAGAAAAGAATTATTTGATTTAAAAATGGAAAAAAAGTCATTTACGGTGATATCATTATCAGATACTTCTGATGATAAAACTTATTGGTTTGGAAGAAAGCCGATTGAAAGATTAAAACATGTTGAAATGTTGAGAAGGATAAATTATGGACATGGTGCTACCTCCAGACTTCAAAGATTTTTTGAAGTTGCTGAACGCTAAGAATATCAGATACTTGTTAATTGGCGGCTATGCAGTTGGATATCATGGTTATCCGCGAGCAACGAATGATATGGATATTTGGATTGCCATTGATTCCGAAACTGCATTACTTATGGTTGAAGCCATGAAGGAGTTTGGCTTTGATACGCCACAACTGACGAAAGATCTTTTTCTTAAAAAAGACAAAATTATTCGTATGGGCGTAGTTCCTATGAGAATTGAGATATTAACATCAATTTCAGGTGTTAATTTCGAAGAATGCTATCAAAAAAAAATTGTCGATAAAATAGATGGAATACAAGTCAATATAATCAATTTGGAACAATTGAAAATCAATAAAAAAGCAAGCGGGCGGCATAAGGATTTAGATGATTTCGAAAACCTACCTTAACATGCGGCTGTAGCAGATCGCTGATAGAAGGCCGGGGCTGCTAAGCCGCGCTCCATTATGTTTTTTTGCTTTCATGGTACGGATAAAATAAAATTATTAGTAAAGAAAGCATTCTTGCTTATTTTCATCATGTTTGTCTTTATCTGAATTTTAATATACATAAAATTTGTTATCTTTCTTGATATCAAAGAACATTTTACGTAGTGTCAAACAACCGGGCAGGAGAAGATCTGAACAAGTAGCAGAACTTATGTCATGAACGGAAAAGTAAAAAACAAATTCGGTACTTTCGCGGGTGTTTATACCCCTTCTATTCTTACGATACTCGGCATTATCATGTTCATGAACGCCGGGACGGTTGTGGGTTACGCTGGTCTGTTTGGTGGGCTCGCTATCCTGGTCTTGTGTAAGGCGATCACAACCCTGACAAGCTTGTCTATATCAGCCATATCCACGAACACGAAGGTGAAAGGTGGGGGGTCTTATTACCTGATTACTCGATCCATTGGCGCGGAGCCGGGTGGCGCTATTGGTGTTACGCTTTATCTTGCGCTTGCTCTGTCGGTCCCTTTTTATATCATCGGTCTGGTGGACGCGCTTAAAGCGTTTGATGCACTGAGACCGTTTATAACAGAAAACTATCTTGCTGTCTGCCTCTGTTTTGCGGGATTTTTTTTCTTTGTCACTTATGTGGGCGCGGGGATCGCTTTAAAAGTTCAGTTTTTAATACTTATCATACTCGGCACATCCATTTTGACGTTTATGACTGGGCTGGTGATCCATTTTGACGGTGCGCGTTTTGCTGCGAATATCATGCCTGCGTCAGCAGGTCTTTCCGGTAGTATGTCTTTCTGGGTTCTATTCGCGATATATTTTCCCGCGGTCACCGGGATTACAGCAGGTGTGAGCATGTCCGGCGACCTGAAGGAGCCTGCTAAATCGATCCCGATTGGCACACTTGCAGCGGTCGGCACGGGTTTTCTGATTTACGTCCTACAGATGGTGTTGATGGCCGGCGGGTTGGAACGTGTAGCAGCTGAAGGGGTGCCGTCCTTGGTGCACAATCCGTATTTAGCATTAAAAATGGTTTCCGGAAAGTTCGGCATACTGGTGGCCATGGGTGCCATCGCAGCCACAGCTTCAAGCACCATTGGATCCTTTGTGAGCGCGCCGAGGATCCTTCAGGCGCTTTCACGGGACCATCTTTATAAAATACTGTCCCCTTTTGGCAAGGGGGCGCTGAGAGGGGATGAGCCGAGGCGCGCGTTATGGCTTACTCTAGTAATTACTGTGATCACACTGGTGACCGCCGCTAAGCTGTCTGAAAACGCGCTGAATGCAGTAGCGGTCATCCTGACCATGTTTTTTCTGGCGTCTTACGGCACGGTAAATATCAGTGCGTTTGTGGAAGCGTTCGGTGGGAATCCTTCGTTTAGGCCGAGATTTAAACTGTTTCATTGGAGTACGGCATTAGCGGGCGCGGCTGGGTGTTTTGCCGCGGCAGTACTGATAAGCTGGATAGCTGCATTGGCCGCTGCAGCAATTATCGCGGGGCTTTATTTTTATCTTGTTAAAAAGAAAATGGAGGCGACGTTCGGTGATGCCCGGCGGGGCTTTACATTCACAAAGGCGAGAAACGCGATACTGCAGCTGAGAAATATGCCGGATGACGCGAAGAACTGGCGTCCAAACATCATTGTCCTGTGCGGCAATCCTGATATAAGACATACGCTGGTAAGGTACGCATCATGGATGGAAGCTGATCGTGGATTGCTGACGCTGGTAAACTTTATCGTCGGTGAGATCAGTGAAAAAAGCGTTCAGCGTGAGCGGTTGGAAAAAGAATTGGCAGAGTTTATCGACAAGCACAACATGCCCGCCCTGGCTGAGGTGAATGTAACGTCCGACTTTGACAAAGCCCTTTCAATATTTCTACAGTCGCATTCTTTAAGGCCTTTGCGCGCTAATGTGCTGATGCTCGGCTGGACAAGACACAAAGACCGGGCTGAAGCGCTGGTTGCCCGTATTAACGTGGCGTATAAAATCGGCATGAGCCTCCTTCTGCTTCACGACCGAGGTTTACCGGATTTCAATCGCTCATTAAGGCTGGATGTCTGGTGGCGCGGTCTGCATAATGGGTCGCTGATGCTTATCCTTGCGCATCTTATCACGTTAACGGAGAGATGGAAACACGCAAAGATAAGGCTGCTCCGCCTGGTAGGGACTGAAGTAGAAAAAGACCCTGCTGAAGAAGAGTTGAGAGGGCTGGCAGAGTACGGCAGGATGAACGCGGAGTGCAAAGCCGTGGTCTCTGATAGACCGTTTTTAGATATTTTGCATGAAGAGTCATTTGATGCATCAGTGGTGTTCCTCGGTTTTCGTTTGCCAGAAGTTAAAGACTCTGATGAGTTCCATTCAACCTATGAGAAATTGATAAAAGGGATGCCGACGACAATCGTGGCATGTTCATCAGGCGAGGCGAATCTTTTTGCCTGATTATTTTTATAAAATAATATGATAGAATATATAAGTGCCTAGAGTGCCTAAAGTGCGCTAAAGTGCCTAAAGTTGTGGAATTCTGACAATTATATATTAAAAATGTTAGAGCGAAGCGATACATTAACTTTAGGCACTTATTTGGTTAATATCATATCCCTTCCCTTGGCAACAAAAGTCGAGTTTCCTTTCCTGAATTGTTTCTACACTTTCCCGGGCAGCTCAAAAAAGAAGGTCGCCCCTTTCCCTGGTTCACTTTCTGCCCATATTTTTCCGTCATGCCTCTCTATGATCCGCTTTGTCAGGGCAAGACCTATGCCTGTGCCTTCAAACTCATTTTCATTGTGGAGACGCTGGAAAACATTAAACAACTTGCTGGCATATTTCATTTTAAATCCAACACCATTGTCTTTTACATAATATATAGTTGAATTGTTGTCCCCCGGCAGGAAACTGGTTTCAATTACCGCTGTTTTTTCTTTTTCAGTATATTTGACGGCATTTGATATGAGGTTGAAGAAAACCTGACTCAGTAGCATCAGGTCACCTTCTGTTTCAGGGAGTTCCGCTATATGCCATTTTATATTTCTGTTTGCAGTGTAATGTTCTGTTTCGTTAACCGCGCTTTTTACAAGCAGGTTCATGTCAACTCTTTTTCTTTTAATCTTTGCACGGCCAGCCCTTGAGAATTTCAGGAGACCGTCTATGAGGTCGGTCATTTTCCTACTGGTTTTAATGATTGAGTCAAGGTTTTCAAACGTGCGTTCATTAACACCAGATGCCAGATCTTTTTTTATAAATTCCGCGAAGTCTTTGATATAACGAGCTGGCGACCTGAGGTCATGGGATACGGAAAAGGCAAAGGCTTCTATCTCTTTATTCGCCTCAAGGAGCTGTGCTGTGCGTTTTTCCACGCGTTGTTCAAGCTCAATGTTAAGTTTTAGCACTTCCTGCTGGGCCGCTATTCTGTCGGTCATATCGTTAGCGGTAGTCAGCAAGCATTTTCGGCCATCAATATCCTGGAGTTGGCCGGAGATTATCATTGTTCGAATCCGTCCAGACTTTGTCCTTATTTTGGCTTCCAACTCAATATTTCCTTCATTATCCTGTATCGCTTTAATCATCTTGGCCCGCTGGATAGGATCTACCCATAGATCGAGTTCAAGAACTGTATGCCCGATCAATTGTTCCCTTGGAAATTCAATAGCCTTGCAGAAGCTGTCGTTTACGTTAATCATACGGCCGTCTAACGAGGTGATGGCAAACGGGACAGGGCTGGAATAAAATGCTTTTGAGAATTTTTCTTCAGAACAACGGAGTTCCTCTTGCATACGCTTTCGTTCTCTTTCATCAAGGACTACCCCCCTCTGGCCAATAACACGACCATGTTTTTTTACGGGCACGGCCTGTTCTATTACCGGGAATGTTTTACCGTCTTTCCGTAGAACAGTGTACTCGTTTTTCAGAATATCAGCACCATTAAGGATTTTTTTAATGTTTTCCCGTGCCCTGTCCCTGTCTTCAGGGACAAGAATATCCAGTCCGCTCATACCTTTTTGAATATCTTCCTCTGTATAGCCGGTAAGTTCAAAAGCAAGATTATTAAGAAAGTTCAGCTTCCCTTTGTCATCAATTTCATAAACAAGACCGGGAAGGATTTTTGCAAACTCCCTGAACTGATCTTCGCTTTGCCTGAGCTTTTCTTCAGCCCGTTTCCTTTTGGAAATGTCCTGAAAAGAGCTAATAACCTTTAAAGGTTCGCTGGTATCCTCTATTACGAGATATGCCGTCAGTGAACCTGTAACATGATTTCCATTTTTGTGCTTCAGAACCACTTCATAATCTGTGACTTTCCCGTCTTTTTGAATTAATTTTATAAATTCTTCTCTTTTTTCAGGAAAGGCATAAAAATTACTTATGGATGAGCCGATCACATCATCCCTTTTATATCCCAGTATTTTTTCGATTGAGGGGCTTACCTCAAGGAGAGTACTGTCAAGAGCCACTTCAGCATAAATGGACTGTATATTTTCAAATATGGTCCGATATTTTTTTTCTGACTCTTTTAAGGCTTGTTCAACCAGCTTCAGCCGGGTAATATCCGGAAAGACAATAAAGCCCGCTATAATATTTCCATCCTTGTCATATACTGGTACGCCGTCTACCAGTTCCCATCTTTCTGTCCCATCCTGCCTGACGATTCTATACTCCACGCCTTTTGTCGATTCTCCCTGTAACGCGCGTGCTAGGGGAAGATTTTCGATCGGAACAAAGTTGCCGTCTGTATCATAATTTTTCCAGGTCGGTTCTATTTGTAAAAGATTGATGCCAGGCTTGGCTTCAGATTCATTTTCAACGCCCAGGATTTCCAGGCAGGCATCATTCAATACTTCAAGAGTGCCGTCTATTTTAGCCAGCGCCATTGGTATGGGAGACTGGTCCATTACTGATTTAAACAGAGTCTGGGTTCGTATCAATTTTTCTTCTATTTTTTTCTGCTCCGTAATATCATAAATAGTCCCTGTCATACCAACAGGTTTGTTGTTTTCATCTTTAACAAGAGAATTGTTCATCAATGTCGGAAAAACTGTGCCGTCCCGTCTCACATGCCATATTTCTCCTGAAAAAATACCGTTCTCTTTGAGCTGGCGGTTTGCTTCCTCAACTGACGGTATCTGTTTTTCATTGTGAAAAATAGACAGATTTTTCCCGACGAGTTCTTCAGGAAGATATCCATGCATTTCAGCAAAGGCATTGTTTAAAACCTGCAGATTGCCATCCAAATCGGTTACAGCAAACCCTATGCTGCTTTGTCCAATGGCAATAGTGAGGAGGTTAGCCTGATCAGCAGGACGGGCAGCTTTTGAGGTATCCGCTTCTAAAACCTTAATTCTTTGCTCTAATTCTTCATATGTGGGCTTGCCGGGCATTGAGGTTCTCCACATCTTAAATATAAAAAACGGACAGATGACAACTGCCGCTTTAGAATAATTGCAAAGCAAGTGTTGATGATTCAAATAACATATTTTTAATTCATTGGCAATATTGACAAAGAGCGGAAAAATTTGAAGTTGTTATTGTATTCATTTACTTTTTGACTGTTGCGTTTACATATTGTATATGTATTACGTTTGAAGTGATATGTCTCCTGATATTTATATGAAAATAAACAGTTCGTCCTGACCGGGAACATATCTTGTTTTTATCTTTTCAAACGTTCTGTTGTCTAAGTATCAAAATTAATAAAACTAGAGGAAAGGAAAAGTATATTGAAATGAAACCGGAAATTGAGCAGATACTGGAATACCTGAATGAAAGGAGAGGTTTTGATTTCACTGATTACCGCCCTTCACTGGTCGTACGAAAAATAGGAAAAAAGCTGTTTGAGACAAGTTGTGAAGATTATAGTGACTATCTTGAAATTATTTATAAAGATGATGAAGAGTTGGACAGCCTTATTGACGAGTTGATGGTCAGAACTAGTGGATTTTATAGAGATCCGTTTGTTTCTGAGTATATTGCCCAAAAAATTCTGCCAACGATCAGTCCAGAAAAAAGGTTGTCTGGAGAGAATACGCTAAAGATATGGTCCGTGGGATGTGGGGAGGGAGAAGAAGCATATTCCTTAGCAATTTTAGTAAATGAATTGAAGGAGAAAGAGAACCTGGATTTTGAGATCAGTATTATTGGAACAGATATTGACAACAGTTCTTTGAAAAGGGCCGAAGCTGGCCTGTATTCTTCTGGGAGCATTAAAAACGTAAAATACGGGCTGTTTGAAAAATATTTCACAAAAGAAGGAAGCATGTTCCGGCTGAATTCTGAGGTGAAAGAAAATGTGACTTTTTCAGTTTACGATATTCTTTACTCAGACAACAGTTTGCCGCTGAAAAGTGAATTTGGTGCATTTGACATGGTGTTCTACAGGAATCATTTAATTTTTTTGAACAAGGATCTCCAAAAGATGGTGTTTAAAAAACTGTACCAGGCAATCAAGGAAAACGGGTATCTTGTTCTTGGGACATCAGAGACCCCATTATCCGAATATAAAGACAAATTTAACCGGATAAACGGAGACTGCCACATATATCGCAGGATATAAACGGGTAGGAAAATAGAATTGATGTGTTCAAAACCGACTCAATTGGAAGAACAATTGCGCCTTCTCTCTTTAGCTATTGAGCAGAGCAGTGAAGGTATTGCAGTGGTTGATATGAATGGCGATCTTCAGTATTTAAATAAGACATTTGCAGAGATGCATGGATATACCACTGAAGAGCTTATCGGCCGTAATCTTTCTATTTTTCATACACCTGAGCAGATGGATTCGGTTAACAGCGCCAACAAACAGATTAAAGAAACAGGTGAATTCAAAGGGGAAATCTGGCATGTCAGGCGGGACGGCACGGTTTTCCCGACATTGATGCATAACTCGATTATAAAAGATGATACCGGTAAACCCATTGGCATGACAGGGACGATTCGCGACATTACTGAACATAAACTGATGGAAAAGGAACTAAAGGAGAGTGAGGAACGTCTGCAGATCGCTGGAAAACTTGCATTTGATTTAATATATGAATGGTCTGTTGCAGACGACAATCTTATATGGCTCGGTGATATTGAGGCCGCACTTGGATACGAACCCGGGACCATCGATGATACTATTGAAGGATGGATAAAACTTATCCATCCTGATGACAGACAAGGCCTTAATAATGCTGTGGAATTTCACCGAACATCAATTGAACCGATATCATATGCATACAGGGTGTTGCATGGAAACGGATCATGGAGATACTGGAGCGATAAAGCTATGCCACAGCTGAACGATAAGGGGCTCCCGCAAAAATGGATTGGTGTGTGCACAGACATCACTGAACAGAAAGAAAGAGAGGAAGATCAACAGAAGCTTATTACTCTGATTGAGACCAGCAGGGACTTTATTGGAATGGCATCTTTGGAAGGCGAGGTCCTGTATTTAAACAGAGCCGGACAGGAACTGGCTGGAATAAACGATGGTCAGATCAAGTCAACCAGAATCCAGGATTATATGAATGCAACAGGAAAAGATATAATTGAAAATGAGGCTATCCCCAGAGTGATATCGACTGGTTCGTGGGAAGGAGATGGTCTTCTTTATAACTATGAGACAATGGCAGAAATTCCGGTAGATATTACACTTTTTTTGATAAATCATCCTAGTACCGGTGTGTCCTTGTGTCTTGCCATAGTTATGCGTGATGTTACAGAAAGAAAAAAAGTTGAAAAAGAAAAAGAGCGGCTGGAAGTCCAGCTGCGGCAGTCGCAGAAAATGGAATCTCTCGGTACGCTTGCCGGAGGAATTGCCCATGATTTTAATAATATACTATCAGCCATAATAGGTTTCACGGAAGTATCCATGTATGATGTGAGTGAAGGTTCTACCCTGGAGATGCACTTAAAAGAAATATTAAAGTCCTCAATAAGAGCTGCGGATCTTGTTGAGCAGATTTTAACATTCAGCCGTCGGACTGAACAGGTGTGCCAGCCAGTTATAATAAAAGATGTTGTCACGGAGGCCGTAAAACTTCTAAAAGCCTCTCTACCGTCCAGCATAGAGATAAGAGAAAAAGTTGATAGTGAATCTGCAATTATGGCTGATCCCACCCAGATACATCAGGTCTTTATAAACCTTTGTACTAACGCTGCTTATGCTATGGAAGAAAAAGGGGGGATACTGGAGATATGCGTGGTTGATGTTGATTTAGATGAAAAAATAGTAGCCCAACCTCATAAATTAAAGCCTGGGCAGTACATAAAACTTACCGTTAGCGATACAGGAAAAGGAATTCATCCTGAAATCAGGAACCGAATTTTTGATCCTTATTTTACAACAAACAAACTCGGTAAAGGGACCGGGCTTGGACTTTCAGTTGTTCATGGTATTATCAGTTCCCTTGGCGGAAGCATAGTCGTGGAAAGTGAACCGGATGAAGGAACTGTGTTTAATGTTTTACTTCCTGTTGCAGAAAACACATCTCCGGCAAGAGAAGAGGATTATAAAGGGCAAAATGAAAGGATCCTTTTTGTGGATGATGAACCAGCACTTACCCGCTCTTCAGAATTACTATTGGACAGCCTTGGCTATAAAGTTGTCACAGCGAGCGGTTCCATTGAAGCCTTTGAAATATTCCGTTCTGGGCCTGACAATTTTGACATTGTTATCACAGATGCAACCATGCCAGGCATGCCAGGTATCGAACTTTCTAAAGAGCTTTTAAAAATCAGGCCGGATATCCCGATCATCATCTGTACAGGCCACGGCCATCTTATTTCTGAAGTGCATATCAGGGAAGTCGGCATAAAAGAATTATTAAAGAAACCAGTAAACAAGGAACGTTTAGCTGTAACCATCAGAAAGGTTCTTAATGAAAACAACTAAGTCAACCATTTTGATAGTAGATGATGAGGAACACATCCGCTATACGTTCCAGCAGTTACTTTCACGAGAAGGGTATGAGATACTTGAGGCTGATGGTTATTCGTCAGCCATTGAAATTATCTCAAACACACCACTGGACCTGATGTTTGTTGACATTATCCTTGGAGAGTGTACGGGGATTGATGTTCTAAGGGAAGTAAAAAAATTGGAACTGTCCTGCCCTGTTGTAATGATAACCGGCATGCCCAACCTGGAAACATCCGCTGAAGCTGTGCGCGGTGGCGCATTCGACTACATAGCAAAACCTGTTAGAAAGGAGATCCTCTTAAGGGTAACGGAGCTGGCGCTTCGACATAAAGCCCTTTCAGATGAAAAAACAAGGGCAGAAGAAGAAAAAGACCGCTACCGCAGGAACCTTGACGCGATTTTCAGCAGCCTAAAAGATGGTATTATTACCGTTGACCGGGGACTCAATGTTTTAGAAGTAAACCGTGCTGTAGATGATATCTGCGGCCTCAAGCAAAAAGACATAGCCGGGAAGTGTTTCTCAGATGTAAAAGTAGATTGTCAGCATCGCTGTCTAAGAGTCCTGAGGGAAACCATAAAAACGAAAAGCCCTGTGAAAGAATATCGTATTGAGTGCAAACATAAAAACAGACCCCGACAGGTAGCCCTGTTGACGAGTTCACCCTTAAACGATCCTGAGAAAGGCTTTATGGGAACAGTGCTGGTTGTCAGAGATATTTCAAGATTGACTTTTCTTGAAAAAGAGCTTATAGAAAAGCATAAATACTTTAATCTTATAGGAAAAAGCAAAAACATACAGAAGGTCTATCATCTTCTTGAAGACCTTTTTGATTCAGACACCACTGTTCTTGTTACAGGGGAAAGCGGTACAGGTAAGGAGGTCGTTGCACGTACCCTGCATTACGGGGGTGTTCGCGCGTCCCGTGCCCTGATAACGATTAACTGTAGCGCTCTTGCGGAAAATCTACTGGAGAGTGAACTTTTTGGACATGTAAAAGGGGCGTTTACAGGGGCAGTCGCGGATAAAGCGGGAAGGTTTCAAGCTGCAGACGGGGGAACGGTTTTCCTTGATGAGATTGGTGATATTTCTCCTTATATCCAGCTAAAGCTTCTCAGGTTTCTACAGGAACATAAGTTTGAGAGAGTAGGCGATTCAAAGACCATAGAAGTGGATGTCCGGATCATCGCGGCAACCAACCAGAACTTAAAAGAAAAGGTGAGAAAAGGGGAATTCCGCGAAGACCTTTTTTACAGACTTAATGTTATAGAAATTCCACTCCCCCCGTTAAGAGAGAGGAGAGAAGATATTCCTCTTTTGACCGATCATTTCTGCAGGCAGTTCAATGTTAAACAGGAAAAAAATATTGAAGGAGTGTCTGATGAAGTTATGGAAGCGTTTATGCGTTATCCATGGCCGGGCAATATAAGAGAGCTGGAACATGCTATTGAGCATGCTTTTGTTTTGTGCCGGGATAGGATTATCATGACGGACCATCTCCCGATAGAGATTTTAGATGACTCTCAAAAGCCAAATAAGATAGAAACTAAAACACAAACTTTGGATTCCAAGGAGATACTGGCAGCCTTAAAAAATACTGACTGGAACAAGGCGAAAACTGCGAGAATTCTGGGTATCAGCCGTCCAACCCTATATAAAAAAATGAAAGAACTGAAAATAGAACTACATGATTAAAACAAGACATTCTGTTTTGGCATAATAATTAGTTTACAAGGAGGTGTAATACATACCAGGTAAACTGGAGTGAAGGCTGTGTCTGCGGCTATTTTGGCAGCCCTTTCCACCCTTTTTACACAATTGTAATTTACACGTATGTAAACTTTACACTTTCATTTGACACCACTATACGTTCTTGAAATAAAGCGAAAAGCAAAAGTTATTAAAAAACAGTAGGATAGGGAATAATATTTATTTTATAATTCGTTGGCATGCCTTTTGATTCTATTCAGGTATGAATGAAAATTATATAATAAATAACTCTGGAGGATACTGATTTGTTAATGACGATTGCGGCAACTGACTTTGATCCTGAAATTATTAAAATTCAGAAGTTTATCCTGTTTGCATATATTCGGAGGGACTATGATTTTAAAAGCCAGACAGATGTTCTGAAAAATGTGTCCAAAGATCTGAGAGACGATATGAAAATATATCTTCTGGATGAAGAGACTGTAAACACATTTGACTGGCTTGATTTAGGCGGGTCTCCGACGTTTATACTTTTTTATAATGGGACAGAAAAAGGACGGCTTCTCGGTAAAGCAGACATAAAAACGTTAACAGTATTTCTTAAAAAACATTTGCGGGAAACATGATTTATATTAAAGGGTTTATTTAGGAAACGAAACCGCAGAGGGAGTAATTATTTGTTTCAGCAAGATACAGACAGGGATACAATGGAAACATCTGGAAAAAGCATAGACGGATTTATCGAAACGCTAAACGAGCTCACGGAAGGAGCGGAGAACGACTTTATGCTGCTTGGTCTCGGTCTTCAGACAGTGCATGTCAATGTAAAGGAGCTGACCCAGCTTATGCTCGATACAGTAAAACGGATTGGCGGTCATGAAGAAGGTGGTATTATTAAAAGGGTGGATCATACAGTTAATGAATCTCTAAAAGAGATCAGGAATTTTCACGCGGAAGTGAATACTAATTTAACCCAGATCAATACAGTTGTTGGAAAAATAAGTGACCTTTATGCGACAAGTGAGCAGATTAAAAAATTTGCCAAATTTCTTAACGCGGTTGCCTTTAATATGTTTGTGGAGAACGCACGGGTTATGGATTCAGCAAACATCTTTTCAGATATCGCCCAAGAGATTAAGGACCTTGCCTTTAAGATTACGGGTATTGCCAATGATGTTTATGACAATGTTGAGCGTTCCCGTGAAATTCATATGGGGATTCATGAAAAAATATCAAAAGGTATGGACATGTTGCAGGAGTTGACAGGTGATGTACAAACAGCCGTGCGTGCTTCAGTTATGGAGACGGAACAACTGATGTATTTTTCTCTTGATACCATTGAGCAGGCTGGTGTGCGTTCCCAAGAGATAACACAACAGGTGGGAGAGATAGTGGTCGGCGTTCAGTATCATGACAACATGAGACAGCAGCTTCTGAAAATAACAGATACGCTGACAAATATTGAAAACATATCTGATAAGGTCTCAGACAACTATGAGTTTCTTTTTGCCGAGATAATAAGCGAGGTGGAGGATGTTTATCATAAGAATCTTAATGCCATATATGAGATTAAAAATGAGGTTGAAGTGCTAGTAGAAAGTTTTCTCGGCCTTAAGTCAGATGATATGGAAAGCAGTGGGGTATCCAATATCTTATCAGACGATCCGTTTTCCTCACTTAAATCAGTTCTCATGCAGCTTTATGATCTCCTTGACCAGGGCCGCGGTCTTTTTGAGCAGCTTCAGGAAGCTGCGGGTCAGGCTGCAGATATAGCTACAAAACTTTCTGATCTGCTGAATATTATTAGGGGGATCAGCAGTGAAACGCATAATAAGGCCCTTAATTCAATAATAGCAGCACAGCGAATGGGAGATAAAGGGAGAACGCTGAAACTGCTTGCCCAGGAGATGAATGATCTTGCAACCAAGTCAGACGTATTTGTAGATGAAGTTGAAGAGATCATTGAAACAATTGTCGTGTCTGCCACAGAGATTGGCCAACGGGATATAAAGGGTTTTGAAACCATGAGTTCCGATGGCGGTGCCATCAGTAAAATGGATGAGGTTATCAATAATATTTCAGGCGAATATGACCAGTTCAGGCAGGATTCAATTGACGCTTACGAGCGTGCCAAAGCGTTGAAAAAGGCTATAAATACAACAATCGTCAGCCTGGAATTTTTCAATGGTCTGTCAAAAGGCCTGACAACCCATAAAGAGCAGCTGAAAGAGATTTTATTTCATGAGAATGCCGGCATCAGAGAAGAGAAACGCATACCTAAAACGCGTACTGTTAAGAAAGAGAATGTTGTTATCTCTTTAAGTGAGGCTATGGAGAAGAGGAAAAAGACTGTTGAAAATGGATTAGGTGATAACGTGGAGATATTTTAGTGAAAAAAGATATAAGCTTAAGAGTAAAAAAATCGGGTGAAGGGATGCTCTCCGTTACCTGCGGCCTGACAATTGAAAAGGCAGAGGAATTTAAAACCGTTCTGCTTAAGGCCTTGGAAAAAACAAACAAATTGGTTGTGAACTTTAAGAGACTGACAGATGCTGATCTTACTTGCATTCAGCTCTTATGCTCAGCAAACCGCACATTTTCTGAAGAGAATAAACAGCTCTTGATTCAAGATAAAGGTGGTTCGGATGTACTTGATAAAGTACTGCGTGATGCTAGTTTTAATGTTTTACATTGTATGTCCGAAAAATATTGTAAAAAATGTTTATGGAAGGAGGCGAAACAGAATGACGAAAACGATAATGGTAGTAGATGATTCTTCGAGTGTCCGCCAGATGATGGCTTTTACCTTGGAGAACGCTGGCTATGATGTTGTTGAGGCCGAGGATGGACAGGATGCCCTTAAAAAACTTAACAGTTCACCTGTTAACATGATTGTAACAGACTTGAACATGCCGAATGTCAATGGTTTCGATCTTATCCGGTCTATACGCTCAAAACCAGAGTACAAGTACATCCCGATAGTTGTACTTACCACAGAGTCCCATGATGAAAAAAAGCAGGAGAGTAAAGAGGCAGGTGCAACCGGTTGGATTACAAAGCCTTTCAAACCTGACCAGCTGATCGGTGTTATTAATAAGGTAATGCCGCAGTAATGGAATAGCGGCCTGGCAGGATGGCGGATTAAAACAGATCGGTTATACGTTCATATGCAAGTATTATAATCTTGAGGGATGTTGTGGACGCTCAAAAAGAAACATTTATGGAGGAAGCACGGGAACTCTTGGTCAAGCTTGAGTCTGCCCTGCTTGAGCTGGAGGTGGTACCTGACGATACAGATCAGATAGACCGCGCCTTCCGAGCCCTGCATACTATTAAAGGGTCGGGCGCGATGTTCGGTTTTGATGATATCGCGGAATTCACTCATGATATTGAAACGGTTTTTGAACTGTTACGTGACCGTAAGATAGCTGTTACGGGTGAACTCGTCAGCCTTTCGCTTTCAGTATGTGACCAGATAAAGGTCATGCTCGAAGCTTACATAGGAGGGCCGCCTGCTGATAAGGACGAAGCAGAAAGGATACTCATGTCTTTCAGGGAGATGGTGCCTGAACAGGACATCGGTATAAAACAGCCTGAAGAAGCTCCTGAAAAACTACACCCGCATGAAGAGGATGAAAGCCTAGGCGCTGAAGTGACCTATCGTATCAGTTTCCGGCCGGATAGAGATATCCTTAAAAATGGCACAAATCCTATCCATCTTTTAAACGAACTCCGAGCGTTAGGTGAATGCGATATAACTGCCCACATGGAAGAAACACCTCTCTTAAAGGACTATGCCCAGGAGGCTTGTTATATATACTGGGACATTGTCCTGACTACTGGCCGTGGATTAAATGCGATCAAGGATGTTTTTATTTTTGTAGAGGACACAAGTGACATTAAAATCAACGTGGTTGATGATGGCCAAGACGTAAATGTCAGTGTTGATACAAAGCGGCTCGGCGAGATACTGGTAGATAGGGGAGATGTCTCGAATGATAAGCTCCAGTCAATGCTCAAGAACCAGAAGCGGATTGGTGAAATTCTCGTGGAAAAAGATGTGGTATGCGGCGGCAAAGTGGAAGTCGCTCTTGCTGAGCAAAAGCACGTAAAAAGGACACATGAAAAAATATGGCGGGCAGCGCAGACAGCCAGCGTACGCGTGCCTGCGGAAAGACTTGATGAACTTGTGGACCTGGTAGGCGAGCTTGTGACTGTTCAGGCCCGTTTGACGCAGAAGGCTGTACATGAAAATGATCCTGAACTTACAGCTATAGCAGAGGATGTGGAAAATCTTACCGGCGGTCTCCGGGACAATACCATGAGTGTCAGGATGATCCAGATCGGCATAACCTTTACAAGTTTTCGAAGACTGGTACGCGACCTTTCCGCAGATCTTGGTAAGAATATAGTGCTTAAAACATCAGGGGGCGAGACCGAACTGGACAAAACGGTTATTGATCGACTGAATGATCCCATGGTGCACATTATACGCAACTGCATTGATCACGGTATTGAGTTCCCGGATGTACGAATTCAATCAAATAAGCCGGAGATGGGGACAATACATCTGTCCGCAGAGCATTCAGGAGCGCATGTACTTATAAAGATATCTGATGACGGTGCGGGTCTAGATCCTGTAGCTATTATGGAGAAGGCTGAAAAAAACAATATTATCTCAAAAGAAATCGAACTTTCTGAAAAAGAAATTGCCCAGCTTGTATTCGCGCCCGGTTTCTCAACAGCAAAAGAGGTTACAGATGTCTCTGGCCGGGGTGTCGGTCTTGATGTGGTGAAAAGGAATGTTGAGGCCCTGCGCGGTTCGGTTGACATAAATAGTAAAAAAGGGGAAGGGACCACGATCACTCTCAGACTCCCCCTGACCTTGGCAATTATCGAAGGATTCTTGGTGGAGATTGGGGGGGACAAGTATATCCTACCTCTTTCTTCTGTTGAAGAATGTGTAGAGCTGAGAAAAGAAGATAGTGACCAGATAGGCGACAGTAATATCTTAAATGTGCGGGGGGAAATAATACCGTACGTCCGTCTTAGAAAATCTTTTGAATCCCTGGGAGAGCCTCCTGAATTGGAGCATGTGGTTATAACGGATGTTAATGGTGATCGCGTGGGATTTGTGGTGGACAATGTAATAGGCAGCTACCAGACAGTGATAAAATCGCTTGGCCGTGCCATGAGACAGTCTGAGGATGTTTCCGGTGCAACCATACTTGGTGACGGTACGGTGGCGTTAATATTAAATATAGATAAACTTGTGAAAGCCGCATGAAAAGCTAAGTAGATATGAATAAAACGTTTTTGGCGTATGTAATTAATTAGCTCTATTAATAATAAAAGGGGGATGCAAAATATGACTGAAGAGGCGGCGGCCGAAAGTTGGCAGTACTTGTCTTTCAATCTGGACCAGGAAATCTACGCCCTGAATATTATCCAAGTGAAAGAGGTCCTGGATTATACAGAAATCACAAAAGTGCCCAAGATGCCTGATTTTATGCGTGGGGTAATCAATCTGCGAGGTAAAGTAGTTCCAGTAGTTGACCTCAGGTTAAAGTTTGGTATGCCGGAAACTGAAAAAACTGTGGATACCTGCATTATCATCATAGAGATTACACTGGATGGTGAAAGCACTAGCCTCGGGGCGTTAGCTGATTCAGTGCGAGAAGTATTAACACTGAAACCTGACCTCATAGAGCCCCCTCCAAAGATCGGCATGCGTCTTAAAACGGAATTTATCAAAGGTATGGGCAAAAAGGATGATGAATTTATTATCATCCTTGATGTAGACAGTGTGTTTTCTGCTGAAGAGTTGGTCAGTGTGCAGGATGCTGAGGAGGAAATTGATACAGTCAACAGTGAGGATCAGCCGGAACAAACAGAGACGGTACAAAAGGAGGGAGGACAAGTCTTGTCAACCTGATTGAGTATCATGGTATGGACAACGTTTTTTTGACTATTATAGAAAATGACGTCATCAAACCGTTGGGGAAATTATATGTTTAGTATTTTTGCAACCAAGCTGAAGATCCTATAAAAGTGGGTGCCAGCAGTGACGTGCTTGATGATGAGTTTGAGAAGTTTTAAAGGGCGCTGATGATGATTTCCGGTGTACGACATGAATATATGGAAGCCAGGCTGTCTGAAAGAGATTTCAAACGGTTGGGGGCATTAATTCAGACCCGTACTGGAATCAAGATGCCTCCACATAAAATAGCTATGCTCGAATCAAGGCTACGCAAGAGGCTGCGCAGGCTGAAGATTCCATCGTATAATGATTATTGTAAGTACCTGTTCAGTCCGGAAGGCATGAAAGATGAGCTTGTTCATATGATTGATGAAGTAACAACCAACAAAACAGATTTTTTCAGGGAACCGGATCATTTTGATTTTCTTAGAGAGACAGTCCTTCCAGAAATGTTGAATGGCCGGTATCGGCGGATCTCCATATGGAGCGCTGCCTGTTCCACCGGTGAAGAGCCGTATTCCTTGGCAATGGCCCTTGAGATATATTTGGAGAGCCATCCTGAGGTTAGTTTCGATTACAGTATTCTTGGGACAGACATATCTGAAGAGGTGCTTGAGAAGGCTGCTACAGCCATCTATGATGAACAACTGGTCGATAGCATGCCGCTGGAACTCAAAAAAAGGTATCTCTTAAGATCAAAGGACAATGCCAAGCGGCTTGTCAGAGTCACTCCTGAGCTTAGAAATAAGGTGATATTCAGAAAGTTGAATCTTATGGACAAGTATTATGGCTTAGATAAATACATGGACATTATCTTTTGCCGAAATGTAATCATATATTTTGAGAGGGAAACTCAGAAAGAGCTGCTTAACAAGATATGTGGGAGTCTTAATCAAGGGGGGTATCTTTTTATGGGGCACGCAGAGGTGCTGGCAGGTTTTGAACTGCCAGTGGAGTCGATAGCGCCGACGGTTTATAAGAAAACAGTTTAAGTGGATAGAGGGTTTAATGTGAGCAAGAAGATTAAAGTTTTAGTAGTGGACGACTCGGCGGTTGTACGCCAGACTCTCAAAGAGGTGCTTGAATCAGACAAGCGCATTGAAGTGATGGGGATTGCTTCGGATCCATTTGTGGCTGCAAACAAGATGAGAAAAGTGAAGCCAGACGTTATCACACTTGATATTGAGATGCCTAATATGGATGGTCTTACGTTTTTAAAGAAAATTATGACCCAGCACCCGATTCCAGTGGTTATCTGTTCAGGCCTTGTAAACAAAGGATCAGAGGAAGCTCTGATGGCACTTGAATACGGCGCAGTTGAGATTATTCAAAAGCCAAGAGTTGGATCTAAGCTTTTTCTGGAAGAATCTCGGATACGGATATGCGATGCGGTTAGGGCGGCTACAGTTGCGAAAACAAAAAAGTTCCCTGAGCCTATGCCGGCTGAACCGAAACTTACGGCTGATGCGGTCCTTGCTCAGCCTAAAAAAAACACCATCATAAATACAACCGAAAAAATTGTTGCTATCGGCACATCAACAGGCGGCACAGACGCACTACGTATGCTTCTTACATCTATGCCGATCGATTCCCCTGGCATGGTGATTGTCCAGCACATGCCTGAGAATTTTACTAAAGCCTTTGCCCAGCGGCTGAACAATGACTGTAGGATTTCAATAAAAGAGGCTGAAAACAAAGATACTGTTATACGGGGTCGTGCGCTTATCGCGCCGGGTAACAATCACATGCTACTAAAAAGAAGCGGATCAAGATATTATGTTGAAGTCATATCAGGTCCGCTTGTTTGCAGACATCGGCCTTCAGTTGATGTGCTGTTTAGGTCAGTGGCGCGTTATGCTGGCAAAAACGCCATAGGTGTTATCATGACAGGCATGGGGGATGACGGCGCCAACGGTCTTCTTGAGATGAAGACCGCTGGGGCATTTACAATAGCCCAGGATGAGTCGACATCGGTAATCTTCGGTATGCCGCATGAGGCAATAAAACTAGGTGCAGTTGACAAGGTGCTTCCGCTTAATAATATTGCGGATACCATATTAAAGGCAGCTCAGTATAAGAAATTAGAGTCCGTCCATTCTCGAAAGAAAAAAATGTCATCATGAAAAAAAAGATTACCATTCACACCGGGGAATCATATGCGAGTAAGGAGCCTTTAATTATAAGCACTATCCTAGGGTCATGCGTGGCAGTATGCCTGTATGATCCTATAAACCGAATCGGCGGGATGAACCATATTCTGCTTCCTGGGCAGCCTGACATGAGGAGTTTTGATAATTCAGCAAAATATGGCATTAACGCGATGGATCTTCTGATTACACAGATCATGAAGCTGGGCGGAAACCGCAAACGATTAATCGCCAAGGCGTTCGGTGGTTCACACATTCTTCCTGAAATAAGCAAGGAAAACGGGATTGGCAGAAAGATAGTAACATTTGTCAAAACATTTTTACATAACGAGAAAATACGGCTTATAAGTTCGGATGTTGGCGGTGTTGATACTAGAAAAATATTTTTTCATACAGACACTGGCGATGTGTTTCTCAAACGACGCAGACAGCTGAGAGATAAAGCTCAAGATATTATTGCTGAGGAAAATAAACGGTTGAAAAAAATACAAAGGGAAATCAACAAGCCGACGGATGTTATCATTTTTAAACAGAATTGATCTGAAAAGGGGGCTAAAAGATTGTTGCCAATATGTCCGGTGATAAAGCCAAAAAAAGGTGCGGTGATAAAAAAACCCAATAAGGCTGAAACAGAAATTTTGAAGGAGGAAAAGGCTTCAAGCCGCGATAGCTTAATCCAATCTGCGGGTTGAGCCCATCAGAACCATGGCCCGGAACAAATCAACAATACTTTGTGTAGAAGATGAGAAAAAGATCCGTGAATTGTTTGGTATCTTTTTGAGACAATCAGGCTTCACCTTTTTTGAGGCTGAAAACGGAAAGGAAGGGCTAAGTATTTTTAGAGAAAAGAAACCGGATGTGGTCCTCCTTGATTTAATGATGCCCGGTTTAAGTGGTATTGATGTATTATCAGAAATATCTAAAGAGTCCGCTGATACACCGGTAATCATTATTTCAGCATCAAGGGATACGCCTGATATAATAAATGCACTTAGGCTTGGAGCGTTTGATTATTTTTCCAAGCCTCTGCCAAACCTGAATATTCTAAAACATGCTGTGGAACGCGCTCTTGAAAAAGTGAATCTGATCCGTGAGAACAGTAGATACAGGCAACAACTTGAAAAAGCGAACAGTGAGCTTGAGAGCTACGTAAAACAACAGGAAGATGAGTTGACCGGTAAGAATGAGATACTTAAAAACGCGTTTGAGATACGGTCTCATGCTGAAAACACCGCACGTGAAGGCGAAGAAAAGTTCAGGATGATTTTTGATAACGCCAATGACGCCATCATTTATCTTGATAAAGATGGCGCGCTTATTGACGCGAATATGAGGGCGTTTGATCTTTTTGGCTTCAGCCCGGAGGATTCTCGGGGGAAAAATTTTGATGAGTTTGATTTCTTGGGAATAGATTACATGCAGGCCTTGGAGATTTATAAAGCTGCAAATCCGGATATTCCCTTTCCGCTGTTTGAGCTGGAGGCTTTCCGAAGAGACGGTAAGAAACTATTTATTGAAATTAATTCCAGGGTGATTAAACGGAATGGTGATGTGGCAGGCATTGTCAATATTGTAAGGGATATTACTGAAAGGAAGCGGCTTGAAAGGGATATCCTGGAGTCTTATGATAATATTCACAGTGCGCGGACAGCCACGATCATGGGTTTGGCGAAGCTTGCAGAGTACAGGGATAATGAGACAGGGAGACATCTTGAGAGGATACGTGAATATGTAAAGATAATTGCCGAGGAACTTCGGAAATTGTCGGGATACAGTGATTATATAACAGCAGAATATATTGAGGATATTTACAATTCGTCCATTCTGCACGATATAGGGAAGGTAAGCACGCCTGATGCAATTCTTCTGAAACCGGGCAAGCTGTCTACTGAAGAGTTTGAGGTGATCAAGCGGCATACTATAGTGGGCGGAGATGCGCTCAAGGCTGCTGATACCACGGTTAGTGAGCGGTCTTTTCTCACCCTTGGCAGAGAGATCGCCTATTTCCATCATGAGTCATGGAACGGTACGGGATATCCTAAGGGCCTTAAGGGCGAAGAAATACCATTATCAGCAAGGATTGTATCCTTGGCTGACGTATATGATGCTCTGACATCTCCGCGTGTGTATAAGGCTGCTTATTCCCACGAGAAGGCCTCTGAGATTATTCTCAGAGAAAAAGGAGTCAAGTTTGCTCCTGATATCGTTGACATATTTTATGCCAACATTGAAAGGTTCAACAGGATACGTGAAACAATGCATGATAATGCAGATGACGAAGAAAGAGTGGATAGCAAATAATAGGAGGCTATAGAAATGGTTAACAAAAAAACACCGTCAGACGCTAAGAACCCTGATCTTGACTGGAGTCAGGTAAGAGAAACCGTATTAATGCTTAATCTCGCTCTCTCACAGGTTGAAAGGTCCATGACAGAGGGGGATGAATCTATTAATGGATTGTCAAAGCTATTCACCTCATTAATCGGAAAAATGCAGGTAATCAATATGGCTTCAGAATCCCTGCCAAAAAGCAGGGAAAAACTTGCGATAATGGAAAACTGCGCTAATGTAGCAAAAAGGGTCAATGAGGTTATTGAATCCTTTCAGTTTTACGACAAACTGACCCAGCGTTTATCACATGTCTGTGTAAGCTTGGCAGCCCTTGCTGAACTGATTTCTGAGCCACACCGTCTATATGCTCCTTATGAATGGAAAGGTTTGCAAGAAATGATAAAATCAAAGTATTATATAGATGTTGACCGGCAGATGTTTGATGCCATTTTAAACGGAGCGACGGTGAAGGAAGCTCTTGAAGTTGCAGAGTTTCACAAAATAAAAGAAGCCCAGAAGGACAATGTGGAGCTGTTCTGACCGGTTCCGTAAAGGCGGTTGTTACGGCTGTGCATGAGACTCTGTTGATAGACTAATTAGGAAGTATGTTGTGAATTTTTATACATGGAGCAGAACTGTGAGTTGAGTCATACTTGATTATAGGTGATGAGAGGTGAAAATGATTGAAGATGATCAAAAACGTACTGAGAAATTTGGTAAAAAGACAGGCACTCATGATAAAAGAAAACATCCCAGGAAAAATTGCGGCCTGAAAGTGAATCTGAAAAGCGGCGCCATTAATGATCTTAAAAGGGCACGTGATATAAGCCTGGGAGGGATATTTATTGAAACTGATGAGGAATTTACCGTGGGCCAGGAGATCAGCCTTTCAATCCCTTTTACAAATCAGGACCATTATATCCAAGTGACGGGCAAAGTGGTAAGGATAGAAAAAGGTGGCGTTGGCATACAATTTGATGTACATTCAATAGATATAGAATAACTTGAATCATAGCAGTCCTCCCCCTGAATAATGGAGTATTGAAAAGTAACAAAACCCCCCGCCTTTATCTTCAAATTCAATACTCCATTATTTTCCTTTTCTAATGTTTACATTTTAATCTTGTATTTCTTAAATTATTCTGTCTTGTGAAGTCATCCAGCTGTTCTTTGGAGAGTATCCTTTTTGCTATAAAAAAATCACCTATGGGACGCTGAAGCCTTCGCTGTTTCCCAATTATAGCCATCTGTTGTAAGCGGGTTATATACCCCTTGCGGATTGCGCAGTCTCCGAATTTTTCCATTACTTCCCGTTCAAGAAGAATCCTGCTGATGTCAAGCACGGACAGGATGTCCCATTTACGGGCGATCTGGCCGAAAAGAGGGCGCTGTTTTTTCTGCCATGCGATAGCTTTTGAAAGTGTCTTCCAAGAAATGATACTTGAATAATAAAGGTATTGCCCTATCAACAGTTCCTTATGAGGCATGTGCCAGGTGTAATAATGATCATCTTTTGTATTTCTACGCCTGGGAGATTTTTTTTTGTTATATGTTTTCCGTTCCTGTTTTTTTTGAACATTCACATTAAATAGAAGACTGTATTCTCCACAGGCAACCGGGAGAAGTAGTTCGTACGCTGAAGAGATATCCTTAAACCGTTTCTCCATTTCTGTTTCAGTAATTCCTAGCGCGATGGAACGGTCTGGATGGGTCTCAAGAGCCTTTTTCCTGTAAGCGGCTTTTAGAGAGGTGGGCTCAAGATTTTTTAGAAAATTGATGGAAACATCATTATTCGATGGAAAAAGAAGCCGGCAGGCAGTTAAGAGATCAGGAATATGCATTATGAATAAGCAGTGCTTCGTTAAACAGTTTTTAGATAATTTTTTTAGTCTAGATTCACGAATAGCAATTAACATTATTTATTATGAATTATATTTAATTATATAACACGATGTATAGTTAATATGTCAAGCAAAAATAAGAAGTATTTTTACAATTTTAACAAGGATACACAGGATGGTCAGGATAAAAAATATTCTATATTGAAGAATTCCAACAAATAAATTCAGCTGATGCAAAAAAGCCGCGGTGCTGATTTAAATGTTAATTCATTTTTCTTTCTCTGTCATGTGTTTACTTTACACACCTGTAATTTTCACTTGTGTAAAGTTTACACTTTTTTTTTAACACTGTAGAAGCTTGTTTGCCGGCATTGCCTTATTAACCATCTGAAAATATTATATTTTATAAAAAAATAATTTTTTCTTATCTTTTGGCACAATAATTGAGAATAGTAAATATTAACATAAACAGGTTTTTGTTTCCTACAGAATTATGCAAAGGGGGAGATTACAATGCTTCATTCACCATGTTTGAATTGCTGCTGGAAAGATTTGCCAAAAGAGGATTGCAGTAGAAAATGCGACAGGTTACACAGGGTACAGCGTTTTCAGAGCAACATTATTGATGCTGTATGTTCAACAAAGGCTGATTTCAGCATTAATGATGAAACAAGTATCAAGGTTAATGGAAGAGACATTGTGTTCTAGCATTAAGGATCAACGGTACGAAGAATGAGCGTCCGGTGCATCTGTTTGGGACTTGGCTTCATCTTTTTCGTGTCCAAGTCCCATATCTTTTTCCCACGGGATTTCCTTCGGTCATGATTTCGATAGCAATCCCGATTTCGATTAAAATTCTCCTAACAATCAGATTAAGACTGGGTCTGGTTTACGGCATCTGATGTTGGAAAGGGGTATTTATTCCCTTTTGTATCAAAAATGGTTATTGTTTTGAATTTGTTCCAGACGTTTTCATCCATTGACGTGTAAAAAGCAAGTGTCCTTCCTGGCTGGATCGGCTGTTCCCAAGGCGGAAACAGGGTTTCACAGGTGTACGTCTCATCCTCATTTTCCAGAACAAACCTCCCTGAAAGGGTAATCGATTGATCACCAGTGTTTGTTACCTGAAGTTCAAGATTCTGATTATGGAGTCCCACACACCTGGCGGAGAGGACTTCTTCCATGCTACTATTCATTATGATAGCTAAATCAAGCATGATAAATAATGTGCATAAAAATATGGTTAATATTGATCAGCGTTTTTAAAATCCGAAATCCGAAACAAATACAAAGCTCTAATTCTCAAATGTTCAAAACAGTATGGCCTTTATTATACATAAAAATGATGTTTTGGTCATTTGAATTTTGAACATTTAATATTGTTTCGGCCAGATTTTATGATTTGGCGTGCTTCGTGCTTCGGATTTTATTCGAGTTAATATATCAAGTGTAAATTACCTCTACCGTTGCGTTAAGAAGTATATCACTGAAAGCTAAAAAGGGCTGCCGGCAAAGTGCCGGCAGCCCGGAGGTTTAACGCTCGTAAAACGAGCTAGTGCTTCAAAACGTTATTACAGCCTGCCAAAGATAGAGACAGACACAACACCTTTGGCTGGTTCGCCTCCCAGATTATGGGTCAGTCCAAGCTCCATATTCTTTACTTTACGCTCTTCAGGAATTCTGTCAAGAAGTTGTTCATAAACAGCGTAGACCATTCTCAAACCTGATGCCCCAATTGGATGACCGAAACATTTTAGCCCGCCGTCCACCTGGCAGGGAACTTTGCCGTCAAGGTCATAAAAGCCGTCCATGATATCATCATACGCTTTTCCAAACGGTGATATAAAAAGGTCCTCCATGATGACAAATTCCGTAATAGAGAAGCAGTCGTGGACTTCCATCATACTGATTTCCGTCCTCGGGTCCTTAATACCAGCCTCTTCATAGGCTTTTTTCGCGGCTGTTTGGTTGGTGATCAGGTTCGCGCCATCCCAGGCAAAGGTCGTTTCCTGGCCTGAGGCCACGGAAATCTGGATCGCTTTAACAGTAACGATATCCTGGTTCGGTTTCAGGCTTTTGGCAATCTCCGGGGTTGTCACGATAGCGGCAGCCGCGCCGTCGCTGACACCACAACAGTCAAACAGCCCTAGTGGGTCGGCGATAATGGGCGAGTTTAATACCTGTTCCATGGTGACCGGCCTGCGGAGATGCGCCTTGGGGTTCATGGAACCGTTGGCATGGCTTTTTACAGAGATATGGGCCATGGCCTCTTTTACCTTGGGCATTTCAATCCCGTATTTTTTACAGTAAGCAGGGGCAAGTTGTGCGAACATGCCCGGGCCAGTGGCATCCGGATTTGCCAGGAGCGTATCTGTCCCGCCGCCGCCTGTTGGGAGGCCCGGGAAACCCGTGTCTTTTAGTTTCTCTGTACCGATGGCCAGGACCATGTCATAGGCACCTGCGGCAACAGCGTAACTCGCAGCCCTTAACGCCTCTGTTGCTGTGGCACAGTAGTTTTCTAGCCTTGTAACCGGGACATGGGGCAGTTTCAAGGCGTTGGCCAGATGTACGGCTGATTTGCCGATACCAACTTCATCATAACAGGATCCCATGTAGCAGGCCTGAATTTCTTTCTGTGCAATGCCGGCGTCTTCAAGGCATTCCTTATATGCTTCAATCGCAAGATCTTCACCGCTGCATTCCCAGCGTTCACCGAATCTTGTGCATCCCATACCTAATATAGCGACTTTATCTTTAATTCCATCAGCCATTACGCCACCTCCTTTACCGGAACGCCTTTCCAGCAGTAACCGATGATGTCTCTCTGCTTATCATGGTATTTCCTGCGAAAGGTCATTGTTAACTTGGTTCCCTGAGCTACCTCTTCCGGGGAGCAGTCTGTAATGTCGAGCATATTTCTGCCGCCGCCGTCAAATTCAACCCGCGCGTAGATAGCCGGCGGATCAAGAGTGGCCGCGAGCATATCGTTTGTAAAGCTGGCGATAGTCCCGGTCTTATCTGCAAAACGGTAAGGTTCCGTCTGGTCGATGGCCCGACATTCGGGATTGGCGCATATCCGCTGGGGCGGATATTGGGGGGAATTACATGCTGTACATTTTGTGCCCCACATGCCCATGATCTGTTTCCGTTTTCGCCAGAGAGCTGAGAGTGCCGAGTAGTCAGTAACTTCACCGCGGAGCCCGATCTCTCCTTCGAGGGAGTCGCGCCATACAAGGAATTTCGTGTAATTATCAAGAGCGGCTTTGTTGGCCAGGCAGCCGGAGATACCCTTGGCTGGTTTGTAGTTCTTGATATTTTCAGTTACTTCAAAATACAGGGCATCGCATCCACTGCCGTAGCCTACAACAAGAAGCTTGTCGCCCGGCTCGGCGGTTTCAAGAGCTTGGGCGAGCATGACCAGCGGCTGGGCAGCACCGGCTTCTCCGATCTGATCCTGGAGATTGGGCTGGTCCTGTTCTGGTGTAACACCGAGTTTACCGCTTGTTTTTTTCCGTCCGCCCGCATTGCTGCATGCATAGATGACTTTGGAAAAGTCTTCCAGTTTCATGCTGTATTTGTCAAGCAGGCCATTGATTGATTCCATTATAAAATCGACATAGCCGAGATCACGGCACCATCTGTCTTCCCATTGGCGGTCATATTTTGTGTTCGCGCCGCGTATATGATCCGGGAAGTCGTATGTTACTGAATAGGATCCTTTCAACTCGGCAATAACATCTGTGTCGCCCACAAGAAACGCCGCGGCAGCGTCACCGAATATGATTTCTTGAGGTGATCCGGGCCGCCCCTGCCTTGTTTCAGCTGCAGTAACGACAATATTGTTTATCCTCTTAGACTCCACACCTTCAATGGCGGAGAGGAGTGCTGTTGTTCCAGCCTTCAGGCTTCCGCCGTAATCCGCGGACCTGATATTTTCATTTAAATTCATGGCCAGTGCTATTATCGCGGCGTTCTGCCGTTCAATATACGGCATGGTTGTGGATGCAAAATAGACACCTTCAACACTTGAAAGATCCTTGCCTGTAAGGGCATCCACGCCTGCGGCCATTCCCATTGTAATGGGGTCTTCATCAAAATTTGCCACTGCTTTTTCACCCGCTGCATACATCATAATGATCGGGTTGATCCATGCCATGGCTCCGACGACTAAACCCCGGTTCATGCGGTATCGCGGTACATATCCGCCATACGAACAGATTCCTGCCATGTTGCCTCCTTTTAAATATTAAATTATAAAATAAAACACCGCCGATGATAATCTTCTACCGGCGATGTTTGTGTATACATTTTTAAAAACGATAATTTTTGACTTCCTAAGTCATTAAATTCCAATTTCAGCTTGAATTGTTTCAAGCTGTACCGGGACTGTACCGAATTTAAGCTCAAAGTTTTTTGCCCTTGTAAAATACCAGTGAAGGTCATAATCAAGGTCCACACCTATACCGCCGTGTAGCTGTTGCGCGCTGAACGCAACCTCTCTGGCCGCGTTGTTTGTAATTACTTTTGCGATAGCGATTTCCTTTCTGCACGGCATCCCCTCTGAAAGCATCCATGCGGCCTGGTATGTTGTCCACCTCGCGCCCTGAACATGGATAAACATATCAGACACCCGGTGCTGTACAGTCTGGAAAGTGGCGATGGCACGCTTGAACTGGATCCTGGCTTTCGTATATTCAGCGGTCATTTCCAGCTCTTCCTGGGCGCCACCCACAGCTTCGGCGCACTGGATTGCGGTGGCCTTTTCAATAACGGATTTTACAAGAGAAAATCCTTTACCTACTTCACCAACCACATTATCGGCAGCCACGGTTACATTATCAAGATCGAGTTTAAACTGTCTTTCGCCGCCAATAACGGGCATGGGGGTGAGTGTGACACCTTCCTCGCTGGGATCGATCATAACGATTGTAATGCCGTCTTCATCACCCGGAGAACCGTCTGTTCTGACACTTACGAGAACCTTGTCCGCGATATTAGCATAGGGGACAAGGATCTTTGTCCCGGATAGAACATACCCGCCGTTTTTGCTTTCCGCTGTTGTCTCAATATAACTATGGTTGTAAGCAACACCAGGCTCATCATTTGCCATGGTCAGGATCATTTTACCGAGTCCAACTTTAGGAAGGATTTCTGATTTCTGATCTTCGGTTCCGCCTTCCATCAAGGCGAATGTCCCCATCAGGTTACAGAGCATGGGGGAGTTAAACGCGGCCCTGCCTAATTCTTCAAACAGAACAGCCAGTTCAATAAATGACCAGCCGATGCCGTCGTAGTCTTCAGGGATGACGATGGCCATCCAGTCGAGCTTGGCCATACCCTTCCAGAGCTTTTTATCAAATCCGGTTTCGTTTTCAGAAAGCTCCTTGATAACGGCTTTGTCGACTTTTTTCTTGAGGAAATCCCGGGCTGCTTTCTGCAGCATTTCCTGCTCTTCATTAAATTTAAAATCCATATTAATCCACCTTTCTAAACTTTGGCAGGTTTAAATCATCTGTCAGGTTGTCAAAAACCACTTCAACCTGCATGCCAATTTTTATATCATCATTTTTGATATCTACCATGTTGCTGATAAGTTTTAATCCTTCATCCAGCTCAACAAGCACTACGGTGAAAGGCGCTTTCATGCCCGGATGAGGGGATTTACGGTAGATGGTTTTACTGTAAATCGTCCCTTTGCCTGATGACGGTTCCCATTCAATATTCAGGGAACGGCATTTGGGGCATACTGGTCTCGGTGGATGTCTCAATCTGCCGCAATCACCGCATTTTTGAAACACCAGTTCCTGATTTTGCACGGCATCCCAGAAGGCCTTGCTGTCCGGATCTACTACTGGTGCGGGTATCATTTCGTTTTTATTGTAGTTAACAGTCATGCTTTACCTCCCTAGAATAAGACCGCCCGCAGGCCCGCCAGCCCCGGTTGCAACCAGTCCAATTTTCGCATTCTTGACCTGAAGGGTCGCTGTGCCTCTAATCTGGTGTACAGCTTCAATAACATGGTTCATCCCGTGGATGTGTCCTTCACCCAGTGAACCGCCGGCTGTGTTGACCGGCAGCCTGCCACCGGCTTTTATCTTTTTCCCGTCCCCACAGAAATTTACGCCCTTCCCCTTTTTACAAAAACCGAGGGCTTCAAGCTGCATCGGCACAAGGGGTGTGTACGCGTCATCAAGCTGGGCGAACTTGATGTCTTTTGGTTTTACACCTGCCATCTTAAATAGCCGTTTTCCCATCACAGCCATTTCAGGCAGTCCTGTTACATCATCCCGATAATAACCGCACATGTTCTCGGTTTCAGGTACACTCCCCTGGGCGGCGCCCAGTATCATCACTGGAGGATGATTCAGGTACTTAGCCCGTTCAGGAGTGGTAACGATGAATGCTGCCGCGGCATCGAATTTTTCATAACAGTCCAGAGCACGCAGGGGATCGGTAACCATTTTTGATTCTTTATAATCTTTCATGGTTATCGGTTTTTTAAAATACGCGCTGTTCGGATTTTTTGCGCCGTTCTGCCGGCAAGTGACAGTTATGGGCCCGAACTGGTCTTTCTTAATATCGTATTCATACATATATCTTTCAGCAAGCATGGCCACAGCTCCTTGCTCAGTCATCAGACCAAACGGGGAATGGAATGCCCAATGAAGCAGGTCTGCTGTGGAGAGTTGGCCGGAAGACCGCATGCTTGGTGTGGACCGCAACCCTGAGCCACCGTTTACCGCCCTATAAATAACAGCGGTGTGGCACGCGCCAGCGGCAACGCCGGTGGCTGCCTGCATCACCATGCCGCACGGGGCACCTGCCCAACGTGTTTCTCCATAGAATGTAAGGTTGGGCATTCCCATGGCGCTTGTTATTGCATGCTCATCTGCCGAGTCATCTGTCTGCTTGATCATGCCGTCAATATCTCTCGGTGTAAGTCCGGCATCATCCAGCGCGTCCTTTATAGCTTCGCAGGCCATGCGGAGTTCTGTCTTTTTGCAATCTTTTGAAAAGCCGGAAAGCCCGATGCCTACTATTGCCACCTTGTTCTTAATACTCTTCATCTCAGCCCCTTATTTATTTTTTGACTTTTCTTTTTCTGAATTTTGGCAGTGTCAGGTCGTCAGATACTTTATCGAAGAATACCTCAACCGGCATTCCGATATACATCTCCTCAGATGTGACGTCTTCAATATTACTGACCAGCCTTACCCCTTCTGACATTTCCACCAGTACGACAATATACGGTACCCTTATCCCTGGATATGCCGCCCTGTCGTACACAAAGGTGGTCCAGGAGTAAATCGTTCCAAGGCCGGTTGACTCTATCCATTCCATGTCCGTTGACAGACAGGCCGGGCACATTGGTTTTGGCCGATGAATAATTTTCCCACAGTATGTGCATTTCTGGAAAACAAGTTTCTCCTCTCTATGGGCCAGCCAGAATTCCTGATTGTCATAATCAATATACGGCCTGAGCAGCGGCACTCCCTTTACATATTCCATGGTTATTACCTCCTTAAAAGAATAGCGCTTGTTGGAACACCAAGTCCGCCGGTTACCAATGAAATTTCCACGTCATCCACCTGACCGGTTGATGTACCCCTAACCTGCCTGACCGCTTCATTGATCAGGTTCATTCCGTGAATGTATGCCTCTGACAGGTGGCCACCCGATGTGTTGCAGGGGAGTTCCCCGCCAATCCTGATTCGTTCGCCACCTTCACAAAAAAGCGCGCCTTCTCCTTCTTCCACAAAACCGTATTCTTCCATCTGCATGGGGATAAGCGGTGAGAAAGCGTCATAAAATTGGGCAACATCCACATCTTTGGGGGTGACACCGGAGACGCGCCACAGTTCCTGGCCCGCATACCAGACCTCTGGGAGCAGGGATATTTTCGGCCGGTAAAGGCTGGTCATCATCTCGCCCTGCTCGGCAATCCCCTGTACCGCACCCATGATAACAGCGGGTGTCTGCTTAAGATCTTTTGCACGCTCCGTAGTGGTAACGATAATTGCACAGGCGCCGTCCGAATCAACACAGCAGTCATACAGCCGGAGCGGTTCAACGATCATCTTTGACGCCATATAGTCTTCAAGGGTGGCCGGCACGCCGTAGAACATGGCCTCTGGATTCATGCAGGCATGTTCCCTGAGGACAACAGATACCCAGCCGAGCTGTTCGGCAGTGACATTATAATCATGCATGTATCTGGTACCAAACAGAGCAACCCACGAAGGCGGCACAGCTAGCCCGTAAGGCATGATGTAGCCGTAATGGTCGTTGGGAGCAGCCATGACCGTTTCCACGCCGGGTACGCGCCCATACCGCCTGCCCGAGCGTTCGTTCATGGCTCTATAGCACACAACGTACTTTGCCATGCCGGTGGCAACCGCTGCTGCCGCGTGAGAGATTGTGGAACAGCAGGCGCCGCCACCCCATCCGCATTCAGCAAAGAACGCCAGGTCTTTTATCCCTAAAGCGCTGACAAGATGCATCTCATCCGTGTAATCCATGGCAAACTTGACAAGGCCGTCGATCTGTTCCATCTTCAGCCCTGCATCCTCAACAGCGTCTATAATCGCTTCACATGCCATCTGAAGTTCGCTTCGGCCCGAGTTTTTTGAAAATTCGGTGGCGCCGATGCCAGCAATCGCTGTCTTATCTTTTATCAGATAAGCTGACGGATCCGGCCTGCCGAATTTTTGATATCTTCTTGAAAGATACTGGTCGAACACAACATACCTCCTTAATGTTTAACTGCACAGTCAACACCTGACTGGATGTTTCAATGCACGGCATTTAATTTATTATTTAGGAATCGCCAGTGTCGCGGTCCCGCTGCCATGTGTACCATTACCTGTAGCGAGTGTATATTCAACATCCACCAGGTATTCATCCCCCTCAGTATATTTGTTCAGCACTTTGCCGTTGCTGGTCAGCGTGTCACCGGGATAACATGGCAGGGCAAGGTTGATCACGATATTTTTCAGTTCTCCTTTGGGCCCTGTCCAGTCAGTCAGATATTTCCCGATCAAACCGCCGGTTGTCAGAATATTCAGGAAGATATCGGGTGTGCCGGAATTTTTCGCGGCTTCATGATCATGGTGCACATCCTGAAAGTCCCTTGAGGCGATAGCAGTTGAAATTACAGTCCTTCGCGTTATATCACGGCTTTGCTCAGGCAGTTTGGTCCCCTTTTTAATTTGGTCCCATTTTAAAGATTTGTACGTTTTCTTTTTGGCCATTTTTTTCCCCTTTTATGATTAATTAGGTCTGAATTTGAAAATTGTAAATGGCTGTTTGCAGACCACTTCATCCTTCTGGTTGGAATAAGTATACACAACGGTCAGGAAATACCCCTGGCCGAGACGTGTTTTCTTTAACGGTGACGCAGTGATGAACGTCAGCGTGTATTTCAGCTTATCACCCGGACGCATTGGTTTGAAATATTCCTGGGATGTGGTTGTTGCCACCACATATGGGTAACCTGCTTCTCCCATAATCTCCGTCAGTATCTCCAAGGTGTGCGGCTCACGGTCTTCTGGCGGCCACAGCCGGGGGACACAATACGCCTGCGCCATCGTCGGCGGCGCGATGATACCTTTATATTTGCTATTTTTCGCGTACTCTTCATCCGTGTAAAGAGGGTTGCCGTCCTGCATTGCTTCACTCCAGTGGCGGATCATCGGTTCATTAACCTCATCGTTTGCAGGATAAGGACCGGTTACCTGGCCGATCATGGACTGAAGTTTATCATATAGATCATCACTCATATTCTTTACCTCCTGCTATTTAACCGGCCATGGGCATAAAAAGACCTGCCATGGCGATAATGGTCTTCTGGACTTCGATAGCGCCGCCACCGAAAATAAAAACAATATCTGCCCTGTAACCGATTTCAATATCTCCTTCAAGGGGGGCAAGATGGTCAGGATACTGTATCAGCCCCAGGGGTCCGAAGATTTCCAGGATGGAATTGTTGACTTTCTGATAAAGCATGGAACCATACGCTTTAACTGTTGAGGCTTCTGCGTATACCATCTCCTCATTGGTTATTTTCATTGCCACCTGGAAATTGAGCAGCTTAAGGACTTCGATTTCAGCCGTGAGTTCAGCAAATTTTGCCTTTACACCGGGATGTTCAATAATATACTTGCCGTCAGCCTTTGTTTCTTTCGCGAATTCAACTGCCAGTTCCACTCTGCGTCTTAACGGAGAAGACGTGCAGAGAGCAATCCGTTCTAGGTCGAGCTGATTGGTAATATATTTCCAGCCCCAATTTTCATCTCCCACAAGGCGGTCCTTATGGACCCTAACATTGTCGTAAAATGTTGAGTTTGTCTGCAAGTTGCCGACCGTGTGCAGGGGGACAATTTCGATGCCTGGAGAATCAGCATCAAGTAGAAAGATGGAAATTCCCCTTGATTTTTTTTCAGCATTTGGATCGGTTACTGCGGCAAACCATATATACTTGGCAAAATGAGCAAGACTGGTAAATGACTTTTGACCGTTCAGAATATAATAATCTCCATCCTTTTCAGCGGTCGCTTGAAGGGATGACAGGTCAGAACCCGCGTCAGGTTCGGTATAACCGATGGCGATTTCAATATTCCCTTTTAAAATCTCGGGCAGGACCATATCTTTCATTTCATCAGAACCGTATTTCATTATTGTCGGTCCGACTGTGTTCAGGGCAATGATGGGGAGGCGGGCATCATAGTAATCAGCGGTTTCAAAGAAAATATGCTGTTCCATGGGCGTGAGACCCTTACCGCCGTATTCCTTGGGCCATCCCAGACCGAGCCAGCCGTCTGAACCAAGTTTTTTCCAGAATTCCTGGCACAACGGACCACCGGTTTCACCCAGCTCAAGAAACTCTTGTTGAAGTTCCGGCGTGATCGCTGTTTCAAGGTATTCAGCAAACTCTTTTTGAAAATTTTTCTGTTCTGATGTTAATGCAAAATCCATTATAATACTCCCTGTTGGTTACTGGTTTTTGGGCTGTTTTGGGCTGCTGCTCATAAGGCATTGCCAAAAAACCTTGAAATTATAGATAGATATTAATGCCTATTGATAATATTAATATTTATTAAAAATTCTTTCTAACCATGCTAATTGAGTTAAGTATTACATACTTGAATGTTGGGCTAAGATAACTGGTTCAGGAAACGCCAAAGTTTCAGCCAACCTGTCACAGACTGCGCCTCATAAAAATAACATTTAATATCAAGCAGATAGGAAGAAAAATTCATAAGCCAAGTACATTGCAATACAGAAAACTCAACAATTATTAATATTGTACACCCTAAAAAAATAGAATGTATTACTTACTTGTTTTAACGTTTTTGTCAAGCAATTTTTAAGTTTTCCCATGATCGTTGCTTCAAAGCGATCTCGTTGCATATATCTGATTTTTTTGAACATATAAAAAATATAAATATCTTGATAAAAATTCTATAATTGGGTATGTAAAAAATTTCAAATTTATAAGCGGTTTAGGATGACCCTGGGTAATAAGTTTATAGTGTTAAATCAGTTAATTATATTTATTCAATAATCATAAGGAAAGGCTGCTGTGTCGTCTTTCCGGAACGAGGAGGAATGTATGGCAATTAACAAGATCGTTTCTACAATGGATGAAGCTGTTGCCGGTATGCATGACGGTGCCATGATACATGTGGGCGGTTTCGGCACTATTGCCAGTGCGCCGAGCTGTCTTCTTGAAGCTGTATCTGAGCTGAATATCAAGGACCTTACCGTTGTTTCCAACAGCGGTGGTTTTGGCAAGGAAATCTGGGGCGAACATGATGTGGCGGTTCTTCACCAGACAGGCAAGATAAAAAAACATATTGTGTCCGCTCCTACAAATCCCTTGATTGTAAATGAACTGGAGACAAGGTTCAGAGCAAGGGAAATCGAAGTGGAGCTGGTCCCCCAGGGTACCATGGCGGAGCGGATAAGGGCAGCCAGAGTTGGCCTTGGTGGTATTTTAACGCCAGTGGGTATTGGTACGGTTATTGAGGAAGGTAAAGAGGTGAAGGAGATTAACGGTGTCAAATATCTGCTGGAACTACCCTTAATGGCTGATTTTTCTCTTATAAGGGGCGCAAAGGCCGATAGATGGGGCAACCTTGTTTATAACGGGACGTCAAGAACGTTTAATGCCACCATGGCTGGCGCAGCCAAGGTTACCATTGCTGAAGTTGATGAGGTCGTTGAACTTGGCGATTTGGATCCTGAAGAGATCATTACACCCGGTGTTTATGTTGATAGGATTGTATTAAGGTCTGCTCCCAAAGCAAAAGATAACTACGAAGAGGTCGCTCAAAGAGCGGCTGACAAAAAAGAGAAAGAGGAGGCATAGGATGAACGATAAATTTAGTGACAAGTTTAGACTGGATGATCAGACTATGGCTCTCCGTGTGGCCAAGGAACTGGAAGACGGTATGGTTGTTAATCTGGGCATAGGAACCCCCTGCCTCGCGGCCAATTTAATTCCTACAGATAAAGAGGTCCTGTTTCATGCGGAAAACGGCTGCCTTGGGTTCGGACAGATATGCACTGCAGGCGAAGGGAGTCCGGATATTGTTAATGCGGGCGGACAGCCAGTTGAACCCAAACCAGGTATGTGTTTTCTTGAGCATTGTGATTCCTTTGCCATTGTCCGAAGAGGGCTACTTGACTATACGGTCCTGGGCGGCCTTCAGGTGTCTGAAAAAGGGGATCTTGCAAACTGGATGGTACCAAAGAAAGAGATCGGTACCATTGGCGGCGCAATGGACCTGGCGTTGTGCGCCAAAAACACAATCGTACTGATGACACATAACACAAAGGATAATCAGTTTAAAATTGTAAAGGAATGCAGTTACCCGCTTACTGGTGAACGGTGTGTGAATATGGTCATAACCGATATCGCTGTTATGGTGATTACAGAGGATGGGATTGTACTCAAGGAAACAGCTCCTGGATGGACCGCTGAAGAGATACAGGAACTTACTGAACCAACGCTGATCATTGATCCGGATTTGCATGATATAGAACTGGTGTAGTCAATATATGCGCGTACTTTTAACCGGCGCTTTTGGCAATCTTGGGATTGCCGCAATTGAGGAACTGCTCAGGCAAGATCATGATGTTCGATGTTTTGACATTGCCTCAAAAAAAAATAAAAAGAAAGCTAAGCAGTTTAACGGCCGGATAGAAATAATATGGGGTGATATCCGCAACAGGGAGACAGTGAACGGGGCTGTTGACGGGCAGGAGGCTATTATCCATAATGCAGCTGTTTTGCCTCCGGTGACCGACCTTCAACCTGAACTTGCGCGGGCCATCAATGTTGAGGGAACACGATATGTTATTGATGCTGCAAAGGTATCATCCCTTAAACCACTTGTTATATACGCATCATCTGTTGTCGTTCATGGTGCTGGTAAAGACAGCCGACCGCCGATAAAAGCAAGTAATCCCTTGAAACCGACGGACAATTATTCAACCCACAAGATTGAATGTGAAAAAATCATCGAAGAATCAGGAAATCCGTGGGTTGCGTTAAGAATTGGTGTGTCATTAGATCCTAACACTCGGGATGCAAACGGAGATGCGTTCAGGAAAATGTTTAATGTGACCCCTGAAACAAGGCTGGAATATGTTAATCCAAAGGATGTAGCGCTTGCGCAGGTGAATGCCCTGAAGTGCCCTGAAGCTGTTGGGAAGGCGTTTCTTATTGGAGGAGGGGAAACATGCCAGGTTACCTATCGTGATTTGTTTGATGCCATTTTTAACGCGCTTGGTATTGGTATGCCGCCCATAGATGCGTTTGGAACTGATTCCTTTTACACGGACTGGATGGACACAGAAGAGAGTCAGCGGCTTTTGAAGTATCAACAAGGAACATTTGAAGAGTATCGAAAAGAGCTGATGCGCAGCATGGGCATCATCAGATGGTCAGTGTTTCTGTTCCGCCCTTTGGTGCGATGGATGATTCTCAGGTATTCGGAGCCGTGGCAATCCAGAGGCAAGAAAAGCAAAATCCGGAATTCAAAGCACGAAACAATAATAAACTAAATTTATAAAATGATGCTAGATGGCTGGTCGTAGTGAAACGGAGATCCCGCTTCTTTTTAGCGGGAATGTTAGATAAAGGCTTAGAGAAAAATAACGGGGCAGGGTGCCCATGCCACTAGAGTTTTTATCCAGTATCGAAATTTTCAATGCCGAACAAACTCACAAAAAAAGAGCTTGAACAGCGCGTAAAAGAGCTTGAAAAAGATGTTATTAAGCTCAAGAAGGCTGAAGAGGCGCTGAGAAAGAGTGAAGACAGATTTCGCGCTCAATATAAAGGTATACCTGTCCCCACTTACACATGGCAGAAGGTTGAAGACGATTTTGTCATGATAAACTGCAACAATGCGGCACGTATTTCAACACGGCGGTGGGCCACCAATAATATCGGGATTAGAGCCAGCAGGATATTCAAAGATACACCCAAAGACTATGAAGACGTTATTAAATGTTTTGAAACAAAAAAGAATATTCAGACGACCTGGAAATATACGGATATTGAAACCGGTAAACCATCGGTTTTTGATGTAAAGATGGTGTTTATCCCGCCGGATCTTGTTCTGGTACATTCAGAGGATATCACTAAGCGGATGCAGGATGAAAAGGAAATCCTGGAGAAAGAGAAAAAACTGAAAAAGCAGGCCCACAATCTACAGGAATTCAATACTGCCTTAAATGTTTTGCTCGAACACAGGGAAAAAGAGAAAAAGGAGCTTGAGGAGAATATTGTCGCGAGTATAAAAAAACTTGTCCTCCCTTATCTTGATGAGTTTGATAAAGGGAAGCTCAGCTCAAAAAACCGTATGTATCTTGATATCATCCGTTCAAATCTTGAAGAATTGCTCGCTCCGATTACAAAGAGACTCTCCTCAGAATACCTGAACCTCACACCTACTGAAATCAAGATCGCAGATTTTATCAGAAGGGGTTTGACCAGCAAAGAGATCGCGTTACAGATTAACGTTTCTCCAAACGCTGTTCTATTCCATAGGAAGAATATCAGGAAGAAACTCGGGTTGGTGCATAAAAAAACAAACCTGAGTTCTTTTTTGCAGACATTGTCGGGATGAATTGGGTAGCGTATCACTACCAATACACTACCAACAGTTTATCATTTAAATTTTTATGTTTTTATGCTATATAGAATTTTTTTAAATTTGATAGAAATACTATGTTTTCGATTTTATTGTATTTTTTTATGTATATAGTGAATCTCATAATAAACTAAGGAGACATAAAAATGGATATTAAAGAAATCGCGGAATCGTTTGTAAAGCTCCAGACTGATCCTACCAAAGAGAAAATACAGGCTGCTTTGGACGAAGGGATGGATCCGGTTGACATTCTTCAGGAGGGGGTGATTGCCGGCCTGCAGGAGGTTGGAAAAAAGTTTGAGGCAGAGGAATACTTTTTAGCGGAACTGATGATGGCCGGGAAACTCGGAGAAGCCTGTATGGCAATTATCAATCCACATCTCCCCGAAAACACCGGACCCGCAAAAGGCACGGTAGTGCTGGGGGCAGTGGAAGGGGATCTTCATGACATCGGCTACGGTCTTGTGGCAAACCAGCTGAAACTGGCGGGTTATGACGTCCATCCAATAGGGGTTAATATTCCGAGCCTTCAGTTTATTGAAAAAGCCCAGGAACTGAACGCTGATATCATTGGTCTTTCAGCCTTCCTGGTAACCACTATCCCAAACTGTTCAGAGGTCGTTAAATACTTAGTTGATATGAATATCAGGGACAAATTCAAGGTGATTATAGGTGGTGCGGAAACGACTAAGGCAAAAGCAGAAGAGATGGGGTGTGATGGTCAGGCGGATGATGCATTTGAAGCAGTGACTCTCTGTAATACATTGATGGGGCACACATCCTAAACTTTTATAGAATTATTATTTGGTTCAGACATTTACAAAAACGATGAGAGGGACAGATGACAAACAAACCGGAAAAATGGGACATGGAAACCGATGTGCTGGTTATTGGAACAGGCGCTGCAGGGCTTACGTCAGCGATAGTTGCTAAAGATAACGGGGCAGCGGTGCTGGTGATAGAAAAATCAGGCCTGGTAGGCGGTACAACATCCGCTTCTGGGGGTGCTGTATGGGCACCCTGCAATCATCATATGACTGAAAAAGGGATAGATGATTCAAGGGAAGAGGCCTTGGTATATTGTAAACAGATAACCAAAGGGCGTGTGCCTGAGGAGCTTGTCGAGAAATATATTGATACGGTTCCGGAAATGCTAAAATTCATGGAAGATACTACGCCTTTGAAATTTGAAGTGGCCACAATGCCTGACTATCATCCCCAATTCGAGGGAGGACATGACGGGAAAGACTCACGGACATTAGGTCCGCTTACGTTTAATAAAATGGAACTGGGTGACAGCATGGCAAAACTTCGCCCAAATCCCACGATGGGGCTGCCGCTTACCTTCGCGGAGATGGATGAGTGGGACTCGATCTGCAAGCCTCAGAATGTCGATTTTGAACTGATTGCCCAGCGTATGGGGGAGGGCCTGTGCGGCTTTGGCGAGGCCTTGATGGCTGCGCTGTACAAGGGATGCCTGGACAGGGATATTGATCCAATTGTTAACACCCGCGCATTGGAATTGGTTGTTGATGACGGAAAGGTAATAGGTATCATCGCCCGGCAGGAGGATAAAGAGATCTATATCAGTGCTAGCAAGGGCGTTATCCTTGCGAGTGGTGGTTTTGAATGGAACGAGGAATTGAAAAACACGTTTCTGCCGGGAGAAATTACCCATCCAAACAGCCCGCCCTACAATGAAGGCGACGGACTTAAGATGGCCATGTCTGTCAATGCAAAACTGGGAAATATGACAGAGCACTGGGGATGGGTATCCATGTCTATTCCAGGAGAAGAGGTTGACGGACGTCCCCTTAGCAGGGGAAGTCTTACCGAGCGGGCCCTTCCCCATGTGATCATTGTCAATAAAAAGGGGAAACGGTTTGTAAATGAAGCGGCAAGTTACAACGACATGTTCAAACCTTTCTGGGAAGTTAATGAAAATACCCTTGAATACAAGAACCTTCCATCATGGCATGTGTTTGACCAGCAGTTCCATGACAAGTACGCTTTTTTAACAGTCATGCCGGGTGAAGATGTTCCTGATTACATCCTTCAAGCAGATACGATTAAGGAACTGGCTGAAAAAGCGGGTATTGACCCTGAGGGACTTGCCAATGAAGTTGAGAAATTTAACGGGTATGTTGAAAAAGGGGAGGACCCGGACTTTAACAGGGGTAAGGATGTTTTTGACCACTACTGGGGGGATGCTGATAACAAACCGAATCCGTCTCTGGGATATATTAAAAAACCACCGTTTTACGCCATGCAGAATTACTGCGGGTCTCTTGGAACCAAAGGCGGTCCCAGAACCAGCACAGACGCGCAGGTGCTTCATATGTCCGGTGTTCCGATTCCCGGACTTTATGCAGCAGGTAATGTAACTGCAGTTGTCAGCGGGCCGAGCTATTTTGGCGCTGGCGGGACAATCGGCCCGGCAATGACGTTCGGTTATTTAGCCGCCAGGCATGCTGCAAAACAGTAAGGAGGATACATCATGCCGCAAGTTGAATATAAAAATATTGTAAACGCGCCAATGGACGCAGTCTGGTCCTATGTGAGCGTTATTGATAAATGGGCGCCTTTTCTTAAAGGTTATGTAAAGCATGAGGAGCTGAACGACAAGGAGTCGATCTGGACCCTTAAAGGTGATGTGGGGGTGCTCTGTCGTGTGGTTGAAATGAAAGTAAACATTACGGACTGGGATGATGACGCGAAAAAAGTCGCTTTTGAAATCGAAGGGATCAATGAAAAAGCGACTGGTGGCGGCACATTCATCGCCGTGTCACAGTCAGACAATGAAACAGAACTCACATTTATTCTTGAAATCAATGCCGGGGGGATGATCGGCCCGGTTGTCAATGTACTTATGAAACCGATGCTTAAGCCTGTGGCTGCTGAAATGGCTAATAAGATTAAAGATGCCATAGAGAAAGAACAGGCATAGTCACAGGTTTCTTATTAAGATTTTAATCAATTTTATAAAATAGGAGAGAGAGAATGATACCCTTAATCGATTTTCAGGATCGTGTTCTAAACGGTCCGGTAAAAAAGTCTGATGAGTTTGACCTGGAATTTTCAATGAAACTCCGTGAGCTGGTTGAAAAGTACGACATCAAATATAATCCTGAAGAATTGATCGTCGATGATGAAACTGCTGATGCTGTTTTTGATGCAGGGGTGGATTTGCTCGCAGAAATCGGAATTTATCACATGGATACCCAGCGTGTGATCATGTTCAATAAGCAGGAGATCCTTGATGTTGCAGACGAGTATAAGGAGACGCCCAGCAAGGTGGTCTTCGGGCAGGGTGATGATGAAATGACCATCGCTTACAGAACAGGTGAAGATAAAACACCGCCGGTTTTATACTCAGGTGCGCCGGCTGTGGCGACAGAAGAGGACTTTATGCCTTATGTTCAGTCCTTTGCACAGGAGGAGACGGTCGCGGGTATGGGGATCATGCCCGGCCTCGCGAAACTCGGGGATATTGAACCAAAGGCCGGCACACTGAGCGAAATTCATGTTGCCCTGTGGGAACAAGAGCAGCTCCAGGAAGTGTTGAGACGGGTCGGCAGACCGGGAATGAACATGGGCCTGCTGGCGACGGCAAGCGAACTGGGCGCGATATATGAATGCATCAAGCCCGGACGCCGTGAAACATGGAACACCCAAATTGGAATTCATATCATACCGGAGATGAAGCTTGATTGGGCAGCACTTTTAAAAGCTCATTTTTGTCAGGACAGGGGTATTGCACCGTGGCAGAGCGCCATGTCGATGATCGGCGGCCTCTGCCGTGACGCTGCTGACGCGGCTGTCGGTATGATCGCGAATATGCTTGGACAGATCTGTTATGGACATGGACCGACATGTAGTGTCTTCCCTAATCACATGGACGGAAGCTGGGGTACTCTCGCCACACACTGGTGCGCAGGCGCTGCGCTCAGGGCATCAGAGCGAAATATCAAAGTGGCTACCGGAAGTTCGGTTTCAGGACCTTACCAGACATGGAGACATCCTGTTTCGCTGCTGAATTCAGCGGCCATTGCTACCATTTACACGGCTTGCGGTTTCTCATACTCCTGGATTGCCGGACACACAGGGCTTGAGGCCCGTCTTATAGGCGAAGTAATGAAGGTTACCGCTGGTATGGACAAGGCCAAGGCAAATGAGCTTGCCCTTAAAATCCAGGCAAAGGTTGATGAACAGCTCCCGGGAATAACAGAACAGATCCCGTTTTTAGGAGCATATGATTATGACGGTAAGGAAACAAAACCAAAGCCTGAATATGAGGCTGGTATGATGAAAGTTAAGGAAGAACTGGCTGCTCTTGGGATGCCGTACTAAGTTTAAAATCAAAACTGGATCCCGCTTTTAGCGGGACTGGGGACTGAGTTGTGGAAATCCGAAGCACGAAACACGAAACAATATTAAATGATCAAAATTATAATGACCAAAACAATTAGGATCCTTCAAAACAATTGACAAACAAAAAGTTTTGAGAATTTGTAAATTTAATATTCGAATTTGTTTCGTGCTTCGATATTCGAATTTCGGATTTATTTTTCATAAGATTAAGCTAAAGAAAATCTACGATCAGATTTTCCTGAGAGAGATAGATATTTTTGAATAATCAGAGGGAAGATTTATGAAAATTCTATTGACGGGTGCGTTTGGCAACCTTGGTGCATTTACGCTGGAAATCCTTCTGGCTCAGGGGGGCCATGACATACTCTGTTTTGATATTCAAACACCACAAAATGTAAAAACAATGAAACGGCTTGCCAGCAAGGGGCGTTTTGAAACCTATTGGGGAAATATATCAGATCCTGATATTATACCTGATTTAGTGGAGGGGAAAGATTGTATCCTTCATCTTGCCGGTATCATTCCTCCGCCAAGTGAGAAGTTTCCTGACCTTGTGCAAAAGGTTAACGTGGAAGGGACGCAAAACCTGGTAAATGCCGCGGTAAAGCTGGAGAATAAGCCAAAATTTATTTTTACAAGTTCGGTTACCGTACATGGGAACATGTATTCTACGCCGCCGCCAAGGCATGCGGATGAACCTATAAAGGGCACTGATAATTATACTCATTCAAAGATAGCAGGAGAGAAATTTATCAGGGAAAGCGGAGTCCCCTATACGATTTTACGGGTAGCAGCTGCGATGCCGCTGGATATGATGGAGCGGGATATAAAAACATCCATGACGCAATTGTTTGAGATTCCTTATGACCAGCGTATAGAAGCTATCCACCCACGGGATGTTGCTACAGGTATCGTGAATTCAATAACAGCAGATACGGTCGGCAAGATTCTGTACCTGGGGGGCGGCAAAGACTGCCAGATGTTGTACTGTGAATTTATTGAAAGACTGCTTGGGTCACTTGGGATGGGGATGCCGCCTAAATCCGCTTTCCGGCAACCGAAAGATAATAGCGAATACTGGTATACTGATTATATGGATACTGAGGAGTCGCAGAAACTCCTTAAATTTCAAAACAACAGTTTTGATGATTTTCTCAAGGAGATGAATAAAGATTTTGGATGGAAGGGCTTTTTTACAAAGCTGTTCAACCCAATTATTGGGCGTTTTATTCTGAGGTATTCAGCGTATTATAAACAATAAGCCGCCATGACGGAAATTAAAATAAATAATAAAAACATTTTTAGAGGTACATATGGAATATCAGCACAAACTACTATATATCGGTGAATCACTTAATGCCAGCATCCCTAAAGTTAAAGAAGCTGTCACAACCCATGATGAGGATACGATAAAGGGACTGGCACAGCGCCAGGAAGAATGCGGCGCCCATATGCTTGATGTGAATGCTGCAGTAACAGGTCAGAACGAAATCGAGGACCTTGTATGGATGGTTGAACTTGTACAGGACGTAACTGATCTGCCCCTGGTTTTAGACAGTTCAAACCCCGAGGCACTTCAGGCGGCGCTTAAAGTATATAAAGGTGAAAGGGCTATTATCAGTTCTGTTACCGGGGAATGGACTGAGGGGCATGAAAACCTACTCGCGCTCGCAGTTGAAAATAATTGCGGACTGGTAGCTATGAGCATGGATAAATCCGGCATATCGAATGATGCTGAGGAACGTTTTAAAGTTGCCGAAGAACTATTTGAACATACCACAAAGGCCGGTCTCAAACCGGAGAACCTGTATATTGACCCGCTGGTGATGACGATATCAGCGGATACAAAGGCTGGCGCTACTTTCCTGAACCTTATGACGATGCTGGATGAGCGCCTTCCGGATGCACGTAAGTTCTGCGGTGCGAGCAATGTCAGTTACGGCATGCCCCTCCGTAAACTAATCAACCATACGTTTATACCCATGATTGTTGCTCTTGGCATGGATGCGTTTCTTGTGAATGTGCGGGACCAGGGACTGATGGCTATTTTTCGCGCGTGTGCAACCCTTATCGGTCAGGATGAGTGGAGTATGGAATATATTACAGCGTTCAGGGAAGGGAAACTGGATGTGAAGAAGTAAAAAAAGTGCCTAAAGTGCCTAAAATGCGCTAAAGTGCCTAAAGTTGATGTATCGCTCCGCTCTACCTTTATAATTTCGTGGTCGTGATCAGCGAAGCGGTGGTCGTGGTTGATTATTTAAAGCAACATAATTATGGGGCTTTGCTTTCAGCTACGCCCTCACAAGTGGGCAAAATAATTAAATACAAATAGGCGTTTTGGAAATTTGAACATTTGATATTCGAATTTGTTTCGAGTTTCGTGCTTCGGGTTTCGAATTTTAGTGTGTAGGGTGGGCTGTGCCCACCAAATTATCGAAATCGCTATCGAAATCGGAAAGACATGGGGCTTTGGACACAAAAATTGATGGAACCGAGCAATTCGATTTCGATCCCAATGAAACCAAGTCACAATAAAAAAATATATACTTGTACCATCTTAATTTGCCTGGGGTAAATACATGGAGACGTATAAAATTCTGCTTGCGGATGATGATCCTGCCTTTCTTGGGAGCCTGAAAGAGGAGTTTGAAAGACACGGATTCACTGTGCACACTGCCAGCATGAAAAATGTTCTTAAACCCCTGGAAACAGAGATATATGACCTGGTTGTCGCGGCACCAGTGATGGATGAAGCCGAGCGGTTTTCAATATTGAATACAATCAAGACGTTTGGGCCTGACATCCCGGTAATCATTATGGCGAACAATGCAAATATAGACACCGCGATTGAGGCATTCAGAAAGGGGGCGTGCGATTTTTACGTAAAACCGTGTGAACCAGAGGAGATTCGTGTAAGGGTGATGAGTGTCCTTAAAAACCGCAGAACTATGCAACAGGAGAGGGATCAGAGCGGAAGTGAGGAAAAGTTCAGAACTATCTTTGAAAACGCGAATGATGAGATAGCGATTACGACAACGGACGGCACCTTTATTGAGGTGAACAGCAGGGTGGAGGATATCTTTGGTTATAAAAGAGAAGAGATTATAGGAAAGAATATCTATGATCTTAATGTTCTGAAAACAGAAGACAGGGATCGGTCTGTCAAGCTTTTTGGGGATGTAACTAATGGAATAAACGTTCCGATTATGGAATTTGAGGCTTTCCGCAAGGACGGGAGCATCGTAGATGTTGAAGTCAATTCAAAGCTGATTGAAAAAGATGGTGTTAAAAGCGGTATTCTTCACATTATCAGGGATGTGAGTGACAGGAAACGGGCGGAAAAAAAGCTGAAGCAGAGCAGGGAAAATCTTGGCGCTATACTTGAAAATATTCCTGATATTATTTTTACTGTGGCGCCTGATGGGACATTTTTAACATTGAACAGGGCGCCGATGAAAGGTGTTACGGTTAATGAAGCCATTGGCACAAAGATATATGACTGGATGCCGCCTGAGCATGCAGCGGTAACAAGGAAAAACATTGATCGGGTGTTTAAGACCGGAAAGCCTGATACATATGAAGAGATAGGGCCGGGCCCTGACGGAGAATATAATGCGGTTTATCAGGCACGGGCTATCCCGATAAAAGAAGGAGATAACGTTGTCGCAGTGATGAATATCAGTACGGATGTTACTGAGAAACGGTATGCGGAAGAAAAATGGCTTCTTTTTATGAAGGCGGCGACTGACAGTTTTACACTATATGATTCAGATCTTAACCTGGTGGAAGTAAACCAGGCTGCCCTTGAGATATTTCCCCCCGGAACTACCAAAAAAGATATTGCTGGAAAAAACCTGATGGAGATTGTGCCGGAGATTTACGGGACCGGCAGGTATGAGAAGTTCAAAGAGGTGATAGATACAGAAAAACCGTATGTTGAGGATGCGATTGTACCGCCGGAATCCTTTGGCCATGACCGTTACTTGAAGATACGGGCATTTAAGGTGGGGGATGGCCTTGGAATCATCACAACCGATATCTCGGAACGGAAACAGGCTGAAAAGGAACTCCGCGCCCACAGGGACCATCTTGAGGAGCTTGTCAGGGAGAGAACCCTTAGCCTTGAGGAGACAAATACTGCCTTGGAAATACTTCTGAAAAAAAGAGATAAAGACAAAAAGGATCTTGAAGAGAATATGCTCGTCAATGTAAAGGAGCTTATCCTCCCTTATCTGGACAAGCTGAGGGAGAGTCGGCTTGATGAACGACAGCGGGTGTTTGTGGAACTGCTTGAACATAACCTGAATGACATTATATCACCTTTTATTCGTGAACTCTCACTTGAATACCTTAACCTTACACCGTCTGAGATCCAGTTGACCGATTATATCAAACAGGGTAAAACAACAAAAGAGATTGCCAACCTGCTCAATCTTGCCACAAGCACCATCGATTTCCACAGGGATAATATACGGAAGAAACTTGGGATCAAAAACAAAAAAATTAACCTTAAAACCTATTTACTGTCACTGCAGTAATTTTACAATAATAATTATCGGTTTTTCCCCCATATATCCCCCCTAATATTCTCATGTTGCAATCATGATGATTTTACATTATGAAAACTATTTTAATATATTATACGATGTAATTACCTGTTTTGTTGATAAATATAAATAGTATATAAATTCAAAACATTACCCTTGCAGAGGGGTGAATATTTCTATCTGTTTCTTAAACTAAAGAAGCTTGCAATCAGCTTTACTGAAAAGAACAAAAGACGGTTATCCCCAGGGGAATACTCATGGAAGAGATAAAAAAAGTAGAGCGCAGGCAAAATAAACGTTTTCAGGCAAATGAAGGTCTCTTTATCGTAACAGAGCCTTATACCTCTGTTCATGGAAGGATAATTGATATAAGCAAAGGGGGGCTTGCTTTTCAGTATATTGAAAGCAGGGACCGGCCGGATAAGCGTTTTAAATTAAGTATATTTTTAAAAAAACATGGATTTTTGATTGAAAATGTGAATGTAGAAACTGTTTCAGACATTGAAATAACATATTTTTCTCAGATCACTTTTTTAAGTCTAAGGCGGTGTGGGGTTCGGTTTGTCGGACTGAAAAAGAAACAGGTTTTACAGCTTGAGAATATTATAGAATTCCATACAACCGAAGAATAAAGATAATAGAAGTATAGTAAAAGCTAATATGACTTTTTTTAAATACTAGTGCGGGCGGGGACATTCCAAAAAGGAGGAATAAAATTGAAAAAACTAAAAAAACTGCTTGAACCGCTTGATATTGCCGGGATCAAGTTTAAAAACCGTATGTTCAAAGCAGCATCCGGCTCCAGGATGTTTTTCGAGAATGACGGGTTTGTTAATGAAAGAGGGAAACGGTGGTATGAAGCCCTGGCCAAGGGGGGTGTCGGGTGTGTTATTGTTGAATCCCCTGCCATTGATGAGCCGTTAAGTCTTAAAAAACCTGGGGATTTCCGCCTTGATGATGACAAGTACATTCCGGGGATGAAGGACCTGGTTGATACCATTCATAAGCATGACTGCCCAGCAATCCTGCAACTCTACCATGCAGGCCCATGGCACCAGAGAGAAGAATCCGGCCTGACACCGGTCTCTGCGTCGCCTCACGGCGAACCGGAATTCAAGGGACATGAAACACTCGCGCCGTGCGAGGAATTGACCATAGAAAAGATTAAAGAGATTGAGGAGCAGTTTATCAGCGCTGCAGTAAGAGGGAAAGAAGCTGGATTTGACGGTGTGGAGGTAAATGCCGGCGGTAATCACTTGCTGTCCACCTTTATGTCCCGGTATTGGAACTACAGGCATGATGAATACGGCTGTGACACCATGGAAAACCGGGCACGGATTGTTGTAAATATAATTGAAGGTATCAAAGAACGGTGTGGACAGGATTATCCTGTGCCGGTTCTTTTTAACGGACTTGAACTGGCTATGGGTGAGCTCGGGCAGACCATTGAAGAATCCCAGGATTTCACGAAAATATTTGAGGAGGCAGGTGCGGATGCTTTTCATATAAGGGTTTTTGAGCTTGATAACTGCGCGTGCTACTGGCCGGAGTTTAACTACTATCCCCAGGCAAGAAATCCTATGCCGGAGGGGATGGATTGGAGCCATAAGGGTGCAGGTTCATTTACCCCTGCTGCGTACGCTATTAAACAGGTGACATCAAAGCCGGTGCTTACAGTAGGTCGTTGGGACTACAGCCTTGAATTCGCAGAGGAGAGTCTGGAAAAAGGGCATGTGGACGGCATCGGTTTGGTTAGGGGCCTTCAGGCGGATACAGAACTTCCAAACAAAATCGTTGAAGGGCGGATAGATGATATTGTGCCGTGTACGTCATGTATGACATGCATTGAAGGACACCAGTTCCCCATACCGCCTCCGATTAAATGCAGGATAAACGCGTTTCTAGGAACAGAGCTTGACTATTGGAGCTATCCTCCCATTGAGAAGAAAAAGAAAGTCTTGGTGGCAGGGGGTGGATCTGCCGGTCTTGAGGCTGCCAGGGTTGCTGCGATAAGGGGGCATGATGTAACCCTCTATTCACAGGACAGCTACCTAGGCGGCCTGATGAATATGGCTGCTGTTATCAAGGGCAACTATCCTGAAGATATGGAGAAGATAATAGATTACTATAAAATTCAGCTCAAGAAGCTGGGTGTAAAGATCAAGAAAGGTAAGGAAGTTACGCAAAAGGTTATTGAAAAGTTAAAACCAGATGTGTTGATTATCGCCACAGGCGGACATGCAACAGATTCGGTGCTTCCCGGCAGTGACAACAAGAAAGTGGTGGATGCCAATGTGCTCCGTTCCCAGCTTGGTCTTGCCCTAAAGGTGTCCAGTCCCAGCAAGTTGAGCAAAGCGACAAAATTATGGATGCCTATTGGCAAAAAAGTGGTAGTTATGGGCGGGGATATAAAAGGCGCTCAGCTTGCTGAGTTCCTGGTAAAAAGGGGGAAGCAAGTGACGATCGTCTGGGAAGGTGACCTGATGGCATTTGGTGACGGAATGAACCTGATGAATGTTTACCTGCTTGGGCTCTGGCTTACGGAAAAAGGCGCAGTAATGATACCTGAAGTCAAATACGAGGAGATTAATGACGAGGGATTGGTGATTACAACACCGGACGGGAATAGACAGACCCTTGAAGCTGATTCTATTGTGCCGGTCCTACCGCTCAAGAAAAATGATGATCTTTATGATGCCGCACAGGGAATGGTCCCGGAGATCTATAAAATCGGCGCCTGCAAGGATCCGAATGAACTGATCGTACACGCGGTTGCCGAAGGTGCTGAGGTGGCGTACGAGATCTAAATAATAACGTATTGACAATATCTGCCCCTGTTAAACAACAGGGGCAGAGTTGTCTGCGGACGCATGCACACTCGTAAGTGCAAAATCCGAAATCCGAATATCGAAGCACGAAACAAATCCGAACAACCTAAATTCAAATGTTCAAAACGATGCTGGAAACTGATCGAAGACGGAAACGGGCCCCTGCACTGCATAACAGCATCTTAGAGAAAAGAGAAACAACATGCAGTCGCTTTGTCCCTGAACCTTAAATCTTAAAGCCTATACCCTTTACTATTCTTTCACCAATGCCATTCCAACTCATACGCGGAATATCTGTTTGTATGAAAAATTGAAGAGCCACAAAAAAAACCTTGACCTTAAATGAACGATCGTTTATTTTAGACTTATGAGAACCAAGGATGATATTAAGCAGGAAGCTTTGTTTCAGGCGACAGTCAAACTGGTTAATGACATTGGATTTGTTTCCAGTTCAGTGGCTAAAATCGCGAAAGAGGCCGATGTTTCACCAGCAACCATCTATGTATATTATAAGAATAAAGAAGATCTGCTGGTGTCAACCTATATTGATATTAAGCAGAAGTTCAGCAAAGCGGTGCTGAAAAATTTTGGTGAGGATCTGCCCATCAGGGATGTCTTGAGAAATATATGGTACAGTATGTTTAGATACGCATCTAAGTTTCCGGAATATTTTAAGTTTACTGAACAATTCGCTGCTTCGCCATATGATTCGTTGGTCAATAAGGAAGAAGTTGAAAAGTATTTTGATCCCATGGTGAATTTGATGCAGATAGGGATTGAACAGAAGATTATTAAAGATGTAAATGTGGACCTGCTCATGGCATTCATGTTTTACCCGATCATGGGGCTTTCAAACGCGCGGTCGTGTAAGAACTTTGAGATTAATGATGATAATATCGAGACCGCTTTTACAATGGCCTGGGATGCCATAAAGCTATAATTTTTTTGTATTAAAACTAAATGATTATTCATTTATAAGGAGGCAATATTTTAAGTTTATTAGGAATTTTTTAAACTGAATTGCCTGGGACCAGCATCCCGGGAAACATATTAACATACATTAGGAGGGAATAATTATGAGTGACGAAGTTTATGACTTAATAGCAGTAGGGGCAGGTGGCGCTGGGCTGGCCGCGGCAGTAACCGTTGCAGAAGGCGGAGGAAAAGCTTTAATCCTTGACAGACTCGGGGTTACAGGCGGAGCAAGTGTATTCGCGAAAGGGTTATTTGCCACTCAAAGCCACATTCAGAAGCAAGAAGGTGTTGAAACCGATCCGGATGAAATATTTCTTCAGCACATGGAATACACACACTATCTTTCAAATGCCAGGCTTGTTCGGGCGATTATCGACAAATCCGCTGATACCATCAAATGGATTGAAGACAGGGGCGCGGTCATTCTAGGTGTTCCCCCGCTCTATCCCGGAGCCCCCCAGACATGGCATACAACAAAACAGGAAGGTAAGGGAATAACAAAGGCGCTTACGGCAACAGCAAAAGACCTGGGCATACCCATCCAACTCAAGACAAGAGCCAGAAAACTGATCATAGAAGACGGTAAAGTAGCCGGCGTTATCTGTGACGATAAACAAGGGAACACCTTAACATTCCGCTCGAAAACTGTTGTGATCGCTTCAGGCGGTTTTGCGAACAACTTTGATATGATGCGTAAATATACAAATTGCGGTGAGCCCACAGTACAAATGGCTTTCGGGCAGGTCGGCAAGGAAGGCGACGGTGTAAAAATGGCATGGGAAGCAGGTGCCGCTGAAGAAGGTGTCAGCGTCATCCAGCGCGGCCTTGCGGGTGTGCTGAAGAAAAAAGAGGTCCTGAAAGAAGCGCCTAAAAAGAGCCAGTTCGATAAGTACATTACAGCCATCCTGAAACAGCCAACCTTCTGGGTTAACGCGAACGGCGAACGTTTCTTCAATGAATCAGAATTCTCTTTCGCGCATATCGGCAACGCCATGTCCAAACAGCCTTTTCAGATCCTGTTTAACATGTTTGATGATGACTACAGGAAACTGATGGAAGAAGAAGGTATCCAGGTGGGGCTGGGCGTGTTTGCGCCTACCGGGACAAAAGTGCCGGATGTCAAAGATGCCCTGCAGGCAAGCATGGACAAGGATGAAGCGTGGATATGCGACACTATTGAAGAGCTGGCAGAAAAAACAGGCCAGAATCTTGAAGTATTAAAAACTAATATTGATGAGTATAATGAATCCTGTGATAAGGGGCGTGACGCGCTTTTCGCAAAAAACCCGGATTTTATGAGGCCGTTCAGGACACCGCCTTTTTATGCGATCAAGGGACATCCGACCCATGTTGGATCTCTCGGCGGCATTAAAATCAACCATAAGTGCGAAGTCATCAAAAAGAGCAGCAAGACATTCCTGGATGTGATCCCGGGGCTGTACGCAGCAGGGAATGTGGCCGGCGGCATGTACAGTGATTCATATGATGCTTCTCATACACTCGGCCTGACACTCGCTTTTGCTTATAATTCAGGTCGTATCGCGGGTGAGGAAGCGCTAAAGTATGTTGGTATAGACGAGTAGTACAGTTTTTTATCTTAAAACAGATATAAGGGGCTGGCCGTTTTTGGCCGGCCCTTTTCTGTTTCTGGGATATGGCGCATCTTCCTGATTGACACTTTTCAGCCATTTCATTACAATAGAAACTTGATAAAAGCTCGATTATTGTGTTTACCAGTAGGTTGGATTGAACTGATGTACTTTTGTTGGGTTGAACATCATAATCCAACCTACAGAAAATCAGCATTTGCATGATAGGAAGTTAGAAAGGCGATACCCAACATCGCTTTATGAGGATAGTCAACAAACACTAACAATAACAGCCTGCATTTAAGAGGAAACGTGCCAGGAACAAGAATAAAAAAATTTCATTCCTTTTCAGACTTCATCTCCTCATTTTTTGATCTCTTCAGGGGTCCGACGTTTATCATGACCTTCCTTAAGATTGACAGCCTGTTTCGCGAAAAAATTATTCTTGCGGCTGCGATGGCGAATAATTGTGCTACCTGAGTTAATGTTCATTCTGCCGCAGGTAAGCGGCTTGGGATGACAAAAGAGGAGATTGAAAACCTAATCAGCCTGGAGAAGTCAGATTTTGAATACAGGGAATGGCTTGCGTTAAAATTCGCAAGAGATTTGGTGTACGCGGACGGAAAAGCACCCAAAGGAGAGTATCTCAAAGAGTTCAAGGAACAGTATTCAGAAAAAGACCGCGGGTATATACTGAAACTGGCAAAAATGCAGTATTTTCTGACAAGGGTTATGCACACCATAAAGCGGCAGCCGTGGCGTGAGTATAGTTTTGATGACAAGGATATGATTATGTAGGGGAGCACGGCTAAGCTGTTTATTGATAGGTGATCCTAGTTGCTAGATGCTGGATGCTAGATAAAACCTTCTGGGCGGGGATACCCCGCAGCATTCTTTTCTTTACGCCTTTATCTAGCATCTAGCATCCAGGATCTAGTAACGGTTTATTTGGATGCTGAAAATTTGATCCACTGATTTTACAAGAGGAAACAGACACCATGTGTGAAGCATGTTTAAGACACGGGACAGCAGGTAAGTGGTATTTGAACGCTGAAAATTATTCCAATGAGATAGTCGAGAAATATAACCTTCGTGATTTTCTCATGGAGCAGTACCTTAATTTTGAGCAGATGTCTGTGAGGAAGGTGGGCGGCATGAATGCGGTGGGGCTTGGGTATAAGCTCCAGATGCCTCTCATCGGAAAAGTGGTCAAGCATTTTGCTGAAAATGTAGTCCACAGTCAAAGGCCGCCGAAAAACCCCCTACAGGCTGAAGGCCACATCGGACAGGTTATACCGCTTGATGACGGCATCGCAATCCTTGAGACTTGTGCTGCTGAACCGATTATCCTGAAGAACTGCATGTGCCGGTATATGTCACGAGGTATAAAAGAGGCCTGCTGCATCAATTTTGGTGTGATGTCTGAAATCGTTGACAAGCTCCCGCGGTTTATTCCTGATGATGATAAATATTTCCTGACCCGTGAGCAGGCAATTGAAAAACTGGCCGAGTTTAACAAAAAAGGGTATATCGGTTCCATCTGGTATGCTCCTTATCCATATATTAACAACCTTTGTTCGTGCGCTAACCCTGAATGCGCGGGGCTAAGGCCGCGGGTCGATTTTGACATGAAATCCGTTTACAAGTCTGAATATATCATAGAGACACAGCATGATAACTGTAAGGGGTGTAAGAAATGCGTGGCCATGTGCCAGTTCAAGGCTATTTCATATAATATCACCATAAAAAAAGCGGTCATTGACCGTGCAAAATGTTTTGGCTGCGGTGTATGTATTCACGCGTGTAAAAATGAAGCGCTTTATTTGCGGCCAAGGGATGAGGTGCCGAGGTATAAGGAAAGATAATTCTAGATGCTAGATGCTGGATACTAGATGCTGGATGGCTGGTCGAAGTGAAACGTAGATCCCGCTGTTTTTTAGCGGGGATACTGGATGCTGGTCGGAGAGAGACCACGCAGAGCCTGACAAGCGAAGATCACGTTGGTGATTAGCGGGGATAGAAAAGATTTGGAGATTGAGGAATTGTAGGAACGGGTTCCCTGCCCAATAGACTTTCATCTAGTATCCAGTATCTAGGATCTGGTATCGATGGTTTTTTTGCAAACACTTCACTCATCAGCTAAAACAGGCAAAAGAGAAATAGTATGGCCTCAAAAACAAAGATTACCATTGATCATTCAATATGCAGCGGCGGGAAAAAGGTAGATCCCAGGGCATGCTGCAAGTGTATGCAGATATGTGAACCCGCGGTTTTTCTTCTTCACCAGACCCTGGATGCGGAAGAAGAGAACCCCTATGATCCCCAGTTGTGGAGTATTACACCCCTTTGGCTCTCCCTCTGCACGCGTTGTATGAAGTGTGTTGACGTGTGTCCGGAGAGGGCGGTCCGTGTTAGTTGGTAAAAAAATAGTTTTTAAAATACGCTATCGTCCTATTCCTTGCCTCTTCTTCAGAATAGACAGGACGGTAACCGAGACCTTTTACGGCTTTATCACCTTTAAAATAGAAATCTTTGCAAGTCATGAGGACGCTTACCCTTGTAATCGCGGGATGAAATTTGAAAAAGGGCCTGCAGATAAACGCTGTGAGTTCGAGAAACGCGCCTATGGCGTATACCAAGGGAAAGGGGAGACTGCGGTTTTTGGGTGGAAGCGGATATCCCAGTTCCGTCATGATTGGGTCAAGAAATTCAAAAAAGTTTGAGGGTGGCGCATCTGTTATAAGATATGTCTGGCCGGGAACAGTAGTGTCTTGCTCAAGCAGTTTTTTTGCGGCAAGGATGTGGCCGTGTGCTACATTGCCAACGTACACATGCTGAAATACTGCTTTGCCGTTGCCGATCCTGAAAGGCATTTTCCCTTTTTTTACAAGGTTCAGTGTTTCGGTTATGTGGTAAGGATCAGCTTCGCCGTACATCCCGCAGGGGCGGATCACGGCTGTAAGGAGGCGCGGATCATCCTCTCCATCACACGCGGCCCTTTTTGAGTTGTTTGCCTTTAGAACTGCCTGTTCAGCTACTGCCTTTGTTCTGGCATAATCGAGTGTAAAGTTTTCAGGATACGGCAGGGTTTCATCCCCATCAATGATAGGTGTTCCGTCATAAACGACATCCATTGTACTTGTGGCTACAAGCGCTTTTACGCCCGTTTCTTTGCAGGCCCTGATGACGTTTTCTGTTCCAGTGATATTCACTGAATCAAGGACTTCTTTTGGGCACAGACCCCAGTCGACAATAGCAGCTGCATGTATAACAATATCCACTCCTTCAAACGCTCTAAGCACTTCATCATAGTTACGGATATCTCCCACAATTGATAATAGATTCAGCTGATCGAAAAGCCCTATTGTTTTTGTGTCAAATATCCGGACCTCTGAAGGTGTGGGGAAACCGTTATGTTCAGGCTTGGTAAACTCTTCAATTAACGCGCGTCCCAGGAAGCCTGCGCCGCCGGTTATCAGTATTACTGGATTGGTGTCGGTCATGTTTTTATCCATTTTTAAAATACGGCCTGAATTCATCCGTCGGTTCTATTGGATGATAAATATATATGACAATCCCATTTGGGTCCAGCACGGCAAAACCCCGGTCGCCCCATGGATGGTTTTCTATGGGGATCAATGGATGAATACCCGCTCCGGTAATACGGGTGTATTCATTATCAGCATTGTTAACCTTTATATTGTAAGTCAGTCCTTTTCCATTAAAAGGAATATCGGTTTCTTCCCTTGGCGACATAAAAGCAATTTCAGGGGCGTTTTCTCCTTTCCCTAACCTCAGGTGGACAAACCAGCCTGAATCGAAAATGATGTCAGCGTTTAAATGCCGGGTATAAAATTTACGGCTCTCATCTATTTTTTCTGTATAAATGCTCGGAGAGATTGACGTGTAAGTCATAGTGAACCTTTGTTGATGATACGGGTTAAATTGTGCAAGCACATAGAACTTGTTTTGTGATTATTTTGCAATAAAAATTTGTGTCTCAATTACGGTTTTGGTTTTTTTATCATCCAGATGGAGCAAAAGCACACAACTTTTATTGTAATTTTTATACAGGTTGTTTGATAAATTTATACTGTTTTATTAATAATTAGGATATCTGACCCTTGTTTTGCTACAATTTAAATTGTAAGGATTCAAAAAATGATAGAGATACGAGTATAAAATATAACACAATAATTTAAGTTGGTTACAACGTAAAAAAAAGATTGGCACAAGGTTTGCTTTGATAATTTAAAGCCGTATGTGCTTCGGCTTCTGGTATATGTAATAAGCATGCGTATATCAGATAAATCTCTTTTTAAGCCTGGATCACTTTTTTAGTTGGAACGGTCATCTGGGTGGTTTGATAGTAGGTGGAGGGGATGGCAATTAGTATAAACGTGGCATTTCCCTATGAGTTTTCCCTCATGTAATGCCATCCCTTTTCCACCTTTTTTATGTCATCAACAGAATTCTGTTAATATAAAAAAATACAATACAGCAAAGGAGGGAAACGGGATAAATTCCTGATAATTTTGTGTTTTATTAGAAACCATCCTATTTAACACCTAATTTAAATAGGTATTAAATGGGCAATAATCAAGCGTTGACAGCAGGGAAAATATCCTATATGAAAGAAGATATGCACAGCAATAAAAAAGACATTATAATTGAAAGGGGGTGAAAACAAACATATTTAATTGTTTCAATAAAAGTCCATATGCACTTTAGTGTTGCCGGGATTCGGGCTTTCATTTCCGGAAACCTACTGTAAACAAATTATATTTTCGGGGGGGAAATATAATGCTGAAAAAAACAGTTGATACCTTTCAGAAGTTTTCTTTTCAAGCGATTTTTTGTATCTTTTCTATTATTTTAATCTTTCCTGCTTATTCAGCAACATTATATGTGGGACCTGGAGAAGCATATACCGAGATCCAACCGGCAATTGATGCTGCCAGTGACGGTGACAAAGTTATCGTCAGGGACGGCACTTATATATTATCCTCACAGATATCGATTGACAAACTGATCACGGTTCAGAGTGAAAACGGACCTGGTAGTGCAATTATTGACGGTGATAATACAACCCGGTGTTTTTATGTCAATAATGCCGGAGCAATTGTTGATGGCTTTACCATAACAAACGGCAGGTCTGAAAAAGGTGGAGGAGTTTTTATTGATGTTGCCGGCGGTACTGTGAAAAATTGTATTATCACTGAAAATACTGCCGATGCAAACGGGAATGATGGCTGTGATGCCTGTATATATCAACCTGGTGGTACTTATGATGGGGGTGCTGGTGGTGATGGGGGTGATGCTTATGGCGGGGGTATTTACTTGTCAGGGAACGGCCGAATCCTTAATTGTGTTATTACAAATAATCATGCTGAATCTATAGGCGGTGATGGGGGTGATGGCTCCGATTCTATTGTTGCTTCCGGATATGCTACCACTTTTAACAAGTGGATCTGCTTTTGCACTGAAGTAGGTAATGGTGGAAATGGGGGAAACAGCGGATATGTTTATGGGGGGGGAGCTTATTTAGAACCTGGCAGTATGATGCAGAACTGTACAGTTATCAATAATACAGTCATGAGCAGTGCCGGCGGCGGCGGTTTTGGGGGATTAGTACTTGATGATTGTGGTATTTGTAGCCCGTGTTATTACTGCCCAAAACCGGATGGGACTGATGGTACACTTGGCAGTTCTTTCAGCCCACAAGGCGGAGGTGTATATTCACCAGGCTCAGCCATTTTACGTAATTCAATCGTATATGGTAATTCTGTTTCAAATTATCATGGTGGATCTTTCAGCTATTCCTGCACCTCCCCTGATCCTGGCGGCGTAGGTAACATCACTAATGATCCCTTGTTTGTGGATGCTGCTGCCGATGATTTTCGTCTTCTTGAAACATCTCCCTGCATTGATACAGGCACACCAACCGGTGCACCATCAGAAGATATTGACGGTAACCCAAGACCGAAGGACAGCGGGTATGACATGGGCGCTTATGAGTATTCACCGGATAGTAATGCAATTGGTTTTGCTGGTGGCGACGGGTCTTCACTGAATCCTTATCAGATCTCTAATGTTACTGAGCTGCAGCATATGGAGAACTATCTTTCTTCTCATTTTATTCTTATCAATGATATTGATGCAAGTGCTACATCATCATGGAACAGTGGTGCTGGTTTTGATCCGATCGGAGATAGCACAACGCCTTTTGCAGGAATATTTGACGGCCAGGGGTATGAAATAGTCGGCTTATATATCAACCGCCCCATGGAAAATTATGCGGGACTGTTTGGATATTCGGATTCCTCGGCGGAAATAGTCAATGTTACTATTAAGGATGCTGACATAACCGGGAACTCTCAAGTGGGTAGTATTGCCGGATTTATTAATTATACCACCATCCAAAACTGTAGCAGCTCTGGTACTGTTAATGGAGATGATTATATCGGCGGCCTGTTGGGATCAAATAGTTATGGTACTGTTTCTTGTTGCTTAAGTAGCTGCAATGTCATTAGTTCAGGTAATTATAACGGCGGTTTTGTTGGATATAATCATCATGGAGGGAGTGTTGTTGAAATGTCATGCAGCACCGGTAGCGTAAGTGGTACCAGCCATGTGGGAGGGTTTGTGGGCTTCAACAATTCTGGCGGTTCAATTTCAGACAGCTACAGCACCGGCAATGTGGTTGGAAATGACCTGGTTGGCGGCTTTGTGGGGAGGAATACAGGCATATTGGCAAAAAGTTACAGCGCCGGTAATGTGAAAGGCAATGTTGATTATGGCGGTTTTATGGGATCTGAAGAAGGTAGTGTTACAGACTGTTTCTGGGACACGGAGGCCTCTGGTCAGTCAATTTCTCCATACGGAACCGGCAAAACAACTGTGGAAATGACGCAAGAGACTACATTTATAAACTGGGATTTTTCTGATGTTTGGGATATCGAGGAAAACGGTTCCTATCCGTTTTTAAAAACTTTAGGCAAACATGATGTAGAAGTTGATAACAGCCCTGCAGGCGGATCTACTGCTTCAGGTAAAAAATCAGACTCAGATGACGGATCAGGTGGCGGCGGTGGCTGTTTTATTGATACTGTTTTTTTGAGGATAAGGCATTGATGGCACATCGGTCGTTGCTGGTAGAGGCGGGTTGTTGCTGAAAGCTATGACCCTCAGGCGGATAAACAGATTTTTTTATTAGTGTTCATTAGTGTTATTCGCCTGTAAAACGTAGCTTAACGCGAAGTCCTATGGCTGAGAAGTAGGGGTTTTGTTGGTTTTATGGTTAACATCAGCGTTAAAGTATAAACAACAAAAGGAGGGCCTACAAATGTATTTAAATCAAAAATTGTTATATTCTTTTCCTTCAGAAAAAAGCGACAATATTACAGTTCCCCGAGGCGGGATCTTCGTCTGGAATTATCATTGGTTTTCTTTGCATAAATATTATTTGACTCTTGATACCTTGGCGGAGTGTAGTGAGGATCCCACCACTTTTTTATTTTGGAATTAACCGTGAGGTAAGACGATAAAATATCTTATCTCTCTGAGCGAATAAATCCTTTGCTGCTAAAGCGATAGATGACATGGTTTAGGAAATAGTCAAATTTAGACTTTCGCAAATAAAATG
>JANQFQ010000037.1 GCA_028277765.1 Desulfobacterales bacterium
GCCTTTTTGGGCCAAGACCCGGAATCCAGAACAATATTCCGATTCAAGCGACAATGGATCCCGGCTCGAGTTCCGCTCCACCGCACTTTGCCGGGATGACGGGCACCGGCACAACCAGCCTGCGGGGATCACTCTAGTGCTTTTATACATTCAAATAACCTGTCGTTCAGATGGCACAGCCACTGAACGCTGCCATGGCCCGGAGGACCAGGATTTTAAATAATCCTCTCTACCAGCGGCAGTTCAATGGGCGGCTCCGGTGGTTTCTCAACCCGTGATTTATACCATGCCACCAGCACCATTAACCCCCAAATTTCAAAGCCGTATGATCTCTTTTTTGAAAAATGGTCATCTATTATCTGTTGAATTTTTTCAGCGTTTAAAAAACCGGTTTTCTTAATGCTATCAAAAGAGAGAAGGTCACGGACAATTTCAGAAAACTCCTTTCTTATCCATGCGTGAACAGGAAGGCTGAAACCCTGCTTGGGACGGTTAGCAATTTTACTGCCAAAAAGTTTTCTCGCAGCATGACGCATGGAATGCTTCAGCTGTCCGGTTATTTTAAAGTTATACTGTGATGGCCGCGTCAGAGCCCATTCGGCAAAGCTGTGATTCAGATAGGGGGCCCTCATTTCAAGACCATGTGCCATGGACATACGGTCTGTTTTAACGAGAATATCGTTCTGTAGATATTCAGCAATATCTATCAACTGAAGCTTCAGCAGGCTGCATTCTTCCCCTGGAAACAACTGATCAGTCATTAAAGGCATCTGCCGGTGTATGGTTTCTCTCAACGCCTCCGGTTCTATTAGGCCCGCTGCCTCATCCGGAAGCCAGGTACCGTTCCATATAAAATGCGCAATCGATGTCGGCAGATCAGCTGCCCGTAAAAAACGCATTAATTTACACGTCAACGACACTTTCTGTTCACTAAAGGGAATGTAATAAGCCAACCTTGCAAACAGCTGTCTTAATATGGCCGGCAATCGGGAGACAACCTGTTTGTGAAGCATGGTGCCCTGGTAGGTAAGGTATCCGCCGAAAAGTTCGTCACCACCATCGCCGCCAAGCACCACCTTAATCTCCTGGGCAGCAAAACGGCAGATTGTCCACAATGCTAAAGCAGATGAATCCGCCAGGGGGTCATCTGCGTGCTCAACAATCTGTAGAAAACTATTCAGATCCTCAGGAGTAATAACCACCCTTTCAAGGGGAAGGTTAAGTTTTTTAGCAACAAATTTTGCCGCATTATATTCGCTATAACTCTTTTCTTCAAAATCAAGGACATAAGCCTTAGAGAGCCCGCCCTGCCTTACAGCAGATTCAGCTATAAGAGATGAATCAATCCCGCCTGAAAGAAACAATCCAACCGGCACATCACTCCGCAATGCAATTTTAACAGCATCATCAAGATGTTTGTGTAATTCAGCTGCGTGATCATCTAAAGACCGGTATTTTACCGGAGCGTAACTGTCCGGCGGTGACCAGAATCTCGCGCTGGTTTCGCTGTCGTTGCTAAAAAGTTTCCACGAAGATGGGGAAAACCGCTTTATACCTTTTAGCATCGTAGCTGTTCCTGGAACATAATTCAGCGATAAATATCCACCCAGGGCGTTAAAATCAATTTCTCGTTTCATGTCCGGCAAGGCCGCAAGAGGCCGGAGTTCTGAACTGAAGGCGATATACTCTGATGTTCGTCTTACCATCAGCGGTTTTTCACCAAACCTGTCCCTTGCCAGGAACAATTCATTTTTCCGACGGTCGGCGATCGCAAACGCAAACATGCCGGTCAGATGAGTGGGCAAGTCTTCTCCCCACCGGTGATAACCATGCAACAGGACTTCCGTGTCTGACTCGGTCCGGAACACATAACCAAACCGTTTTAGCTCTTCACGAAGTTCAATATAATTATATATTTCGCCGTTAAATGTAACAACAAGGGAACCGTCATCTGTTCCCATGGGCTGCCCGCCGCCAACAGGATCTATAATCGCCAGACGGCGATGTCCGAGAAAAAACGGACCGTCAGCCCACCACGCGCCTTCATCCGGTCCCCTGTGCGAAAGATGATTAACAAGCTCCAGCCACTTAGACCTGAAGGGCGGTTGCCCGTTAAATGAAAAGATACCCACAATACCGCACATACTCAATCCTTACTAGCGCAAAATCATGCTAAAACATGCCGTCTCTCAACATCTGAACGCCAAATGTATAATGCTGCTGCCATACAAAATTCCTTTTAAAAAATTGTAAATACAATCTCTTTGTGATATTTCATGTTTGATATATTATATTTTCACTATATAACTTTTAATTCAACTCATAAATGCATAACAGGTCGAATTAATGTTTTTAAAGCGAATTCTTCGAAATCCGCCTAAGCTTATGGCACTGCTACTTATGACTTTCCCAGTTATCATCGTGATCTTCATGGTACATAAGTATGCTGTCAATTTCCCGAGTTCATGGGATGAATGGTTTCTCCTGGGACTCATTGAAAAATTCTACACCGATGATCTGACGTTTTATGATTTTTGGATACTGTATGATGATCATCGTCCCTTTGTCGCGTCATCTTTTTTCGTTTTTCTTATGTCAGCCACCCGGTTTAACGTGTTATGGGGAATGTACGTAAATATTGTCATCGTAGCAATAATTTTGTTTTTAATTGTCCGGCATGTCACAAAAAACAGAACCATATTTGCTATTAATAACACTTACAGGTGGCTTTGGGTCATAATACCGTTATTCGTATTCTCCCTTGTCCAGGTTGAGTGCTGGCTATGGGCTCTTGAATCCAATATTTTTCTGAACATACTTGCAGTCGTCAGCAGCGCATATATTTTTTCAAATTTCAGGTATAACTTGATGTCATTTATCGGCCTTGTCTGCTGCGCTTTTGTAGCCACATTTACCCGTGGGAACGGATTAGGCCTCTGGATTTGCATTCTGTATGTTCTCATCTTATCCATTTGCAGAGATACGAACAAAAAGACCTTTTATTTTACTTTTGCCTGGTGCATTGCTTTTACCGCAACTGCTGTCTCTTACTTTTATGGTTTTAAAATAGGAGAGCATGTTTTGAACAGACCAGGGGTGTTTTCAGAGCCCCTACAGTATCTTGATTTTATACTTAAATTTATCGGTGCTCCATTGTCATTCTACAGTGAAAATATTGCGGGAAGAGCCTGGCTGCGGCAAAACAATGCCCATATGATCTTCTGGGGTGTTTTAGGAACTATTCTATTTACTGTACTGCTGTTCAGTCATGCCTTCCTTAAGAACTTTCACAAAGAAAAACCATGGTCCTTTTTTTATATTATTGGTCTTTACGTCATCATAAGTGCGGCCTTAACAGCATATGGACGAATGTTTATTGGAACATTTGCCGCATCAACTCCCAGATATACAACAACATCAATCTATCTCTGGTTGTCAGTTTTTATCCTCCTTTTCTCGACAAATATTTCTTTTATGAAAAAAAATAGGACATGGAATAGAATATTTAGGTTATCAAAGATGTTAATTGCCGCAATCATTTTTATTGCCATGGCCTGGACCAGTTTCAATTCAGTTAAATCTTTTAAACTGATAAGAAAAAACAAACAACATATGTACAGCCACGTTTTTCATGATGAAGGCACATGTTTTGAGGATAATGAAGACTGTTTTTTGTACTATGTCGATTTTATTCACAGGATGCATAAACTTGGGCTGTCATTTTTTAAGGACCGACCACCGCCTGTTACGGAACTGTTTCAAAAAAATCTAATACTGACAGGGGACTGGCAAACGATTATTGAAGTAAAACCAGCAAAGGACTTCGATTTTTCCGCGGCTTATACATCAAGGGACAGATTGACATCAGACGTCGGCACAATTGTTTCAGGGCCGATTGATATTGACCGTCTTGAAACAGCAGAGATAAAATTCAAAGTTATTCACAGCCAAAACACCACAAATCAGAAAATCGGCATGCAAGTCAATAAAGAACAACCGATCACACTGCTTTGTCCCCTGGACAACCCTGCTGAAACCTGGCAGACACACACCTTTGATCTTTCAGAATATTCTGGGAACACATTTACCTTTTTTGCAGAAGATAATGGTAAAAAAGATAATGAGTGGATCGGCTTTTTTATTCCGCTGATGTATTACAAAACCCCGGATTAAAAGATAAATTTAATGCCTGACAGGAACATGTAAGAATCATGATCCATTCTTTTGGTGCGGCACCTTTCAGGCGCGCCCATGGAAGGGATCAGTGCCGCGCTGATTTCCACTTGTTCTGTAATATTCCAGCCAATACCCAAAGAGGGCTGTATCTTTGTTGAATCAGGGGCTGTAGGGCTGATACCATCTCTCCTTGTCCCACCAGCGCCATAACAAAGCCCGCCCCGTAGCGTGAACTCAGGGTTCAGTATATATTCAAAACCGATACCGATGATCAAACCATCTTTATAATATGTCTTGTTTTTAGTGGTAACCCCCCTGGTCTTGACATCATATGTATCCAGGTCTGTCCACGGGACGTGCATCCAAGACATATTAAACACAAGATCAGGAGCGGGTCTGTAGGCAAAACCAAGGGTAAACATATACGGTATGTTAAAATCCACTTCTGAATCATACCTTTTTCTACCGATATCCGTGTGACCGTCAAACTCCACGTCAATTTCATCGCGTAGCATTGCGCCGACCCTGAATTTATCACTCGGCTTGTACATAAATCCAACACTGTAACCGCAACCGACCAGACCGTCATACTCTGTTTTTACAGTAGCAAATGTGCCTGGATAAATTTCCTGGAAGGAATCGCTCCCCATTACGCCTGAATATATTGAAAAATTCACACCCACCGACAGGTTAGGCGTTACTTTATAAGATACAGCCGACGCGAGCGGGGACATGGCCAGGTATGCTTCAAGATAGGAGGCGGAATTCTGGAAATTGTCATACTCCACGCCACCCCCCGCAAAAGAAGTATAAAAACCGAATCCAACAGCCCATTTATCATATGTCTTCGCGATCAACAGACCCGGGATATGAAAATAAGTACTGCTTCTATCGGTTCGTGGGCCTAATGTATATTCCGCTTTGGAGAGACCTGACAGCAAATACGCTTCACCGTACCAGAACCCTTTTTCATTAAATGCCAAGCCGGCCGGATTGTGGTAAACTGCGGCAGCATCATCAGCAAGGCCGGAAAATGAGCACGCCATTGTAGCGGCTCTAACCCCGATTGCATTGTTTTCAATTGCCGCTCCAGAAGCGAGACTAGGGAGGCTGATAAACAGCAGTACAAGTAATACTTCTGCCTGGCCGCAAAATCTGATCATGAAAAACGCCTTCCCCATAAAATACCGTTCATACGTAGTCCGCGACCATATCAAAGATGATTGAAAAAGTCTATGGCATTTTAAACGATACTTACATAGGCAAGAAAATCTCAACTATTTTGAATGGAATTGTGAGGACAACGTCTACTTCTCCGTATTTTAAACCCTAACGTTCGTCACAATCATCAGATGATCCGACAATGGTGACTTGACACGCTCTGAATTTAAAAATCCGTTAATCCCTTTACCGATTATCCAGTCGATCACTTTCACAGGTGCCTCTGAAGGAAACGTATAATAATCCGGATCATTTTTTAATTCAAGGTAGGGAATGAATCCGCCTTTATCTAACAAAAAAGACATGGCATTTTCTCCATTCTCAGACAGCTTTACTTCAGGAAAACCTTTTGGCGTAGAATTAAAATCCCCGACCGCAATGACGGGTTTTGCAACCGAAGAACACTTTTCAGCAATAAGCTTCGCGCAACTGACACGTACATCTTCACTCCTGGCTTCCAGGTGTATTGCGAAAATTCCCAGTCCGCCCCCTGGCAAATCCACTTCACAATAAAGACCATCATGATTGCCCACGAATAAGTTTTCAATTTTAGATTTGGGGGGAAATTTGACAAACATTTCATTTTTTAGAGGATAACGGCTTAAAACAGCATTGCCAAAAATAAATTTATAGAAAGGGAAAGAAACATCAATGTTCCTCTGCTCCAGCACATAAGTATAACCGCATCTTCCGGCAATATAGCCAGCTTGATTAAGATGAAAACTCCAGGCCGAGGAAAAATCGACTTCATTTAAAACAAGGATATCAGGAGGCTCTTTCAGTATCTGCTCAGAAATCCTGTCCAGGTGTTTAATCAATTCCTCCCTGGTTTCATGCTTCCAGTTTGTATCACCCCTTTTCCCGCCCCGGCCATGGGCGATATTATAAGCGCCGATCTTTAGGGTTCTAGCTGAAATAGTTTTCTTGCCAGCAGCCTCATGTTTGAGAGAATACGATTTTATCCGATGTTTTACGCTTAAAATACGGGATACCGCGTACCATCCAAAAACAAAACACAACAGCACAATGACCACTAGGGCAGCGATTTTGATTATTTTTTTTCGGCTAAAAGTCATAAATATCTTTCTTTTACTTATGCACAATCGTCACTCTCACCGCCTCCCTCTCAGGATGCTCCCGTTTCAAAAGCTGCATGGCTTCTTCAAAGTCATCAATCGTGAGCACCTCTCCGACAAGCTCATCTCCAGGTATTTTTCCCTCGTTAAGGAGGTTGACAGCTGTCCTCATGGACTCTTCGGTCGAGCCTGCCCCTCCTTTAACTGTAATGCAGTTCAGCACGATATTATCCGTAACCAGTTCTACCGGCACCTTATTCTTTAGCCCCGCCAGAAGGATAGTGCCGGAAAATGTTATCATGTCAAATGCCTGCCTTACGGCGGCTGTCGACATTGCTGTGACATCCATGACAATGTCAGCTTTCCTGCCGTTTGTAATCTCACTGACTTTTGCTACCGCGTCTTCTTTGTCAACATCTATTGTGTGGTCAGCTCCGGCTTTTATCGCTGCCTTGAGCCGGACACTATCAACCGATTTTCCCGTTACTATAATGTTTGAAGCACCTGCCTCTTTTGCCGCAGCAATACACATCAACCCGATGTGTCCTGGTCCAAGGATAACCACTGTATCTCCTTTTTTTACGCCCGCCTGCTTCACCCAGTTTACCGCGTTTGCCAAGGGCTCAAAATTTGTAAGATATTCCGGCGGCTTTTTTTCCGTCAATTTCAAAAGGTTGGTCCCCCCCATGATGCTCATGTATTCACCATAACCGCCCCACAGTCCGCCCAGGTCATTCACGCCGAGTGTGTAGCCGTAAATGACGAGTCTGTCATTGTAAACCTCTGTCCTGTTTATAAGATCAACCGCCACCCTGTCCCCGACAGACACACCCAGATCAGCGTCATCAGCCAGTTTATAGACACGACCGACAATCTCATGGCCCGGCACCACAGGCGCAACTTCACCTGGCACATGGTGATGCCCCATAAACTGCTCGGCATCACTGCTGCACATCCCCACAGCTTCCACCTTGATCACTGCCCCTCTTTCAGTCGGCTCCGGTATGTCAAACTTCCTGATCTCATATGTCCCATCGCCGTTAAAGACAATGGCCCGGCATGTATCTTTCATAAATTTCCTCCTTTTGCTAAAACATCAATCTTTATAGAGGCTTTATTTTGTGCAAGCAGTATGATCCTGGATACTCGATGCTGGATGCTAGATAAAACATTAACTAGCCAGCATCGAGTATCCAGATCTCATATCTATTTCTCAATAAAAACAGACTGCCAGTACCCGATATTCTTCTTAAAGCCGCATCTGTTTTATACACTGATCGGGCATTTCCCATATCTACGCGCCGCATCCACCATCCACTGCAGCCTTTCAGGATCAACATATGGATGGGAGTGGCATACTAACAGGATGTATCCGCCCCCTTTAGCAGCCTTTTTAATACAATTTTTCACCTCAGTTTCTACTTCGGATTTGTTATTATACATCATTTTTGTGAGCTCAACAAACTTTATCGGCTGCCAGCTGTTTTTCCAGATTCCTGGTGCTGCATAACTAGTATATGTTTCCGTAAATGTTTTAATGAATTGTTCATTGTTTTTTACGCATGGTTTATCCGTGCAAATCTCCATAATCCGTGTCATCCGTGTTCTATTAAATTAAGATTGGCCTTTACCTTACCCAAGCCCTCTTGCCAGGGTAAGCACATCCACCTGCTTGGCCCCGCCTTTCAAAAGGGCACCCGCGCATTCATTTGCTGTTGTACCGGTTGTATAGACATCATCGACCAGGACAATTCTTTTCCCTTCTATTACCGAATGGTCTTTTAAATGAAAGGCTCCTTTTATGTTCGCAATCCGTTCCTTTCTGCCAAGGCCGGTCTGGGGATGTGTCCATCGATACCTTTCAAGCATCTCTCTCCCCTCCTTGATGTCTGCAATGTTAATACCTGCAGTATCCGCGATTGCTGGCCAGTTTTTTATCAAAAGATACGCCTGATTGAACCCTCTTTCCCTAAACCTTTTTATGTGCAGGGGAACAGGAACAATGAAGTCAATTGTCTCAGGATCAAAATGCCGTAAGAACGCAGAAAAAAGAAGTTTACCAAGCGGTTTGGCCAGCTGGATTTTCCCTCTGTATTTGAAACTGTGAATCAGCGACATCAAACATCCGCTGTATACACCTACAGCTTTCGCGCCATTGAATTGTCGTGGAAATCTTATGCACGTTTCGCACAGATGATCATCCCCTTCACGGCTTTTGAAAACAACCCCGCAAATGGGACAGAAAGGAGATTCAACCGGTTGAAATTCTTTAACACAGTCCGGGCATATAAACAATGCCATGACTTCATTAAATACGCGAACATGATCCTGCAGCCAAGCGATATCAGTCTTCTCTTTTTTGTTTTCCTTGAAATTGGTATTTTCCGGCGGGTTAAAAAAGGCCCTGCAGGTAAGGCATTTTGGCGGAAAAAACATCTGCAGCCCGCTTTCAATACCCCTGACCAGGATATCTCTGGCAGCGCATCCGTAATGGTCGTGGTCTGAAATGAAATTAGCTATTCTTTTTTTTACGTCATGTATTTTCAAAACTAAATAACATCCTTGTTTATATGTAACTTCAGGACTGAGGACTGAGTTCTAGATACTGGATGAAAAACAGAACTGATTTACCTTGTTGGGTAAACACCGCCCTTGATCTCCCTAAATCCCCTGCCCTCCATAGCTTTAGCGACGGAGGGCCCAATCCTTCTATAACCAATCCTTCAATAATCAATAATCATTTTTTTCTTGTTCTTGCCGCTGCCGATAGGCTTCATAAAGTACCACAGCCCCTGCCACGGATGCATTTAGAGAATCTACCGGGCCACTGCGGGGGATAGAGAGCAGGTAATCACAGTTCTTCTTTACCAGGGGACGAATCCCCTTCCCTTCACCTCCGATGACAATAGCGAGATTACATGCCAGATCAGCTGTATATATGGTTTGATCTCCGCCGCTGTCGGTTCCGGCTATCCAGATTCCTTTCTCCTTAAACAATTTAATCGTGTCAACCATATTTGTCACTCTGGCCAGGAGAACATGTTCAAGGGCGCCGGCAGAGGCCTTTGACACGGACGGGATAGGTTGAACCGAACGGTTTTTGGGGATAATGACACCATCTATCCCAGCGCAAAGCCCGGTCCTGATCAATGCACCCAGGTTATGAGGATCTTCTAAACTGTCCACAAGGAGTAGGAAGTTTTTTGATCCATTACTGGCACCCTCTTTTAAAATATCCTGAACCGCCACTATCGGATACGGGCTTACCTTCGCGCCTACCCCCTGGTTTTCGCTTGTTCCTGAAACAGTTTCAAGTTTTTCCGGGCTTACTTTCTTAACAGGAATGTTCTTCTTTTCAGCAAGTTTAACCGCAGCTACCGCATTTTTTGACATCCTGTTCCCGGCAATAATATATATCTCTAAAACCGTCCTCCTGTCCGCCTTGAGTGCCTCAATAACTGGATGTGTCCCGTATAGTATTTCTGTTTTCATTTTCTCAAAGGCAGTCAAAATCTTTAGCCACGAATGACACGAATGCCACCAATGTTTTGTTTCACGCAAAAGCGCAAAGACTTATTTCCTATATTTTTCAAAAATACCTATCAATTCCTCTTTTGCTTTTTCAAGCCGATCATTGACAATTATATGACGATAGATACTTTTTTTTGCCATCTCCTTTTCAGCGTTTTTCATCCGTGTCTCGATCACATCATTGCTGTCTGTGCCTCGGGATTCCAGCCGTTCTCGCAGGGCATCAAGCGAAGGAGGCATGATGAATATGGTTATCACGTCAGGATACTTCGCCAGAATCTGTTCTGCTCCCTGTACGTCAATATCAAGGATAATGTCATTTCCATTCGAAATATTACTTTCAAGAAAATCCGCTGATGTGCCGTAATATTCATCATGTACTTCCGCCCATTCCGCCCATATGCCCTGATCAATCCCTTGAGTAAATGTTTCTTCAGAGATAAAAAAGTAATCGACTTCATCCTTTTCACCCGGCCGGGGCTTTCTTGTGGTATGAGAAACAGAATAGGCGATATCGTCAAACCGTTCAAGTAATACCGAGCATAATGTTGTCTTGCCGGCGCCTGACGGCGCGGAAATAACAAAGAGGCATCCTTGTTTTACATCTTTACTCTCTTTGTTCTTCTCCTTGGTCAACGCTAATCCATTCCTATGATGTATCAGTTATTCTGTATCACTCAGATCAGTATATCTCTGAGATATTGTCTCTGCCTGTATAGCGGACAGAACAATATGGTTGCTATCCATGATAATAATTGAACGCGTCCTCCGCCCGTGGGTAGCATCTACAAGCCGTTTCTCTGCCTTTGCTTCATCCTTGAGGCGTTTCATCGGTGCAGAATTGGGTGATACAATCGCAACCACCCGTTCAGCCACAACGGTACTCCCAAAACCGATATTCAGCAGGGTTTGTTCCATTTTTTCTCCTTATTCTATATTCTGTACCTGCTCTCTGATCTTCTCAAGTTCTGATTTCAAATTAACAACCATGTGAGAAACCTCTGACTTACCTGTTTTGGATCCTATTGTGTTAAATTCACGGTTAAACTCCTGCAAAAGGAAATTCAGTTTCCGTCCGGCTGTTTCTTCTTCTTTCATAATTTTACGGAACTGATCGATGTGGCTTTTAATTCTGACAATCTCCTCAGAAATATCGCTCTTGTCCGCCAGGAAAGCGGTCTCCTGGGCAATCCTTTCCGGATCTATTTCAACTGCATTCCTGGTCAGGGTTGTTATCCGTTTAGTTAATCTTTCCCGGTATATCTCTAAAAGACCGTCTGACTTCTTTTCAATATCTATTATCCCTTTTTCAAGAAGCCTAAGTTTTGCCTCAAAATCCTTTTCGATAAATTCACCCTCCTTGCGCCGCATCCTGTTCAGCTCATCAATTGCCTTGGTGATACATTTCTGAATAACAGGCCATTTTTTATCCAGGTTTTTATTATTATCAGCAGGTCTTATGATCCCTTCAGAAGTTGCCAAAAGTCTGAGCGGCACCTCCGTATTCATATGTAAAGCTTCCTGAAGCTGATTAATCGCCTTGTAATATGCTTGGGCTTTTAGTTCATTTACCTCATATTCGTAAGCGTCTTCAGCCAGGTCAGCAATTTTCATATTGAGTTCTACCCTCCCGCGTGAAACCTTCTCTGATACCAGGCCCTTAATTTTATCCTCTATCCGATTATATGCGTGAGGCAAACGCATAACCATATCAAGGTACTTATTATTATAGGAACGGATTTCAACTGAAACCGAAAGCTTATCCATGCTTATATCCGCGCTCGCATACGCTGTCATGCTCTTTAGCATATTCATTCTCCTTTATATGTACTCTTCAGTTCCACCATATACTTCTCGCGTACTTCTTTTAGAAAATCGAGCATCCGCTCATCTGCATAATCTGGATATGTCCAGGGGAGTTTTACAAACCCCCCTTTTTGGTAAATCAACGTAAGGTCCGCGTAAATACCCTGCTCAAGATAAATCCTATGGGTAAAATTCTTTCCTGTGGCAAGCACAAAACGTTCCGGCAGCATATACCCAGGATCAATATTTACATTTCTTTTGTCATTATCAGCAAACCTTTTTTCAATATTATTGGTAGCGATTTTTATACCCGCCAAGTCTGCCTGTTCTATCAACCCCTTGAACACCAGCATCCGCCTGAAAAGTGGTGTTCCCATCTCAGACTCATAATAATCCGTGTAATCAAAAGGGAGCCATGGGCTGCGGTTTACAACTTCGCCTACTTCCGATGTTAGTTCCTTTTCCAGGGATTCAATCAGTCCCTTATCTTTCGTAAAAAAACCGACAATCAGTTTGGCAAGTGTTGGCGGCTGAGGTGTGCTCATAAGAACATCAATTGTAAAATAAATTATATCTCTTTATCAAAAACTGTCCGCTTTAAATACTTACCCTGCAAGCTGTTTGGCTTCATCAATCAGCATGATGGGGATATCTTCCCTTATCTCATACTGCAGTCTGCAGGCATCACATATAAGCCCGTCTTCTGCTTCATTTAAATGGATATTACCCTTGCACTTCGGGCACGCCAGAATATCAAGCAATTCCTTGCTTAACGCCATATCTCTTCTCCTGTTTGTTTATTGTTTCTTATTATTTGCTGATATCAGCTTGTCCGTTATATCCGTGGTACTATAGCCCTTAAGAAGGGGGACCAGGCAGACTTTCCCTCCGTACTCCTCCACGTCTTCACGGCCCACCACATCCTCAATTTTATAATCAGCTCCCTTAACAAGGATATCCGGTTTCAGGGCTCTGATCAGCGAAAGAGGCGTGTCCTCATCAAAAAGGACAACCATATCCACACACCCAAGAGCGCTCAAAATCGCGCCCCTGTCCTGTTCAGACAATATCGGCCTTTTTTCACCCTTAAGCCGCTTTACCGAAGCGTCCGTGTTTAGACCAACGATCAAACGATCACCCAGGGCTCGTGCCTGGTGCAGTAGATGTATATGCCCCGGATGGAGAAGATCAAAACATCCATTGGTAAAAACATTTTTTTCTCCAGCTGTCTGCCAGGCTCGGACCTGTAGTTCGGCTGCTTCTACTGTAAGCATCTTTGGTGTCCCGGCTGAACCGTTATCCATCTCCTCCATTTTATACTGAGAATTAAGTTCCGCCAGCGTTACAGGCTGGGTACCAAGCTTGCCCACAACGATACCAGCCGCGGTATTTGCCAGTTTCGCTGCCACAGGGAACACCATCCCTGATGCCAGACCTGCCGCTAATGCAGCAATAACTGTATCACCCGCGCCTGAGACATCAAACACTTCTCTTGCCCTTGCCGGAACAATCACAGGTTCTTCTTTAGGGCTGACAAGACACATCCCGCGGGAACCGCGTGTGACCAGAAGCCATTCAAACCCGAATTGTGAGCAGATACCTTTTGCGGACGATACAATCTTTTTTTCATCATCATCGAAAATCTCCCCTGTCACAAGTTCCAGTTCCGCAATGTTTGGGGTCACACAGGTTGCCCCCTTATACCGGTCCCATTCCTTCTTTTTGGGATCAACCAGTACTGGTTTTCCCTGTTCCCGACATAAATTTATTATTGCCCGGCAATTCTCCGGGTCTTGTAGCATCCCCTTGCCGTAATCTGATAAAACGACCACGTCAAAAAGAGGCAGTTTCCGCTCAAATGTCTTTAAAATATCCGACTGCAATTCAGAACTAAGTGCGTGGGTCTCTTCTTCATCAAGCCGAAAAATCTGCTGCCGGTTCGCCATAATCCTTGTCTTTGTTATCGTCGGCCGGGACTTATCAATCTGAAGCAGGTTCTCTATACCTTTTCTCTGAAAAATCTCATCCAGGTGACCACCTGCTTCATCAGGGCCGCACACACCTATCACAGCCACGCCGCATTCAAGACCTGCCAGGTTCGCGGCAACGTTTCCGGCCCCTCCTGGGACTGCTGATTTCTTCCTGCTCTTTACGACCGGCACTGGCGCCTCTGGTGAAATACGGCTAACCTCCCCCCAAAGGTAACGGTCAAGCATAATATCACCAACAACAAGAATTTTACTATTTTCGGATAAAACCGAAACAGAAGACATGTTTACCTCTTAAAACCGTTTCATTTGTACCATTGGTTCTATTCATCCTGATAATGATGTTAACCCATTCAACCAATAAAACCAACAAAACCAATCAAACCAATTAAACCAATTAAACCAATCAAACCAATTCTTCTATACAATCCTTCACGCCTCTGCTTCTTCGTAAATCGCCGCGGCAAGAAGCGGTATCATAATCTCATGATGGCCGGTTATGGAATATCCGCTGCCTCCGGAAAGAACCGGACGCTGGACCACATTTACGTTGGGCCTGTAGTGCTGTATCATATCAAAATTGGCTGTTGTAAAATCAGCAACATCATTCCCAAGATTCCTGGCAACTGACAGCGCTTTGAGAAAAATCTCAGGCATGATAACAGCGCTTCCCAGGTTGAGGACAACGCCTCCCTGTCCCAGCTCAGCCACGGATGCGGAAAAAATTCTGAAATCACGCATAGACGCCTCACCAATGGCGGCACCGCTGGCATCAGGATGCTGGTGCACGATATCTGTACCAATAGCCACATGAAGGGTATATGGTATTTTTAGCTTATAACTTCGCGCTACAAGGGCCCGTCCTACATGAGCCCCCCCTTCTTTTAACAGCATTGAGCCTACAGCTTCCCCAAACCCTTCCCCTGTATCCACGGCTCTTTTTGCGGCAAGGTTAACCATCACTGCTGTGTCTGATGCCATACCGAACGAGCCGTCTTCTATCTGGTTCTCCACATCTTCAGATGTGTGGCCGGTCCTTGCCAGTTCTGTATCATGAATTGCCGCTGCACCGTTTGACGCGAAATGCGTAATATATCCATTAACTGCCAGGTCAATCAGCACAGGACTGCACCCTGTCTTTATCACATGCCCGCCCAGCATTACGATGACCGGCTTCCCTTTTTTCTTCGCATTAACGACAGAACGGGCAATCTCTTTTAAATCTCCTGCCTTAAGAATGGACGGAAGGGAATCCAGGAACTCACGGACTGTCATTCCAGCACGAACAGCCCTCCCCTCCTCTCCAGCTTTAACCTTTGATGGCCGCTCAGATGCCGTGTATGTTTTTATCCCTGAAAGGTCTATTTCTTTATAGGAACCCATCTTTATCTCTCCGGTTATTAGCAAGCTGAATGTTAATCGGTTTGTTTATTCAAGTTAAACATGAACTTTGATAAAAGCCAATGTTTTTTTCAAAAATCCGATCCTATTAAATCCCTAGTTTTACAAATCATTAATTGTCTTTTTTATCCAGGATCTAGCATCTAGTATCTAGCATCAATTTTTTTTCGGCCAAATCGAATATGACTTCACCTTCCACCGTCTGTGAACCCAGAACCACTGCTCCGGATAGAGACGAAAAAAATCTTCCAGGACCTTGTTATACTGCTGTGTATTCTGTTCAACATCCTTTGTCTTGTCACCTGTCTTTATGAGCGGAAGCGGTTCAAAAAATACCGTCCGGAAGTGCATTCCCTCCCGTATAAGAAAAGCAGGAACCACCGGCGCACCTGTTTTCATTGCCAAAAGCGCCAATCCCTTATTGGTTATCGCCCTCCGCCCAAAAAAATCAGCAAAAACACCTGCCTGCATCCTAATACTCTGATCCAGCAGAATACCGATCGCCTCGTTCTGTTTAAGCAATGTCAGAATCTTGCGCATGGAACGGGACCTTTTAACCACTTTTGCCCCATACCGGCACCGGTTATCAACTACAAGTTTTTCAACAGGTGGAAAATCAAGGGGACGGTAAACAATATTGAGAGGCACATCAGCCATGCCAAACGAATGTGGGAGCATTTCCCAGTTCCCCATATGAGCACTGAGGATTAATATCCCTTTTCCCTGATCATGTGCTGACTTTAAATTGGAAAGACCGTCAACATGAATATAT
>JANQFQ010000129.1 GCA_028277765.1 Desulfobacterales bacterium
CGTTTGAATAGTAAACGACACTATTCAACTCAGCTTTATACCGAAAATGGCATAAGTTTCGTTTGAATAGTAAACGACACTATTCAACTCAGCTTTATAATGAATACTACCATTTTTAAAAACAAATCTATAGCATTTAAAGCAGCATTATTATCCTTCTGTTTTCCAGGATTGGGACAGTGGTACATCGGCCAAGGCGGTGTGTTTGTCTTTTATATCTCTGTTATTCTTGCCTTCTCTACAGGTACTTATGACTGCTTTACGAGATGGGATCCGGATTCGTTTTTTGATGACCACTTTCTCACTTGGAGTATCCTCGGCATTGTTATTATCTCACTTATCTGGATAATCAATTGCATTGATGCCTATTTTCGAGCCAGCCGTTCATCTCTCCAAAAATCCGAAGAAACTCAAATAAATCCATGGACGGCCTCGTTTCTATCTTTAATTGTCCCCGGCCTTGGTCAGCTTTTCAGTCGCAGGTTTTTACTCGGGGTATGGATTATCATCCTGATCGGTTTTTTAAGCATGCTGTCATGGACCTTCATGCCCAAACATGAGCCAGAATATTACAAACAGTTTACTTTCAGCATGTTTAAACATGACTACTGGCTACATTACAAAACCAGTATAAACTTACGTTGGATCATCAGTATCCTATGGATATCCAATGCAATTGAAGCTTTTTTTCACGCAAACCTCCAAGGGGTTATTCCTGAAAAGATTTCAAAATATATAACCCTGGGACGGATCAGGAATGCCTGGCCGGAGTTTTTGTGGGCTTCAGGATTTTTCTTGATTGAATTTCATGCCCTTGACAGCTGGTGGTCAAAGCCGGTCTTTTTGATTACCTATCTGAAATACTGGCTTATGTATGAATCTCTGGCCATAATCGCCATTCTTTCCGCTATCTTAATTATGGAAAAAAGACGTCTGGAAAAAGACTATATTGCGGCAGTACCCGGACTTATGGTTGTCTTTACTATTCCCGCGCTTATCATGTTTTTAACCGAACAGGTCTCTTTTACATGGGTATTGCTGACATTTACGGCAGTCTTTATTCCCAGAATTATTCATGTTCTGTTTTTACATACAGACTCCATAGAATTGTTAAAAAAAATTGTGCGTGCTGCTTTTAGCCTGATTGCTGCCGGCATCCTCCTGATCCTCGCGTTTATCTTCTGGAAAACTGTTAATCCCTGGTTTTACAAACACCTTGTTATGACGCACGGTCTGTACTCTTTAGGTTTCTTTTTTTACTTCATTTTAGGATGTGTGGAATTAAAGTTCGCCCAGTATCATCAACCGTTTTATAAGTCTTCAAATAATTAGAAATTGTGAGCTTCGTGGTGAGATTAGTCTGTTAACACAGAAAACTTTGCCACACCGCCCTGTAATTGCTCAGCTACTGTTGACAACTCTTCTGCACTTAATTTTAATTCTGAACTACTCTCAGACATTTTACCTGCATTTTGATTTGCCTCAAAAATATCTTTGGCAATGGTTTCCGACACGTTTAAATTTTCAAGAATATTTGTATTAATGCCATACATGCCCTGAGATGCCTGGTTGATATTACCCGCTATTTCATTCGTGGTAACCGATTGCTCCTCTACTGACGCGGCTATATTGGACACAATATCATTCCCGTCATTAACAACCTTGGTAATCTGTCCGATCTCGGTAACCGTATCAACGGTTATATACTGAACCCCTTCGATCATTCCCTTGATTTCCTGGGTCGCTTCAGCTGTCTGGCGTGCCAGTTCTTTTATCTCACCAGCCACTACGGCAAAACCCTTGCCTGTCTCTCCTGCCCGGGCAGCCTCAATTGTCGCGTTTAAAGCCAGAAGGTTTGTCTGTTCAGATATGTCTGTGATCGTCTCTGTCACTTTGCTGATTTCATTAGCGGCCTTTCCTAGTTCTTCAACTTTTTTTGAAGCGTTCTTTGCTTTTTTCACCGCATCATTTGTTATAATTCGGGCTTTTTCAGAACTCTTTGCTATCTCATTGATAGTAGCCGTGTTTGATGCTAACGCAGTTGCAACCATGTTAATATTATTAGACGTCATGTCAATTGTTTCAGCCATGGCCTTCATGCTGGCATTCATTTTTCCTGCCCCCTCTGTAGCGGTGGCTGTCCTTTGAGACGTATCTGCTGCATTTTCATCAATTTGTACAGACAGGGCAAACAGTTTTTCAGCCATTTTCACATTTCCTGCGGAGCTAGACTTGATAGAATTCACAAGCACGGAAATCTCAGTGATCATTGTATTAATCTTTTCAATCATCTCTGCGATTTCATCTTTAGATGTTATCTCCATTTTTACTGAGAAATCCCCCTGGCTGAGATCCTCCAGGCATTCAATTATCCGTTTCATTGGATCAGTTAAAAAACGTACCATCCAGATGGTTGCAATAGAAGAAGAAATACCGTAAACAGCACAGGCCACAATAAAACTTACAAAATTAATTTCTGAGTAGAACAGATATGCCCCGCAATAAAGCATTGTCGCGCTCAGGACAATCACAATTAATGCGAACTTGCTCCGGAGCTTCCATTTATACAACCAATAAATAATTATCATCCCTAAAATACAGAAGAAAAAATGACAGATGCATATGATGTAAATTTGATCTTTCGGCATAAGATTTCCCTTTCATTATAACCTGATCGTTTAAGCATCATTCAAAAGCATTTTTGGTCAAGAAAAGATTTCTAAGTAATAAGTATAAATTACCATTAATATTAAATGCTTGTCAAATCCAGAATATAGAACATAGAGAAATTAGACAGAATCTTTTCAAGTAGTATAATAAATCCCACTAAAGCTTGACCGGCTCCAATTTTAATGCTATCGGAGTATCACATATCATACACATCATATGAAACCAGGGAGGGTATCATGTTAGTACTGTCACGAAAATTAAACGAAGTCATTCACATCGGCGACAATATTGAAGTCAAGATTGTCGAAATCACCAAATACAAAGTTAAAATCAGTATTGAGGCACCAAAAGATGTCAAAATATCAAGAGATGAGTTGCTTGGCAGGAAATAAAGCAAATTTTGAAAACAAAGATAGATTAAACTGTATTGACCAGCACTTGATTTTACAGGATTAATACTGGCCCTGCCCCTTATGCTTGATTTATTCCGCCCGGGCTGATACTTTTACATATCTGATACATCTCTGCATCATAATTATCAGGACCGGAATTGTGATAAAAAAAACAGCTTTACTACTAGCCGTTCTTCTTGCAATAAATACCATCCCTGCCCCTGCCTTTTCTCAATCGATTGAAAAGTCACTCACACCAAAACAGATTCTCGATAAGGTTGATGATCTGTGGAGGGGCGAATCAAGCTATGGTAAAATAAACATGACCATCACAACCGAGCATTGGTCACGGTCCTTGACATTAGAAGCATGGAGCAAGGGGAAAGACCGGTCGCTGATAAAAATTCTTTCGCCAAAAAAAGAAAAAGGGACCGCCACCCTCCGGTACGGCAATAATATCTGGAACTACCTCCCCAAGGTCAAACGGGTTATCAAGCTCCCTTCATCCATGATGGCTTCCGCGTGGATGGGGAGTCACTTTACAAACGATGATCTTGTTAAAGAGAGCAGGATGGCCGACGATTATACGTTTACAATCACTTTTGACGGAGAAAAAAACAGGAAGAAGATTGTTGAAGTGACCTGCATCCCTAATCCTGAAGCAGCCGTTGTATGGGGCAAGGTCGTTGTTATTGTCGACCGTGTCACCTATCTTCCTCTGACAATAAATTATTATGACGAAGACATGAACCTTGCCCGGATCATGACTTTCATGGATGTCGGCCCTTTAGGTGGGAAGGACCGCCCGAGGAGAATGAGCATTGTCCCGGCTGACAACTCTGACGAATCAACGACGGTTCATTATTCCGAGCTTGAATTCAATCCTGATATAAGTGACGCCCTGTTTTCAATACGGTCACTTCAGAAATAAAAGAGTGCGCATGACCATTTTCCGCTATGCATGGCGAAATCTCTGGCGAAACAAGCAGAGAACCATTATCACCATTGCAGCTATATCCCTGAACACAGCGATCCTGATCATCAGCTACGCCCTTATGGACGGCATGATAAAACACACCGTAAATAATATGACAAACATGGTTGTTGGTGAGGCGCAAATACACGGCAAGGGATACCGTGATGACCGTTCATTTTATAAATCCCTGCCGAATCCTGAACAGCTGATCCAATCAGCCGGCAATCAAAATATCGGAGCAGCACCAAGGAGCTATGGATACGGACTGATTTCGGTTGGCACAAAATCAGCAGGCGCTATGTTCTGGGGGATAAATCCTGATATTGAGATGAACGTATTTGACCTCCCTAAACAGATACAGCACGGTCAATATCTCTCAATTGAAGCTGAAAAAGGGCTGGTCCTGGGTAAAAAGCTCACCCGCTCCTTAAACGCAGGTGTGGGCTCTGAAATTATTGTAGTGGTCCAGGCCGCGGACGGATCCCTTGGCAATGATCTGTACACGGTTACAGGAATATTAAAAACAGCTGGAGACTCTATCGACAGGAGCATGGCCATCATGCACAAGGATGATTTCAGGGATCTGTTTGTATCTGGAGGCCGAATCCACGAAATCGCGTTGAATACAAAGGGAAAGCTCGAAACCTGTGAACTGGCTGAACGAATGAGGCCTGATGAAGGAGAAGGGGAACTTAGAACATGGCGGGAGCTATTGCCCATGCTTTCTGATATGGTTAATATCTTTGATGTGGTCATCTGGATTTTTGGCGCCATATTTTTTCTGGCCGCCGGTCTTGGGGTAATGAATACCATGCTCATGGCCACCTATGAACGGATCCGAGAGTTTGGTATTCAAAAGGCCCTTGGAACATCTCCGCTGAGAATCGTCGGGAACATGGCGGCAGAAGCATTTGTACTTTCACTGTTTTCAGCTGTACTCGGAACGTTTTTTGGTCTTATTGGATCGTACTACCTGCAGGAAGTGGGAATAGACACAAGTATGTTTGCCGGCACATTCTCTTTTTCCGGTATCGCTTTTGATCCTGTGTGGCGGGCTGTTATCAGTGCACAGGGGGTCATTTTTCCTGTATTGGTCATGTGCATAACCTGTACCGCTGCATCTTTGTATCCGGCAATCATCGCTGCACGGCTTGATCCGGTAAAAGCGATTTATCATGTATGAGTACAAAAGTGCCTAAAATGCCTAAAGTGCGCTAAAGTTGATGTATCGCTTCGCTCTATCAATTTTAAAAAAAATCGTAGTCATGATCGGGATAGAAGAAGTTACAAGTGACTTGTGGAATTCGACAATTTTTATATAAAAACATTGCTATCACAGACACAAAGAGCTGGGAGGAAGTTTTGAACATTTGAAAATTCGGATTTTAGATTTGTTTCGTGCTTCGATATTCGGATTTCGGATTTCATCAGCACCTGTATTGTGAGTGATGGTGAATAAATAAAATTTTAGTTCTCGTAGATTAAACTTGGATAATAAACATGTTAATACGTCTTGCATGGCGAAGTATCTGGCGAAACCGTCGCCGAACGATTATTACGGTTACATCCATCGGTTTTGGCCTGGCAATCGCCATTTTTTTCATATGTCTTGCTGAAGGGGTCTATGCTCAGCTTGTCAGGGACGGTGTAAGGCTTCAAAGCGGCCACATAACACTTGAACACCCGGAATATCGGAATGCGCCGGCAATTGATCTTTTTCTTGATAGGCCGGATTCATTGCGGGCAGAAATAAACACGTTTTCAGATGTAGCGTTAACAAAGCTCGTTATCCTGGGCCAGGGTGTAGCAAAAACCGGAACCGGGAGCGTTGGAGTGGCAGTAATGGGAGTTGAACCATCAGTCGAAGTTCTTCTGTCACCTATTATCAAAACAATTATTTCAGGCAGATACCTGGTAGATAGCGACAACTCAAAAATTGTCATTGGCAGCAAACTGGCAAAACGTCTCCATCTAAAGGAAGGGAAAAAACTAGTCCTAACCACCAATGATATCACCGGCGCCCTTACAGAAGACCTGTGCCGTGTAGCAGGTATTTTTGAAACCGGTTCAGAAGAAATTGATGGCTACATTGTTCATGCGCCGATCCGATTTTTAAGGGCTCTTTACAACATGCCGGAAGGGAGCGCCACCCAGTTAGGTATCGTACTTTCCGCTCCTGAATCCCAGAATAAAATTAAAAAGAGAGTTGAAGCGCTTATAATAAATAAGCATATAACTGCTTATCCCTGGCAGGAAATTCTTCCTGAGCTTGCCTCATATATTAAACTGGACAGGGGATCAAACCTGATATTTCAGGCAATTCTTATTTTTTTAATCCTTTTTACCATATTTAACACTATTTTTATGTCCGTACTGGAACGGAACAGGGAATTTGCCATGCTTTTGGCCATAGGTACACACCCTGCATTGCTGAAATACCAGCTTCTGCTGGAGTCTTTTTTTATCGGGCTTATCGGCTGCTGCGCTGGGCTAATATTCGGAGGTACCGCTTCATATGCGCTTCAGGCCAAGGGCTTTGATCTTGCTAACCTCTACACAGCAGAAGGTGCCAGTATATCAGGTGTGGTCCTTTCATCCGTCATCCACGCACGGGTCACACCAATGATACTCCTTGGAACCAGCGGAATCGTCCTGGCAGCCACGCTTTTGCTAAGCATGGTTTCAATGAAACGGATAGACACGATCCAGATAACGGATACGCTAAGATAGGAGATTTTATGAATCCGATTGTCAAACTTCAGGGTATAACAAAGGATTACGGTCAGGGAGATATCATTGTCCATGCACTGCGCGGAATTGATATTACCATTAATCCCGGTGATTTTACGGCCATGGCCGGACCCTCTGGTTCAGGTAAAAGCACCCTTCTAAATATCATCAGCGGCCTTGACCGTCCAACATCCGGAACAGTCGAAATCGAGAACCTCACCATCAATACCATGTCTCGTACAGAACTGAGCCGCCTTCGCCGGGATCGGATCGGACTGATTTTTCAAAGCTATAATCTCATTCCCGTGCTTACAGCCCTTGAAAACACAGAGTATATCCTGATGCTCAAGGGGATGCCTGTAAAGGAGCGACAGGATATTGTGCGGGAACTTTTAAAAGAGGTGGGACTCGAAGGCATGGAAAACCGTTTTCCGCGTGAGCTTTCAGGGGGCCAGCAGCAGCGGGTTGCCATTGCCCGCGCGATTGCTTCAGAGCCGGCACTGGTACTTGCGGATGAACCAACTGCAAACGTAGATTCCAAAACAGCTTCCGGCCTCCTTGATCTCATGGAACGCCTGAATAAAGAAAAAAAGATCACGTTTCTGTTTTCAACACACGACAAGAATGTTATGGCCAGGGCAGATAAGCTTTTGTGGCTTAAAGATGGGAAAATTAATGATTATAGAACCGCTTAAAAAGCTTTTAATTGTAATAATACATAGTCGTTTATGAAAATTTTAAGCTTCATAATCCTATTTATTTGTTGCCTCTGTTACCCGTCCCCCGTGTTTGGGCTAGTAGGTGACACTGAAAAATCCTTTGGCATAGACGGCAGCCTTCGTACAACAGCTGCACGAATCAATATAAGCCGGCTGCCGTCGTTTTTTACGGAAAACATTACACAGGACCATTCCCTTCAGACAATTCTCCGTCTCATTGCAGCGGGCCGCCCTTCTAACAGTCTCTCCTATGAAATACATCTTGTGCAAGGCCATTTTGTCCCGCCTTATTATGATGTGGCTGACTTGACAATTATTCCAGAAAAAACACGTTATCAAGCCATCGATCTTTCACAGAACTGGTATGAAGGCGAAAATTCAAGGGCCACGCTCTGGTTTGACCGGTTCAACGCTAAATTATCACTATCATCTGCTGATGTGACCATTGGCAGACAGGCGATTACTTTTGGAAAAGCGTATTTCTGGAACCCGCTTGATATTTTTTCTCCTTTTTCACCCCAGCAACTGGACAGGGACTACAAGGCAGGTGTTGATGCCATACGTCTGGATATTCCCATGGGGAATTTTTCCGGCTTCAATCTCATCAATGTCTTTGGCCCTGAGATCCCACCACCCTGGCAGCCTGATACTGATGATAAAAACATTGATATGGATTTATACGGCTCGGCTGTACTTGCGCGACTATATACCACGATCGCTGATTGGGATTTTTCTTTGCAATTTGGGAAAATATACGGCGGCGGACACCTGGGGTTTGGCGCAACAGGTGAAATAGGGTGGCTTGAAACCAGGTTTGAAGCAGCAATGTTCACAGCCTCTCAAAACAGCTCTTTTCCGGATAATACGTCTGAGGCACTATATGAAGATTATACCACAGTGGTCTTAGGCGTGGGCCATCGTTTTGAAAACAGTCTGACATATGAAATCGAATATCTGTATAACGGGGCAAGTGATGACAATGACTTGGAAACATCGTTAAAGCGGTTTACATACGGTGGTGCGCTTCATATCAGCGAACAGCTGGTGGGCGGGATAATCAGTTATGAATTTTTGCCCATTGCCATCGGGCAGATAGCGTGTATCTATTCCATTTCAGACCGCTCAATCCAGATTCAGCCGTCGTTTTCTGTTTCTTTGACTGATGAAGTTGACCTTCTTGTTGCAGGGACCTTCAGTCGAGGCGATCGCCCGTATCAGCAGACAATTCAAATAGGGCCATATCAAATAATACAGACCCGGATTGCCAGTGAATTTGGAACATACCCTGATGTTTATTATATAGAGCTGAAATTCTATTTTTGATCTGGTTCACACCAGTTGCAAAGATAAAATAAGCTATGCAAGTGTAAACAAAACAATCCATTGTTTTTGATAAATAATCATAAAACAACCGGTTGTTTTTGACATTTATGTCAATATTAACAGGTTTAAATTGACCTCTATTCCTCTTCCAATATCGTAGTAAGACGGTCCAGGTCATTAATTTTCCGCCAATTGCCACCGCGCTTAGTGACGATCTCCTCCCACATGTTCAGCCGATCATAATATTTCTGGGGATTGGCCTGGTCAGGAAGCAGTTTTGTGACATTAAGGGCGATAATATTATACCCATTAAGATCAAGATCGATCTTGTTTAAATCCCGTGTATGTCCCTCTTCAAGGTCTTCCTCAAGATCAGAAAATATAAGAACATATTTTTTCCCTGGCTTTGCTTCTTCTAAATATTCCACAGCCTGTAGCAGTCCGCCTGTAATATCTGTATGTGCGCTTCCTTTGACAGAGGTAATAAAATCAGATACGGTTTTCTCAAAAACACGTTTCTGCTTAACGGCAACTGAAGGGCGCTGATCAAAGGTCGCTTTGGCGATAATATCCTTTTCACTGAAGCTGCCGCTGTCTATACGCGCTACCGCCAGTGTATCTCCTGGGTTAAGCGTTCCCAGCAGGTAATTGATGATCCTTTTTGCTTGTTCAAGCTGCTTTGTATAGGTGCCAGAGGTGTCCATTAGCATATAAACCCCGATGGTTGTGGGTGTATCTGTACAGCCGTGCAAAGAGAATAATATGCCTAAAATAAAAATAATTATTATTTTTTTCATTAGAAAACCTCCTGTTTGATTTCTGTTTTTTCTATATCTTTCTTTTTGCCTTTTATCAGATCTTCAATCCATAGTGGTAGAAAAATAATAACATCATACAAATTTATTAGAAAGACACCCAGGTGTCGGATAATATTTCCCACCAAGCGGAGACAAAAAGCAAGGCATCGCAGAAAAGCAGAGAACCCTTTACCAATAACTGTTCTTAATGAAGCGACAAAAGATTCAAGTGGTATGGCCACAAAGGCCAAAGCAAAGGGGAGAATAAAACCCATGACCATCTGCCCCACAAGGGGTATCCAGCTGACCTGGGATACACCTGTTTCACCTCCAAGGGACTTTATCAATGCCTGCCTGTCTGCTGCAATCTGGTCCCGCAAAAAAGCCAGCGCAGATTCAATGCCCGCAAGAATGAAAAGAAAGCTCAAGGTAATCCAGATCATACGGTATCGCATTCGGTCATCCATATGTCCGATTACTGGAAACAGTTTTGTAATACGTAATGCTTCCATTAAATAAAGCCCCATGGCAACTTCAACCATAATGATGACCATGGCAGCGACATCAGCGATTCTGAATTTTATAAACCATAAATTCATAAATTTGCCTGCACCAACCATTTCCGACATGGGCTCTGCTATGAGATGAAAATTAATATAAGCGCCTAAGATCGCTATAATCAAAGCAAACCCGGAAATAAAAAACTGGGTAAGGGATGAAGAGGTCAGCATCCGTTCAGCTGTATCTGTTTTGGACCGGATTTGCTCGTACTCTTCCATCCTGTTATCAATTATTCTGGCCCGTTCATGTATGCCGGTTATGGTCTTTCCAACCTCATCAAGTGTTTGGGTAACTTTTCGCCAGTAGGGGAGTAATTTGTTCAGCTTGGCATGATGTATCCCTACGGCTCTCTGATATTCTGCCATTATATTTTTATACTGTTGTGTTGTGGTTTTATGGATTTCTTTTAAGATATTTAAAACTGATGAATCCCCTTTTGAAGGGAGTTTTGCCACACCTTCGACAGCTTTAAGCCATTCAGGTGGTGGCGGGGCAAGTTCAGAACTGGCCTGGTAATCTTCATCTATGAGGCTTACCTGTTCAGCCATGGCCCGCTGAAGGACCGGAAACCCCCCGAGATCACGCTTGACAACCGCATCAACACGATGAAATTCCCGCTCAATCACTCGTTCTACAGACTCTTTACCGGCATTGATCAGGACCTCTTTGTTTCGAGCGGATACTCTTTGCTCTGCAAGTAATGCAGACTTTGCCATTAAACGCAAACCATCGGACATAACGCGGCAAAGTGATCGTATTAATTCATGCCCTTGTTTTCTGGCGCCATATAGCACAAGCACGGCCACTACAATGCCACAAACAACAAATTGCCAATTCGCGTACAACCATTCGGCCCATGACATAATTAACTCTGACCATGTCATAACTGACCTCCTTTAGCCCTGATTTTTAAAGTATTATTTGCCCCCCATTTTGCCTAACCCGGATTTCTCATAAATCCTGATTGGTTCATTTGCAAGACGTCCGGGGTGAAGATGTGAATGTATAGCTTAAACACCGCGTAACATAGTAAACGATCATACCAAATTTTGCCTCAAGTGGAAAGCATTTGTTTTCAATAATTGAATTATTTATTAAATAGTTTGTCATCTGCATAATTCATCCAATATGCTAATAATTCTTTTTATGAAAAATGGGAGCTAAGACTTCGCTTGCTTCTCTTTAATAAAACGGAATGTCTGTTTATGATATTTTTCACGTTTTATTATTTGTCGCAATTTCTTCAGCGTTTTGTAAGGATAGTTTGTTAAGGCTTTTTTGCCGAATGATCGTGAAATCCAGGCAGGGATGTTGCCGCCAGGATCTGCATAGCCTCGGAAAGTTACTTCAACGTTTCCGTCTTCCTTTGGAATCAGTTTCCAGAAAGATTCAATTGTGTTTATTCTTACATAATCTTTTGTTTCAGGAATATAATCAGGAACTGAAGTTACCCTGGAGGTTATTATAAGGGTTTTAGGATCCTGTTTCGTCACTGTATGTATGATGCCATCTCTGTTTTTTAAAGGAAAAGGGGTTGAGCTCACTGTATACACATAATACTCACATTCTGAAACCTTTTTAAGAAGCTCTACTTTTTCAGCTCTATCAAGCCACTGGGGAATGGTGTCTACGTCCTTAAAAAGCGCTATAAAACTGTTTAATGAACTTTCAATACATGTGACACCCTTAAATTCAAGATACCCTGTTTCTGTTTTACGAAAACAGACGGTTATGTTTTCATCTTTATCTTCCAGAAGCTGCTTCCACTCTGAAGCAATAACATTATCTGAGAAAATTATTAAGAAACATATGGCCAGCAGAATAACCTGCCGTGGGTATAGTTGTTTTACAACCATCAGCTTTGACGTGCCTTTAAGTGACTGTTTTTTTAACATTCTTCCTCCAAAGGGGAATGTTTTTTTACAGTACTGGCATTTTATTTGGGCAAAAGCTTGTGCACTATAGGACTACAAGTTTTATGCCAAAAGCAGTCAGAAAGATAACTGGCTGTATTGTCATGAAAATATAACAGAAGACAATTTCGTGTGTCTAATGATATCGCCAATATTTCGATGCAGGTTATTATATTTCGTCATTATCAGCAAATACCATCATTTCAATTGAAAATTGATTTATGAACTCAAGAATGATATCCTTTTTCGTTATAGAAGGACTAGTTCATGAGAAAGGCTATTGAAAATTGGTTTGAAAAATCCGGTTACGTGATTTTCAGACACCGATATACTGCTGTAATCCTGATGTTCGCCCTGACAATGGTACTGGGATTCCAGATGCTGAATATTGTCATGGATACATCTTATGAATCAATGGTAAAGGTAGATGACCCTGAAAGGATCACTTACAATGAATTCCGTGATCAATTTGGCGGTGACCAAATCATCGTTGTTGCCGTCAAAACGCAGGAAATATTTAATATCGATTTCCTGAAAAAACTCCAATCCCTTCATAATGACATTGAAGAACAAGTTCCATACCTGGAAGAAATAAACAGCCTTATTAACGCGAGAAACACTTACGGCAAAGACGACACCCTGGTAGTCGAAGACCTCATCGGTGACAGGCTTGATCTGGAACAGGCCACAGAGCAGACCATAGACCTTGTGAAGATAAAATCAATCGCCCTTAAAAATCCTGCCTACCTGAATAATTATATATCCGAAGACAGCAAAACAACGGCAATCATCATTAAACTTCAGGGAATAATCGTCGAAGAAAATGACGCAGTAATAGAAGATGAATTTCTATTTGATGAAGGGCGTGGCCGGGAGACTCATTATTTAGGCGAAAAAGAAAATAATATGGTTTTCCACGCCCTGCAGAAAATCGCAGATCATTATAATAAATCAGATTTCAAAATCGCGATTACAGGAGCGCCGTATGTTGAAGAAACAATGAATTTTACTGTAAAAAAAGCCGCATTGCAGCTGGTCCTGGTATCATATCTTCTGATGAGTGTTATCCTGGCACTATTTTTTAGACGGGTGGCTGGCGTTATCCTACCCATGGTCATCGCGCTCATGTCAATATCATCCATTTTGGGATGCATGGCTGTTTTCAATATTCCTTTTACCCAATGCTCACTGTGCCTTCCGACGTTTCTGATCGCCATAAGCACTGCTGATGCTATTCACATACTTACGATTTTTTTTCGCGGATATAACAAGGGTGAAAGCAAGGAAGAAGCCATTGCTCATGCCCTCGCTCATTCAGGCCTGCCCGTGGTGTTAACAACCCTTACCACAGCCGCCGGATTTTTATCATTCGCGTATTCTGAACTGAGGACCATTGGAGAGCTTGGCATTTTCTCTGCCGGCGGCGTATTGTTCGCATTATTATATACGTTGGTCATGCTACCCGGGTTAATCGCGATTTTTCCGATTAAAAAATTCGAAACCGGGCCTGAAAAAAAAGCATGCCTCCTCGACAATATCCTTATCTCTATTGGCAATTTTGCCACTGGCCATCCTATAAAAATCATTATTGTATGCACCATCGTATTCATCACGTTTTCCGTGTTTATGTTTAAGCTCCGCTTCTTTGTAAATATTGTTAACCAGTTTCCTGACAATTCAACAATTAAAAATGACACCTTGTTTATTGATAAAGAATTAAAGGGAGGACTGGCCGTGGAAGTTATTGTGGATACAAATAAAGAAAACGGTCTATATGAGCCTACAATAGTCAATAAAATTGAAAGGCTTTCAACTTACATGGAAGCATACCAAACACCTGATATTTTCGTGGGAAAGGTTTTTTCCATTAATGACATTATCAAGGAAACAAACCGGGCGCTTCACAATAATAATGAAGCATATTACAAGATCCCCCAAAACCGTGACCTGATCGCGCAAGAACTCCTTTTATTTGAAAACACTGGAGCAGAAGATCTTGAAAAAATTGTAGATTCTCAGTTCAGCAAAACACGTGTTACATTAAAAATCCCTTATGTTGACATCTTTGAGATCGGAACCCTTACAACACACATCAAGGATAAATTTCAGGAAGCATTCCAGGAAAAAGCGACCATCACTGTAACAGGCATCGGCCGGTTAATGGGGACTGTTATGCCTAAAGCTATTTATAGTATGTCGAGAAGTTATGTGATCGCTTTTTCAATAATAACCATCATTATGATCCTGCTCGTGGGAAACGTAAAAATCGGCACCATTTGCATGGCACCTAATTTACTCCCTATCTTAATGGTCATGGGCTTTATGGGCATGACAGGCCTCCCCCTTGATTTAAATGCCATGCTGATTGGGGCGGTCGCCATAGGACTAGTGGTTGATGACACCATGCATTTTGTTTACAACTTCAGAAAATACCATGACCGCTTTGGCACTTCCAGGAAAGCAGTGGAAGAGACCCTCCTCGGCACTGGCCGGGCCCTGCTGATTACAACCATAGCACTATCCACAAATTTTCTGTCAACCGGTTTGTGTGGCAAGCTGAGCACGGTTGTCATGTTCGGAGTCTGCACCGGGCTGGTGATTATTCTGGCCCTTGCAACTGATTTTACCCTGCTGCCAGCGTTGTTAACGGTTATTAAAAGAAGAGAACAAAATCATGTAAAAGCCCTATGATCCAGAAGTGAGTCGAATAATGCACGGATAACACTGATAAAACGGATTTTCATGGATTAATAACCTTTTTATAACGACGTCCGCAAAAGACACAATTTGACGCGAATAAAAAGTTTTCAGCCTTCCTGCGGGTAAATTCTGCCTTAGCACTAATTTCTATCTGTTTAATCCTACCCTATGAGACTGATTAAAGCTTTTTCCACGGCATATCCTTTGGGTATTGGCCAGTACTTGATTTACATAAAATGTAAAGTCTCATCGTGTCTTATTTGTTTTTGACAAAATTCCGTATCCATATTAAAAGGAAATTGAAAAAAATCAAATTTGTCAGGACAGAGCAAACGTGTAGATTGAAACCTCCTGGCAAATGAAAGAGCACTTGTGGTCAAGCGATGATAAAAGTTGAAAAAATCTCAGATCCCAAATATGTTGACGCGGTCAGACATAATCTTGAAAACAGTTTATATTACCCATCTTTACGCTTGGTATTATCCAGATTTGAAAAATTTCCCCTTTTTTTATGGGGGGGTGCTGTACGAGAACCTGTCTTAAAAGTAATCTATCCTGATTTGAATAATTCCGAGATATCTGATTTTGATTTCATTGTTGATGATTCTGAAAACAAAGTTGTTTTTGAAAATCATCTTAAGGATATAAAATCCGTCGTCCTTAACAGGTATGGCCATCCTAAATGGAAAATAAAAAAATACCTGGAAATCGATATCGGTCTTTTTTCAGATGCAAACAAATTAAGACGTGGTGAAGATGCGGATATCTGTATTGAAACCGTTGTTGAAGGTGCTGATCTCGATACCAGCGCCATAGCATATGATATAAAAAATCAATGTATTTATAGTTACGGCGCTTTTGAAGCGTATAAAAAAAAAGAGGTGGACATCAATTATCCTGAGGGTAATGATCCCCTGGCACAAATGATCCGGGCCATATTGCACGCAGAAAAGCTGGGCTTTCGTCTTGGAAAAAAAGCCGTTCAGCTCATCCAAACAAAATATTCTCCAGAATTAAAAAAAGATATCCGGTATATGCTCATGTATTGGCAAAAACAGATGAAGTATGATTTTCTCATTTCCAGCCTGGAAGCCATCAAGGGAAACAGGATTTAAACTTGATAGACAAAAGCAAATACCTGTTTCACACACCCTTTTCTTACTGTTTTAACACGATTTAAGCTTGTTTTCATAATACCTTTTTTGTAATATTAATAGAATTCTCTGCTCTGCCGGTCACATTTTCTACCAGAGTTTTTTTAACAGAGACAGGGCTTATGCAAAACGAAAGCATCACTCACGGGAACAAAGTGGAGATGTACGGTTAATTGTTTCACGGTTCTATTTTTTACGGTTATCTGATTATTTTATGTTATTATTGGAGAGAAAATGGAAACTAAAGGCATTTTATTATGTTTGATAGTATTTTCTGTGGGTGGAATTGTCGGCGCGATCATCTGTTACAAGATGTATCAATTCACGTTCAGATTTAAAGTCATCCAGTTTTTGACAATAGTGGTAGGTGTTGTTTTTTTCAGTGCCGTAGCTGTTTGCACAGTTGGTTTTAGTTATCCCACCTTAATTATACTCTGCCTCGTTATAGGCCTCAGCAGCTATGGCGGTGTTGAATGGTTCATGAGAAAACTTATCCAGCCCATAAAAGAGATAAGTGTTTGTATAGAAGCACTATCAAAGGGCGATTTTACACAGAGCATTGATATGGAAACAAAGGATGAACTTGGAGAAATTATTGGCAGTTTAAACATCATGATTTCTGATATTTCTGCACTTATTTCTTCAATCAAAAACAATTCATTAGAAAATCTCAATACAGCTTCAAGTTTATCAGAACTTTCAGTTACAATGTCAGAAGAAGCTGAGTATACATTGAAAAAAGCAAGCGCTATTAGCACATCTTCCGAACAAATGAACCTAAACATGAAGATTGTTGCGGAAACAATTGAAACAGCGTCCAGTAATATCAGTATGGTTGCGGCATCAGTAGAGGAGAACACAACGACGATTAATGAAATCGCACTTAATTCTGATAAAGCAACTGTCATAACCAGTGACGCTGTTAAAATGGCCCAAAGCACTTCCCAGGATGTTAAAGCACTAGGTGAAGCAGCTATCGAAATAAACAAGGTTACTGAAACAATTACCGAGATTTCTGAACAGACCAATCTACTTGCGTTAAACGCTTCTATTGAAGCTGCACGAGCAGGTGGTGCCGGCAAAGGGTTTGCCGTTGTTGCAGGCGAAATAAAAGAATTAGCCGGTCAAACTGCTGAAGCTATCAATGACATAAAGGGAATGATTGAACTAATCCAGAAGACAACCAGCGGTACCGTAAATAATATTGAGGACATCAGAAAAATTATTACCAACAGCAATGATATAGTGACAAGTATCGCAACATCAGTGGAAGAACAATCTGCAGCTGCCCGGGAGACCGCAGTTAATGTAACGTATGCTTCTAAAGGATTGAAAGAGATAAGTGAAAACGTTACCCAGAGCTTAACCGTAACGCAAACAATAACTAAAGATATTTCCGAGGCTAATCAAAACATCAGTAAAATAACAAAAAGCAGTTCACACATAAAAATGAGTTCTGAGAAATTATCTGAGTTTGCTGAAAAGCTCAAAAACGGTATATCGAATTTTACAATATTAGACAATCCGACCAAGGCTTTGTGAGAAATAAGGTCTGTTTTTTCTCAATAGAAAACATGGTGAGAATATAAGTAAAACCTGAAAAACCTTCAGGATTATGAATTTTTAAGTAAGAACCTTCCAAACACTCCCTTTTCCTACATTGGGTATTTTACACCCCCAAAAACTCCCCAACTTTAGAGGGTTGTCAAAAAAATTGACTGTATGTATCGTCAATTAAATCATAAACAAATCGGGTTGTCAGGTTTAGTTATACAGACAACCTTTAGGATTTAATACTGTAGTTATAAGTTTCAGACAATTTTTTGTATAAAAACAAGGAGAGAGGCAGTGATTAAAAAATGTTATAAAGGCTGGTTGATTGTCGTTTTTATTTTATGTTTTGGAATAACAACCATAGCAGGATGTTCTGGGGGTGGTTCTGGAGGTGAGGACCGTAGCAATAGCAAAAAAAATCCGACAAATTCATCCTCAACATTAAATGATACAAATAGTGCTTCAGATGAAGAAGCATTAATGGTTATAAATAGTTTACTTTTAGAATAAAGGGGGGACGCATGAAGAAATTAATAAGTTTTATAATTGTTGTTTGTGTACTATGTTCTGTTTCAAATTGCTTTGCAGGAACTTTTATTTGTCAAGGGAGTGAAATTGAGTTGGCTGTTAATGGCTCTCATTTTACGATAACTTATGAAGATTATACCGTATTGTGTTCAAATCCAAAAGTAACATATTCCAGTCAAGTTGGTGGTGCAACAAATGATCAAATTAAGAGTTCCACTGGATATAAATCAATTTTGGCTTTAGTGTATTTGGCTATAGTAAAGGACAAAACCCTTGAAGTAAATTTTAATGATAATAATAATCGCTTAACATCATTAACCGTACTGCCCGATTAAAAGTGTATAAGGCGAATACGTTATCAGTTAACGGTTGTTAATAAACGACTTAGCCGTTAAATAGATATTAAAAATCACTTCAATTTACCGACAGCTTTTTCCACTGCAGTAAGTATATCGCCGTTTTTCATAAGCTTAACCATTGCTTCAATATCTGTTGACAGTATCCTATCTTTTTCTAAATTCGATATGTGCTGACGGATAACCTTGTAGGTTGCCAGCGTTCCCTGCCCAGGTTTGATATTGGTAAATAGGTCCAGCCCCTGGGCCGCGCATAACAATTCAATGGCAATCACATTTTCGGCATTTTTGACAATATCCCGTGCTTTTCTGGCAGAGATCGTTCCCATAGACACATGATCTTCTTTGTTTGCTGATGTGGGTATGGAATCCACACTGGCTGGATGTGAAAACACCTTGTTTTCCGATACCAGGGCAGCGGCTGTATATTGGGCAATCATAAATCCGGAATTTAAGCCACCGTCCTTTACCAGAAAAGCCGGAAGGCCACTTAGTTTGGGATTAACCAGGCGCTCAATTCTTCGCTCGGAAATATTTGCCAACTCAGAAACCGCCATACAGAGAAAATCCATAGCAAGGGCAATGGGCTGGCCGTGAAAATTGCCGCCAAGAAGATATTTGTTGTTTTCATAAAAAAACAGCGGATTGCTGGTGGATGAATTCATTTCCGTTTCCACTACTTTGCGGGCATAACCAATCGCGTCTCTGCTGGCGCCATGTACTTGCGGCGAACAGCGCAATGTATATGCATCCTGTATTCGGCAGCAATCTTTATGGGATGTAATGATATCACTGTTTTTGGTAATTCTAGCCATATTATTAGCTGAGGCTGACTGGCCAGGATGAGGCCGGACTTTTTGAATGTTAGGATTAAATTCCATTCTGCTCCCCATGAGGACCTCAAGGCTCATGGCTGCCGCAATATCGGTCAGTTTATTTAATTGGATGGCATCATGAATGGTAAGTGCACTGATGGCTGTCATGGGCTGGGTGCCGTTGATCAGGGCAAGCCCTTCTCCGGCTTCTAACGTAAGGGGCTTCATACCAAGTTTTTTCAGGGCTGTTTTAGCTGTAATTTTTTTTCCTTTAAAAAAAACATCTCCTTTTCCGATCAACGCCAGAGAAAGATGCGCCAGAGGGACTAAATCGCCGCTGGCACCCACAGACCCTTTCTCAGGGACAATAGGAGAGACGTCATGGTTCAGCAAATCAATGATTCTTGAAACTGTTTGAAGCCTTATGCCGGAGTGGCCGCGTGCCATGTCTTTGATACGGAGCGCCATAATACTGCGAACGGTCTCTCTGTCCAGTATATCTCCCACACCAGCAGCATGGCTTAAAAGAATGTTTTTTTGAAGTATTCGGATATCCTTGCTTGAAATAATGACATCACTTAAAGCCCCGAATCCAGTAGTAACACCGTAAACGGTTTTTTTATCCTGAACCATTCGGTCGACCATTTTTCGGGTTTCCTGGATCCGCTTTTTTGCGTTTTTTGTCAGGCAGACATTCACCTTGTCGCGAGCTACAGTTACAAGGTCATTAATGGTCATTCCGTCCATGCCGAGCGGGATTTTTTTCATGTTTTCCCTTTTTATTTCCCGATTTGATTATATGGGTTTGAAATAATAAAAAAACTTTAATATACTTAGACAATAATTTCAATGACTGTTTCTATTAAAAATTTGATTTAATGGAGATTTTCCATAATGCCGGATAAAAACCGTTCTCGTACTGCTATCATTCAGCTGGATGACATTTTTCCCCGGCTGCCTGGTAAAAAGATCTTTAAAAAAGGGATTAGAAGGGCACCTAAACGGCGGCTGGTATTGAATAAAGATGAGGTCGGTCTGGCATTAAAAAACGGCCTCCGGTATATTCCTGAAAAATGGCATCCTATTCTTGCAAAAGAATTTATAGATGAACTCATGACGTTAGGAAGAATTTACGGTTATCGGTTCCGCCCCAGAGGGCATATAAAAGGGAGGCCGATCCATATGTATAAAGGGAAATGCCTAGAAGGAAAGGCATTTCAGGTGATGATTGATAATAACCTGGATGTTGATGTGGCGCTTTATCCTTATGAATTGGTAACCTATGGTGAAACCGGTCAAGTCTGCCAAAACTGGATGCAGTATCAACTGATTAAACGATATCTAGAAACCATGACGCAAAAGCAGACCCTTGTGGTGACATCGGGTCATCCAATGGGATTATTTGAATCCTCACCAGATGCGCCCAGGGTAATCATTACCAATGGATTGCTTGTGGGATTTGCCGATGATCAGGAAAACTGGCATCGGGCTGTTTCTCTTGGTGTCACCAATTACGGTCAGATGACAGCTGGCGGATGGATGTATATTGGCCCACAGGGGATTGTGCATGGCACATACAGCACGCTATTAAATGCCGGCAGACAAAAATTGAATATTCATGATGACCAGGATTTAAGGGGACATCTGTTTGTCTCTTCAGGTCTGGGGGGTATGAGCGGTGCCCAGGGAAAGGCCGTCGAGATAGCCAATGGTGTAGGCATTATCGCTGAGGTTGATTACTCTCGCATTAAAACACGGCTTGATCAGGGATGGATTAGTAGCGTCATCAAAAATCCTGCAAAAGCCTTTAAGTTGGCAAAAGCATATCAAAAAAATCAAAAAGGAATAGCCATTGGGTTTTACGGCAATATTGTGGACCTTTTGGAATATGCCGTAAAAAACAGCATAGATATTGACCTATTGTCTGATCAGACCTCTTGCCATGTTGCCTATTCTGGTGGTTATTGTCCCCAGGGGTTTACCTTTAAAGCGCGCACTCAATTACTGAAAACAAATCCTGCCCTGTTTCGAAAAAAGGTTAACATATCATTACAAAAGCATTATCACCTGATTAAACAACTGGTGAAAAAGGGTGCTTATTTTTTTGACTACGGAAATAGTTTTTTAAAAGCCGTGTTTGATAGTGGTGTAAAAGAGGTTTGTAAAAATAAACAAAATACAAGAGATGGATTTGTTTTTCCTTCTTATGTTGAAGACATTATGGGGCCGGTTTTGTTTGATTATGGTTTCGGCCCGTTTCGCTGGGTCTGTCTGAGCGGCAAAAAAGAAGATTTAGCCAAAACAGACCAGGCAGCCATGGCATGTATTGATCCGAAAAAAAGATTTCAGGATAAGGATAATTATGTTTGGATTAAAGACGCGCATAAAAATCGACTGGTGGTCGGCACACAGGCCAGAATACTATATCAAGATGCTTTAGGCAGAATGAAAATCGCCCTAAAGTTTAATCAAATGGTAAGAAATAAAAAGATCGGGCCGGTTATGTTAGGCAGAGATCATCATGATAGTGGTGGTACGGATTCTCCCTTTCGTGAAACCGCAAATATTAAAGACGGCAGCAACATTACTGCGGACATGGCGGTTCATTGTTATGCCGGCAATGCTGCCAGAGGTATGAGCCTGGTAGCCCTTCATAACGGCGGCGGCGTCGGTATCGGAAAAGCGATCAACGGCGGTTTTGGTCTGGTTCTTGACGGCAGCCGGCGAGTGGATCAAATTATCAAAAAAGCCATCCCTTGGGATGTCATGGGAGGAGTAGCACGACGCGCATGGGCAGGAAACAAAAATGCCATTGAAACAGCATCTCAATATAATAAAATGAAGAGTAGAAAAGATCATATAACACTGCCGCATGAGGTAGATGAAAAGCTGGTTAAAAAATTAATTGATACGGCGTATAAAAACAATTAGTTGCCTCAGTGCCTTTGCTTGCAGATCGTAGCTTTAGCGAAGTTCTGTGGTGAAAAGTAAAAAAAGGCCATCTATGAAAAAAATAATTGAATGTGTACCAAATTTCAGTGAAGGTAGAAATAACCATAAAATCGAAAAGATCATCCGAGCGTTTAAAAACAAAGACAATGTGAAGTTGCTCGATTGTCAGCAGGATAAAGATCATAATCGAATGGTTGTTACTATCGTGGGTGAACCAAAAGCAGTTACATTTTCGGTAGTTGAATCGATCCGTATTGCTGTTGACATTATTGATATGCGCAAACACCAGGGACAGCATCCAAGAATGGGTGCCGTGGATGTGGTGCCATTTATTCCTGTAAAAGAGATGAACATGCAAGATGCAATAAAGCTTTCAAAGGATGTGGCAAAAAAAGTTGCAGACAAATGTGATCTGCCGGTTTTTTTATATGAAGCATCGGCATCCCGTGATCATTGCCAAAATCTTTCTGAGATTCGAAAAGGTCAGTTCGAGGGAATGGATGAAAAATTAAAATCCCAAAAATGGCGGCCGGATTTTGGCCCTTCGCAAAAACATCCTACAGCTGGTGTTACAGCGATTGGTGCTCGTATGCCCCTTATCGCGTTCAATGTGAATCTGGATACAGATAACCTGAATATCGCTAAGAAGATTGCTAAAAAAATCCGCTTTTCCAGCGGAGGGCTTCCGTTTTGTAAAGCCATAGGCATCGATCTTAAAGATAAAGGCATGGTTCAGGTTTCCATGAACATGACCGATTATACGCAAACAGGTCTTTTTGAGTCGTTTAATCAGATAAAAAAAGAGGCGGACAAACATGGTGTAAGGGTCTGCGGTAGTGAAATCGTGGGCCTTGTGCCCATGGCCGCATTAATGAACACGGCAGAGCACTATCTTGGCTTACAAGGTTTTTCGATGGAGCAAATTTTAGAAGCCCGAATTATGGAATAGTTATTTGCGCGGAGCCATACGTATGAATGGAAATATGCTGATTAAAAATGCGTCTCAGCTTGTTACCTGCAGCGGGTTTGCAGCAAAACAGGGTAAAACAATGTCAAATCTTCATGTGATTGAAGATGGGGCCGTTGTCATTGAAAACGGTTTCATTACCCATGTAGGGCCAACCAGTGATATTCTATCAAAGGTAGATGAAAAACAATTACAGAAACAATCATTTGATATTATTGATGCTACAAACAAGGCTGCTCTGCCAGGATTTGTAGATTCCCACACGCATTTAGTGTTTGGCGGATATCGAGCAGAAGAATTTTCATGGCGGCTAAAGGGTGACACCTACATGGATATCATGAAAAAAGGTGGAGGGATTGTTAAAACAGTTGCGGCCACACAAAAAGCATCAAAGGCAGAACTGATCAAAATTGGTTTAAGACGATTAGACGCCATGGTGGCCTTTGGCGTAACCACCATTGAAAGCAAAAGCGGATACGGTCTGGATAAAGATACAGAAATAAAACAGCTTGAAGTTATGGCTGAACTGAACAAGCAGCATCCTGTTGATGTTGTCAGCACCTTTCTGGGCGCCCATGCCGTGCCTGGTGATTACAAGGAAAAGAAAGACGATTATATTACGTTTATCATTGACCAGGTGTTGCCGACCATAGCCAAAAACAGACTTGCGGAATTTTGTGATGTGTTTTGTGAAAAAGATGTGTTTTCCATTAACCAATCAAGGCGATTGCTTTTAAAAGCCAAAGACATGGGCTTTAAAACCAAAATACATGCTGATGAAATAACACCCCTAGGCGGTGCCGAACTGGCAGCTGAAGTTGGCGCGGTTTCTGCCGACCACCTGCTGAGTGCTTCAGATCAGGGGATACAGGAAATGGCAAAAAAAGGCGTGGTCGCCACACTGCTCCCTGGAACAGCTTTCAGTCTTAATGAACCGTATGCCCGGGCCCGGTATATGATTGATCAAAACTGCGCTGTAGCCCTTGCCACGGACTTTAATCCTGGCAGCTGTTTTACTTATTCCATTCCACTGATAGCCGTGCTGGCAGCACTGAGAATGAAGATGACACCTGAAGAAGTAATCAGCGCTTTGACCATTAATGCTGCTGCTGCCCTGGACAGGGCTGACCAGATAGGGAGTATTGATGCAGGAAAAATTGGAGACCTGGTTATCCTCGAATATCCATCGTATGAGTTCATACTGTATCATATGGGTGTTAATACTGTAGAAACGGTTATTAAAAAAGGAACCATTATTAAAAAATGAAAGGGCGGAGCGATACATCAACTTTAGACACTTGCACCACAAAGGCATAAGTTTCGTATGAATAGTAAACAACACTATTCAGCTCAACTTTATAACTTAAGGCACTTTAGGCACTTTTTTTAAAGGAGGAACAATCATGTTTTCTGCCTTAACCATTAAAGATTTTTTAAAAAAGACCTCATCTAATTCTCCTGTACCAGGCGGTGGCAGCATAGCCGCCCTAAGTGCTGCAGGAGCTGCCAGCCTTACGGAGATGGTGGCAAATCTGACCATTGGCAGAGAAAAATATAAGATTGTTGAAGATGAAATGAAAACCATTGCCGAAAAAGCAGCTCAGCTCAGGAAAAAATTGATTCAAGATATTGATAATGATGCTGATGCGTATGATCAGGTGATGACAGCGTATAAGCTTCCTAAAAACAGTCCTGAAGAAAAGAAAGCCAGGAATAAGTCAATTCAGTATGCTTTAAAAAAAGCATGTGAAGTCCCTTTGGGTGTGGCAAAAGATGCGTTTGATTTAATGGGGCTTGCGGTAATTGTTATTGAAAAAGGCAACAAAAATGCAATTACAGACGGAGCGGTTGCTGCGATGACAGCAAGAACAGCTGTATTGTCTGCTTTATATAATGTTAAAATTAATTTAGCTTCTATTAATGACAAAAACTATGTTAATACCGTCAATGCTCAGGTGCGTAAGCTTGAAAAAGAAGCCATTCAAAAAGAGAATAAAATTATTTTAAAAATTGAAATATAGCGAACACGATAAAGACAAAATTTAACAAGGATTTACAGGATAGACAGGACAAAAAAATCCTTCCTATTTCATATTAATAGCTCTCTGCCTCTGTGAGAGTCAAACTTCTCTTCTCTCTTTGCCCCAAGCTTCCCTCTTTAAACTTATTTACAAAGAAGCAGCCTTTTCCAGGATACTGAATTTCGCTGAGGCCACCTGGAGCTTACCGGCCAGTTCCGATAGAAACCCGGCGTTTTGTTTAACGCTGGAGCTGATTCCTGAAATCTTTCCAGCATCCTGGTTTACATCTGAAATATCCCTGGCAATCAATTCCGATACAGAAAGACTCTTGGATGCATTTTCATTGATTTCTTGGATTCCTTTTGATGTTTGCCCCACATTGTTAGCGATTTCCCGAGTGGTGACCGCCTGCTCTTCCACTGAGGCGGCAATATTTGATACAATTTCGTTTCCCTGGTTAATGACATCGGTAATTTTTTCAATGTCTGACATGGTTCCTTTAGCTGAATCCTGAATGCCATCTATCAGCGACTTTATTTCCTGTGTGGAAGTCGCGGTCTGCCTGGCCAGTTCTTTGATTTCGCCGGCAACCACGGCAAAGCCTTTACCTGATTCACCGGCCCTTGCCGCTTCAATGGTGGCATTCAAGGCAAGAAGATTAGTCTGTTCAGAGATCTCAGTAATGGTTTCAGTGACTTTGCTCACATTTCGAGCTGCCTTGTCCAACGCATCAACTCTTGTAGACGCTAACCGGGCCTGAGCAACCCCTTCATCTGTTATGGTCCTGGCCTTCTCAGAATTCTGGGCGATTTCATTTATAGTGGCCGTGTTTTCCTCCACAGCGTTGGCAACCATTTCCACATTCCTTGATGTCTCGTGTATGGCAGTAGCAACAGCCGTCATATTGTTGTTCATGCCTTGGGCTGCGTCAGACACAGTGTTTGCTTTTTGTGATGTTCCATAGGCGTTATCAGACATCTGAGCTGAAAGATCTGATAGATTTTCAGCCATTTGAAGGTTCTCAATAGAAGTCTCTTTAATAGATGAAATCAGGACAGACATTTCAGTAATCATCTGATTGAACCGTTGATATATCTCTCTAAATTCATCACGGCTTTTAACGTCCATTTTTACATTGAAGTCACCCTCGGAAAGGGATTCCAGGCTTTTGTTAATTGCATTGATGGGAATGATTAAATTACGGATGAACGAGATAGTGACTGCATGATTGATGGGGCCCACAAAAGCGCCAAGAACGATGAATCGTGTCCAGGAAAATTCATCATAGGTAAGGTAAACAGCCGCACTAAACGTGACAACAGAAACAATTGTTTGACCAATGGCGAATTTAAATTTCAGGCTCCATTTCCAGACAAAAAAGCAGATAACAAGAGAAATCACGCATAAAATAAAATGACCGACACAGACATATATTGTTTGATCTAGAGGCATTGTACGTTTCCTAAGTTATATTAATTTTAAACTTCAGCCAATACATTAAATTTTGCAATACCTGTTTGAAGCTGACTGGCCAAAACAAATAAGGTTTCAGCATTTGACTTTAATGTGGAACTGCTTGCAGACATCTTGCCTGAATCCTGATTGACATTGGAAATATCTTCTGCGATTTGCTCGGATACTTTAAGGCTCTGAGCAATATCTTCATTTATTTCAGCAATACCATTGGATGCCTGGCCGACATTCCCCGCGATTTCTTTGGTGGTAACCGCCTGTTCCTCTACTGATGCTGCAATGTTTGATACAATATCGTTATTATCGTTAATGACGTTTGTGATGTCTTCAATATCATCAATGGTTCGGGTGGAAGTTTCCTGAATGCCTGTAATCATTTGTTTTATTTCCTGAGCAGCTTCAGCCGTCTGTCTGGCCAGTTCCTTTATTTCAGTTGCCACAACCCCAAATCCCTTACCGGATTCACCGGCACGTGCAGCTTCAATAGTAGCGTTTAATGCCAGCAGATTGGTTTGTTCAGAAATTTCATTAATTGTTTCAGTGACTTTGCTGACATTTTGAGCGGCATTGCCAAGCTCTTTCACGCGTTTTGAGGCTGCTTTTGCTTTGGTGACGGTATTATCTGAAACAAGTCTGGCTTTTTCTGTGTTTTGTGAAATTTCATTAATCGTAGTTGTATTTGATTCCACAGCAGTCGATACAATCTCCATGTTATCTGCAGCAAGTTCCATGGCAAAGGCAACATTTTTCATGGTAATACTCATTTCCTCAGCAGATGTTGAGACAGTGTTTGCTCTTTGAGATGTTTCACCGGCGTTATCAGACATATGGTTGGAGAGCTCGGACAGTTTTTCAACCATTTGGAAATTATCAGTTGAATTGGTTTTAATGATATTAATCAAATTCGAAATTTCTTTGGTTACGATATTTAATTTAAGAAATATTTCAGCCAGTTCATCGGTTGACTGTGCTTTAACTATATTTGAAAAGTCACCTTTGGAAAGATAGTCAAGGCATTCATTTATCTTTCTGACCGGCACAATTAATGTGCGCATAAAATATTCTACTGCTAGAATACCGCTGATGCATAAAATTGCGGAAACGATGATGACGCTGGTCCAGGAGAAAGTAAGTGAAAAAACAGGTGCACCTGAAAAAAAACAGACTCCAGAAAAAATTGTGGTAGCAATTATAAATTTAAAACGAAATGACATCTTATAGATAAAGTAACTTATAATAATCCCAACAATAGCAGAAGATGTCCAGATGACGATTAATGCATACAATGCTTTTTGATCCATAATTTCTCCTAACTGTATATTTTGGAAACAGTAAGAAATGACACAAAAAATCGTATCGATTATACCATATAATATACTTTTTAAAATGTTCAACTGTTTTATAATTCAGGATAGACATTTTCTGTACCTCATGGTAGAATTGAAACTTATGTTTCTATATAAAATATCAAGATAGAATGTTGATGGAAAAATCTAAAAGTAGGTAACTCTTTATAAGAGCAAAACCTTGCCAAAAATAAAAGGATACAAAATTGAAGAAATTATCTATGAAAGTAACAAGTCACTAATATATCGCGCCTTAAAGACAAATGACAACACGCCTGTGGTCATTAAACAATACAATAATAAATATCCAACCACTGAAGAAATTTCAAAATTTAATCAAGAATATGAGCTGACCAAGATGTTTACAAATGAGGGGGGCATTCGGGCATATGAAATGTCGAAGGTCAATGATTCCCCTGCGATCATTATGGAGGATGTTGGCGGACAATCTTTAACGGATATACTAAAATCAAGAAAACTCAACCTAGATGAGTTTTTATGTGCTAGCATGCGTATTGCTGGAATTGTTGGAAATATTCACAACCGTAATATTATTCACAAAGACATCAATTCTTCCAACATTATCTGGAATACTGAAAAGGATATTTTCAGAATCTTAGATTTTGGCATTGCAACAGAACTTTCTCGAGAAATCACATCTGTAAAAAATCCTGAAATTCTGGAAGGTAGTCTTGCTTATATCTCTCCTGAACAGACAGGCCGCATGAATTGTTCTGTAGATTATCGCACTGACTTTTATTCCCTTGGTGTGACTTTTTATTGGATGTTAACCGGACGCCTTCCTTTTGAATCAAAAGATCTTCTGGAACTGGTACACAGTCATATTGCCATACAACCGACACCTCCTCATGAGATTGATGAAAACATTCCTGAGGCAATCTCCGCGATTGTCATGAAATTAATGAACAAAAATGCAGGGGACCGCTATCAGAACGCTTACGGCCTTAAAGCAGATTTAGAACGCTGCCTCAAAGAATTCCGGTCTGCAGGGACCATCAAAACCTTTGAATTGGGTCAGAAGGATGTGTCCGATCAATTTCATATATCTCAAAAATTATACGGCCGGGAACAAGAGATAGAAATACTTATGTCCGCGTTTGAACGGACAAGAGAGGATGATGCTGAATTGGTGCTTGTTTCAGGATTTTCAGGTATTGGAAAATCCATGTTAATCAATGAGATTCACAGGCCCATGGTTAAACATAAGGGATGTTTTATCTCAGGAAAATTTGAGAGAGATAAAAAGTACATACCTTACAACGCCATTGTTCAAGCTTTTACCGGACTTGCCAAACAGATCCTTGCTGAAGGGGATGATAAAATTGCTGAATGGAAGGAACATATTTTATCTGTACTTGGACCCAATGGCAAAATTATATCGGATATTATCCCTTTGTTTGAGTTGATCATTGGTAAACAGCCAGAGGTTCCGTTAGTTGGGCCGGTTGAATCTCAAAACAGGTTCGATCTAACATTTCAGGGATTCATAAAAGTCTTAGCGAACAAAGCACATCCCCTGGTCATATTCCTTGATGATCTGCAATGGGCTGATTTGGCCAGTTTACATTTACTTAAACTGTTTTTTACTGATTCGAAAATAAAACATCTATTATTGATGGGCGCCTACCGCCACAATGAAACCCCAGATACGCATCCATTGATTCTGACACTGAATGAAATTAAAACTACCGGTGCAATAATAAATAATATATTTCTGCAGCCCCTGAATGAAGAACATGTAAGCCAGTTACTTGGGGATACCCTAAATTGTCCGAAAGAAGAGACAACTCCTTTGGCAGAACTTCTGGTTCACAAGACCAGGGGCAATCCATTTTTCATAAATGAATTCTTAAAATCTCTTTATAAAAAACGTCTAATTGAGTTTTCCCAAGAGCATGGCTGGTCATGGCATATAAAAGGGATTGAAGAGATGCGAGCGACTGATAATGTTGTGGACCTTATGGTAGGAAAAATTACTGAACTTCCTGAAAATTCTCAAACACTTTTAAAACTGGGCGCCTGTATTGGCAGTTATTTTAATCGTAAAAACCTGGTATCCGTATGCGGAAAATCAGAGGAAGCTATTCGACAGGAACTTAATGAAGTTATGCAGGAGGGTATGATTAATAGAATTGATAATATGTATTTGTTCAGTCATGACCGCATAATGGAGGCTGCTTATTCTTTGCTTCCAGATGAAGAGAAGGCAAGACAACACTATCGCATTGGGAGTCTGGAGTTAAACAATACAGATAAAGAAGAATTACAACATAAAATATTTTATATTGTTAATCAATTAAACGCCGGGATGAATTTGGTTAAGGACGGATATGAAAAACATACCCTGGCTGAACTGAATCTTTTGGCCGGAAAAAAAGCCCTGGCTTCGAACGCATATACTTCTGCATTGAATTATTTTAAGACAGGGATTGGGCTTCTGAATGAAAATTGCTGGGAGGAGAACTATGCTTTTACGCTGAAAATATATCAGGAAGCGACTGTCGCAGCTCAGCTCTGTGCTGATTATGCTATGATGGATAAATTTGCAGAAGAAGTTTTCCAAAACTCACAGACAATTCTTGATACAGTTAAAGTTTATGAGGCTAAAATTTTCGCTTCTGTGGCTCAGAATCAACTTTTGGACGGGATAAGAATTGGGCTGCATGTTCTTAAAAAACTTGGGATCAGGCTGCCTGAAAAACCGGGAAAATTACGGATTGTTTATGAGCTTTTGTTGGTGAAACTGTCTTTAACAGGAAAATCAGTTAAAAATCTGATCAATCTTTCGGAAATGAAAGATCCCCATCAATCTGCTGTCATACAAATTCTATCAAGTATTTTTTTATCTGCTTATCTTGCCGCTCCAGATCTGTTACCGCTGATAATTCTTAAAGCTGTTAAACTATCAATTAAATACGGCAACAGTATTTATTCAGCCTATTATTTTGCTGCTTTTGGAATGATTCATTGTGCTGTTCTTGGAAATATCAACACCGGTCATGAGTGGGGCAAACTTTCCCTGAGTATTATTGAAAAGTTCAATATCAAAGAATCCAAATCAAGAGTTTTGGCTGTTGTCTGGTATTTTATCAATCACTGGAAAAGATCCCTGCGGGATTCAATAAATCCGTTGCTTGAGGGATATCAAATAGGACTGGAAACAGGTGATCTGGAATTTGCAGCAATAAATGCCAGTTGTTATTCTTATTCATTATTTATTTTCGGCACCAAACTGCCAAAGGCAGATAATGAAATAGCAAAATATGCTGAAACCATCAAAAAACTCAATCAGGATACAATACTTAACTATCATCTGATGCTTCATCAAACAATTCTAAATCTCCAGGGAACATCCAAGAATCCCTGTAAATTAATTGGATCCTCGTATGATGAAAGCAAAATGATGCCTATACACAAAAAAGCAAATGATGTCACTGCCATGTTTTATGTGAATTATTTTTTGTTAAACCTTAATTATCTTTTTGAAAATTACAAAGAAGCGCACAAAAATGCAGAATTGGCCAAACCATACTGTGATATACAAATATCAAATCCTCTTGTACCACTATTTAATTTCTTTGACTCTTTGACCCGACTCGCACTTTATCCAGCAGAAAACAAATCAGAAAAAAAGAAATTTTTAAAAAGAATAACTAAAAACCAGAAAAAAATGAAAAAATGGGCTTTTCATGCCCCCATGAATTACAGTCACAAATACCACCTTGTGGAAGCAGAGATTGCCCGTATACAGGGGCAGAAACAAAAAGCAATGGATCATTATAAACAGGCCGTAAAATTATCCCACGAAAATAGTTTTATCCAGGAAAAAGCCCTGTGTCTGAAACTAACAGCACAATTCTGGCTTGATCAAAATGAAGAAAAAATTGCCATGTTATACATGTCTGAAGCACATCACACTTATCGTATGTGGGGCGCCATCGCTATGGTGAAACATATTGAAGAAAAATATGGGCACTTACTTAAATTAAACACAAAAGTAGCTGACTCATCTTCAAAATCTTCAATCCCCAGCGCGACCAGCACTTCAGAATCAATTGATCTATCCACAGTAATAAAGACATCACAAACCCTATCAAGTGAAAGGGATATTGGCAGGCTTTTAGAAAGAATAATGAAATTTTCAATTGCAAACGCCGGTGCTCAAAGAGGATTTTTGATCATAGAGAATGACGTCAATAAGAAACTCTATATTGAAGCAGAAGGTGAGTCAGATAAAGATATTAAAGTGCTTGAGTCGGTTCCTGTTGAAAAAAATACCAATCTCTCATCTACAATAGTAAACTATGTTAACAGAACGGGTCAAAACATAGTATTAAATAACGCTCACAAAGAGGGAGAATTTTCAGAAGATCCTTATATAAAAAGAAATAAAACAAAATCACTTCTCTGTGCGCCAATCACCCATAAAGGAAAAACATCGGGAATCCTTTATCTTGAAAATAATTTAACAAAAAACTGCTTTACAGATAACCGGTTAGCACTGTTGCGAATCCTCTCTTCTCAGGCTGCGATTTCTATTGAAAATGCCAGACTATATGAATATTTGGAGGAAAAGGTAATAGAGAGAACCGCTCAATTGGAACAAGCAAATGAAAACTTTAAGGAATTGTCCCTTAATGATCCTTTAACCTCATTACGTAATAGAAGATATATTTATGAGGTTGCAACGGAATTGTCAGAAAATTTTATCAATCATCAAGGCAGTCTATCTAATAATTATGAAAAAAGAGATTTAACTATTAAAGGCAAGTTTTTTGGTGTTTACTTAATTCATATTGATTATTTTAAAAATGTTAATGATACTTATGGTCATCAGGCAGGGGATCAAGTTTTAATCAAAATATCTGAGACATTAAAAAAACTAATTAGAGCAGATGATATTATAGCGCGCTGGGGCGGTGAAGAATTTTTAATCATATTACAAAATACTAAACCGGAATATTTAAAAATCTTTTCAAAAAAAGTAATTGATACTATCAAAAAGATCCCGCTCAAAATATCGGATGAAAATACAATATTTAAAACTTGTTCTATCGGATGCGCAAAGATACCTTTGTTCCCAAAAGAACCAGACCTTCTAACGCTTGATCAAACAATACATTTATGTGATTTTGCCTTATATACTGCAAAAGAAAAAGGAAGAAATCAAGCTGTTCATTTTGAATTAAAAGACCAGGATAATATTGATGATAAAATTAAACATTATCTGTTGAATTTATCAAAAGATGCTGAAATTAATAATGATTATATTAATATACAATATGTGATATAATTTGTGAAAGCTAAGATTAAACTTTATATAGATTTTATTATCGTTGGCCGGGCCGACCCAATAAGACTTGTCAAACCAGCAAAAATGATATATTAAACAATATCAGATCAAATGATCTGTTTGAATCAACTAATTACTTAAGACTGTATAAATAATTTATTACAGTATATTCAGCTTGGTGAAGTAAATCGAATTTGGATAGCCAATCCTTTATTGAATAAACAGCAGCCATTCAGCCATTCATTAACAGAGGAAAAGTATGAATAAGACAGCAAAAAAAGTTTTAGTTGTCGAGGATAGTCGTTCCGTAAATGAACAACTGGTACTCAGTATAGGGTCGCAACTCTATATTGATGTTGAAGCTGCATACTCCTTGGAGGAAGCCAAACAAATTCTTGATACGCAGAGTGATAAATTTTTTGTTGCGGTTCTTGATTTAAACCTTCCTGATGCACCCAATGGCGAAATCGTTGATTTTGTTCTAGATATCGGCATACCCCCTATCATTCTCACAGGCAATATTTCAGATGACCTCCATGACACAATGATGAACAAACCGATTATTGACTATGTCCTTAAACGCAACCTAAATGAAATTGAGTATGTTGTCGAAATAATAAGACGCTTACGGGATAACAGAGGGCGAAAAGTACTGGTTGTTGATGACTCAAACTCAGCCCGAGAACTTATGGTCTCATTGTTACGGCGCTACAATCTTGAAGTGTTTGAAGCAAGTAATGGCCATGATGCGCTTAAAATACTAGATGATAATGATGATATTATCCTGATTATTACAGATTACAATATGCCAAAAATGGATGGCATGCAGCTAACTGCCAAGGTGCGTAAAAAGTTTTCGCGTAATGAATTGGCCATCATTGGAATTTCTACAACTGGATCAGGAACGATTTCTTTAAACTTACTAAAGTCAGGTGCAAATGATTTTCTCCCTCGCCCATTCATACACGAGGAGTTTTATTGCCGGGTAAACCAAAATATCGATGCGGTTGTAAGTTATCGCATTTTAACGGATGCTGCGGATCGCGATTTCCTGACAGGCCTTTTCAATAGAAAATATATTTTTAAGACCGGTGAAAAACTGTTTCAAAATGCAAAACGTAGTAATTTTACTTTAACGGTAGCCATGATTGATATTGATTATTTCAAGATGATTAATGATACATATGGTCACCAGGTGGGTGATATGGTGCTAAATAATGTTGCTTCAATATTTTTTGAACAGCTTCGTGCAGCCGATGTTATTGCACGTATCGGAGGTGATGAATTCTGTCTCCTCTGTGTCAATATTGATAAGGATTCTGATGCAGAACTTCTGTTTGAGCGCTTACGAAAGATGATAACAGATTATCCTCTGGAAATAAAAGATCAAACTGTTTCGGTAACAGTGAGTATCGGTTATACCACGGTATTAAGAGATACACTTGACCATATGATAAGAGATGCTGATACGGCATTATATGAAGCAAAAGAAAAGGGGCGCAATAAGGTGGTGCGTTTTATGGAATAAGTCACTGCTACTGTTTCACCAGCCAGTTTAAAGCCTCATCATATGTTTTAGCAAAATACACATCCCTGTAAATAATCTCAACAATAATTTTTAAGATACCTGAAAGGCCAACAGCAGCAACAGCTTTCAGATGATCCTTGGTCCGCAATCTATGGAATCTGGCTTTCCGAAGAATACCATCTGTAATATTTCCATGAGAAATAGTGACTACACTCAAAATAGAATTCTTTGGTTGCGTTAACAAGATTTCACGGACCTTATCAACTGTCTGGCAGTATTCTTCTTCTGATAGTCCTGAATAGTCCAATTTGAGGATGCTTTTCCCTTTATGCTGAATCCATTCAATTCTATTAGGCATGATTCCTCCTCAAAGATAAAACAATTATAACACAATTCAAAGAAAAACAAACGAATCAAACTTGTGAAAAATGAGGATTAGGCCCTTAAGCTCTGAACACCTTTTGCGATCATTTCAATTGCCCGGTCAATTTCGTCTATGGATATCATATGGCTGGTGCTGAACCGGATGGTCCCTTTTGCCCATTCCATGGGAACATTCATGGCTTCAAGCACATGGGAAATTTTTACATCTTCTGCGTGGCAGGCTGCGCCGGCTGATGCGGCCACTTCAGAACCAATCTCTTCAAGGAGGCGGTTTGCTTCAATCCCTTTGAAAGAAATACTGAGGGTGTTGGGGAGACGGTTCTCAGGATGGCCGTTGATCCTTGTTTTCAGAATCTGTTTTGTCAATCCTTCCTGAAGACGGTTACGGGTTGACCGCATATGACCAACATTGGTTTCGTTGTAGCAAGATGCCAGTTCACATGCTTTTCCCAGCCCTACAATTTCAAGCACGTTTTCCGTGCCTGACCGTTTTCCAAGCTCCTGGCCTGCGCCATAGCACAGCTTTTCTGGATCAGCGCCTTCTCTTATATATAGGACACCAATTCCTTTAGGAGCATAAAGTTTGTGCCCGGCAATCGACAGCATATCCACGCCAAGCTCGTCCACAGCGGTTTTTAATTTCCCTGCAGACTGGGCTGCGTCTGTGTGGTAGGTGATACCATTCTCTTTTGCCAGAATAGATATCTCTTCTATGGGCTGTATGGTACCCACTTCATTGTTGGCATGCATGATAGAGATGAGAACGGTATCTGCCTTAATCGCGTCTTTTACATCATCCACCTGAACACGTCCATATTCATCAACCGGAAGATACGTGGTTGTAAAGCCAAATTTTTCAAGATACCTGCAGACATTCAGCACTGCTGGATGTTCAATCACACTGGTGATAATATGCTTCCCCTTCTCCTGCATGGCAAATGCAGTTCCCCTGATGGCGTGATTATTAGACTCGGTCCCTCCGCTTGTAAATATCACTTCTTCGGGTTTGCAATATAAAAGGCTGGCAACCTGTTTGCGGGCGTTTTTCACAGCCTCTCTTGGTCCGGTCCCGTACCAGTGTGAACTGGAAGGATTACCAAATTCTGTTTCAAGAAACGGCCGCATCGCCTCAATCACTTCCGGTGCATGAGGCGTTGTCGCATTATAATCAAGATATATCGGTTTTTTCATAGTTGATTTTAATGAACTAATTATTCACCACCAGGGCACGAAGAACACGAAGGAAAGATGTTTTTTTCTTCACAATAAACAGAAACTATTTTGTGTTGACACAATTGGAGCAGAATTCACCTTTGTCCGGAGGACATTAAACAAACCCTTCGTGTTCTTCGTGCCCTGGTGAAAATATTTTTTTTATATCTTTTGTTTAAATCATAGCCTTTTCAACGACTTCCCTATAAGCTGTCAGCGCAACTGAATCAGCGGGCAGGTCGGTTATGGGTTTGCCCACCAGGTCATGTTCTGCAATTTTCTCATCAAAAGGGATAATGCCCAGCATCTCAACCCCGATTTTTTCTGCAGACTGTTTCAGGATATCTTCATTCCCCATAACACGGTTAAAAATGATTCCTAGTTTATTGCACTTCATGACTTTATCCTCTTCAATCATCTTTCTGATCATATCGCCTGTTTCGATCCCCCTTGAAGACGCGTCACTGATAATCATGAGAGTATCAAGCTTTTTGATGATCTGCCTGCTGATCTGTTCGAGGCCTGCTTCTCCGTCTATCAGGATGGTATCAAAATTTCCGGAGAGCGTTTCGATCGCCCCCCTTAAAATTGTATTCACAGGACAGAAGCATCCCAGGGTCTCTGTACGCCCCATGGCAAGAAGTGCGAATTCATCAAGTTCGGTCAGGGCCTCAAAGGTCATGTAATCAATCATATCACTCATCCGTTCTTTTTCCTCAATGCTCCCTTTTTTAGCGGTATTAATGATATTTTCCCTAACCTCGCCCATGGTCCTTAAGGCTTTCTGGCCAAGCGCACTTAAAAGTCCCATGGCAGGATCTGCATCAATCAAAAGGAGGTTCCCGGCTTTTTTACTTTCATAAAGTGCCCTAGCCATCATGGCTGTTGAAGCTGTCTTCCCTGTGCCGCCCTTTCCGCATACCGCCAGTATTTTCGTTCCCCTCTCTTCAGACATATTCGCTCTTCACCCCCTAAAAAAATATAATGTTAGAATTCCTCAACTTTAGGCACTTGTAACTTATAACTTTAGGCACTTTCTTTACTATCCTCCCTCCGCTTCACAAGCTTTCTGTCAATTTTGTCCGACTGTTTTTTGATAACATCCCTAAGGTCATCACAAACATTTTTATCTCCGCAGGAACTACAGTCATAATCACAATCCAGATCATACCCTTTTGCCTTCCATGCTTCCCTGACGATCTCCCTGCTGATATCCTTTGCTTTTGAAGCAATAGACTCCAGGTTTTTTACATCCTCTTTACCGGACGTGATAAATGCGATCTGAACAGCCTCGGTTTCAGGCACCCTGGTCTTGTAAAGGGCAATCATTGCCTTTCCAAGGATTTCAAAGGAAAATCCTTTTTCTGCAGCTGCTTTACTCACCCTTCCCCAGGATGTATAGTCCAGAGAACTCTTCAGCATATATCCTTCAATATCACCTGCTGCCCGCTGGTTATGGACAAGAGAATTGTGTTCAAGATCAGGAAATTTTTTCCCTGCTGCAAGGAATATCTGCCCCAGTGGAATGCTATCCTCTCCAGCCTCCTGGATATCAGGCCCAAAAAGAGTAATCTTGCCGTCGTCAATTTTTGACATATCATCTGTCCATAAAAAAATAGAACAAGATCCCTGAAGCGGATTACCCAGCTCAATGAATGTATCGCCTCTTAATATAATGCCTGGATTAGCGCCTTCGCCGACGTTTACCGGTATCTTCTTTTTAATGTCATCTGCAGAACCCTTGCACTCATAATCCCTTATCTGAACATTACTTCCCCTTAGCTTTTCAATATAATCCTTAACCTGCACGATGTATTCGTCGAAAACAGCCATAAGATTACTCCTTTATATTAAGATATGATTTCTTAACATAATTACAAAATACATGCCATACATTTTATCCGCCCTGCCCGGCACTCGGTTTTTACATAAATTATAAGATCTCATAGAGTTTAATTTGTTTCTAAATTTTAAATCCGAATATCGAAATCCGAAACACGAAACAAATTCGAAATCCAAACCTTCAAAGGCTCAAAGCCATAACTCATTAATATTTAAAGCTAATCGCCCCTTTTTTGTAGAAATTTATATTTTAATCATTTGATATTATTTAACACAGTGAGAGACCATGCATTTATTTCGAGCTTATTTAATATTTGTTTAGAAGCTCATTATGTCAAGCAAGACCTGCTTTCTTAGTATTTACCGGAAATCCGGCTTGTTTCACAACAGTTTAAACATGAAACAACTCTGTACCACATAAACAGAAAGCTGAGAGAAAGGGATTCCAAATTTTGAAATTTGGATTTAGGTCATTTGATATTGTTTCGGATTTCGTGCTTCGGATTTCGGATTTATTAATGATAGGTCGGTCTGTCATCATCATCATCTTTTTTAAAACCAACAATCACATTAAATCTTGAGCGCTTCTTTTTGAGTTTCCACTCAAGATATTTAATGTAGAGCCATCTTGGAGACAAAGCACCCGGTCCTTTGAGATAGACATATCCGAAAAGAATGCCGCCAAGATTATATATCGCGTGATCCGCCTTTGCCAGAAACATCACTAAGGCGAGGATAACTGTCACATAACTAATATATTTTGCCTTAAGCGGTAAAACAAACATAAAAAAAACAGTTGCTTCAGGATTTAGAAGCCCAAAAACCACAATAATTGCCAGCAGGCTCGGCATCATGCCAAACAGGAGCGCGTTAAAGCCAAACAATCTGCCGAAAAGCAGACCGCATATAGCACCGCCAAGAGCGGAAAGATAAAAAAGGATCAAAAACCCTTTTCTACCAAACACCTTTTCAACATGCCCCATGAAAAAATAAAGAATAAGGCAGTCAATTAAAAACCATAAAGGGTCTGAGGGATGATGGATGAAGGGATGGGTGATAATCTGCCAGATATGAAAATATGGAGAATTAAAGGGCCAAAGGGCCAATGTTGCAAACACAGGCAGGCCAACCCAGTGTTCTAAAATAAGATGAAAAATATAAATCGTCACATAGACAATCAATAAAATTTTGCCTGTCTGGGTCAGGCCACTGCCGAATTGAAAAGAAATACCTTGCCGCTGATACTGCATATTCTCTGCTCCCTGAAAAAAAGTTCAATTCCAAACAGAGTTAAATATGCACCAAACAGATACAATGTGTCAAGTTAAGGAAAATTAAATATTGTTTTTTATACCAGGATTTGAGATGGTGTCTCTTTTTAGTATTGAGTACTGCTGGTTAGATATTGAATATGGCCTGGAAACTACTGAAAGGAACCTACTGATGATCAAGCATATTGTCTTACTGAAAATAAAAGAAACTCAGACGTCGGAAGAAATACATAACCTTTTTGAAAAGATCAGCGCGCTTCAGGATAAGATCCCTGGCATTATGGAATACAGCAGCGGTGCATACTCAAGTCCTGAAGGGCTTAACCACGGATACACCCACGGGTTTATTATGACCTTCAAATCCGCGGAATCCCGTGACTCCTACCTGAAAAATCCTGAGCACGAAAAAGTAAAAGAAGAGATTCTAACGATGATTGACGACGCGTTGGCGTTCGATTTTGATATGTAGTCTGCTTTAGATAAAAAATCTCATTCACTACGAAGGGCGCGAAGAACACGAAGGGTTTGTTTTAATGCCCTTCGGGCAAAATTCTTTTACGTTCATTTATTTCACTAAAATTCATGGTTAATTCTGCCCTAGTTGTGTCACTACACAATAGTTGCTGTTCATCGCGGAGCGAAAGAAAAACATTTTTTCTTCGTGTTCTTCGTGCCCTGGTGGTGAAAAAAATTTTTTAAAACAACAAAAGCCGACCTGATTACCCAGGCCGGCTTTTAAATTTTTTTATCTTTGCTTTTATACTTCAGGCCGCGGCAGGACTTTTGCCCTTTCGGCAATTTCAGGGACCTTATGTTCCCATTCAATCGCCATCATATGAACACCAGCAACGCCTTTCATTTCCTTGAATTCTTCAACCTGTTCGCACGCTATTTTAATACCTTCTTCAGCAACCTTACCTTTGCCAGCCCCCTGAAGCCGTTTAATCAATTCATCAGGAACATCCATTCCAGGAACTTTGGCTTTCATGTATTTTGCCATACCAACACTCTTCATGGGTGTAACGCCCGCCAGGATGTAACATTTTTCCGTAAGACCCATATCATTTGCTTTGCTGATAAATTCGCGGAACCGTTCCATGTTGTAAATACACTGTGTCTGGATAAAATCCACGCCAGAAGCAATTTTCTTGGCCAGACGGTGTACCCGCCATTCATAAGGATCCGCAAACGGGTTGGACGCGGCACCAATAAACATTTTAGGTGCACCATGCAGTTCTTCACCGGCCAGGAACTTGCCCTCATCGCGCATTTTCTTTACCATCTGTATGAGCTGCATGGAATCAATATCAAACACACCCATGGCTGTAGGATGGTCGCCGAACATAGGGTGGTCGCCTGAAAGGCAGAGCATGTTTCGGACACCGTGCGCGTACGCGCCAAGAATATCCGCCTGCATGGCAAGACGGTTCCTGTCCCTGCAGACCATCTGAAAATTCGGTTCGATCCCTTCCTGGATTAATATGAGACACGCTGCCCAGCTGGCCATACGCACAACAGATGTCTGGTTGTCCGTAATGTTAACGGAATCAACATTCCCTTTCAGATACTGGGCTTTTTCCCTTACTTCCTCCGCATCAGCACCGCGGGGAGGACCCAGTTCACCTGTAAATGCAAAATGACCGGCCTTCAGTACTTTTTCTAGATTGCTTCCTGATTTCAGATCATCCATATCTTCTTCCTTTATGTTGTTCAATTATATTGATATATATTCTCTTACTAGGATAAAAACAAACAACTATGATTCTTCCTTCACTTTTTCATATCCCGGCTGAACAACCGTACGCGGTTTCTGATTCTCCCAGTCCTGGGCGGGAACCACCTCAAGGATTTCATCCAGGCGTCCTTGTTTTTCAAGCCTCTCATAGATCTGGTACCACGCGCACGGCTGGTCCGCGCTGATCTCGCATTTTCCCTTATTTGTGCCGCCACAGGGACCGTTAAAAACGCCCTTAGCGCACATGGTTACCGGGCATACACCTGCGGTCATACCGAGCACGCAGCTGCTGCATGAACGACATCTTTCTTCGTACCATCCAACATTCTGGTTGATTCCGATAAAGGTTGTATTCACCGCCGGGTAAACCGGTATCTCAGGATACCGCTCGGCCAGGAACTGGATTCCTGCGCCGCAGGCCATGGACAGAAGCGCTTCATAATCCTTTACCATATCATCAAGCGCCTCCAGGTATTCCCTGTCACACTGCCTTTCAATAGTGATCTTGTCGATCTCGATGGGATTCTCATCCATCTTTCTGGCCATCTCTATCTCGGTTGTCAAGACATCGACTTCTTTTTCTCCGCCAGCCAGGCAGACAGCCACGCAAGTCCCGCATCCAATATTGAGGACCTTTTTGCGTTCCTTGATCATCTCCTTGATTTCATCAAACGGTTTTCTTTCGGCAACTATCATATTCCCTCCTGCTGCACCCTTTGGATGCTCAATTTACATTGCTGTCTCAGGATGAAAAACCCAAACATCCTTAAGGTCGTCTCCAAGGTATTCACGTTCATTCGGCCCGAGTACGCCAAGAGAAAGGGCCAGGATGGTCCAGAAATGAACAACCGGGTAGTTCCCGCCGTAATGCTCACTCAATTCATGTATCTGCGCGTGACAGTTATGACAACCCGCGATACAGTAATCAGCACCCGAGTTCTTAATCTGCTCATCTTTAATCCTGCCGTATTCGAGGCGCTGTTCTTTCAAGCCTGACTGGAGAAATCCGCCACCCCCGCCGCAACAGTAATTGTTTGACTTGTTCGGCTGCATTTCAACAAAATTCTCTTCACCAACAACCGCTTTAATGGCGTAGCGGAAATCCTCCGCAATATCATCACCAAAACTTTTTCTTACAATCTGACAGGGATCCTGACAGGTAAACTTGATGCCGAGATCCTTGTTCCAGTCAGGGTTCGGTTTCAGCTTTCCTTCCCTGATCCATTTGGCGTAATATTCATAGATATTTTTAACATCAAAATTATGCTCAATTTTGAATTTGTTCAGTCCGGCCCGGACTGCAAAGGTAATGTGACCTCACTCCGTATTCAAATATGTCTTACAGCCGAGCTTCATGGTCTCCGCTGCCTGGGCACGAACAATATGCTCCCATCCCGCGTTATCCGCTATGAACAGGCAGTAATTTTCACCTGCCCAAGCCTTGCTGCCGTATGTCCAGTCAGCCCCGGCCAGGTGAAGAATTTTCCATAATGGGACCATTTCATCCGGCTCCGTAACAGGCTCCCTTGAGTTCTGGTTTAAAAAGAATTCCGCGCCTTCCTTATCGATGGGCGCCTGCATGTCGGCGAATTCAGGTTGCTCTTCCTGGTACTGTTCGAGCACATCCTCAACTACAAACTTAAAATCTTCCACCGGAGCGCCCATGGCGCTGAGGGTTTCATTTTCCAGCGCGATGTTGCAGGAGTTTAGCATACCCTTTGGCCGTTCATCCCTGGGTCGCATTGACCTGATATTGAAAATAAGCTGTGGGATGTCGATTTTCATGGGGCATACACGGACACATCTCTGGCACATGGTACAGCACCACGGCCAGTTTGATGCCAGAATTTCTTCGTCCATTCCGAGTGCTGCCATCCGCAATAACTTCCTGGGGTCACAGTTTTCCAGGCCAGTAGCCGGGCACCCGGAAGAACAGAGACCACAGGTCAGGCAAAGGTTCAGATTCCCGCCCTCCGGCAGGATCTCCTTTACCGTCTCTATAATACCGCTTTTTCTTTTACCACTGATTTTCAGTGCTGGTTCCGCCATATTTTGTTCCTTTTTGGCTTTGTTATTTATTCTTCAATGGATTTGGTCCAAGATTTTTAATATGTTCTGTCATCTCCTTTGCGTATTCCGCGAAGGTCGGGCCCTCTCCTGATGACAGGTTGTACATCCTGACCCTGTCCCTTTCAATACCAACTTCTTCGAGAATTGTCTGTACATGATTGACACGTTCTTTGCATCTAAGGTTCCCTTCATTATAATGACATGAACCTTCAAGGCATCCAACACAGTATACGCCGTCAGCCCCTTTATTAATGGCGCCCAGCATGTGCATGACATCCACTTTCCCGGTACAGGGCACCCTGATAATTTTAATATTTGTCGGATAATTCAGTCTCATGGAACCTGCCAGGTCCGCAGCAGAATATCCTCAATATTCACAACAAAAAGATATGATCGTTGGTTCAAAATCCGCCATTACTATCCCTCCGCAAGCAAAGCATCTATCTTGCTCATTAATTGATCATCCTCATAATTGCTTAGCTGAATTGTCTGCCGCGGGCATACGCAGGCGCATACGCCGCACCCATGACAAATCGCCTCGTCAATTTCAATAACCTTTACTTCTGTATTAAACGCCGGGACCTCAAAAGGACACGCCCGAACACATGTCAGGCACTTCACGCAATGGTCTGTTTCCACCTTGGCTGTGATGGCTGAAAGCTTCAGTGAATCCTGTGATAACATGGTGATGGCACGTGAAGCAGCTGCCTGTGCCTGAGCGATGGATTCAGAAATCAGTTTCGGCCCATGTGCAGTTCCGCACAGAAAGACTCCATCGCTCGGCATATCCACAGGCCTGAGTTTTACATGCGCTTCAATAAAATACCCTTCGGGATTCCGATTAAATTTCATTATGCCGCTCAATTCCTCTGTATCCGCGGGCCTAACGCCGGCGCTAAGGGTCAGAAGATCAGCGGTAATCTCAACATCCTGTTGCAGAACATGGTCTTTTACTGTAACACTGATTCCGTCTGAAGACTTATCCACAACAGGCGGATTGTCTGCGTCATAACGGATAAAGATAACCCCGGCTTTTCTTGCTTCCTGGTAGTAATCTTCAAGAAGCCCGTATGTTCTTATATCCCGGTTCAGGATAAACACTTGTGTTTCCGGGTTCTGTTTTTTTATAGCCAACGCGTTCTTGACTGCATTCTGGCAGCATATCCGGGAGCATTCCTGCATCTCTTCGCCACGGGAGCCCACACACTGGATCATGACCACCGTATCAAGGTCGGAAGTGCCCTTGTCTTCAAGCAAATCCCCCAGCTCTACCTGTGTTACGATCCGGTCATCATCACCGTACAGGTATTCTGTTGGTTTATATTCCTTCGCGCCTGTGGCAACGATAATTACACCATGGTCAACCGACTGAAAATCTTTTTCCGATCCAACCTCAATATTAGTTGTAAAGTTGCCCTTGTATCCCTCAAATGCTGTAAGCCTGGCATCTGTTAGTACCTTCACTTTATCATTGCCTGTAACGTCTTCTTTCAGCTTATTGATATACGCCTGGATATCGCCGCCTTCAATGGTATGATGAAGGTTCCTGGCCATACCGCCCAGTTCTTTCTCCTTTTCAACAAGCACAACCTCAAATCCCTGGTCTGCAATGCCCAGGGCAGCGTTCATGCCTGCAGGACCGCCGCCGATAACAAGGGCCCGTTTATTAACAGGAATGACTTTCTCTTCAAGGGATTTCAGAGTGATCGCTCTGGCAACAGCCATGCGAACAAGTTCTTTTGCTTTTTCCGTGGCTTTTTCCGGATCATGGGAATGACTCCAGGAATCCTGGTTCCTGATATTCGCCATTTCAAAAAGGTACTTGTTCAGACCGCAATCTTCCAGGGTATCCATGAAAATCGGTTCATGTGTCTTGGGGCTGCAGGCAGAGACAACAACACGTGTGAGGTTGTTCTCTTTTATCATTGTCTTCATATTTTCCTGAGAGTCCTGGCTGCAAGTAAACAGGTTCTCAGTAGCAAACACGACATTCGGTAACGTCTGCGCATAATCCACAAGTTCTTTGACATCAATAATTCCGGCAATATTTACGCCGCAGTTACAGACAAAAACACCAATACGCGGGTCCTGCTCGGACACATCTAACTGCTCAGGTTTTTCAACCTTTTTGGTACATGTATCACGACCTTCAGCCAGCTTGCCACCAGCAGCACATGCCGCAGCGCTTGCCTCGGTAACAGAACTAGGAATATCCTTGGGTCCCTGGAAAACACCGCTGGTATAAACCCCGGGACGAGATGTTTCCACCGGTGAAAAAGGATCGGTTGCCGCGAACTTATGCTGATTCAATTCAATGTCAAGCCGTTCTGCCAGTTCAACCGTTGAATCACTTATCTGGAGCCCCACGGAAAGGACGACCATATCAAAAGTCTCATTCTGGATATTACCGGATTCATCAGCATACCTTATAATAAGATCACGGGTTTCCCGATCTTCTGTTATGGTGTGTACCCGCGCTTTGACAAAACGGACACCGTCTTTGTCTCTTGCCCGCAGATAATATTTCTCATAATCTTTTCCAAATGTACGGATGTCCATATAAAAAACAGCGCAGTCAAGGTCCTCCCCTGCATGTTCCTTGGCGATCATTGACTCTTTGACCGCGTAGGTACAGCAGACAGATGAACAGTAGCTGTTGCCGCATTGGTTCTGGTCCCTTGAGCCCACGCACTGGAGCCAGGCAATCTTTTTCGGTTCTTTTTCATCTGACGGCCTTACCAGGTGTCCCATTGTGGGACCGGACGCACTCAGGATTCTTTCAAACTCAAGACTAGTCAATACATTGGGATTGGAATTGTAAAGGTAGAATTCATCCAAATTTGAAGGATCGTAAATATTATTCCCGGGGCAAAGGACAACGGATCCTATGTCTATCTCTTTTTCAACGATCTCTTGACTATGGTCAATGGCGTTTGCCAAGCAGGCGTCTACGCACTGGTAGCACTCACAGCAGTATCCGCAGTTCAGGCATCGGGCTGCTTCAGACTTTCCGGCACCTTCCTCATATCCTAGTTCAACCTCATTAAAATTGCCTTCACGTTCCTTGACCGGCAACTCCGGCATTTTTGCCCTTGCCTGTTTTTCTTCATTATCAGGAACCGGCCGGTAAACCGGGTTTTCATTTACAATCGGCTCACGGCCTTCGGCCATGTCTTTTCCTTCAATATAACGGGTAATCGATTCTGCGGCCTCCTTACCGGCAGCAATGGCGCCTATGGCTACCCACGGTCCGGTTTGCAGATCACCGCCCGCAAAGACCCCTTCGCATCCTGTGGCATAGGTTACAGGATCGACTTCCGTGGTCCCCCATCTTGAAAAATCGATATCAGCGATATCTTCAATAGCCGAAAGATCCGGTCGCTGTCCGATGGCAGGGATAAGCTGATCAATCTCAATATCATACTCGCTGCCGGGAATTGGAACCGGTCTTCTCCTGCCGGAGGAATCCGGTTCACCCAGTTCCATTTTAATACAGCGAACACCTGTTACCCGGCCGTCTTCCACAAGTATCTCCTGGGGAGCGGCAAGGTATGTGAGCTGTGTACCCTCTGCCTCGGCAGCCAGGATCTCTTCTTCCCAGGCTGGCATTTCAGCACGTGTTCTCCGGTACAGGATCGTAACCTCTTCTGCGCCCATACGCACCGCTGAACGGGCCACGTCGATGGCCACATTCCCGCCGCCGATAATCGCTACTTTCTTGCCGACTTCCACGTTTCCGGTCAGGTTTAATTCTCTTAGAAAATCAACTCCCTGGCGGACTCCGTTTGCGTTTTCGCCCGGAACACCCAGCTCAATCCCCTTATGGGCACCCAGTGCGAGGTAGACAGCCTTGTAGTCTTTTAAAAGGTCCTCAACCGTCATGTCCGGACCAAGCGGGGTTTCGGTTTTAATCTCAACACCAAGGTTGGTAATAATCTCTATATCCTGATCCAGCACCTCTGGAGGAAGACGATGATCCGGTATGCCTACTCTCAACATGCCGCCTGTCTGCGGGAGGGATTCAAAGATCGTGGACATTATTCCATTTTTTGCCAGTTGATAGGCAGCGGAAAGACCTGCCGGGCCGGAGCCGATAATCGCTACTTTTTCATCCCGTTTCTCCGCGCACTCGATCTCAATTTTACGGGGATCAAACTGGTCAGCTGCCAGCCGTTTTAAATCCCTGATCGCCACAGGATCGTCTACTTCACATCTCCGGCATGCGTCCTCACAACCATGGGGGCAGATTCTGCCGAGAACCCCGGGTAGGGGGAGATCTTCCATGATGATATCCAGGGCCTCCTTATATTTGCCCTCTTTAACCATCTGGACATACCCCTGTACATTCAGACCCGCGGGACATGCCAGCCGGCATGGCGCCTTATCTGCTTTCTGGATTCCAAAAGCGCCGGGTATTGCCTGGGCATACTGCTTGTAAGTCGCCTTGCGTGTTGAAAGCCCCTCGTCATAGTCACTCGGAAGTTCCACGGGGCAGACTTTTTCACAGTCTCCGCAGCTGGTGCATTTAGTAAGATCTATAAAGCGGGGTTGCTGCTGAATTTTTGCTTTAAAATTACCTGGTTCGCCTTCAAGGTTTAAAAGTTCTGTTCCTGAAAGAAGTTCGATGTTCAGATGCCGGCCGACCTCGACCAGTTTCGGTGAGATAACTCACATGGCACAGTCGTTGGTGGGAAACGTTTTGTCAATCTGAGACATCAAGCCGCCGATGGCAGGCGACTTTTCAAGAAGATATACATAGTATCCTGAATTTGCAAGATCCAGGGCGGACTGCATACCTGCAATACCCGCGCCTACGACCATTACTGAGCCTTGGACTTTTTCTGCCATTTAATGCTCCTGGTTAAAAGTGTAAAAAACAATTCATACCAAAAAAATACAAAGAGATCTTTATCTATTATTGTGAATAATTTGTCAACCAAATATTTTCATCTCTTTATTAAGACAAACTGATTTGGGACAAAAAATACTCTTTAATAACAAATGGATATGCTAGGATAGCCTATGGGTATTGTAGGAATTTACCGTGACCTGCCAAGCCAGAATTGCCTTGAAACCAGCAATACCCCGTGTTAATGTCCTAAAAATTAATTTATCAGGATATTTATAACCCGATCATATATATTATCCTGTTTAAAATAGCATTAATTTGGAAATCCATGGCTGAAACAAAACCATCAATAATTAATATCGCTTTTGTAGGAGGCGGTACCGACTGCTTGGAACTTCTTGAAAAAAGCTCCATTGATTACCGGCAGGGTGTAGTTAACTCCCGGATAATCGTGATCGCTGATACAGATCCAGAAGCGCCCGCGTTAAAGATGGCGGAAAAAATGGGCATCGCAACGGTAAATGATTTCCATGATATCTATAAATCTGAATATGACATACATTTTATTTTTATTCTAACCCCTGCAGATGGGATCCTGGAAGAGATCCTCACCACAAAACCGGGTCATATCCGTGTCCTTTCCTATGAGGCGTTTACCCTTTTCAAAGAGCTTATTGGGATTGAAGAAACCAAGCTGAAAAAAAGAAATGAAGAGATAGAAACCATTTTAAACGGTATTCAGAATTTTATTGTAGTTATCAATCCAGATATGGAAATCGTGGAAGTAAATGATGTGTTTCTTGAAAAAATGGAGTACAAACATGATGAAGTGATCGGACAAAAATGTTACAAAATATTTTATGACCGTGATCAACCCTGTGTTTCAACAGATACGTTTAAATGTGCCTTAAATGAAGTGATTCGGAACAAAATGCCTTTTCAGCAGACCATCATAAGGGATAAACCTAGAGGCAACCCACGTTATGTTGAACTCAGTACGTTTCCTGTCTGGGAAAAATCTGGTAAAATATCCAAATTTGTTGAGATCAGCCGAGATGTTACACAAAGAAAGCAGGAGGAAGAAGGGATAACCCGGCGCCTTGAAAAAATGGTGGATGAACGGACAAAAGAACTTGAAAATACACACGAACAGCTGCTTCACCAGGATAAAATGGCCTCCCTGGGTAAACTGTCCGCTACAGTGGTCCATGAGATCAATAATCCGATTACAGGCATTTTAAACCTGAACCTGTTAATGAAAAGAATTATTGAAGAAGGGGATGTTGGTGAAAAAGATCTGGAACAGTTCAGCCAATACCTGGAACTCATGGAAACTGAAACCCGCCGAATTAGCGGTATTATATCCAACTTACTGACTTTTTCCAGGCAGTCCAAAATAGAACTGAAGCGTATCAGTGTTAACATGTTATTAGAAAAAACACTGCTCTTGAATTCAAACCTTTTTAAATTAAACAATGTGGATGTTATAAGAAAATTTTATACCCAGATCCCCTCCATCGTCGGATCAGGAGACCAGCTTCAGCAGGTATTCATGAACTTTATTTCAAATGCAGTCGAGGCCATGGAACCTAAACAAGGGGGCACACTGCTAGTGGAAACAGATTATTCCAAAGAAGACCAAAAGGTGATTGTCAGAATAAAAGATACTGGTGTGGGGATGCCCCGAGAAAATTTAACACGGCTTTTTGAGCCTTTTTTTACAACAAAAACCGATGGTAAAGGTGTAGGGCTTGGTCTTTCAGTGGCATACGGCATCATAAAAGAACATGGTGGTACGATTTACGTAAATTCAAAAAAGGAAAAAGGAACAACCTTTAAAATAAAATTGCCCCTTGAATTTTCAAAAAAATCAAATGGATGGCAGGGAGGTATTAATGGGGAGCGTTAAGATTCTAATTGTTGATGACGAACTGATCGTCAGAGAATCGCTCGGAGGATGGCTGGAAAGAGACGGCCATAGTGTGGATAAAGCGCCCAGCGGAGAAGAAGCCCTGGAGATGTTACAGTCGGTCAAATATGATATTCTTCTGCTCGATATTAAAATGGGAGGAATGAGCGGGCTTGATGTCTTGAAAAAGGTTAAAGAACAGGATCCAGATATGGTTGTGGTGATGATTACCGCTTACGGATCAATCCCTTCTTCCATCGAAGCCATGAAAAACGGTGCTTATGATTATCTACTAAAACCGTTTGATCCTGATGAACTCGGGATGCTCATAGAAAAAATTATCGATCACCAGGAAAAAATTCGAGAAAACCTTTATCTTAAAGAAAAACACAAAGAACGCGACCGGTTTGAGAGCATGTTGGGCCAGTCCCAGCCTATGCAAAAAGTCTTTGATATAATTGAAGATATCGCGCCGGTTAATTCAACGGTTCTTATAACCGGTGAAACAGGAACCGGCAAGGGGCTTGCTGCTAAGGCCATTCACACTAAAAGTTCCCGCAATGATGGCCCTTTTGTGGTGGTCAACTGCGGCGCCATACCTGAACACCTCATGGAGAGCGAATTGTTCGGTCACCAAAAAGGCGCCTTTACCGATGCCAAAGAGACAAAAAAGGGGCTTCTTGAGCTGGCACATGGCGGCACGCTCTTTCTTGATGAAATCGGTGAAATCAGTATCAGGATGCAGATCGATCTGTTACGGGTACTGGAAGACCGGGTCTTCTACCGGGTCGGAGGCACCCAGCCGATTGAGGTGGATTTCAGGGTTGTCGCCGCTTCAAACAGGGATCTCAAAGACGCTATCAAAGAAGGAAGCTTCCGTGAAGACCTTTTTTACCGTCTTAATGTTATCTCTTTTGATATGCCCCCTTTAAGGGAACGGAAAGAAGATCTTCCTCTTCTGGCTGATTACTTTTTACGAAAATATACCCATGAAACCAACAAACAGGTAAAAAAAATCAGCAGGGATGCCCTTGATGAAATGATGCTGTATGAATGGCCAGGGAACGTCCGGGAACTGGAAAATGCCATTGAAAGAGGTGTGGTTATCGCAAAAGGCACTGAAATTGTTACTGAAAACCTGCCGATTTTTAATCCCGGACAGGTGTCCGTGCCCCCTGCTGCGCAGTCTCTCAAGGAGATGGAAAAACTGCATATTACCCAGGTGCTTATAAACAAGGAATGGAACATATCAAAAAGCTCTGAAGTCCTTGGTATTGACCGGTCCACCCTTTACAACAAAATCAAACTCTATAACATCCAGAAGATAGATTGACAGTTTCACAGGAACATACTATCGCCATCTCTCCTGTTGGGGATATTGACCAGCACTTGATCAACACTTTAGGGATGGATATTAACCGGGTCTTTGGTGTTAAAACCGAAGTGCTTAAGATCATAGATGATCTTGAATTCGCACAGGATCCAGAACGGAATCAGTATCATTCTACTCCCATACTTGAAAAACTGGCATTTTTAGCCCCCCAGCGGGTAATCAAAGTACTGGCAATTACAAAAGTCGATCTATTCATACCCATTCTTACGTTTGTTTATGGTGAAGCCCAGCTTGGCGGTAGAGCCTGTATCGTATCCTTAAACCGCCTTCGCGAAAATCTTTCCGCGGTTACACAGCAGAAAATATTTTTTGAACGGGTAATCAAAGAAGCCATACATGAATTAGGGCATACTTTTAATCTCCGACACTGCAAAGACCATTCATGTATTATGCACTACTGCAGGCGTATAACAGATGTGGACCGGAAGTTGGACAGCATGTGCCGGTATTGCAAGATCTTTCTGGACGATGATATTAAACAGCTGGTGAAATAATTATTTTATGTAGTATCCTGATACTCGCCAAACACCATCCTTGTCCAGCATGGGAGTAACTGTTTCCACTGCTGATTTCTTGTTTTCAAATGAAGTCTCAAATTGGATGACGACATATTCTCCATCTGGAGCGCCAGGTAAAGCCTTTGCATAGGTTTTTGTTTTCACCTTTCTTGAAACAAGTTTACCCAGGGGCTTTCGAACCGCCTGCATCATTTGTTCCCATTGCTGGGCTGAAACTGCATTTCTGAATAATTCAGCGTTTTCTTTCCAGCTTTCCGCGTATTGTTCTTTATCAATCATAGCGAGCCATTTTTGGGCGGCTGAAAGAGCAGCGGCTTTTTTTTCCGTTCTTCCCGCCATGGCAGTAACTCCAGAGACAATTAGTCCAATTATTAACAGATATACTATTTTTCTAATCATCGTTGTTTCCTCCTTTCACTATGGCTCTTCCGCCAGTTGAATATCTTTTTCTTCATTGTTCGGCTCTACATCAAAGAGCATTGATTTAAACTAGAATTGTTCCATTGTGTAAATAAGGCCATCATAAAGATTTCCTGAGCGCTTCCAGCATCTGCCTGTTCTCAGGACTTAGTCCTAAAAACCTTTCCAGTGTTTCACACCCATATTCATCACAATGGGCACAGGTTTCCACGCCTTTTTTCTGGCCGCATGTTTTTATCTCGCACATACTGCAATAAAAGAACAGTGGTCCACTGTCTGATTTACAGCCGGCACAGTTTATCTGTTCCGGCTTAAAGTCCCCATTGAACTTTTTTGACCAGTTGTCGGCAATTTCCTTTCTTTTTGCATCATCGTCGTTCTTTGTGGCAATGTAAGTAAGGCAATTGCCACATCGAACGCCACAGAAAGCGGTCATTTCTGACATTTTATTCTCCTTAAACCCTTTTGATTAATATTCATATTTCTTACAATATATAGAATGGTAAATCCTCGATTAGAATTAAGTTTTTACATATCACATATCCACCTGCTTTAAAAGATCATGTTATTCTCCAAAAAAAGAGCCGGCGGAACAATTTCCGCCGGCTCTTTATAATGCTTATGACTGAGTTAGTTGTGAAGAAATAGTTTCGTCAGTTTATCCCATTTAAGTTGAGGTATTTTTCCAAAAATATCTTCGGTCAGCAGGCCTCCGTCAGCTGCCAGAGGACCGGCTTCCTCTTCAATTACATTGTGAAGGCTTCTTACCTCATTTTTAATATACTCACCGGTTTCATTTCCTATCAGCAGATGTTTAATGTCATCGCGTAAAGAATTGGAATGAATCCGCATGACCCATCCTTCAGTATACGGATCAGTCCCAGCCATCCGGCCGTCTTCCATCAATTTATGGTTAATTGCCGTGACAACACCGCTGACCGGAGAAAGGACTTCCGCTTTATACTCTCCGCGGTTTATCTTTATACCGCCGACACCCTGGCTGACCTCCTTGCCTACAAGCGGAGATTCAATCCTGTCCAGGGGACCGAGCAGGCGGAGAGAGAAATCATCCAGCCCCACCCGGACCTCCGAACCTTCCTCAAGTTTCATCCATGCGTGTCCCCTGTGGAGATAGTACCCTTGCGGTATTTTAAAACCCTGGACACTAAGAACATCTACCGGTTTTACAACTGCGTGAACCGTATGCTGGTCATGAAAATACTGGTCAAATTCACAGTCCCCGCAAACATATTCATTAGTGCAGGACCTGAATTCTATCCGTTGTTTCATGTGGTGAATACACGGCCGTCTTGAAAGCGGCAGATCTTTTAACCGGTCTTTCCAGAAAACCACATGGCTGTTTGCACCCTTGAGGATGTCTCCTCTTTCCCTTCTCTTTCTGTTTTTTTCAGCGATCCTGCGCATATCAATATCATATGAACAAGGGGCGCATTCATAGTCACTGTCGCAGACCTTTTCTTGAACCACCCCTGCTTGGGTCCAGAGACAAAGAAGATCTTGTGCTTCATTAATATCTTTTATGCGGTTTGGTTCCATTTCGCTTACCCTTATCAATATGCAGTGTTATTATACGATTATGATCTGAGAAAACGTTTGGTCAGGTTGTCCCAACCCAGGTCCGGCAGATTGCCGTAAATATCCGTTGTCAGAAGACCGCCGTCTGTTGCCATGGGGCCGGCTACTTCTTCGATCATATTTTCAAGGCCTGATACTTCATGGTTCATCCATTCCAGGCTGCTTGAATTGGTCATCAGTGTTTTTACGGTTTTCTTGATATCAGGGGTGCGTACTATGAAAAGCCATCCATCACTGTAAGGTTCATTGTTTGCAATTTTCGGATTTTCCCTTACTTTTGAATTCACTTCCATAATTACCCCGTTAACAGGTGAGAGGACATCAGCCAGGTTGTCTTTCCGTTTCAGGCCCCAGCCGGCTTTGCCCTGGTCGAGTTCCTTGCCCATGAGGGGAAGGTCAAACGCGTCTGCTTCACCTAGAAGTTTGAGGGCAAAATCATCCAGTCCGATTCTGATGTATCCGCCGCTCTCTATCCGGGCCCAGGTATGGCCGTCATGGAAGTGATATTTCATAGGTACGTCAAATCCTTTTACATTTTCTATCTCAACTGGTATCGTCCTGGTTTTCGTAGACATGACATCTTCAAAAAGCTGATCAAAGTCACATGTGCCGCACTCATAGTCATAAGCGCATGAGCGGTTGTCAATCCGGTTGGTAAGGCTGTGTCGGCAAATCCTGTCCAAAGCCGGCCTTGCTTTCAATGCATCCTGCCAGCTGATATGCTTCCCTTTTTCAACCTGTTTCACCATACCAGCATCGTATTTACAGGTAGTACAGTCATAAAAATTATTACAGCTTTTATTTGCCACAACACCAGCCTGCATCCAAATGCATGGATTAGCGGCTTTTGCCTCCTTATCCGGTTTTATCATCCAGACCTGTCCACCTAAAACAGTTCCGATACCGCCTTTATCAAGCTGTCCGCCCTTTGTGTAGTTTGAACCAAATCCAACCCTGCTTCTGCGATCATCTTTCATTTTCTCAGCCATCTTCTCACTCCTTTGTTTAATGTTTATCTGTTTTAAAAAAATTTTTTGTTAAAGTTGGGCTGTAATATTGCAACGCAGATGCCAGTTGAACAAAAAAAATTAAAAATTTGATAAGCATTTGATATTAATCAATATGTTTGCAAGGATATTAAAGCGTGACCATGGGTGGGCGATCTTTATGTTGTGTTGGATTGTCCAACACAACAATGATTGGGTTTTATTTTAATCAAGAAATATTTTAAATATTAGCTTATAAATCAAGCGGTTGTTGGTGCTGTAGAAAAATCCAACGCAGAGTCTAAAATTCCAACACATGATGGAGGGGCAACCATTAACTTTGAAAATCACGACCTGCTGATAGCGGAGCAGATCTGGCCACGACCGCACCTATAATGATATCCTAAAATGTTATACGAAATACGTGTTAATTCTTTGAATTAATTATTTGTTTTTAATTCCGAGCCGTTTGATCCTAGAATCAAAGGTTGAACGGTTTAACTTGGCATCCTTTGCAGCGTTGGTAACATTCCAGTTGTTTTTCTTAAGCAGGTAAAGTGCGTAACCTCTTTCAACCTCTTCCCAGGAAAGATCAGTGAACTGAATGTTTTCAGTTTCCCGGAGTTCTAACTGATCCGCAGACACTTCCCTGTCCTCGAACATACGGGTGGTCTCGGGAAATGATTTTTCCGTCCTCTCCTGATTGAAAGGGATATCTTGCAGTTCGATGTAGTCACTGTCGGTTGAAACCAGCAGGTATCGCACGAGATTTTCAAGCTCCCGAATATTTCCGGGCCAGTGGTAAGAGAGGAGAAACTGCATGGCATCTGAGCGGATCGATTTTATATCGATCTCGAGCTTTACTGATTCTCTTTTAATAAAATGATTAAAAAGCAGGGGGATATCCTCTTTTCTTTCCCTTAAAGGGGGGAGATGCAGGGGAAGGACAGAAAGCCTATAAAAAAGATCCTGCCTAAATTCGTTGTCCGCGACCATATTTTTAATATTGCGGTTCGTGGCCGATATAACTCTTATGTTAATATTCTTAATCCGTGTATCTCCGAGCGGCTTGATCTCCATGTTCTGGATCACCCGTAATATTCCCGCCTGCAGATTGATCGGCATGTCACCGATTTCATCCAGAAAAACGGTCCCACCGTGAGCTGCCTCAAAAAGCCCTGGCTTGTCCTTTGACGCACCGGAAAACGCACCTTTTTTATAGCCGAAAAGTTCGCTTTCTAGCAGAGATTCCGGTATGGTACTGCAGTTTTGTACCAGGAAGGGATTCTCTTTCCTGTCGCTCAATTTATGGATCTTATTGGAAACCAGCTCCTTGCCTGTTCCGCTTTCACCTGTAATCAGTACGGGAAAGTCTGTTTTGGCGTAACTTTCAGCCAGCTCAAGGCTCTTTTTTAAAGCCGCGCACTGGCCGACAATGACCTCCTCTTCCTGGATTCTGTTCAGGGTATCCCTTAAGTTTTGAGTCTCTTTCAGCTGTTTGCTATACAATACCGCGTTGCCTAGAGCTATCGATCCGATATTAATAAGGTCCTGAAGGTAGCTTAGATACTCTTCGTCAAGATTCAAACGGCTTTTTTCAGGATCTGTATCGATTACTTGGACAGCCCCATATACCTCTTTGCTCCTAAGAAAAAGAGGGAAGCATAAAATCAGACTGCTCTTCACCGCGAGTTTCTCTTCAAGTTCCTTGTAATGGCGGGCATCAGTCTTCGGCTCAGCCATGGTCATTTTACCGTTTTCAATTACCCATCCCACAATACTTTTATGATCAGCGCTAATGCTAACCCCTTTAATATTTTCGCCATAGCGCCCAACAGCCTCTATGCAGAGGTATCGATCATCTTTTTTTATCCATATAGAGCCGCGCTCAACTTTTTGAAGCTTAAGCAGAGACTTAAGAAATTTACGCTGAAGCCTATCTGGATCAAGCTCTTCTGAAAAAGATTTAAATAGATTTACAGCTGATTCAAACATAGCCGATATTTAATAAGAATTATGAAATATAATTAATTGTTATGAAATTTAGTTTGATGGTTTTATTTTTTTAATTCTAAAAAAAGTTCTTTGAACATTTTATGTAATAATTTCGAAAAGATCAATGCTTTTTTAAAAAATTGGCACGAAACATGAAATATCATATTAACAAATCGCCACCAAACAGGCAAACTCAAAAAAAACAAGGAGAACAATTAATGATGCAGAGAAAAATAGGATACTGTCATTGGTGCTGCAAACAGAGAATGCTTGTTAGAAATTATAATAATTTCATTCATTTTATAATTTTCATGGCTTCATTTGGATTATGGCTGCTGCCATGGGTTTTGCTTAACCGGTTTCAGAGTTATAAATGCCCCATCTGCCACAGCATTGATGTTACGATCAGAGAAGATCAGGTCATGACTGAAATGATTACCAGCCAAAAAACAAGTATCAGCAATAAAGAAAAAGTCGTCCTTGAAAATGGCACGAATGAACTTACATTGCGTTATACCGGAGAAAAAGACTGGCTGGATGTCCCAGTCAGAAAATTTTAAAAAATTCTTAAAACCCAAAAAAAGGAAAGAAGTTCCGGACAACGCAATTAAAATGCCGTGCTTGGGCAGTCGGAAGACCTCCTCCCCCCGGTTCCGACTGCCCGATGCCGGCAACAAATTTTTCAAAACAATCTTTCATGGAAAATAAAAGAAAAGAAAGAAGAAAATATAAAAGATATTTAGTTGATAAAGGCGCTTTCGTCGCGGAGAACTGTTCCAGCATGCGGGGACGGATTTTTGATATAAGTAAAGGCGGTCTCTCTTTTACCTATGCCGACAGCGGGAATAGACCAAAAGAGGCTTTTGAACTGGTTATATATTTCGCCGGAGAAGAGCGCTCACTTCCAATAATAAAATGTAGGACTGTTTCCGACTTTGAAGTGCCCAATCAAAACGATAATAACATGCGCAGGTGCTGCGTTGAATTTAAGGAGCTGACGCGCATGCAGTTTGTCTTTCTTCAGCAGTTTATAAAGGAACGAACAACCTACGGACAAGCCTGATCCAAAGTTTCTCATAAACAACCATGTTCGTGGGATCACAACGAAGCAGGAAATATTTTCATTTTCATACAATAATCCTCCTCCTCCCCTCTTTTTCAAAGAGGGGCTGGGGGAGATTTATCAAGTTAAACCTTTTTTTTAAGTCAATATTGTCTCCTGACAGGATAGGATATAAACCGTCTTTCATACAAACAAAGATTGTTTTCAAAATATAGAAATAAAAAACGCCAGATCAGTAAAAAGATCTGGTATTTGTATAGTTAATGATGTTCAACGAAACAGATTTGTAATGCCGGTTCGAATATGTATAGATAACAAAGTCTCAGTTTAATCAGATGACGGAAGTTCTCTTGCGCCTTTTATCGGCATCTCTTTGCCGCAGCACTCGGGAATCGTTTCAGCCGCTTTTGTGCAGAGAATTTCAGTTCCGCAATCTTCACATTCATATCTTTTTCCAAGCTCACCCATGGGTGTTACCTCCTGATAATAAAAAAATAATCATAGTTTTTTTAAATCTATTTAGCCTTTATTTCCATTGCCTGACCGCAGCATTTAAGTTCACCTTCGCCGCCTTTTACAACAACATATTCGGCCCCGCATTGAGTGCACGCATAACGTTTTCCAACTTCATTTGCCATTGTTTTGCTCCTCCTTCAAAAAATTCAAGTTACCATACAGAAATTTAAAAAAAATATCAAACTAAATGTGGACTAACCATACTGCTCACGGAGTTTGACCTTCAATACTTTACCCACCTGGTTCCGGGGAAGCTCATCAACAAAAACCACTGACTTTGGCCGCTTAAAACCAGCTAAAGAACTGCAGTGTCCGATAATGTCAACCTCCGTCGCTTTTTCACTCTCTTTTAGAACAACGATCGCTCGGCATTCCTGGCCCCATTCAGGATCTGAAATGCCGATCACCACTGCTTCTTCGACACTTGGGTGGGAATCAATGACATCTTCAACTTCCTTTGGTGATATATTCTCCCCGCCTCTTATAATCAGGTCGTCTGCCCGGCCCGCAAGATAAATATACCCTTCATCATCAATATATCCTTTATCCCCGGTTTTGAGCCAGCCGTCTTCTGTAAACGCCTCAGCGGTTTTAGCTTCATTTTTCCAATACCCTGACATGATCCTCGGGCCCTTGGCAAGGATTTCTCCCACATCATAATTTTCCAGTGTTTTCCCTTCGCTATCTATAATTTTAACCTCCACATCTGGCAAAGGTTTTCCGATAGAACTTGTAAGCCGTTTCAGCTTTTTCTCTTTTTCTTCTTCTGTCCCCTCGATAATATGGTCATCCGGTCCCAGGAATGTGATTGTAGATGCGGTTTCAGTCTGGCCAAACGCATTGATAAAACGGGCTGTTGGCAATAGTTCAATCGCTTTCTTGATAACTTCATATGGCATAGGTGCTGCGCCATAGGTTATTACTTTAAGGCTCGAAAGGTCGTATTTATCAAAATCAGGATGATCCACAATCCATTTCAACATGGTTGGTACAAGCATGGCCCTGTTTACTTTTTCATCATTGACCAGCTGAAGCCAGTCCTCCACCTTGAATTGACTCATAAGGGCCATGGTCCGCCCGCCATAAACAGCGGCCATCATGGCCTGGATTCCAGCCACATGATATAGGGGTACCGTAAGGATATTTTTTTCTTCAGTAATTGGGTCGGGCGGATCCACGTTCCCTGTGATATAACTGTCAAACCCGCTATGTTTCAAGGGAACCCCTTTGGGACGGCCAGTTGTGCCAGCCGTATACATGAGGATTGTCATGTCATCATCATCAATTTCAGTAAAAACATCTTCTGGTGATGCGTCACTAATGAGGTCTTCATAAAAAAGTTTGCCGTCACACTTTTCATCTATGCAAATGCAGTTTTCAACACTCGGCAGATTCGGAAGCATGTCGTCAACCATCCCTACGTATCGGCTGCCCATTAACAGGAGTTTGGCTTCTGCGTTATCAAGCATATAGCTCAGTTCATCAGCCTTTGCCCGGAAATTCAGAGGGACAAATATCGCGCCGAGCTTTGCAGCCGCAAAATATGTTTCAATATACTGGTTGCAGTTTACCTGAAGAATACCTAACCGGTCACCTTTTGTTATGCCAAGGCCTGCAAAGGCATTCGCCAGCCTGTTAATTCTTTCAGCAGCTTGATCAAATGTCCATTGCTGCCCCTGGTAAATCATTAACGGCCTATCAGGGCAGATAGCTGTAGCTATTGTTAAAAAATCGGTTGTGTTCATTGATACCTCTCCTTTTACCTGTTATCTTCCAGCGAAAACCAATTTTAAAACGCCCCTTTTAGCAGATTTCAGCATCATATACAAGCTTTTATTGTTAAAAAAACCGGTCAAATGGGGATTCGGGAAGAAGGATAGAATTAAAGTATTAGAAGTATTAAGTAAAGATTCTGGAATTAAAGGGTTAGAGGAATATACAGTTTAAGGATAAGTTAGGGGTAGGATTTCCCCGCCCCATAGACCTTCATCCAGCATCTAGTATCCAGCATCCAGTATTTAGGTCAGTTCTGCATTTACACGTTCTGCCAGCCTTTTCTCAAGGTCAAGCCCCTGTGCCATGTTCAGGTCAAGTCCTCCATTGACTGCTTTTTTTAGCGCAAGCACCGCTTCCGGCCGGTATGAAACTATTTTTCCGGCTATCTCTTCCACTTCTGTAAGGAGTTGTTCTGACGGCACAATCCTGTTGACCAATCCAGCTTCACACGCTTCCGGCGCCTTGATCCAGCGGTTGGTGAGAAGCATATCAAAGGTCATGCTCTGGCTGACAGCTCGGGGAACGGTCTGGGTACCACCCGCGGCCGGGATGATCCCCAGGTCGACTTCAGGCAGGCCGAATTGGGTGTTGTCTGCGGCAATCCTTATATCACAGCACATGGCCATTTCAATTCCCGACCCAAGGACATAGCCATGCAGGGCGGCTATTACCGGCTGGGGTATACTCAAAAACAGACCCCATACATCCCGCTCCCACCTTATGCTCCTGGCAGATACAGGAGGAGGGGCAGTCAGAAACTCGCTCAGGTCAGCGCCAGCGCAAAAAGCCTTCTCGCCTGCGCCTTTTAAAATGACAGCCCTTACTTCACGGTCACTTTTCACGGCCTCGAGGACCTGGAAAAGATCGTTCCGCATTTGAACATTATAGGCATTAAGCGCTTTGGGCCTGTTTAGCGTGATATACGCAATCCCATCTTTTATTTCATAAATCACTGTCGCGAAACCAGTCATGGTCTCATTATCTACCCTATAGTTTAGGTGTTTGTATTATTTGCCCTTGAAGTCAGGCTCCCTTTTATCACGGAACGCTTTTATCCCTTCTGTCCTATCCTCGGTAGTGTGGAGAAGATAGTAGAGATCCGCTTCAAGCTGAAGCCCCTGGGATAGGGTCATATCCAGCCCCTTGTTAACAGCCTCTTTGGCATATTTTAAAGCAATTGGTCCTTTTGATACGATTTTCCTGGCCATTTCCTTGGCATGAGAGAGAAGTTCTCCGTCAGGGACGATCCTGCTTACCAGGCCTTTTTTTTTGGCTTCTTTTGCGTTAATTGGTTCACCGGTAAGAAGCATTTCCATCGCCCCAGCCCTGCCGATCAGGCGGGGAAGCCTCTGGGTTCCTCCGCCTTGAGGAATTCTGCCGTCTTTTATACAGGGGAAAGAAAAGGAAGATGTTTCAGAAGCGATTCTTATATCGCAGGCCAGAATAATTTCCATGCCAGGCCCGGACACGTTTCCATTAACAGCCGCAATCACTGGCATATCAAGCCCTGCTATTGAATCTGAAATATTCAGAGGACTACTTCCCGTATCAATATTAACCGAATCAGGGGCTGTTGTAATTGATTCAATGGAGAAAGAATCCTTGTTGCTGCCGGTTAGGAGCGTTAACAAAATTTTTTTATCAGATAGAATTTTCGCACAAACATCATAAAGTTCAACTGAAAGCCGTTCTTTTTTTTTTTGCGAAACAGGATGAGCCAGAACGTTAATAATCACGATACCTTTCTCTTTTTTATAGTCAATTGTATCGTAACGCATAGTATTCAGTTTCCCTATACCAATAACGTCTGTATACCGCTTATGTCTTTTCTATTCCAGGAAAAATCAGCTTGCACAAATCTTCGGTAAGCGCGTCAGGAGAGAACTCACGATTGAAAACAATTCCCGGGAGACAAAGGTGTTCCGCAGCTCCAAAAATAATTCTCTTGATATTTCCAGGTGAGATATCATCTCTGATTTCCCCCTTTTGGACCCCTTCTTTAATAATATCAAGAAGAATATTATCGTACTGCTTTATTATTTTGTAAGACTGGCTGCTATAATAACCCGCAAAATTCCGGACTTCAAGCGTAAGGATCCTGGAAAACACCTTGTCCGCGTTACAGGCGTTAATCTGAGACCAGATAAATTTTCTCAGTTTGTTAAGGGCACCGTCAATACCCTTCAGAGCAAATTCAATCTCTTTCATATACTGTTCAAGATATTCTTCCAGGACCTGATGCAGAAGGTTGCGGCTGTCTTTAAAATATTTATAAATCAGCCCTTCATTGACTTCAGCTGTTTTGGCAATCTCAGCCCATGTGATGGAATTGAAGTCCTTTTCTTTTAGAAGGATTTTTAACGCCTTAATAATTTTTATACGCCCTGGAGGCTGGGGACGAACGCCCTTTTTTGCTTTGTTCTCTTCCCTGACCATAATTTCAACTACCCTTAACAATAAAAAAGTAGGGATTACATAATTTTCCAACTACTTGTATTTTTATCTTAATCCTAAACAAAATACCATGACTTATTCAGCAAGGAAAAAGTATTACATAATGTCTGCGTCTCTTTGTCAAGAGAATTACGCTTCCTCTTCTATGATCTCAATTCTGTTTCTGCCGTTCTGTTTTGCCTTATAAAGGGCCTTATCAACCTCTAATATCAGGTCTGACGGCTCAGAGCGCCTTGACGGAGAGATGCTCCCCACGCCAAGACTGATAGTAACATGATCAGAAACCTTGGAACTCTCATGTTTCAGCTTAAGATCAGACACATTCGCTTTCATATTTTCAGCAACGACCATAGCACCGGCTAAATCTGTATTGGGAAGAACCGCTACGAATTCTTCTCCGCCGTATCTTGACACAAAGTCACCAGACCTTTCCAGTGCGTCATCAAGCGCCCTTGCGACCTCTTTAAGACAGTCGTCACCATCCTGATGGCCGTATGTATCATTATAAAATTTGAAATAATCTATATCTATCATGATTATTGAAATCGGCGCACCTTCCCTGGCAGCTCGTCCCCATTCCGTATAACTTGTATTATCAAAATAACGCCGGTTTGTTATGCCTGTCAGACCATCGACAAAAACCATTCTTGCAAGTTCTTTATTTTTCTGTTCAAGGTCTTTCATAAGCTGTATGTTCTGCATTTTAAGCTGGTGTTTTTCCAGAACTTTTTCAGCTGATATCGGAATTGTTTCCTGTATATTCTCATCCTTTAACAGGTAATCATTGGCCCCAATTTTCATTGCTTCTATGGCGGTTGAAATCTCATCGTTGCCTGTCAGCATTATTATCGGGACTTCCAATTCAGCCCCACGGAGTTCTTCTATTAATTCAAGGCCGCCCATTTCAGGCATATTCATGTCGGAAATTATCAGATCGATATCTGGTGAGGAATCAGCCAGCTTTAGTGCTTCAAGCCCATTTTCAGCTGTATCCACATCATAGTCATACGATTCCAAGATCGAAGCAAGCATCTCTCTGACAAAGGAATCGTCATCAACTACAAGAATTTTTATTTTTTCTTCATCCATAATCTGGTTTTAAAGATCTTTTTTTTTATTGAGACTAAACCTTTCCTTTCCTGATATGTCAAACAGAAATTTTTTTATCCCACAAGGCTCTGTATCGCCTCCAGCAGGTTGGTCTGATCAAACGTTCCTTTAATAATATAAGCATCCGCACCAGCCTGCATGCCCCGTTTTTTATCTTTTTCTGTATCCCGAGAAGAGACTAGTATCACAGGTGTTTCACGGTATTTTTCATTTCTGCGCAGATTTTCCGTTAAAGAAAATCCATCCATGCGGGGCATTTCAATGTCTGTTATAATAACATCATATTTAAATTTTTTTGCATTTTCAAGAGCATCAATCCCATCCCCGGCTACAGTTACATTATATCCATAAGATTCAAGAATGTTTTTTTCTATTTCCCTAGTACTGATTGAATCGTCAACAACAAGGATATTTATCTTTTTTTTATCCACATCCGGCCGGTCAACGATGTGTTCTTCCACCTTTACTTCTTTTGCGGATTCAATAATATTGGGAATATGCAGCACATTATCGATTTCATTTTTACCTGAGATGGTTACCCCTGAAATCCATTTAAGATTTTTCATATGTGAGGGCAGTGGCTTTATGGTTCTATCTTCCTCTTTGATTACCTCGTTAACAATCAGCCCAAGATTTTCATCCCCAGAAGTAACGATAAGGACCAGGTGATTATCTTCAATCTCTGTTATCTCCGTAGGAATACCGAGAACATCACTCAGTTTTGCAACAGGAATGATCTGCTCCCGCAAACGTATAGCTTTTCTATCAACGACGTCAATAATTTCAGAGGTTGCGACACTGACGACTTCATCTATAAAATTGCTTGGGATAGCAAAGAACATGTCTGAAACAGTTACCACCATAACGTGCATCACCGCGATAGTTAAGGGAAGCCTGATATAAAACGTTGTGCCGTGACTGACTTCAGTTTTTACCTGTATTGACCCCTTTAAGTCTTCGCATATATTTTTCTTTACTACGTCCATGCCGACACCCCTGCCAGAAATGTCTGTGATCATCTCACTTGTGCTGAAACCAGGGTAGAATATTAAATTGATGATCTCCGTATCCGGGATATTGACGATTTCACCTTCTTCAAACATTTTTTTCTTGATAGCCTTTTCCTTGATTTTTTCCGCAGATATACCCGCGCCGTCATCTTTAATGGCGATTAATACATTTCCCCCTTCATAACCCGCCGCAAGAGTCATGGTCCCTTTTTCAGCTTTGCCAGCCTGTTTCCTCTCCTTGGGAGTTTCCACGCCGTGATCAATGGAATTTCTTATCATGTGAAGAAGAGGATCGCTGATTTTTTCAATTATTTTTTTATCAAGTTCCGTTTCACCACCAAGCACCTCGAAATTTATCTTTTTCCCAAAACTTCTGGACATATCACGGACCGTCCTGTGAAAGGTGTCGAATATAGTTGAAAGGGGGCGCATCCTCATTTTAAGGGCCCGGTCCTGCAGTTCATTGGTCAGCAGGTCTAGAATGCTGGCATCCTCTTTTATGCTTGAAACAAAAGTCTGGAGATTCTGATACAGGGTATTAATACCCTCAGTAAGGTCCCTCTTTTTTTCTGTGTCAAGCTGGATCTTATTTTCAAGGTTAGCCCAATGCTTTAAGTTGTTACGGGAAATTCTTTCTATTCTGCTGATATCGTATACTCTCCGTTTCATCCTGCTGTGACTGGATACGATCTCTCCCATGAGCTTAATCAATCCATCCAGCTTCTCCTCGCTTATCCGTATTGTCTCCTGCAGTTTGGCCTCTTTCTCTTCCAAAGGGTCTTTATCAACAACTCTGGGCGCAGAAACGACTGCGGCGGGCACAGCTGTTTTTTCAGGTGTGCTGACCGCTTTTTTCAGGAGCTTCTGATCGCCTGCTGCTGCGCCTAATACGTTTTCCCGTTCTTGAGAAACCGCTGATTTGTCGTCTGAAAGATCTTCACCAGCCGCTGCCTTGTCAACCAGGTCGGAAATGATGTCGATGCCCTTAAAAAGAACTTGGGAAAATTCATCTGAATAATCTATTTTCCCATTTCTAAGCATGTCAAGAGCATCTTCGAGTTTGTGAGCCACCTCGGAAATAACAGAAAGCTTCATCATCTTTGCCGATCCTTTAATGGTATGCGCGGACCGGAAAATAGCATTGATAAGCTCAGAATCATCAGGATTTTTTTCAAGCTTCAGAAGGCCCTCATTAATCCGGCTTATATTCTCCGTTGCCTCTTCAACAAACCGGGCCAGAAATTTCGCCTTGGCTGAAGGGGCCCTTTTCTTTTTCACGGGCTGGGGAGAAGACGGGGGCTCAATTTTCCCCTGGGCGACGTTTTCAAGCTCTTCACAAAGGGCTGCCTGGTCATCCTGGATCTCCTCTCCGTCCTTTACCCTGTCAAGCATGTCGGAAATTGCGTCAACCCCCTTAAAGAGGATATCTGAAAGTTCAGACGATATCTGAGTTTTTCTGCTTCTGATCGTGTCAAGAGCATCTTCCAGTTTGTGAGCCACCTCGGAAATTACGGGAAACTTCATCATCTTTGACGACCCTTTAATGGTATGCGCGGATCGAAAAATTGAATTGATTAATTCAGAATTATCAGGATCTTTTTCGAGCTTAAGGAGGCCGTCATTAATCTTGTTTACATGCTCTGCTGCCTCTTCAACAAAACGAGTCAAAAATTTTGATTTGTCAAATGCCACTGATTATTCCTTAAACTTCATTTTTCTTCAACTTGTTTAAATAAAAGAGGCTCATGTGGAGCACCTGTTCGGCTGAAAACATAAAATTAAAAAAATCAAGCCCATATTCTTCAAAACTACCCTTCTCCAGAAGCCTTACCGTGGTTTTGTATTCGGAATATGCGGGTTCATCGTCACCTGTTGCATGGTATATTTCAGCTAGGTGGAAATGGGCCAGCCAGCACGAACTGTCAATATATAATGTTTTCCTGAACTGGTTTAATGCTTCATCAGGATTATTATTAAGCCTTGCAACCAGGCCCAACAGGAGATTCGCTTCAAGACACATGGGGTCTTTTTCAAGTGCCTCTGTACAGACAGACTTGGCTTCTTCAAATTGCTGGGTGTTTACAAGAATACCTGCTTTTAATGTTAGGGCCTTGACAGGGATGTGCCCGGTTTCAATCAGCTTTTCAGTAATATTGAGAGCTTCCTGATATTTCTTTTTAACCGCAAGATTTAATGCATCCTTATATCTTTTATCCGGGGATTCACTTTGCATTTCCATGGCCGGGCTTTCCATGTCCTCTGTTGGAGTCTGATCTGATTTAAGACGCCTTAGTTTGTCATAGATGGATACTCCGGAAACACGCGAATCATTTGCGCGCTGCTGTTTATCAAGCGGCACAGGCTTTGGTTTTGGTTTTAGAGACGGTCCTGAACTTAACCGCTTCATGGCCCGTTCAATATCAGCCTTTAATTTATCCTCTGGGATGGTTTTTCTGTCATCCGGCGGTTTCGATGACTTATGGTATAGAAAGAGACCGTCTATCTCAATCAGCGAAAGAATTTTTAAGTCATGGGGTAGGGTTTCTGTGGAACTCATCAGCAGATAACCGTCAGTATTTAAAATCTGAGACAGCTTTTTAAATATTCTTTTCTGTTTTTCAGCTTCAAAATAGATAGACACATTCCTGTAGAATATTATATCTACTGCATGAAATTTTTCCGGATAAGAATCGCTTAAAAGATTAAATGTTTCAAAGACTACTGATTCTTTTATGCTTTTTTTAAGTTTATAACAGCTGTATCCATTCTGTTCAAATTTTTCAAAATAAGATTGCTTAAGGTTCTCATCAATGCTCCTGAATGCCTGCCTCCAGAATATCCCCTGCTTTGCATCATGTATAGCTTCCGCATCAATATCAAAACCGATGATATCAAAAAGCTGCATAATAATGCCACCGTATTTTTCTGAAAGCGCTATGGCCAGCGAATAGGGCTCTGCCCCATTTGAGCATCCAGCGCAAAGTATTTTAATTTTTTCACCTACTTTTTTCTTCGCGAGAATTGATGGGATAAGTCGTTCAGAAAACACCTTAAGCTGGGCTGGTTCCCGGTAAAAATACGTTTCATTTGTGGTAAGCAGACTGATTAACTTATAGAATTCCTTATGGTCCTCACAAATCATTTCGTAATATTCAGAATATGAAGCAATCCCCCTGTTCGTCATCATTTCACGGATTCCTTCAACGAGCTTGTCTGCCTGACTCCCCTTAAAAACGAGGCCGGACCGCTCCTGAATCAGATTTTCAAATTTTGTTAAATCAGAAGTCACTTTATCAAAAAAACCCTATCCCTTGTTCTTCGCGAAATTCATTAATATACCGCTGATTTCATTCAGGGGCAGAACAAGATCAATGAGATTGTTTTCAATCGCCACTTTAGGCATACCAAAAACAACCGATGAGTTTTCATCCTGGGCAATGGTTTTTCCCCCTGCGGCCTTGATCTGCCTTATCCCTTCTACACCGTCACGCCCCATTCCGGTTAAAATAACACCGATTGCCTTGGAACCATAGATTTTGGCTGCGGATGACAGCAGTGCATCGCATGAGGGGGAATAAATATCTGTCGGCTGTTTCTCGGCAAGTGTAATCTCTTTTTTATAATTAATTGTCATATGTTTTTGAGAGGGTGAGAGATAGACATTCCCTGCATAAAGCGTTTCTCCTTCTTCACCCCGCTTGATCGTCAGTTTTGAAACATCATTTAGCCATTCAGCCATGCCCGAAACAAATTCAGGAGGAATGTGCTGTGCGATAATAATCGGCAATGGATAATTTTCAGGCAGGGATGACAACAATCCTGACAGGGCTTTCGGGCCTCCTGTGGAGGCAGCGATGGCGACAACCCTGTTAGGAGAATCCGAAACTGCTTTTTTGAACGTGTCTATTCCTGTTTTCTCTTCCTGTTTTCCCAGGATATGGGGTATCACTTTTACCCTGGAAAGTAGTTTGATTTTATTAATAAATTCTTCAGGATTATCAGGATCAACTTCAGGTTTTGGAAGCACTTCAAGGGCGCCTTTGGATATGGCGGTATAGGCTGTATTGGCATCACCCTTAGAGGTGACAACCAGAATGGGGACCGCGTACGAACTCATTATTTGTTCAGTCGCTTCCAATCCATCCATTTCAGGCATTTCGATATCCATAGTAATAATATCGGGTTTCAGTGCCATCGCCATCTCAACCGCTTCCCTGCCATTTTCAGCCTGACCAACGATGTCTATCTCGCTGTCCTCTGAAAGAAGGCCCACTATAACTTCCCGGGCAAAAAGACTGTCATCAACGACCAGGATTCTAATCGGTTTCATTCAATTTCGCTCCTGTAAAAAGTTTATAAATATACAACATTTCATTAAACAGGCCTTCCAGCCCGCGTAGTGTTTCAGTCGTTATCATCTACTTTGAATGTTTTTATCTGATTTTTCAGGTTTCCAGCAATGACGGTTAAGTCCTTACTAATACCGCCGATTTGCTTGATGGCGTCAGTAGTCTGTTTTGCGCCCTGAACAATCTCTTTCAGGGCGGTCACTACCTGTTCGCTCGCTGTTTTTGCCTGTTGTGTGGAAAGAGATATCTGCTTTGCCGCATCTGCGGTGGCCTGAGCGCCGTCTACTATATCAGAAAGTTTCGAGGCAGTCTGGGTTGAATACTCCAGGCTGTCCTGTATAACTTTTGAACCTTTTTCAGATGAAATCACCATAGAGTTGACTGCTTTTTGAATCTCCTTTATTTTGCTCTCTGTCTCACTGGTCGATTCCATGACACTGTCAGCAAGCCGCCTGATTTCCACGGCCACCACGCCGAATCGTTTCCCAGCCTCACCAGCACTTGACGCTTCAAGGGCAGCATTGAATGCGATCAGCTTGGTCTGGTCAGCCACATTGTTGATAATTTCCATAACCTTGTTTATCTCTTCAGACTTTCTGCCCAGTTCTACGATTTCTTCTATATTGGTTTTATTAGCTTCATTGATTTCATTGATCATGGACATGACAATTTCAACCGCTTCAGCCCCTTCTTTTGTGTTATGCAGGGCTGAGCCCGCTATTTCAGCAACCGAGTTGGCGTGTCCTGCCACCTGGGTGGAGGATGCTGACAGTTCCTCCATTGTAGAGGTAATTTCTGATACTGATGCAGACTGTTCTGCGGCAATTGAGGCTTGTTCGTCCACGGCCACGGAAATCTCGCTTGCAGACTTATCCGCGTTCATTGTTGTATCAGTAACTGCCTTTACGATCGATTTTAAACTATCTCCCATTGTGTTCAGTGCCGTGATCAATTTTCCGATTTCATCTTCCATATCCACAGTATCGTGTTTTGTAAGATCACCTTCCGCAATATTCTCTATCATATCAACAGACATATTTAGAGGATTGATTACCGACCTCCTAATAATGATGGCAGCTGCCCATGACGCAATTATAACCACCGCAAAAAAACATATAATGTTCATCCAGTTCTGTCTGGATGTGTCATCACTTATTGATGACAGCTCAATTTTAAGCCCCTTAGCAAAGAATGTTGTCAGTTTATTCAGTGATGATTGAAGTTCATTCTTCTCTTTATTCAGCTTTGTAGCCGCTTCCTGGATGGCGTCCTTTTCATCTTCCTCTTCGGTCTCTGCCGCATCCCCGCTCATGGTAGTATAGAACGAATGGGCGGATACTGTATATTTTTTTAGCTGTTCAATTATTTTCTTTATTTCATCAATTTTTCTCTTTTTATTCTTTTCTTTTCCCTCAACATCTGTATTATCGTGATCACTCTCTGAGATCTCTTCCTGATCAATAATATCCTGGATGCGCTCAATCTCTGAGAACCCTTCCAGTTCAATAATTTCCTGGAGAAACTTCTGGGCGTCAAGGGATAATTCGCCGGCTTCTTCAAGATATTTGTTTTCTCCTACCATAATAAAGTCTTTGTAAAGCTTAAACTGTTTTTCAAATGCAGTCATGGCTTCCTGACTCTTGCCAGAGGCCGGTAGAAGACATCTAGACACCCTGTTGATACGGTTTTCGGTCATATGCCCAATGATAAATCCATAGGCAACAGTAATAAAATATCCAATACAGAGTATGCTGATGCTCATCCAAATCTTTCTCGCGATAGTAGTTTTTTTCCACATCTCTGAAATAATGTTAGTCATATTCATCCCCTTTGGAAAAAGTTCTAAGCAGATCTGCCGCGGTTGTTTTTCTGTTACCTGTTTCCAGCAACAAGTCTGTAGGAATCCACAAGCAAAATTATTTTTTCATCATCTAACACAACCCCCCAGATCGGCGATGAACTGCTGAACGATTCAAAAATGACCGGCATCGGTTGTATGGCATCAATTGTTATCGCCGCGATATTATCAGGCCGATCAATCACGATGCCTGTTTTCATTTCTGCATCCTTAATCACGACAACCTTTGGTGAAACATATGCCATTTCTTTCTTCTGAAACGCGATTTTTTCATGGAACCAGTGTAAATCAATCTTCTTCTGCTTAGCCTGTTTAAGTTCATATATTTCTGATATCTGATCAGTATCTATACCAAAGCAGATATCCATTAAGTTAAAAGTAAACAGTTCAATTTCATTTATATCCGCTTTACCGTTGTCATCCGGATTATTCATTCTGTTATCTTTTTAAAAATTTTACCCACATCAAGTACAGTAACATGATTATCTTTGAACAGAATCTCTCCTGAAACAAAACCTTTTGCAGCTTTTTCTATTGTTGAGATCGGCGGTTTAACAGCGCTTTTTGGTATGTCCTTAACCTCATCTACAGAATCAACCAGAATACCGGAGCGGACACCCCCTTTTTCCGCAATAGTAATACGTGATTTTTTCGTAATCTCGGAATCCGGGAGACGGAGAAGCTTATGAATGTTTATTACAGATTCAATATCACCCCTGACATTGATGATACCGAGTATAATATCAGGCGTTCCTGGAACTAACGTTGTTTTCTCGTAAGGTAATATATATTTAATATCATCTCCGTAAAAAGCAAAATAATCACCGCTAAGTGTGAAGATCACTATTTTAATACTCTCCTCTTCAACATCCACGATCTGCTTTTTTTCCATGCGTTTTTTTGCTTGCGCAAGGATTTTATCGGTTTTATCTTTATCTGCTTTTGCGGACATATTCCCTTTGCTTGACAAAAA
>JANQFQ010000150.1 GCA_028277765.1 Desulfobacterales bacterium
CATAGAACCTGATACCACAGTCACATTTGGAATATCTTTCCTTAATTCAGCCTGGGTGGCAACCTTCTCATTCTTCTCAATATCAAGATCCCCAAAAAACTCAGTACGAATACCCGGTTTAAGTTGCGCACATCCAAAACAGAACAATAAAACAGTTATTAACAACAGTCTTTTCATCTTTTCCTCCTTTTTTTTTAAATTATCACTTTGTCTATTGTCTATATTTGTTCTTTTAGCTTTTCTGCATTTTTCTTCTCAGCTTTTAACTGAATTAGAGCCTTTTGATATACTGTGCTGCCTGGATTTATGCTCAACGCCTTTTTAAGATTCTGTTTTGAGTTTTCGAATTCACCGCGATACATCTGAGCTAATCCCAAGTCATAGTATACTTTAGCCAGAACCTTTGGTTCGAGTCCCGGTTTTTTAGTTGTCTCTTCTAGCAGCTTCATACCTTCATCCCATTCACCTATTTTAAATTGTATAATCGCATTATCAATTTCAGGCAACTTACTGTCTGTCTGGAACGTTGCATTGACAGATACAACATAAGGAGCAACCATTTTCAAAAATTGTCTTTTAATATTATTTATACATGACGTATATAAAGCACTTGCATTAATTTTAGGTGGTGTTTTATTGTCTGCCGATGTCTTGTCTTTATACGAAGCAGCAAGTGTCTTTACAGCCAGCACCTTTGCAGTTTGTATATCAATAACTTTTATATTAACTAATAGAGTATAAACGCCATTTCGATAATACTTTTTATGATAGTTACCATCTTTATCTGTATATCCATCGCTTGATGTTCTTTCTTCTTTATAATCATCGGTTTGGATCCGGCCGAAAACAAGGGCTGCAGCGCCAATTATTTTTCCCAATTCACCTGCAGTAGATTCATCAATTATTCCGGAAAAATTTAGCTTATGTTCTTCTATGACTGCTTGCAAATGCTGACGGTCTAAAACATCAAAATGTTTTGATTCAAATAAAGTTGTCGTTATCGAGTCTGCCACATCTTTAGAGTGTCTACTTTTTCTGCCATATTCATCAGTTATGTCGCCAACAGCAATTTTGTTATAGTTTTTCAGATTAATTTCAGCCGGGCGCTTGACATTGATCCTCATAGTAGTTGTGCCACATCCAAAACAAAACAAGACCAAAATTAGTAACGTTAACAACAAAAAGCCTTTAGCCCTCATATCTTTCCTCCTTAAGTGAAAAATATTATAGAATTATTATAATATAAAAAATTTATTGTTGAAGGGGATGGTGTTAAAAATTTTTCTTTGAATATTTTATAAAACAATAAATGTCAAGAAAGAAATAGGGTCGCACCAAGTTAACTGTTTGATAAAATATTAAATATCGTTATAAAGGTATATGTTTTTTCGCTTAAAAGGCTAATTTAAGGGTAAAAAGGACGGTTTAAGAAATATATTATATTTAACTGCATGAAAATACAGGAAGGAATTTCTTAAAAGTATCTTTTTAGGGTCAAAAAAGGCCATTAAAGGCATAAAAACAAGCGTAATTTTAGTTATTATTTTCGAATAACAGAAGGTTGTCTTGGTGCGACCCAAGATCTAATGCGGGCTAAATTAAAACCCTGGTGGAGTAAAGGGCTTCGCAAAACCGATTGAAGCAGTTGCTTTATGAATGTCCTAATTTCACAGGCACCTTGTCTGCATATAACCTTTTTCTATGGTTTCAGGTAATGTATATTTATACAATATGTAAATATAAGACTTAATTGAAACACGATAAAAATTTATTTTAGGGAGATAGTAGATAAAAAATGAAAATTCCAAACAAGTTGTTTAGCCCCATCAAAATTGGAACGATGAAGGTGAAAAATCGGATTGTAATGGCGCCTATGACGACAATTTGGGCCAATGATGATGGCAGCATCCCACCAAAGCTTAAAAATTATTTTGAGGACCGGGCCAAGGGTGGAACAGGTCTTATTGTCACCGAAGTCGCATCGATTGATCAATCCGTACCCTATCAGATGCAAACTCTTGGAATCTGGGATGATACTCTCATCCCGGCATGGAGAGAGCTGGCAGATGCAGTGCATGCTCATGGTGCTAAGTTGGCACCACAAATTCAACATGTTGGGCCGGAATCACTCTCATTTCTTCACGGGATTCAACCTGTGGGCCCATCTTGTGTTATGAGCAAAATGACAGGCCAAATGTGCAGGGAGCTTACCATAGAAGAGATTGAGAAGATAATCGATAAACACGGTGAGGCCGCCAGACGTGCAAGAGAGGCAGGCTGCGATGCTGTTGCATTACATGCTGCTCATAACTATCAACTCCTGGGCTCTTTCCTGTCACCTTTACGTAATAAACGTACCGATGCTTATGGCGGATCTATTGAGGGATGGCTTAAGCTCCCCTTAGAAGTTATAAAGCGTGTAAAAGCTATGGCCGGGGATGATTTCCCCATAATCTTGAGAATTTCGGGTGACGAGATGGTGCCGGGCGGTCGAACGCTTTATGAGACACAGTATATAGCGCCTATACTGGCAGAGGCAGGAGTAGACGCTTTCGAGACTTCAGGCGGAACAATGGATCATGGTTTCTGGCGGATCATACCCCCTTTAGGTACACCCCCTGGTATGAATGTGTCTTTTTCCGCTGCACTAAAAGAAGTGGTGGATGTACCAATAATAGTAGTGGGCAGAATAAATGATCCATTGTTTGCAGAAAGCATTTTGCAGAAAAATCAGGCAGATCTGGTGTCTCTGGGACGAGCACTACTGGCTGACCCGGAGTTTGCCAACAAGGCAGCAGAAGGAAGATTTGATGATATTGCACCTTGTGTTGGTTGCCTGCAGGGGTGCATTGGCTCACATTTCAAAATGGAACAGATGACCTGTCTCATTAACCCTGTCTTGGGCAAAGAAAAGGAGATGATCATCACACCAGCAACGAAACGGAAAAAAGTGATGGTGGTCGGTGGAGGTCCCGGAGGCCTGAAAGCAGCTCATGTGGCTGCCCTGAGAGGACATCAAGTAACTCTCTATGAGAAGGAGGCAAAGCTGGGCGGGCAGTTTAATCTGGCGATTGTACCGCCAATGAAGCAAGAGCTTTCAAAAACCATTAAATACCTGTCTACCCAGGTGGAAAAAGCCGGGATTGAAGTTTGTCTAAACACAGAAGTCACTCCTGATTTGGTTGATAAGATGAAGCCGGATGTTGTTATTGTGGCAACAGGAGGCAGGGCGCTTGTCCCGGACATCCCAGGAGTGGATGGAGAAAAAGTGTTTACTGCCCATGATTTATTGACAGGCAAGGTTTCCTTGCACCATGGGAATGTACTTATTATTGGCGGTGGCATGATCGGATGCGAAGTTGCCGATTTGCTGGCCAATCCAGGTGACAACATTTTACAAGGCCGTACAACGATTACCATCGTTGAGATGTTGAATGATATCGGTCTCGATATATTACCACAATCCAGGATGCTGCTTATGCCGCGGCTCAGGGAAAGGGGGATTAATGCTGTTACCTCGGCGACAGTTAAAGAAATTGTTGAAGGTGGCGTTATTATTGTAAAAAAAGGGAAAGGCGGGCAGGAAGAATTCATTCGTGATATGGATTTTATTATTCTGGCAGTAGGTTCCGAATCTGTTGACGAGTTGAGTCAGCATATCAAGAACAAAGTACCGCAAGTCTATGTGATTGGAGATGCAAAGATGCCTCGCGATGCTCTGGTTGCAATTGCCGAAGGCTCAGAAGTGGGCAGAAAAATATAGCTTTCGAAAAGATTAACAATTTTTATATTTTTTTTAGTTTTTAGCACCTAATTTTATAGGGCAAGTGCATTCCTCCCGGAAAAACAGACACTTTTATTAGGGGCAACCATGCCGTTTTCAAACACCAAGAGGCTTTTGTGGTACAGCCACTCTTCGAAAGAAGCTTGGAGGATTACCTGTCCACTTTTTGAAAGCCTGACGAAAATTTGAAGGATCGCCATATCCCATCTGATAAGCGATTTCATCAATGGTCCAATTGGTTGTATGTAAATACTGTAAGGCGAGACATTTGCGGACATCATCCAAAATTTCCTGATAGGATGTATTTAAGTTCCGGAGCCGGCGTCGCAAGGTTCGGGGATGTATATTGATTTCTTCAGCAAGAGCATCAAGCTTAGGAAACTGTCCGGGATTTTTTAACAACTGTTGACGGATTCGAACCGGCAGCCATTTGCTATGGGTGATGGAATTCAGCAAGGCTTCACACTGCTGCTCTGCGATGTTTGCCAGGAGTGGATTGGAGAGGATGAACGCACGATGCAGTGACTTTTTAGGAAACCGCATGGCGTTATTCTCTTGATTAAAGGCCACCGGAACTTTCAGCATCTGTTCATAAAGGGGATAGTATTCGGGGGCCGGAAACTTGACGTTTATTTCAGTCGCCGACATGTCTTCTCCAAGCAACAACTTCCAAAGGCTACAAATCCCACTGATCATCGACTCAATGAAGAAGATGCGACTCCTTTCTGACGCAATAGCCACATCAAATAAAAGGGTAACACTTTTTCCCTTGATCTCAACGTCCAGGTCAATGAGTTGGTTGCGTGTCTTGATATATCGCAATGTCAACCGGAGTGCTTTTTCCATATTGGGACTGGTCAAGACCGCCTGCCCCAATAGACCGTGGCTGGTGATATTATGATACTGCCCTAAAAACAATCCCAGAGCAGGCTCATTACTTAAGTATAATGCATTCTCTATCAGCGTTTCGTATTGGGAGTATGAGATTAACACGTCTGGATTTTCTATAGATTGAACTGAAATCCCGCTTCCTTCCAAAAAGTCTTTGGTTGAGATTCCGCGTTTTTTTAAGAGTCTTGCCAGTGATGCCATATAATCGATGGGCATTACCGGGTCAGCTGATCGAATAAAATTTTCCATGCATGTCCTTATTTCACAGGCGGTTTGTCTGTATATAACTCTTATCTATGGGATTGGGCAAGATATATTTCCAACGCTAAACGGAGTCGCCAGGCTAACTGTTTGACAAGATAACAAATGAGCTCAAAAATAGTATAAAAAACAGACTCATGGAATGTAAGAAAATTATGAGAATAAAAGGTAACTGTTTAAAAGATTAGGACATTATGAGATTTGATTGAAAAATAAGAGATTTTGTTATATTAAAAAAAATCAAGTCAAATCATAAAACCATGACAAAAAGAAGCGTGTCAACGAATAACTAATGTTATGCTTCAAAATAGGAGAAAAGGTAATTATTGTAAAGGCTGTGGGAAAAAATTTTTTGTTTGTTGAAATACATGTAGCGATTGCCCGTTTGCTTTTTGGGCGGGTTCTCCATGCGTTCGCAGATAAGAAAGGAAATAGTAAAATGAGACTATTGCCGATCACATTACTAACGGCCTTATTATTCGTACTGGCCTCCTGCCATTTGTCCTTGGGCGCGAAGCATGACGCAGTAACAGGAGCAACACCTAAGTATCAACACGGAAAGACGGCGCTGCCACCTGAGGTTGGCGCTTACAAGGTCATCGGCGTCCTCAATGGATTAAAAAAGTATGTCATCAGGTACGACAACAAATTGTACCGTGGCGGCGAGCCGTTTGCGGATTCAGCTGTTCAGTCACTCAAGAAGTATGGGATACGCACTGTTATATCGATCACACCAACCGATCAAGAACGTAAGCTCTGTAAGGACAACGGATTAACCCTTGTCGAAATACCCTTTGAAAAGACCAAAGGACTGTCTCCTGACGATTTGAAGCGATACCTGAAGACGCTCAAGACAGGCGCCAGCCCCTTCTATGTGCACTGTCATGGCGGGACTCATCGTGGCGGTGTGCTGGGTGTTGCTTATCGTGTTCATATACAGGGTTGGCCATATGAGAAAGCCTTGGTGGAACATGGCCGACTTGGAGGTGATCTCATGGCTGACCATATCATGCTTGAAAGCGTACGAAAGATCCCCAAGTGACTGCGAACAAAGCGTTGTACAGCGATGCGGTAAACCTCGCGCATGAACGCAGCCATTATGATGTAGCAATTTTTTTATTTTTCCATTCTTCGTATTTCTGCTTTGTCGTTATAGATTTTCAGGGGAATTCGGGTCACGACAACTAATAACAAATGTTCGGCAACAAGAAAGGAGCACAAAATGAAGCGAGTGATAGCACTACTTTTAACAGTATTGACAATATCAGGTTGTGCGAATAACCAAAGCGCTTCCCGTGAAGAACATTACCAACTGGAAAATGGTCTATCTATTATATTGCGTCCTGTCAGTAAAGCAAAATCCATAGCAATTGTTACTATTTATTCGATTGGAGAAAATCATGATCCTGCAGGAAAATCTGGCATGGGGCATCTGATTGAGCATTTATATGTGACGGCCGCTGCGGGGGATACTGAATCTCGAGATATTCAAACATTTATGTCACAATATCCAGATGGTTGGAACGCACAAACAGGTAAAGATTATACTGTCATTGCGACAGTGTTTCCGAAAGAACGTATAGAATCAGAACTTAATGATGCTGCTGCACGAATGAGCAAACTTACTGTCAAAAACAGTGATGTTAAACGTGAAATTCCACGAATTGAAAATGAACTAGCGAACATGTATGGCGGTATTCCTGCTCTGGCAGCTCAAAACGTGGCGTCAGACCTAATTACAGTTCACCCTTCAAACACTCGCAAGGGAGGACTGATTAATCAAATAAAGTCGATTGATATTAAACACATACAAAAACGTATTAAAGCGTTTTATAAACCAAAAAATGCTACGCTTATTATCGCAGGAGCCATAGATCCTGGACAAATAAAAACAGCCATTAGCAAAGCGTTTTCAGAGATTGAAAGCGGACAGGAAATTTCCGCTATCCCTTTGTTGCCAAAGCCTTCTTCAGTCATGAGTGTGGAAAAACAAGTTGTCCCTCGAATTTCTCAAGCTCAGTCCCATGTAGCCTTAGCATTCAAAACACCAAAACCAACAGACAAATCATATCCGGCTTTTCTTGTTCTTGTTGCGCGTCTTCAAACAAACTCAAACAAACTTAACCCTTCTCAGGGTGTTTATCCTGTTGGATTTGCACTTCTTGACAGGCCAGAAGTTGTGACCATATCTCTTCCGGTTCCCATAGAAGAAAAGCCCGACAATGTTGTTGAAAAACTTACAGGATACGTTTCTATGACAACCTCCCCAAAATTAAGCAGGAAAGATGTTAATAATACTAAAAAAGTTTTTGGTTACATGTTAGGCTTACAGGACTATTCCGATCGGGTTCTTGCAAACAATATATACGGAGTAGCATTTACATTAGGTATGCGGAATCATTTAGGGATCGATAGCCAAAAGTTACTTGAAAAGATCAATTCCATTACACCAAATGAATTAGCTGAAACAGCTGATGAATATTTTGCTTCTGGGAAGTATGCTATAACAATTATTAATGTAAAATAAAAAGTGTTAAAAAGCATCACAACAACTGCCAAACGTCAAACGAAATTTGATCCCTTTTCATTAGTTTAGCGGCCTAATAATTGCGATTCTTCCGTTAGGCGCTGTCATTCCGTAAATGGTATTGCTAACCGGATTACGATAAACAGTTACATCATCCCATTGGCCGGTTGTTTCATCAAAAACAACCATTTTTAATTCTGGTTCGAGATTTTTATCAAATGATTCATTATAGGTAATGCTGACTGTTTGCTCGCCAGAGTATTCTACCGTACTTGAAAGATCATACACCTCTCCCGGAGGAACAAAGGTGTAATTTTCAGGAGCAGTTGCAACAAAGTCCTTCTCCACATTTGTATCGCCTGGCGTAATAATGTCGCTAAAATGCACGGTTATTCCTCTGCCTATAAAAACAGATTCCGTAAAATCATTTTCATAAGGGAAAAAATATACAGGATTAATTTCATTGAGATGATATAGTACTTTTGGAACATGTGCCACTGCATCTTCTGCCGATAAAACCGAGTAAGGATATCTGTAATCAGCCACTGTGGGAAGTGGTATCGGTATGGAATGTGGGATGGAGATGGAGGGGAATTCAAAAAACATATCTGTGGCGTCAAAATAAAGCCAGCTGTCAAATACATTAAGACCGGTATACATATGTTGATAAATATCAGGACTTGGATGATCACTTGTTAAAACACAGGTTTTATTAAATGGAATGCCAGCTTTATAAAGCAGACTTGTAAATATTTGTGCCCTGCTCATACATGTTCCCCACCAAAAACCGTCAAACTCTAAAAACATTGATGCAAATCCATCAACCGATATCCATGAATCATTAACGGCAAGAAAATTTAAATGATAATCTTTTGCAGCCTGATAATTCGGATCATCTACCTTTAACTGGTTTTCTCTCAACCAGTTCCAGATTTTTCCTGCCCGGTCCCATATTTCAGCATCATCAGATGTCGGCGTCATTGGCACGCCGATAATATTCATTAATGCTGTAACATTTTCAGATTCCTGATAAACATCCGGGAAGAAATAGTCCCAATCTTGTGTAATATTTGTTTCAAATCTATGCCAGCCTTTATCATTTGTATATTTGTATAGTTTATTGCCCGCAACTGTTCTCATCAGTAAAGGATTCATATAAAATTGACGCTCATGAGAATATAATCCTGCAATATCATTTTCGCTTAATGCATTCCGGTAAATCTTGACCTGATCAATCGAACCATTAAAATAGTTTTTCCTATAACGCCCGATTAATACTTCGCCTTCACTACCTCTGAAGATTTTGCCTGAAAATATATTTTCTCCGATTAGGTTACCATCATAAAAGACTTTTATAACTTCACCATCCCATGTCACGGCAATATGCTGCCATTCATTGGAAGAGACCGGTTTACTTCCATAGGCAATATGCTCCTGTTTGTTTTCATCTATTAAAACAACACGTATCTTTCCGGAATGCATTTCAAGAGAATAGTAGACACCGCCTCCCCTCCGGGATTCCTCTCCTGATATCAAGTCTTTGTATACAATATATTGATTTTTTATTTCATCAGGATTGATCCATGCGGAAATCGTTAATTCATCATTTAAGAGCAGGCTGTCTGAATGGGGAATAAGAATATAACTCTTTTTACCGTTAAACTTTAAAGAAGCGCCTTCAAAACCCGATTGCCAGACTGCAGAATAATTTTGACCGTGGTTTTCATACTCTGAGGAATCATAAATGAATGTTCCTTCTCCCTCATTCAATCCCCAGGAACCGACCAGTATATTTTTTTTCGCGTAAATATCTGTACAAAAAAAGGATAGAATAATAACAGAACATAACCCTAAAATTTTTAAAAAGTGTATTTGTCTCATTTTGCCTCCGAGTTGTCCAAAATATTATTGAACTATTATGGTAAATGTGCCGATTTCAGCCTGATGTTTGTGCCAGCGGACAGGATATAAAAGACTACGGGCCATGTAATGATAAACGTATTTTCCAGGAGTCTTTAATCTCATTCTGGCATTTAAAGTTTTTATTTTAACCCGGTCTTCTGACGGATCAAAAGCAAGACTTCCGGCATTTGCCGGAGAATGATATGGCAGCTCTACAGGTCCGGATTTATTGCCATACCATATCCTAGACAATCCACTATTTGCTATGCCGGTCAGATTAAAACGGATGATTTCACCGGGTTTTACATATATCTCGTTATTTCCATTGTCCGGATGAGATATGAATTTAATTTCAGTTTCAGGCTGTGCGTAGGATTCTAAGATTTCTTCCAGATATTGATCGCCAAAGGTCAAGTTCAGTTTTTCCACATCTCTTGATCTTGAAATATATTCAAACCGTGTAAAAAAGCTTAGTGAAGAATCCCTGTAAACATCGTCTTTTAAATATGGAGATATTTTTTCAGAAGTATCCTGAAACGTTATTCCGCTTCTATTTCGCCAGTATGCATGGCCCAGTTCATGTAACGTGGTGCTCATGGTCTGCGCAGTTGATCCGGATGTTGCCAGATATTTGATAAATTCTTTGGCAGTGGTCGCGCCATCACAATCCGTACAAAGTGTGGGGTCAAAATGATAGGTGATGGTGCCATTTGTATTTTTATAAAAAACCTCTGTAGGTAAAAGCTGTGTTACTCTGACAAAAAGCGCTTCTCCGCCATGAATTTGGCCCCTGGCCGGTGAGGAACTGTCATATAAATACATGGTAATATCTTCGTTATTGGATTGTATGGGATACATCTGTTTAAGATTGGACATTAAAGTATCATATTTGGAAAAATCATTTCCATTTGACTGGGAATAATAACACAGCCCAGCCAGATAAAGCTGATCCGGATCATTGAGATTCAGTACGGTTTTATCGGGTGTTTTGGGGACATCATTATTATACCAGTCTTTTATGATATCTTTGTTTGTTTCATTCACCAGCGGATAATGATATTCATTATCTACGATCAATTTAAAATATCCTTTTATCCCTTTATAAAAAGCTTGTTCCAGATGTGAGCTAAAGTTGTGCAGATCAAAATCACTGGTTAAACGGGCATTACCGACCCTGACAAGTGTCACATGCCTTACGTCAAACGGATATTCTACTCTGTGTTCTTCCCCTGGAAAATTTTGTATGATGTACTCTTTATAATATAGCAACGGGGGGAATTTGTGCTCATCATCCCATTGAATCATCAACATTGAATGATTTAATTGGCAGCCAATAAAAGACGGATCATAGTTGCCTTGAATATAATACTTCAACATACCGTCATTTTCATAATACTTAAGATGCGATGGCGTTCGGTGATATATTAAAGCAATTCCATCCGGATAATCAGAAGCAGATAAATTTGGTGTTCCGCATTCAGGGGATATGATAATCGTATCAACTGCATTCATCTCACGAATGACTTTTAGGCTTTGCATACGATCCATGTAATGTAAACCGTCAGCTGATTTATAACTTACAGTAACTTCATTTTTGAATTTATTAAAAATATTTAGATTAAGCGCCAGAACAAGTATTTCATCCGGGTATACGACAGGATAGACAGGATCATATAAATTGCTTCGTATTAAAGTACCGTCATTGGCATAAATAGCATAGATCAGATTATTATAGATCATATTTTGCCGTATGATGTTTGATATATCATCCGCCATGGGCAGAATTTGGATATCATCAAATACAAATTCTGTTTTATTATTGAATAGGGCTTTAAAATAATAATGACCCGGGGGATAGTTCAATGTATCCTTAGTAACATTAAACAGCGTTCCGGTCTCAACTTTATCCTGTTCATATTTAATTATTAACGAACCTACTTTATTGTCTTCCGGCCAATAATTATTATTAATATCGTCTGCTGTCAGGTCTTTAAAAATTTCTACATTACCATTAAAGGGCATATCCGGATCAGATATCAATTTAACATGTATTTCTTCTCCTGATTTAACACTGGATTCCTGAATTTCAATTTTTGCAGCTTTCCCTGTTTCAGGCGTAAAAACATAAGAAACACATAAAAAAAGCATGTATAATATTTTTAGCTTTTTCATTTTTTCTCCTTTAAAAATTTTTTGATCGGTCAGTTTAATATGAAATCAAAAATTGATTTACACATATCATTATAGTGTTACATTTCCTATGATTTAGGTCACATTTGTTCTATGAAAAAGATCACACCAGTGCTGAATCGGTCTAAAGCTCATAGGGAATAGATTGTTATTATAATGTCAAATGAGGCTAACTGTATGATAAAATTACAAATGAGCACAAAAAGGCTGGTTTTTGACCCTGTTAAATCCCCATAGGGGGCTGCAGAGCAGCATTTAACAGGGTAAACCTTAATCGGGCAGTTTTGTGGTAAAATTGGCTGTTTAAGAAAAAAAGCTTACCAGAAAATTCTTCCTGCTGACTTTGGATCGGAACACCGTAACGGTTTTTAATACAGAAGAGATAGGAAACATCTTTATTTATAATTCGCGGTTATTCGTGACATTCGTGGCTAAAAAAATTGAAAGATCTATGGTACAGATCAAGAAAGAAATAAAAATGTTAAAAATCATCAAAACAACCGCCAAACGTCAAAAGAAGATGTTGATCCTTTTCCTAAGGATTAGGAGTGTCTCTAACAAAAAAAACATCCTCAAAATTCTTTTTGTCCTTATCGGTCAATATTACCTCAGAGGGTTTTTTACCTTTTGAGTTATAGTTAATGATATCATTAGGGGCGCCATCATAGTATCCTCCGCTAACATAATTATAACTGTTACCCATTTCGATTTCTCCGGATTTAGGATCTAAAGACCAGTCTCTCGACCATTCATGAAATTTTTTGAGTTCCTTTTTGGGAGGAATATGACTCCGACCAGCAGCGTGCACAAGCTCGTGTGCTAAGGTTATATCATCATAACGGCTCACATTGATGAGAATAAATGGACCATCCCACAGGTATTGACGGTTGTATGTGTTAAAATTGATACTTAGTTTGGTTGCTCCGTTTTTTGATATTGTTGCTCCGCTTGGTTGATCCGGCACTCTCATTTTCAAATTCAATACAAAAGGTGATAGTCTGAATCTACAAAAAACTATCTTCAATCTGGCATTGTCGTTTATGGCGAGATGCTCATACATGGACTTCAGCCCTGTCATAGGTATCGTCTCGAGTATTTTTTGACCAATCTGTAACCTGGCTTCAATGGTAAAATCCAAATTTTCTTTCTCTTTTATGTATTTTTCATCGATGGAATCAAGGGCAGCATTTATCTCTTTATTTTCTTGCCGCTTACTATCTATCGCGTCTATGATTTGTTTGTGTTCTTCATAGAAATCAATTAATATTTTCTGCGTTTTTTCCCGTTCGACTATATCGTCCGGGGCTAGATTGTTTAATTGAGTTCGAGTTTCATCAATCTCTTTTTTCTTATTCCTTTTCCTTATTTCCAGTGCATCGATCTCATCCCAGATTCTACCCAGCGCTCGAATGTAAGGAGCTTTTTCTTTAATTATCATCTTCTGAAGATCGTCAAATGTGTTGCTATCAGGTTCAAACCCATTGGTTTTAAGAAGGCAGAACTTTTTCATCTGGAGAATATTGCTGGTGCCAGGGTCTGGTATAACATCCAATTCAAATCCATATTTACCGAAAAAGTCATTCGCCCATTTGATCATTTTTTTTGAGCTCTTTTTCCTGAAATCCTCCATCAATGCTGACTCGTCAGCAAAAAGAAAAGTAAGGCGTATTTTTTTATTTGGTGTTTCCATCCTCTACAATTGTCTTCCGGTTTTTGGGTCATATGCTACTTCCACTGGTACAACCTGGTCAGTGGGCAATACCTCTATCCATTGATCAAAGATCTCATAATTATCGTCTACATTTACCCTGAAGCTACCCTTTAGTGGATAAAAACCATGTTCGTAGACCCTGTCAATGGGAGTGGAAGTTACTACATTTTCCGGGTCTACCAGTTGAGGATCAGAGACCTCACCTTCCTTTGGGTATTGACCGGTTTTTATTCCATCCTCATGTTTCTTTTTAATTTTTCTGGCAAGGTCCATGAGCACATCAATCATCTTTTGTCCGTCTAATGGATTTCCATCCATATCTTTCTCGTCCGGGTTGCTGGTATGATAGATTACATCATCGGTTATTCCGTTCATCCCTTCCACGCCTTTGAGCCAGTTTATTGCTGCTTCTTCTTTACCGGGACGGATGGGTATTACTGATTTTACCCAGGGAGCATTTAAAAAAGCGTTTCGCATGTTGTCGCCATCAAGTTGCAACAACCAACCCAAAGAACTTCCTATTTTAGTCGGTTCGGAATCTTCGGTTATGTAGTAGTTATCTCTTTCATTGTCGTTGATACCACCCCAGCCTGCGGTATTTGGGCTTAATACATTGCTATTTACACTACTCGAAATAAGATCCATTTTTTTGTGCAATCCTTTGTGCAAAACAGAAAGAGACCTGGTTACAGGAAGTGTTACGGGTTCAATATTCGATGTAGGCTGCAATTGTTGCTTGCTACGGTGTAACCGAGGGCGCCACCATTCCGGGGCAACAAAATAGAGCATTTTGTCAATATCAAATATCGAGTTGATCAGTTCAGCCGCTACATGCCGTGTATGATCATCAGGAAGGGGAACACCCCTTAATAGCATATCCTGAACCAATTTCCGATAGATAACAATACGCTCCTCTTCCCTTAGTTCATCGCTTTTGCGAGAAATAATTTTGCTGGTTGCAGTCACTCTTTCCTTTACAGTTTCTACATAGGCTTTTTCATACTCTGCTTTTTCTCTCTCCTTTAACTCCTCCAGCCGGGCCTCGTTTTGTTCGCTGATAGCCTTATTGGCAGCATCGGTAGGCGACCAATGCAGAACAACCTTTAGCAGGATACTGCTTCGCCCCTCAAAGTCTACCGAGTCCAGGTGCAAATTAAATGAGGCCTTTCCATTGCTATTTGTAATACTACTTCTGGAAACAACCAGAGGTTTTCCGCCCGGATCAAATTCAACATTAATCAAGGTATAGTTTGACTTGGGGCATACAAATTCCTGCATGAAATCAGCCTTTATTTTTTCGAGCTCACCAAACCATTCCGAATCGTCTACCTCTATACCATGTTCATATACTTCGCCTTCCTTATCTGCCCCGCCATCAACAGGTATAAAGGGAATGGTGATCATTTTCTGTTCTTGAAATGGTTGGAGCATGGGTATTGTTTCCGGATGAGGAATACCATCCAGCTCCGCGGGTTTAGCAATGTGAATCAGTTTTCCCAATCCCAGTTCTTTTCCAGGATCGTCCACATATGTTTGCCAGCACAGGTATGTTCCGATGTCTTGTACCTGCACCCCTACCTGCCGCATTTTTCTTCTCATCTCATAGTTAATCAGCTTATCTGTGTCGTTGGCAAGGAGATGCCTTGTGCTGGCAATATCGGTAAACTCAGTGGTGGTCTTAAAGGTGGTTTTAACATTCTTACGAATTTCTGAGGAAAGTTTTTCGGTTTGCTGGCGCATTTTTTTATGGGTGTTTTCCCTGGCCCGTTGCTGAGAGTTGTTATAATCAAAGCTGGAACTGGCCTCAATAGAAGCATATGAGGCTGTTACACTGGCACCTAGTTTTATATCATTAGCATTGTTCTCTTTTATAGCATCAGAGATTTCATCCTGGGTGGTAGTTGTCTGCTCGGATTTTGTTAGAAGGTCCAGAGAGGTTTCCAGGGTTCTTTCTACGGTTGTTTTGCGTGTATGTATCTCATAGAGTTCAACACTGGAACCCGGGCTAAGCCATACATGATTTACAGGCGTGCCTAAAAAAGTATCCAGTTCAAAAAAATATTGTCTGAACAAATGAACAACACTAATTGGAGATAAAGACACATCACTGATCTGGTCTCTATCTTGAGGGTCCAGGTTGTTGATATTCAGAAATGCTTCAACACTGTTTTTGGCGGAAAACATACGAATTAGCTTGCCTGCTTTGTCTTTATTGTCTTTGGTGTTATAAAATATCTCGTTCAGCATCTTGTACTTTCTTGACTTCACCAAAAAAAGCAATGCACCTGCTATGGATGACTCATATTGTAGCTGGCCTTCAAAGGCCGCGACTTTTATCCTTGCATGAGAAGGAGCTGTTGCTTCGGATATCGAGTCTGCCGGTGCTATTCCGGAGGCAGCGGCAACACGAGTCTGTGGTTTTGATAACTCCGAATAAGCTTCCGTATATGTTTTGGTAACGTCCTCTTTTAAAATGGTGTCTATATTGGTTGACGTGATGACCTTTCGCCAGGTAGAGACCCTGGTTATTTCTTCCGGGGGAAGCTTTAGGGATAACTGTTCCAGTACCACACTATCAAATGAGTGGAACTTCCCGGTCTCCAGAACTCCAGGTTTGATCTCAATATTCACCTGATTATTATCCCCATACTGTACATCGACCAATCCCAAAAACTCGGTTTTCAGGCGTTCAAGGAGTTGGAGTTTATCTTTTGAAAAGCCTTTTTGAAAGCGTTCTTCACTGCGTTGTGAACGCCATCCCAGCAGCGGCTGGTAAACGCCAAATAACTCACTCGCGTATGGAAGCACCGAAGCATGATCGGTGAGATCGTTAATTCGTTTGTTTATGGCCATCCTCTCCTCCTTTTTGAGTTGCAATACGGGTGGATCTGATTTTTGACGAAGGATAAAAATTTGCTTTTCAGAAAAGTATCTATAGCAAGGACATGGTTGTGCGTCAATATTAACGAGAACAACTTTGCCATCTTTTTTCTTTAAAGCTTTCGCAACACCGTCCATAAATGAACTCAGTGCGGTTGGTTAGCTATGCTTACCACTCATATCCCTGAGAAGAATGTGAGAATGTGAGAATGTAGAATGTGGGGTCGGGCCGCGGTAACGGTCTAATAATATAAAAAAAGAGTTGAAAAAAAGGCTCATTTTAAACCTTAATCGGGCAGTTTTGTGGTAAAATTGGTTGTTTAAGAAAAAAGGCTTACCAGAATGAAAATTTTCCTGCTGACTTTGGATCGGAACACCGTAAAGGTTTTTACTACAGAAGAGATAGGAAACATCGTTTTATCCCACACTGTCCGCAGGATTTCGAAAAATCTCGAGCTTTCAAGATTGATAAACCCGTAAAAAGTCATAATGCTGCATAAATATTTGAAAATATTGTTAATATTGTTAAAAAGCCTTGCTTTCTTGAGCTGTATATGATAATG